>JBBRBU010000024.1:0-52813 GCA_038205505.1 Lysobacterales bacterium | reverse complement strand
TTGGTCGGGGAGACAGGATTCGAACCTGCGACCTCTACGTCCCGAACGTAGCGCTCTACCAGACTGAGCTACACCCCGATACCGGCCCGCGTTTGGCGGGGCGCGAATGATAGCCGCGGAGGTGGTGCAGCGCAACGTTTGTCTAAAAGGACGGGGGTCAATCTGATAATCTAACGGGCCTGCTTGGTGGTGCATGAACGCGCCGCTGAGGCTGACTTTCCGAGGATTCCATGGCTTTGACACCCGCCCGCACCATGCCCGGCGTACTGGAGCTGCTGCCGCTCGACCAGATCGCCTTTCAGGGCATGCTCGATACGGTACGCAGCAATTTCGAACGCTTCGGTTTTCTGCCGATCGAGACGCCGGTGATGGAATTCGCCGATGTGCTGTTGACCAAGTCCGGCGGCGAGACCGAGCGTCAGGTTTATTTCGTGCAGTCGACCGGTGCGATGGAGCAGGGCGACAAGCCCGACCTGGCCTTGCGCTTCGATCTGACCGTGCCGCTGGCGCGCTACGTCGCCGAACATGAGCATGGCTTGAGCTTTCCGTTCCGGCGCTACCAGATCCAGCGTGTCTATCGTGGCGAACGTGCTCAGCGCGGGCGCTTCCGCGAGTTCTATCAGTGCGATATCGACGTGATCGGCAAGGATGCACTGTCTGTGCGCTACGACGCCGAGATTCCGGCGACAATCTATGGTGTGTTCCGCGATCTCGCGATCGGACCGTTCACGATCCAGCTCAACAACCGGCGTCTCATGCGCGGCTGGTTCGAGGGCCTCGGTATTGAAGATGGCGACCAGCAGATGGCCGTGCTGCGTGAAGTCGACAAGCTCGACAAGCGCGGAATCGATCACGTGCGGGAAACCTTGACTGGCGCGGCCTTCGGCCTCTCGACCGAAACAGTCGACAAGATTCTCGCCTTCGTCCAGGTGCGCTCGACTTCGCTGGCCGATGCGCTGGAAAAACTCGATGCGCTTGGTTCGGGCAGCGAAACGTTCGAGCAGGGTCGCAACGAACTGCGCGAAGTCCTGAACCTGATCAAGGCTTTCGGCGTGCCTGAATCACACTACGCGTTGAATCTGTCGATAGCGCGCGGCCTCGATTACTACACCGGCACGGTCTACGAGACCACACTCAACGAACACCCGCAGATCGGATCGATCTGTTCGGGAGGTCGTTACGAAAACCTCGCCGGCAACTACACCAAGTCGAGCTTGCCCGGTGTTGGCATTTCTATCGGCGCGACGCGTCTTTACTGGCAGTTGCGTGAGGCTGGTTTGATCGGTACTGCGACGAGTTCGGTGCAGGCCCTGGTCACGCAGATGGACGAAGTGCAGCTGCCGAGCTATCTGGCCCTCGCCACTGAGTTGCGCCAGGCCGGCATCAATACCGAAGTCGTCATGGAGCCGTCGAAACTCGGCAAGCAGTTCAAGTACGCGGACCGCGCCGGTATCCGTTTCGTGCTCGTGCTCGGCGAAAACGAGATTGCCAACGGCACGGTCACAGTGAAAGACTTGCGCCGCGAGGATCAGTTCGAAGTGAAGCGAACCGAGTTGGTCAAGACCCTGCGCGTTGAACTCGAGCAAATTGCGGCGATGGGAGCGCATTCATGATGATCGAACTGGATGGTTCTTCGCTGACGCGCGAACAGGTTGTCGAGATCGCCTGCAACGGCAGCGGCGTTTCGTTATCGTCAACAGCGCTCGTGCGCGTAAAGCGTGCGGCGGATTTCCTTGCCGAGAAAGTTCGTTGCGGCGAACCGGTCTACGGTGTGACGACAGGTTTCGGCAGCAATGCCGACAAGCTGCTCGGCGCGCACCGCGCACGCGACGAATTACCGGGCGGCAATCCCGAACAATACGAAGGTACCCTGCTTGAAGAACTGCAGCACAATCTGCTGATCACCCACGCGGTCTGCGTCGGCGAGCCGCTGGCCGCTGATGTCGTGCGCGCGATTCTCGCAATTCGCATCAACACCTTGTTGCGTGGTCACTCGGGCATTCGCGTATCGACGCTTGAAGCGCTGACCGCCTTGCTCAACCGCAATGTGATCCCGGTGATTCCGGCCAAGGGTTCGGTCGGAGCGAGTGGTGATCTGGCACCTTTGTCACATCTCGCCATCGTTCTGCTCGGCGGTGGCGAAGCGTTCGTCGAGGGCGAGCGCGTCAGCGGTGCCGAGGCAATCAGGCGCGTCGGCATCGAGCCGATCCGCCTGTCCTTCAAGGAAGGACTGGCACTCAACAACGGCACCACGCAGATGCTGGCGACCGCCGTGCTCGCGTTGTCGCGGATCGAGAATCTGATCGCGACGGCCGACCTGGCTGCGGCGATGACGCTCGATGCGTTTGCTGGTCGCAGCGGTGCCATGCGCCCGGAAGTTCACGCGTTGCGCCCGCATCCGGGCCAGGTTGAAACCGCGCGACACATCCGCGAACTGCTCGAAGGCTCGACCCTGGTCGATATTCCGTATCACCTTGTGCCGCGTTTTCGTACCTGGACCGCCGATTCGTGGAGTGATCCGGAGGAGCAGAAGCGACGCTTCGACATCTGCTGGGATTATGTTCCGCCGTCGCAGCGTCATGGTCGCGAGGCCTTCTACGAGCGCTTTCTGCCGTTCAAGGGCGGCAAGAAACACCAGCCGCAGGATGCGTATTGTTTGCGCTGCATGCCGCAGGTCCACGGCGCCGTACGCGATGCCTGGGCGCAGGCATGTCGCATCATCGATATTGAATTGAACTCGGTCACCGATAATCCTCTGGTGTTCCCTGATGCCGAGAATCCGCGTTTCATCGAGGACCAGGTGATATCGGCAGGCCACTTCCACGGCATGCCGCTGGCGCTGGCGATGAGCTATGTGAAAGCGGCGATTCCGGTGCTCGCCTCGATCTCCGAGCGACGCTTGAACAAGCTTGTCGATCCGGCCAACAATGATGGCTTGCCGGCGTTCCTGATCGGCAACGAGGACGCCACCGATTCCGGTTTCATGATCGTCCAGTACACGGCGGCAGCCCTGGTCAACGACATGGCCACGCGCGCGCATCCGGCTTCGGTCTATTCGATTCCGACCAGCGCGAACGCCGAAGACCATGTCTCGATGGGCACCAACGAGGCACGTCATGTGCTTGAAATGACCGAAGACCTCGGCCATGTCCTGGCGCTGGAGTTGTACACCGCCGCACAGGC
Organism: Lysobacterales bacterium; assembly: GCA_038205505.1. Taxonomy (GTDB): domain Bacteria; phylum Pseudomonadota; class Gammaproteobacteria; order Xanthomonadales; family Rhodanobacteraceae; genus Dokdonella. The sequence goes on along the minus strand of JBBRBU010000024.1, from coordinate 49,630 downwards.
GCTCGAATACCGTCAGGACATGCTCAATGCGGCACGCAGCCTCGCCGAGCGTGGCGACGGAGCGGCACTGGCGGCGAAGATCAGCAATGCACCGCACGAGGATCATTCCAGTCGTGCGGCGTTCGACGCCGAGATCGACGACCTCATGAAAGCACTTGCCGATGCCGGTGAATTTCATGCCGGCATCGCCGTGCGCAAGGCTCACGCGAAGATCCGCGAGCACATCGATTTCATGCAGCGTGATCGCGCGATGGATGGTGATGTGCGGCGCATCTGTGAATTGGTCGCGAGCAATGCATTGCTCGGAGATCCGGCATGAGCGATTGGGTGCGCATCTGCCACATGGCCGAGTTGCTGCCGGGTGAAGTGCAGACCGGATTCGACGGCGACACTCCGATTGCTGTGTTCAATATCGATGGTGAGTTGTACGCGCTGGAGGACATCTGTACGCATGATGGAGCCGAACTGACCGGCGGCCCGATCCACGGCTACGAAGTCGAGTGCCCGCGTCATGGCTCGCGTTTCGATGTGCGCACTGGCGAAGCCATGAATCCACCCGCCTACTTGCCGACCGCGAAGTTTCCGGTCAAGGTCGAGGACGGCTGGGTCTTTTCGCGCGACGATCGCTGATCCGGATTTTCGAGCTGAACCGTCGCTTGGCGTTCGCCCCAGAAAGGACTCCTACTCAAGCACTGAAAGTGAGGTCGGCATTTGTGGGAGCCGGTTCACGGGTGGGCCTTCCGCAACTTGGCGCTGGCAGTTGTCAAGCCGACTCGAAGCGGTTGGCGTCGCGGTTCTTGCGCACGTGTGCCGGGTTCCAGATGCGCCCGTTCATCGCGATGTAGACGCCATCGGGCAGGCATTGCACGGCACCGACCGCGCAGCCGATATTGAACACGGCATCCGAGCCCTGGAAGCGCGCCGGGTTCAGTGCACCGGTCAAGATGATGACCTTGTCCTTGATATTGCTGAGCACGGCGGCAGTCTCGACCATGGTGTCGGTGCCGTGGGTCACCAGCACGTGCCGATGCGGTTGTTTCTCGATCATGCGTCGCAGCAGATCTCGATCATCTTCGTCGAGATGCAGGCTGTCCTTGCGTAGGGCAGGCAGCACGTCGAACGTGAAAGCGACGCCGAGTGCATCCAGAATCTTGCCGATCTGCGGGTCACCAATTTCATAAGTTGATTTGTCGTCGAAATAAACCTTGTCGATGGTGCCGCCCGTGGTGACGATGCAGAGATGTTGCATGGGAATTCCTTGTTTGAACGATGGAGGATCAGGCGGGCGGATCTAGCAGGTCGGCGGCCTGCTCGCTGAACGAGCCTGGGAGTACTCCCAGACCGGCGGAGATAAATCGAGCGAGCGCCTGCGAAGGACGCATGTCGCCGGTCGTATTGATCGAACAGGCGGCCTGGCGACACAGCAGAACCGCGGCCATGCTTCGCGCCAGGGTCAGCGCGAGCCCGCGTGCACCGGCCTGCAGGGAATCCGCACTTGCGGCATTTTGATGCAGCCATTCGCTGGCCTGTTTGAGTGCCGAGCATATGCTCATGGCCCGGGATTGAAGCTGAGCCGACGCCTTCCCCTCGAGGATTTCGGCAAGCAGGGTATTCGCCGATTCGAGCAAGGGTTCGATGCCGACGCTGTTGATCGCACGCAAGCTGTCCAGCGCCAGAACATTGGTCGTGCCTTCCCAGATCGGATAGACCTGGGCGTCGCGCAGCAACTGTGGAATGCCGGTGTTTTCGATGTAGCCGGCGCCACCAAAGGCCTCGCAGGTTTCCGAGGCGATCTTGACGGCGAGCTTGGCTGTCCATAGCTTTGCCAAGGGTGTCAGCACCCGCAGCACGGCGAGTTCATTGTCGTCGGCGACACTGCATTCGCTGCGCCCGAGCAGATGGGTGACATGAAACACAAGCTGGAAGGCGGCCTCGAATTCGGCCTGCATGTCGGCCAGGGTTGCCGCGTGCAGTGGATGATCGATCAGGCGTCGGCCGAATGCTTCACGCTGGTAGGCATAGCGCGTCGCGAGGGCAATGCAGCGGCGCATGGTCGCCAGTGCACAAACCGCGTTCCAGGTGCGGGTGACGTTGAGCATCGGCGCGATCAGGCGCACCCCGCGGACAAGGCCTTTGACCGGAATCGCGAGCGCGCCATCAAGGTGAATTTCAGCCGTGGCCAGTTCACGCGTGCCGAGCTTGTCCTTGAGCCGGTCGATTCGGATGCCGTTCCAGGCACCGTTTTCGTCGTGCGTTTCAAGATAGAACAAGGCCAGTGCATCGGCGCCTTCGCTTGCGCCTTGCGGTCGCGCGAGGGTCAGGGCCATCTCGCCAATCACCGCCGACGTGAACCATTTGCGCCCATGCAATCGAAAACGTCCGTCTTCAACAGGGCGTGCTTCGGTTTCGCTGTTGCCAACGTCCGAGCCACCCATCAACTCGGTCATCCATTGGCCAGAGAGCCATAGCTTGGCCGGATCACGCGAGGTCAGATGCGGGACGGCGCGCTGGATCAGTTGGTCGTTGCCCGAGGCCTTGAGCGCCGTGGCGGCACCATCGGTCATGGCCAGCGGGCAGGTATGGAACTCGCTGGCGATGTGATGCAGATAGACCCGGGCGAACTGGTCACAACGAGCGAACTCGCGATGGGTCGACTCATGGCCAGCGGCAACCAGTCCATAGCGTGCGGTCATTTCCGCACCGCGCTGCCAAACCGGGGTCGACTCTATCCGGTCGATGCGGTTGCCCCAGGCATCCCACTGGGTCAGTACCGGCGTGCTTGGCGCGCGCAATCGCGCTGCTTGCCAAGCCTCCGCGGCGTGGGCACCCAATGCATCGAGATCCTGCTTGATCGCCGAACGCATGGACAGCGGCAGGACGCGTTCCTGCCACGCCTGAAGGACGCGATCGGTTAGGTGCTGATTGCCGAGGGCAGGTGCGGACAGAGAGGCGGCCATGACGCGGGATTATAGCCCGCGTCCGAAACATGCCCCCGCGTCAGGTTCAACGCCCTTCGGGGCTGCGCGTGATCCAGCCCAGGGTTCCGATCAGAAGCACGCAGAGCACGATCTCGATCAGCGCAGGAACGCGCATGCTCGGGATCGCCCAAGCGGCGACGACACCATGGCAAAAATAGCCGAGACTGATGATGCCGATCCAGAGCAGGGCGCGCTTGGCGCCGCGGCGCAGGGCGAGAAGAGGCAGCAGCAAGGGCGGCAGGGTCAACGCCAGGGCCAGACCGATCTGTCCGTTCAGCGGTGGCGCCAGCCAGGCATGCCAGACGACTTGCAGGATCACGAGACCGGCCCAGGCCAGGAATCCGCAACGAATCGCCATCATGCCGATGTTCCAAGTCGTGCACAGATTTCCGCCACACGGCGTCCGAGGCAGCGTGCAAGGATGCGTTCATCCTCGCTGAGCGGGTTCTCACCATCCACGCCGGCGACATGACTTGCGCCGTACGGCGTGCCGCCCGTGGTGGTGCGATTGAGGGCCGCTTCGGTAAACGGGATGCCGACAATCAACATGCCGTGGTGCAGCAGCGGCGTCATCATCGAAAGCAGGGTGCTTTCCTGGCCGCCGTGCATGGTGGCGGTCGAGGTGAACACGCCAGCCGGTTTTCCGACCAGGGTGCCGGAAGCCCATTCGGCCGCGGTCGAGTCGATGAAGTGCTTGAGCGGTGCGGCCATATTGCCGAAGCGGGTTGGACTACCAAGGACGAGACCGACACATTCCTTGAGATCGTCACGACTGACATAGGGCGCGCCATCCTCCGGCACTGGCGGCTGCGCATTCTCGGTCACCGGCGCAACGGGTGGTACACAGCGCAGGCGTGCACCTATTCCGGGCACCTCTTCGATGCCGCGAGCAACCAGCCGGGCGAGTTGGGCCACCTTGCCGTGGCGGCTGTAGTAGAGAACCAGTATGTCGGCCATCAATATTCTGTTCCCGGGTGCGGACAATTCGTGGATACGGACATACGGGTGATGATCACGCCGGACTTGGAGTTCACTCGTTTTTCCGCGTTTGAGGTGATGGCGGGATTTATCGCTGGATTTGCAAAATGTCGTGTGGTTTCAAGGGACAAGCGAGGGCATGCTCCATTCATGAAATGCTCTCGCTGGTGTGTTCAGGAATTCGGATTGGCCGCATTGCGCCAGTAAGCTAGTCTGCGCGGATGAAATTGATCCTGCCCAAGTCTAGCTTGAGTCGAGAACGAAGCCTCGCCTTTCTCGAATTCACCTGGCACCGCTTCCTCGAGGACCGCTGCCTGCAGACCGCTGGTGCGCTGGCATTCACCACCCTTTTCGCTCTGGTACCGCTGACGGCGGCAGTGCTTGGCGTACTGGCCGCGTTTCCGGTATTCGAGGAATGGCGCATCAAGTTGACCAGTTGGGCGTTCAACAATTTCGTACCGGCCGCAGGCGATGTCATCCAGGTCTACCTGACCGAGTTTGCTGCCAATGCCAGCAAGGCGACGGCGATCGGCGTGCTCGTGCTCGTTTTCAGCGCGATTTCGCTGATGATGAGCATCGAGGATGCGTTCAACCGAATCTGGCGGGTCAAGACCAATCGCGGCCCGGCCTCGCGCTTCGTCATCTACTGGACTGCGCTGAGTCTTGGACCGATGTTGCTGGTCGCGATGCTCGCGATCAGTTCGTATCTGGTCGCACTGCCATTCATAGATGCCGCTGCGACACAATGGTCGATCAAGGGACGCGTGCTTTCGGCGTTGCCGTTTCTGATCGTCTGGATCGCGCTGAGCACGGGCTACACGGTGATTCCGAATCGCACCGTGCGCTTTCGCGATGCGACGCTCGGCGGCTTTATCGCGGCGGTCCTGTTCGAATCGGCAAAGCATGGCTTCGCCTGGTACGCCAGCGAAATGGCGAACTATCAGCAGGTCTATGGCGCCTTGTCGATCGTGCCGATTTTCTTTCTCTGGTTGTATCTGTCGTGGATCATCGTCTTGTTTGGCGCGTCGATTACCGCGTCGTTCTCGGCATTCGACTACCGCCGCGCTGATGACCGCATTTCCGCCGACCAGGAATTCACCGGCTTGCTGCGCGTGCTCGGTGAATTGGTCGCGGCGCATCGCGACGGACGCGGTCTGCACAGCGACGAATTGCTGCAGAGCGAACCGTATCTGACCGACGACCTGCTGCAGCGCTACCTTGGCGACCTCTGCGAAGTGGCGGTAATCCGGCGGACTGAAACCGGCGAGTGGATCCTCTCGCGCGATCTGGCCGGAATCAGTTTGCTCGATCTCTACCGCGAGAGCAGTTACCGTCTGCCTGTTGGCAGCCAGTTGTTGCCGGGCGATACGCTGACGGATTTCGACGAAGGACCACTACAGAGCCTGTCAACGATGTTGCGCGACAGGATGGATGTGCCATTGGCCTCGCTGGTGCCCGAACCTGACCAAAAAGCACGCGAACCCTTTCCCGAAACTCCGGAAAATCCGTCATGAAGTATCGAATCACATTCGTCGCCGCCGCCTTGATCACGCTGCTGTCAACGGGCGCTGCGGCAGAAACGGCGAGTCAACCTCAACTCAAGGTCGAAACCATCGACGGCAAGGCCTACGATCTCGCCACGCATCGCGGGCAGTGGGTCGTGGTGAATTTCTGGGCGACCTGGTGCGCGCCTTGCATCGCCGAGATGCCCGAGTTGTCGGCTTTCATCAAGGCACGCAAGGATGTCGAAGGCATCGGCTTGGCCTTCGAGGATACCGATCGTCAGGAGATCGTCGATTTCCTTGCAAAGAATCCGGTCGACTACCCGATCGCGCAGATTGATGTCGACGCGCCGCCTGCGGATTTCGATGTTCCCCGCGGATTGCCGACGACCTACCTGATCGCACCGGACGGTAGCGTTGCCAAGCAGTTCCTTGGTCCGATCAAGGACAGGGATCTGGAAACAGCGATCGCGGCTGCACAGGCTGCAAAGACCCAGTGACAGCGTGATGACCTGCGTGATCTTCCATGTCTCCGGTCGTGTGCAGGGCGTTTCCTTCCGAGCCGGAACGCGCGCCCAGGCCGTGCGTCTCGGTATCGACGGCCACGCGCGCAACCTGCGTGACGGGCGTGTCGAGATCATCGCGGAGGGTGAAATCGGGGCGCTCGCCGAACTGGAGCAATGGCTGCAGCACGGTCCCGAGGGCGCCCGCGTCGACGGCGTCGAACGTGAGGAATCGACCGATCCGGTCGCACGCGGTTTTCTGACTCGCTGAAGTCTGGATTGCAAGCAGGCGCAGGACCTTGCCAAACGACTGGCGCGCCTCGTTTTATTCCAGGCGAGTGCATCGATTCACTTGCATCATGACTTTCGACTATTGCGCTCGCGTGGCATGCGGGTAACTTTCAACAGGTTGGGAATCAGCGGCTGCTCCGCATCGATGACCCCGTTTCTTGCGCAAGTGGATTTCCGTCTGCTTGGACTCTCACGATCAACATGCAGAGGATTTTCATGCGCCGTTCCTTGTTCGTCGCCATTGCCCTCGCAACATCCAGTGCTCCGCCGTTTGCCGATGCCAAGGTGCCACCACAGACGCAGATCGACGCCAGCGTCACCACCCAATTGCCGCGCAACGTGCGCCCTTCGCACTATGCGATTTCGGTGACGCCTCACGCGCGAACGCTGAGCTTCGATGGTCATGCCGTCATTACGATAGATATTCTCGAGCCGACTGATCGGATCGTTCTCAACGCCGTCGACATGCGTTTTTCTTCCGCCAGCATTGGTTCGACGCGAGACAAGCGCGCCTATCCCGCGCCCAAGGTCAGCGTCGATGAATCCGCGCAGACCGCGAGTTTCGTATTTGTGAAAAAGCTCGATGCCGGCACCTATCTGCTGTCGATGGATTACGTCGGGGAAATCGGTACCCAGGCCAATGGTCTGTTTGCAATCGACTATGTGACCCAAGAGGGCGAGAAGCGCGCGTTGTACACGCAGTTCGAGAATTCCGATGCGCGCAAATTCGTGCCGAGCTGGGATGAGCCAAACTTCAAGACAACCTTCGATCTGACCGCGATCGTGCCGAGTGCGCAGATGGCAGTCAGCAACATGCCGATCCAGGACAAGGAGGATCTGGGCAACGGTACGAGTCGCATCACCTTCGCGACCTCACCGAAGATGTCGACTTATCTGCTGTTTTTCGGGCTTGGCGATTTCGATCGCGCCACGGCGAAGTCCGATGGAGTCGAGTTCGGCGTCATCACGCAGAAGGGGCTGACCTCGCAGGCGCAGTTCGCGCTCGAATCTTCACAGACGGTCTTGCGTGAGTTCAACGACTATTTTGGCGTGCCGTATCCGCTACCCAAGCTCGACAACATCGCCTCGCCAGGTCGCAGTCAGTTCTTCGGCGCGATGGAAAACTGGGGCGCGATCTTCACTTTCGAGCGCGGCCTGCTGCTCGATCCGACACTGTCGACGGAGTCCGACAAGCAAAGGATCTTCGGCACCGCCGCGCATGAGATCGCGCACCAGTGGTTCGGTGATCTGGTCACGATGCAATGGTGGGACGATCTCTGGCTCAACGAAGGTTTTGCAAGCTGGATGGCCAGCCGTATCACGCAAAAGCTGCATCCGGAATGGAAGGCGGAATTACGCGCAGTGGTTTCACGCGAATACGCAATGTCGATCGATGCCGTCGCCAGCACGCATCCGGTCGTGCAGAAAATCGAAACCGTCGAGCAGGCCAGTCAGGCGTTTGATTCAATCACTTATTCCAAGGGCGCCGCTGTCATCAACATGCTCGAAGCCTACGCCGGCGCAGATGCCTGGCGTGATGGCGTACGTCGCTACATGAAAAAGCATGCCTATTCGAATACGCGCTCGGACGATCTTTGGCAGGCGGTCGAAGCTGCAGCTGTTCAGCCGATCACGAAAATCGCACATGACTTCACCCTGCAGCCTGGCGTTCCGATGATCTCGCTGGATGAAACGCTCTGCGTCGACGGCAAGACCACAATCAAGTTGACCCAGACCGAATTCAGCAAGGATCGACCCGGCAAGAAATCACTGCTCTGGCGCGTTCCAGTCATCGCCGGCACGCTTGGCAACGAGCCGGTACGCGCGGTGATCGAAGGTGGCAAGGGAACCATGCAAATGCCTGGCTGCGGACTCGTGCTGACCAATGTCGGACAGAGCGGCTATTACCGCTCGAGGTACTCGGCGACCGCTTTCGCAGCGATTCGCGACGACTTCGCCAAGCTTTCGCCGATTGACCAGCTTGGACTCCTCGGCGACTCCTTGGCCCTCGGTATGGCGGGCTTGCAACCGGCCTCGGACAGCCTTGAGCTGATCGACGCCACGCCATTGGATGCTGATTCGAAGGTTTGGGGCCAGATTGCAGACGATTTGAAGACTATCGACTCGATCTACAAGGGCGACAATTCTCGCCAGGACAGATTCCGTCAGTTTGCAGTTGGCACACTGCGGCCCGTGCTGAAGGGTTTGGATTGGGAAGCGAAAGCCGGCGAAAGCGAATCCGATGCCATCCTTCGAAACAATCTGATCGACACGCTGGCGGATCTTGGCGACGCCGAAGTCATCGGTGAGGCGCGTCGACGCCATGCCACGCGCAACGATGATCCGAATGCCATGCCGCGCGCGCTGTACAAGACCATCCTCGGCATCGTCGCCAATCATTCGGACACGGCGGTCTGGGAGCAGATGCGCGCGGAAGCAAAAGCCGAGAAACGGGCGATGATCAAGGATGAGCTATTCCTGATGCTGGCCTCGACCGAAGACAAAGCGCTAGCGCAGCGTGCGCTGGATATGGCATTGACCGACGAGCCCGGCGCCACCAACAGTGCCTCGATGATCAGTTCGGTTGGCAAGCAGCATCCCGATCTTGCCTTCGATTTCGCCGTGGAACATCGAAATAAGGTCGAGACCGTGATCGACTCGGCTTCGGGCAGCAGGTATTACCCGCGCCTTGCGGACAACTCTCTAGATCCGGCGATGGTCGGCAAGCTCATCGACTTTGCCGACAAGTACGTGGCCAAAAGCTCGCGGCGAGCCACCGAAACCGCGATCGACAACATCAAGTATCGCATCGGCATTCGCGATAAGCGGTTGCCGGAGATCGACGCCTGGTTGGCAAAGCAGCGCGGCTGATTCGAGCAAGCTTCTGTCGTATGCAATCAGAGTCAAGCAAAGGTCCCGCGTTGCGGGACCTGCTCAATCGGCCACTGACAGCTCAGGCCTCAGCCGCATCCTTGTACGCATCGATTGGAATGCAGGCGCACATGATGTTCTTGTCGCCGTAGACGTTGTCGACGCGGGCGACCGGCGGCCAGTACTTCTGTTGCTTGAGCACGGGTAGCGGAAACGCGGCGAGTTCGCGCGGATACCCGTGCGACCATTCGCTGCCGGCAACCATCGTTGCCGTGTGCGGGGCGTGCTTGAGCGGATTGTCCTCGCGATCGAGCGTGCCTTCCTCGACTGCACGGATCTCGTCACGGATCTGGATCATCGCGTCTATGAAGCGATCAAGTTCGTGCAGCGATTCGCTCTCGGTTGGCTCGACCATCAGCGTACCCGAGACCGGAAAACTCAAAGTCGGCGCATGGAATCCGAAATCGATCAGGCGCTTGGCCACGTCTTCGGCACCGATGCCGGTGGCATCCTTGAGCGGACGCAGGTCGAGGATGCATTCGTGGGCGACAAGTCCATTGCGACCCGTGTAGAGCGTCTGGTAATGCGGTTCCAGTCGCTTTGAAACGTAGTTGGCGTTGAGCAGGGCCACCTGGCTTGCCTTGCGCAGTCCAGCCGTTCCCATCCGGGTGATGTACATCCACGAGATCGGCAGGATGCTGGCGCTGCCGAAGCTCGCGGCACTGACCATGCCGACCGCGCCTTCGCCACCCATCACGCGCGGCAGAAATGGCGCCAGATGCGACCTCACCGCGCACGGGCCGACACCGGGGCCGCCACCGCCATGCGGGATGCAGAAGGTCTTGTGCAGGTTCAGGTGTGAAACATCCGAGCCCCATTTGCCGGGCTTGGCTATGCCAACCAGCGCGTTGAGATTGGCACCGTCGGTATAGACCTGGCCGCCGTGCTGGTGCACGGCTTCACAGATCGCCACAACATCTTCCTCGAACACGCCATGCGTGGACGGGTAGGTGATCATCAGTGCGGCCAGCCGATCGGAATATTTCTGCGCTTTCTCGCGGATGTCGTCGACATCGACATTGCCATCCTTGTCGCAGCGCGTGACGACGACGGTCATGCCGCACATCTGCGCGGATGCGGGATTGGTGCCATGCGCCGATTCGGGAATCAGGCAGACATCGCGATGACCTTCGCCGCGCGAGCGGTGATACGCACGGATTGCGAGCAAGCCGGCGAACTCGCCCTGGGCGCCCGAGTTGGGCTGCAGGCTGACCGCGTCGTAGCCGGTGATCTCGACCAGCATTGCTTCGAGTTCGTCGATGAGCTGCTTGTAACCGGTTGCCTGATCGGCGGGCGCGAGCGGGTGGATATTGGCGAACTCGGGCCAGGTCACCGGGATCATCTCGGCGGTGGCATTGAGTTTCATCGTGCACGAACCGAGCGGGATCATGGTCCGATCCATGGCCAGATCCTTGTCCGCCAGCGCGCGCATGTAGCGCAGCATTTCGTGCTCGCTGTGATGCGTGTTGAACACCGGATGCTGCAGGAACGGCAACTGCCGCAACAAGCCGGAGGGCAGCGCATCAGGAGTTTCGCGATCGATCGCGTCGATCGAGCCGAGATCCGCGCCAAATACTTCGGCGAGGGCAGTGAGGTCATCGCGTGTGGTCGTCTCATCGATACTGATGCCGACGCTGCCGGCATCGATTGCGCGCAAGTTGATGCGCGCCTTGCGCGCCTTCGCGTGCAGCGCCTCGGCATCGACCCCGACCACATGCAGCGTGTCGAAGAAATCCGGGCCAACGACAACACCGGCCTTGCGCAGCGCGCTGGCGAGGATCGCCGCGAGGCGATGCGTGCGCTGCGCGATTCGCTTGAGACCGTCCGGTCCGTGGTAGACCGCGTACATGCTTGCCATCACGGCCAGCAGAACCTGTGCCGTGCAGATGTTCGATGTCGCCTTTTCGCGGCGGATATGCTGCTCGCGGGTTTGCAGGGTCAGGCGATAGGCCGGCTTGCCTTCAGCATCGATCGAGACACCGATCAGGCGCCCCGGCATCGAGCGCTTATAGGCGTCGCGACAGGCCATGAAGGCCGCGTGCGGACCGCCGAAACCGAATGGCACGCCGAAACGCTGGCTGTTGCCGATGACGATATCGGCGCCCCATTCTCCCGGTGCGCGGATCAAGGTCAGGGCGAGCAGGTCGGTTGCGACTGCGACCAGTGCGCCGCGCGCGTGCGCGGCATCGGCAAGCGCGGCGTGATCGTTGATCTGGCCAAACGTGTTCGGGTACTGCAGCAATACGCCGAAACTGTCGACGTTGGCGGCTTCGGCATCATTGCCGATGTGAAGTTCGATGCCGAGCCCGTCGGCGCGCGTGTGCAGTACTTCGAGCGTTTGCGGATGCACGGCGTCGGAGACGAAAAACACGTTGGATCTTGATTTCGCCGAACGTTTGGCCAGGGTCATCGCCTCGGCAGCCGCGGTCGCCTCGTCGAGCAGGGAGGCGTTGGCAATCTCCATCCCGGTCAGATCGGCGACCATGGTCTGGAAATTGATCAAGGCCTCCATGCGACCCTGCGAAATTTCGGCCTGGTACGGCGTGTAGGCCGTGTACCAGGCGGGATTCTCGAGAATATTGCGCAGGATGACGTTCGGCGTTTGCGTGCCGTAGTAACCCTGGCCAATGAAGCTGCGGAAGACTTCGTTCTTGTCCGCGATCTTGCGGATTTTTGCCAGTGCCTCGACTTCCGTAATCGCAGCCGGCAAGGCCAGCGGCGCCGGCGACTTGATCTTGCCGGGTACGATCGCATCGGTCATTGCATCGAGCGAATGGTGGCCGAGGATCTGCAGCATCGACGCGATTTCGGCATCGTTCGGGCCGATATGGCGTTCGACAAAGGCGGAATGGTTTTCGAGATCGCGCAGGGAAGGCGAGGCAGACTGGGTCATGATGAGGACGTCCATTGATCGCGCGCGAAGCCGCACGCCGGGCGCCCCTCTGTCCTTTTGCCTGAGAGTTTGGAAGCGGTGCCCCGCCTCTTGCCCCTTCGGCGCCGGTTCGTGCCAATTACGGCAGCCGGTCTCTCCAGAGTTGTTTGCGCGCGGAGGTATCGGGGCCTGAGCGATTACGGGCGTTGCGCCTTCGGCAGTGGGTCGGGCCCACTTCTCCCACCGCGTGTAACGGTGCGCATGATACCCAAGTTTTCAGGCATTCGCCTTGTCTGCTCAATGACCGGCAGGATCGACGGTCGGATGGCTGGCCGGAATCGGGAGTGAATCGTTCAGGTGATGCCGGTTCAATGCCGATTCGTGTCGAGCCTGGACGGTCCGAAGCTTGGCGATGAGAACCACTGAATTTACCGCGCCAGATCTGGATTCGGGTGGTGCGCAAAGGCCTTGCAAGCATTGACCGGAATGCTGGCCGTTGACCGAGATGCGCGATCCTGTTCACGCGGGTCGCATAATGTTGCCAAATTCGGCAATTCCTGAAAGGAGCCTCAAGCAAGCATGAGCAATGAAAATCCCATCAGCCACCGCTTCTGGTTTGAGCACGAAACCGGCGTTCGGCTATATCCCTACAAATTGCTTGACCGCGCAACGGGACGCACTGCGTTTCGATTGGTGCCAGGCGCCAAGGAGACCAGCTTGAACAAGAATCCGGTCCAGATCGAAAGCGAGGACGAGGTTTTCGATCATGTCTTCCACAGGGGCTGGTCAGTGCGGATGTGCTCGCTGGATCGATCCATGCAGGGCCTCTACAACACGGCCAGTCCCAGCATCGTCAGGACCTCGAAATACTGAGCCTGAGAGGGATGGTGTCATGGCGCCGAGACGTCGACGATCGGGCAAGCAGTTCGGCGACGAGCCTGCGTTATTCGACCGGAGGTCGCGTTTGGGTCTCGTCAATCGACAGTGGCGAATTGCCGGTTCGATTTCCGTAAAGCGGATGGTTCCGATCAACCAGGATCAGAAGCAGCTGAGCAAGGCGATTCTGGTCTATTCGATGCCGAGCTTTTCGAGGCGGTAGCGTAGCTGGCGCAAGGTCAAACCGAGTTGCTTTGCGGCAGCGGTGCGGTTCCAGCGCGTGGTTTCGAGTGCCTTGGTGATGACGGCACGTTCAGTTTCAGCGACGGTGGCGGCGAGATCACCGCTGTAAGCCGAATCGGGCAGCATGAAGCCGGAACGTTGCTCGGTATCGGCATGGCGACCCGGCGCATGATGGGGCGATGCGGACGGACGAGACGGGACGGAGGACTCGTCCATTCCCGCCAATGGCGGATTTGGCGCCCGCACGACCAGACGCATGTCATCGGCGCTGATCGAGCCGTCTTCACAGAGGGCGACGGCCCGTTCGAGGATGTTTTCGAGTTCGCGCACGTTGCCGGGAAAATCATAGGCATTCAGTGCGCGCACTGCATCGGGAGTCAATTGTGCGGGTGCGCGATCGGATTCACGGCCCAGTCGTTCGAGGATGCGGCTGGTCAGCAGCGGAATGTCGTCGCGCCGTTCGCGCAGCGGTGGCACGCGCAATTCGATCACATTGATGCGGTAGAACAGATCCTGCCGGAATGAGCCGAGATCGACGAGCCGGGCGAGGTTCTTGTGCGTGGCCGAGAGAATGCGCACGTCAACCGCGACTTCGGCGCGAGCGCCAATTGGTCGTACGGCTTTTTCCTGGATCACGCGCAGCAGTTTGACCTGCATGTGCAGCGGCAGTTCGGCGACTTCATCGAGGAACAACGTACCGCCGTCGGCTGCCTGAAACAGGCCCTCCTTGTCGGCATGAGCCCCGGTGAAGCTACCCTTTCGGTGGCCGAAGAACTCGCTTTCCATCAATTCCGAAGGAATTGCGCCGCAGTTGACCGGCACAAACGCGGCCGAGGCGCGTGGACCCATTTCGTGGATCAGGCGCGAGGCGAGTTCCTTGCCGACACCGGATTCACCGGCAACGTAAACAGGCGCCTGACTGCGAGCGACCTTGGCAATGGTTGCGCGGAGCTCTTTCATCGGCTCGGATTCGCCGATCAACTTGGCTTCACTGGCGTCGACGTTGGCTTTTTTTTCCTCGGACAGCTTCAACGCGGTCTGCACGAGTCGGCGCAGCACATTGATGTCGACAGGTTTGGAGACAAAATCGAAGGCACCTGCCTTGAGCGCGACCACGGCCGCATCGACATTGCCGTAAGCGGTGATCATGGCTACCGGCGTATCCGGATACTGTGCGGCAATCAGTTCGATGACCTCATGGCCAGTGCCGTCGGGCAGGCGCATGTCGGTAAAGCACAGGGCATAACGTGTTTCGGCCAGCCGCTGTTTGGCTTCACTGACAGTGGCGGCAGATTCAACGACCAAGCCCATGCGACCCAGAGTCAGAGTCAGGAGCTCGCGGATATCCCGTTCATCGTCGATGACCAGTGCGTATTGTTTGCTCATGCCTTCTCAGGGGGACGACGTAGGCGACGCCCAAGGTTAGTCTGCGCCGCGAGTTAAGGCAAAGGATAACGGCACATTCAGCCGCGAAATTCTTCGATCTGCGTTAAAAAGGCTTTTCAGGGTGCTGGATCGAAGCCGCTGGCGAAAATCCGGTCCGATGCGGGAGCCGTGTTGGCCGTGGCGGTGTTGTTAACGGTATTGGGGTCCGTCGTTGGCGAATTGACCACGGCAGTCACCGAGTTCGACTGAGTGCCCGTGGTGCCCGCGGCGACCGTTGCATTGACAGTGTAGGTAACCTGGCTACCCAGCGGCAGGTTGACCACCTGCGAGATATTTCCGCTGCCGCCCGAGGTACAAGTGGCTCCTCCACTGGCCGCGCAGCTCCAGGTCACGCTGTTGTAGGCGCCCGGGAACGCATCGACGACGACGACGCTCGGGGCCCCATCGGGGCCTGCATTGCCAATTGTGATCGTATGGCTGATCGCCGCGCCCGGGGTGTACAGCGCCGGCGTCGTGCTGATTGCCGCCGTGACATCGGCGCTGTTGCCGCCGGCCTGGCAATTGACCACGGCCCGAATCACCCAGTCGCCCGAGACGCCCAGGGATTGGGAGGAATACCAGGCGAAATTGCCTCCGACATTCGCATAGATTGCGTTCTTGCCAGCCTGGATGCCATTGGCGTCGACGGCGAGGCTGGGCCCGCTCATCGGCGGATTCTCGGAGAAAGTGTAGGCGACGACAAAGGTTTCGTTGTTCGCCACCGGCACGATCAGCGGCACGGTGTTGTTGTCGTCGAGGAAGCGGTACTCGTTGATGGCACCGTCGGTCAGGAGCGGCCCATCGATCTGCTCTGCCAGGACACCGGGGGTCGGGAACGTGCCGGATCGGTAGATGTCGATCGAGCCGCCGAGAGTCTGACCACTGGCGCCGTTCTGCGACAGCCAGAATACCTGCGCGGCAACGATATTGCCGGCACATGGCGAAGTCAGCCAACTCGCTCCTTTTTCGCCTACGACGAATCCGGCCTGGATGATCGCTGTACCGAAATTCGTCAGCGAATCGTTCTGCACGGTCATTTCCGCCGCTGATGCGCTGCCAACAAGCAAGCTTGCGACAAGTGTGGAAGAGAAAATCTTCATCGATGCGCCCCTGAACTTCTCTGAAAGCCAAGCCTACGCCTTCAGATCGGTTTGCGACCAGACCGCCGTCACACTCGCACGTGCAGATCCGAAAGCCAGATGAGGCTGGCGAAACGGCCGCTTTGTGGATGGCGACGGTAGGAATAGAAGCGCGCATCGTGGCGTGTATCGAAGCCGCCACCGCTGATGCGGGTCACGCCAGTTGCTTGCAGGCGCAAGCGCGCCAATGCGGGAAGATCGCAGTGCCAGTGGCCCGGTCGCGTTGTCTCGAAGGCGCTGCGCGAGGCAGGATCGTGATCGACAAACGCCTGTCGGACTTCTTCGTCGATTTCATAGGATGCCGGGCCGATCGAGGGGCCAAGCCAGGCCAGGATCCGCGACGGATCGAATTGCATCGAATTGACGGTTGCTTCAAGGATGCCATTGGCCAGGCCCCGCCATCCGGCATGCGCGGCAGCAACAGCAGCGCCGTCATCCGTGCAAAACAGAACCGGCAGGCAGTCGGCGGTCAGCACGGCGAGCACCGTGTCGGATGAGTGCGTCACTGCAGCATCGGCTTCGGGCTCGGCAGGCAGATACGACGCGCCTGCATTGACGACCTGCGTCCCATGCACCTGACGCAGCCATAGTGGAGCGGTTGGCAGATCGAATAGCCCCTTGAGTGAGGCACGATTGCTGGCAACGGCGGCGCCATCATCACCGCAGCGATTGCCGAGATTGCAGCGCTCATAGGGAGGCTCGGATACCCCTGAGGTCTGCCGCGTTGTCACGCGCGCGTGCACATTCGCCGGAGCCGGCCAGTCCGGCGTCAACCAGGGTTCAATGGCCGACGCTGCCATCAGCTCTTCGAATCGTCACGGACCGTGGCGATCAAGGCGTCCATGTCGGTCGGTCGATCCACCTCGATCATCATTGTTTCGCCGCTGCCCGGATGCACGAATTCCAGCCTTTCGGCATGCAGGGCCTGGCGACGGAAGCCGCGCAAGGCCTCGATCAGTTCAGGCGAAGCTGCCTTGGGCAGGCGCAGGTTGCCGTAGCTGAGGTCGCCGACGATCGGATGCCGCACGTGGGCCAGGTGGACGCGAATCTGGTGCGTTCGGCCGGTTTCAAGGCGACATTCGACAAGGGTCATGGCGCGGAATTTCTCGCGAACCCGATAGTGGGTCACGGCCTCTCGGCCATCTTCTCTGACGGCCTGACGCAGGCGATCGACCGGATGGCGTCCGATTGGAGCGTCGACCTTGCCGCCTGCGACCATCGAGCCATAGACGAGCGCTTCGTACTGGCGGTGCACGGTCCGTGCGGACAATTGTTCGACGAGGCTGGTGTGGGCACGCAAGGAACGGGCGACGACCATCAGGCCCGAGGTGTTCTTGTCGAGGCGATGGACGAGACCGGCACGCGGAATTTCGGCCAGGCCGGGGTCGTGGTGGAGCAGGGCATTCTGCAGGGTGCCGTCAGGATTGCCGGCACCTGGATGGACGATCAGACCGGGTGGCTTGTTGACGACAATGATGTCGTCGTCCTCATGGCGGATATCGAGCTCGATGTTCTCGGGCGCGGCACTGACCTCGCGCTGCAGGCGCACCTTGAGCTCAACGACTTCACCGCCATGCACCATATGGCGCGGAATCACCTGCTCGCCATTCAGCAGCACATCACCGGCCTTGATCCAGGCACTCAGGCGCGAGCGGGAGTAATCAGGGAAAAGATCGGCCAGGGCAGCATCGAATCGGCGTCCTGCGGATTCGAGCGGGATAGTGGCATTCAGCGTGGGTTGGCTTGCATTCATCGATTTCAATCAGGGCTGCAATGGGGGGGGATCACGGTTTTCGGGGCCTCACAGGAGGCCAACGCAGACGCCGGGGCGAGAGGACAGGCAGGTCGCCGGCGCTCGTTCGGTAACGCGCACCTGTTCAGAGCATCACGGGTTCGGGTTATGATCGCGGACTTCCATCATCGCAGAGCCCCCCTCCGCATGCGAGTTTCCCGTTACCTTTTCATCATCCTTGCCGTCTTCCTCGTAGGCGGTTGTTCCATGTTCGGCAAGAAAAAAGTCGATCCGCTGGAGGTCGGCACGGTCGAGCAATTGTATGAGCGCGGCAAGTCGGACGTCGATCGCGGCAATTATGACCGCGCGGTGAAAACCTTCAATCGACTGATCGCGCGTTTTCCATTTGGTCCGTACACCGAGCAGGCCCAGCTTGATCAGGCGTTCGCCCAGTTCAAGATGAACAAGCCGGAAGATGCGTATTCCACGATCAACCGCTTTATCAAGACCTATCCGGCGCACAAGCACATCGACTATGCGTTCTACCTGCGCGGCTTGATCAACTTCGATCGCGAGGAGGGCTTGCTCGAGC
Source organism: Lysobacterales bacterium (assembly GCA_038205505.1). Lineage (GTDB taxonomy): Bacteria > Pseudomonadota > Gammaproteobacteria > Xanthomonadales > Rhodanobacteraceae > Dokdonella. The sequence goes on along the minus strand of JBBRBU010000024.1, from coordinate 31,568 downwards.
GCTATGCCGGCCTCGACATGACCCAACGAGATCAGGCGTTCGTGCGTCAGTCTTTCGATGATTTCTCTGCGCTGATCAAGCGCCACCCCGAAAGTCGTTACGCCGCCGATGCCAAGCAGCGCATGATCTATCTGCGTAACGGCATGGCCCAGGCCGAGCTCAATGTGGCCTTGTTCTATCTTCGCCAGGGTGCCTATGTCGCGGCCTCGAACCGGGCCAAGTCCATCCTCGAGACCTACGACCAGTCGAGCCAGGCCGGTGATGCCCTCGCGGTCATGGTCAAGTCATATGACGAGCTTGGCCAGGACAAGCTGTCGGCGGATACGATGAGCGTACTCAAGCTCAACTATCCGAACCATCCCTCGTTGACGCGGGAATGGCCGGTATGGCGCTCGACCTGGTTGAAGCTGATTCCGCTGACCAACCGGGGCGCCAAGCCGCTGACCAAGAAGGGTCGGTGATTCGATCTGCGACTGACTCGTGTTGTAGGGCTTCATTCTTGACGGAATTTCTGATTTCAGCGAATTTCCTCGTTCAACGGTGGACCTGCTGAGCGGTGCAACAATGTACTTTGCGCCGCAACGACTCAGCTCGTCACCTTCGTCCTTCGAAAAGCTCAGGACAAGCGCGGCTTCGCCGAGGCAGGGGTCCGGTGACTTCGCTGTTAGTTGTTACGCTCCTTCGTCGCGCGGCATCCCTGCTCTCTCACTCGCATATTCACGTTCCATCACCCCTGCCTCGACAAGGCCGAGCCCGATCAATCCCAACCAGAAGTGATTGGATAGCGCCGCTCGCGACCAAACGCACGGCGCGAAACCTTCGGCCCCGGCGCGGCCTGCTGACGTTTCCATTCGCTGATCCGCACCAGATGCACAACCTTGTCGACCGTGGCCGAATCGAAACCGTCCGCGACGATGTCCGCGCGCGACCATTCCTGATCGACATAGCGCTTGAGGATGCCATCCAGCACCTCGTAGGGTGGCAGTGAATCCTGATCGGTCTGGTTGTCGCGCAGCTCCGCCGAGGGCGCCCGTTCGATGACCGCTTGCGGAATCATCCACGTTCGGTCTTCACCGAATCCCTGGTCATTCCGCCATCGCGCGAGATTGAATACTTCGGTCTTGTACAAATCCTTGATCGGCGCATAGCCGCCGCACATGTCTCCGTAGATCGTGGCGTAGCCGACCGCGTATTCGCTCTTGTTGCCGGTGGTCAGGACCAGTCCGCCGAACTTGTTTGACAAGGCCATCAGGATCACGCCACGGCAGCGCGATTGCAGATTTTCTTCGGTCGTATCGGCAGCGTGGCCGGCAAATAGCGGCTCGAGCGCTTCGAGGAAGCCTTCGAAAGGAGCGGCGATCGGAATCGTTTCGATGCGTACGCCAAGCTTGTGCGCCTGTTCGTCGGCGAGATCATTGCTTTGGCCTGAGGTGTAGCGCGAAGGCAGACGCACAGCGGTGACATTTTCCGCGCCGAGCGCATCGACCGCGATGGCAAGCACCAGGGACGAATCAATACCGCCGGAGAGACCGATCCAGACTTTGCGGAAACCATTCTTGTGGCAATAGTCGCGGGTCGCGCGAACGATACCGCGCCAAGCCAGGCTTTCGTGGCTCTCATCGGTTTCAGCCGGCCAGGTCGGGGCATTGAAGCGGCGCGTCTTCGCATTGAAATCGGCAATCAGCAAATGATCCTCGAAGGCGCGCGCAGAAGGATGGATCGTGCCATCGCCATCGGCGAGGATCGACGCGCCGTCATAGACCACCGAATCCTGCCCGCCAACCATGTTGAGATAGGCCAGGGCCACTCCGGTTTCTGCGACCCGCATCTCGAGCAGCACATCGCGCCGGGCAAGTTTGCCGTGATCATAGGGCGAGGCGTTGGGTATGACGACGAGTTCGGCGCCCTGAGAAACTGTCTCGGCCAGCGGTTCGGCAAACCACAGGTCCTCGCAAATCATGATGCCGACATTGATATCGCAGACCTTGATGACGCACGAACCGCCATCGGGGTCGACTTCGAAATAACGACGCTCGTCGAAAACTGCGTAGTTCGGCAGTTCGCGCTTGCGGTAGGTCGTTTCGACGTGACCATCGCGCAATACGCTGGCCGCGTTGTAGACGACCGAGCCGGCCGATTGCGGCCAGCCGACCAAGGCGACGATGCCCCTCACTTCTACCGCGATTCGATGCAGGGCAGCTTCGCATTCGATCAGGAAACTCGGTCGCAACAGCAAATCTTCGGGCAGATAGCCGCTGATGCTGAGTTCCGGAAACACGATCAGGTCGGCGCGATGCTGATCGCGAGCCTGGGAGACAAGTGCGCTGATGCGCTCGGCATTGCGCGCAACCGCGCCTACCGGAAAATCAAACTGGGCCAGGGCGATGCGAAGTGTCGACATGGGAACTCAATGATGAGGTGATAGCAATTGAACTCAACGATAGCGGCATATGAATCGGGGTGCGCTAGCGCACCGGAGTTCGAGTCATTCGGCAAGTCGCACGCGATTTCTCCGTTTCACGCCTTTGGCACGGAATTATGCCATCGCCACGATGCGCACCTTCGATGGCTCGATCAGGGATCGCGGACGAGGCGAAAGCCGACATCATCGTAGCCACGGCCAGAGGGCAGGTCGCGTAATTGGGAAACTTTTGCATCCGGTCCATCCTGCCAGGACAGGCCCAAAGCGGCTCGACGCTGGCAATCACGTTCGCTTTGGCCCGTGCACGACGAACTCCATTCGGAGACGTTGCCGTGCAGGTCATTGATGCCGAGAGTTGACGCTGTGAACTTTCCGACCGGCGCAGTGTGCTCGAAGCCGTCGCGACAGGGGAACTGCGTACCGACTCCGGAGGAGGCATTGTCACGGACATTGCCGAGCGAACACGCAACACCATTGTCGCGAATCGAGCGCGCGGCATGCAGCCACTCGGATTTGCTTGGCAATCGGTAGTTCTCTCCCTGTTTGCGGCCAAGCCAGGCGGCGTAGGCGCTCGCATCGTCGTAGCTGATGCAGACCACCGGTTCGTCGCCGGATTGCTTGAAGCCTGGATCGCTCCAATTCCGCCGATCAAAAATCCGCAGGGGCGAGAGGCGATTGCGACAGCGACTCGATTCGCGATTTGTGGATTGCGCGAATCGTGCATAGTCGGAGCGGCTGACTTCGTTGCGCATCATCAGGAAATCCTTGCCGGAAGTCGCGCCGTTGATTCGCGCAGGAACCAGCATGAACTCGGTACCGCCGGCATCACGAACGGGCTTTCCTGGAAGCGGCAGACTCTGCAGTCTCGCGGAGAGCGCCTTCCATCGGGCAGACTCGAAGCCGATATCGCTGGCCAGTCGCATCCATTCGAGCGCCGACTTGCGCTTGCCGGCATCGATCAGGGCGTCGACCCGTCCATGCAACGTAGCGTTCAATTTTTCGCGCAGCGCGCTGAATTCGGCACCTTCGCGAACCTGGGCCAGGTCGGCGATCAACTCGAGTTTCAGGTAATGCTTGCGCACGTCCTCGGCATCTTCCTTGCTGGCCATTTGCAGCAGAATCGGTGTCGACGCGGCAATGACCGATTCGATGCCGGCCATGCCGGCGGCACTGGATCGGTCGCGCTGCAGCATGACCAGCCAGGTTTCGGCAGCATTCGCGCCGGTCGGTGTCAGCAGTGCGCCGATCGACAGTTGCTGCCGCGCCAGATCGTCCAGATCGGTCATGGTCTTGCTCTCGCCAGCGTCCACGACACCCTCGGTTTCGACATTGGCACCAGCACCTCCTATTGAGTCTTCCATGCCGGCCGTAGGCGCAGGGGATATGGCCCAGAGCGCCTGCAAGCGACCAAGATGAGGAAGTGCCAGCGAAATCACGGAAATGGCGAGCAACAATCCCGTTGCAATCAGCAGTGGCGGTCGTGTGCTCATGGCCCGACGCAAGCGACCGACCGGCGCGGCCGCTCTCCGCGCGCGGCGGCGAATCGGATCGAGCGCGCGACGCATGGCTTGGGCGTTGCGGAATCGCTGTGCCGGTCGCTTGGCCATGGCGCAATCCACGAAGGCCTGCCAATGCGCCTTGTCGGCAGGTAATCGGGGCACCGGATCCTGCGCATGCATGAGCGCGAGTCCGAGTGGATCTGATGAATGGAATGGCAGTTCACCCGTGAGCAGCTCGTAGGTCAGGACGCCCAGGCTGTAGAGATCCGACCGCCCATCGACGGCATCGGCACGCGCCTGTTCCGGACTCATCTGCGCACCGCTGCCGATCACAAGGCCATCGCCGGTGAGACGCGAATTGAAATCGCGCTGTGCCAATGCAATGCCGAAGTCGGCGAGCTGGGGGCGATCGGCATTGTCGAACAGGACATTCTCGGCCTTTACATCGCGATGCACGATGCCGCGCGCATGTGCATAGCCCAGGGCGTCAAGCAAGCTTCGCAGCAAGGCACTCAGACCCAGCTCGTCATCGCGATAGTCGCGCATGCTCAAGTCGCCCTTGGCCAGGTAGGGCATCACATAGCAAAGGTCTCCGGCTTCGGTGCGGCCCACCTCGTGGATGACGACGATGGCCGGATGCTCGAGCCGGGCAATAATGCGCGCCTCGTGCTCGAATCGGGTTGACTGCTCGCGGTCAAGGTGACGCGACGGCCGCATGACCTTGATCGCGACCTCGCGATCCAGTGATTCCTGCACGGCCAGGTAAACCGTTGCCATTCCACCGAGGCCGAGCCGCCGCAAAACGCGATAGCCGGCGATACGCGGCAGCGCAGGCTCGGATTCAGCAGTGTCGGTGGTGGTTTCGATATGGGTCAAATCTGCATCGCCATGGCCGGGAGTTGCAGGTCATTTGCGATGACCCGTGACCAAGGCGTCCCCGATTTCGCCAGAACGGCAGGGTATCTGCCTACGGCTGGCGGCGGCCTGAACGGGGGGGATCCGAGCGCGCAAACGATACGACTCGTAGCCGATGAAAGATCCGGGTTCCTGCGGCCGTTCGTCCCCGTATCAAGTCCGGACCACGCTTTGGGACTGTCGAAATGTGGCCTCTAATCGCTGAGGCGCTGCGCCGATTTCCGCTCAGGGTTACCTTCGACGAGCTCAGGATCGGCGCGGATCACCGCGAACGGAAATCAATGAAACCGCCATCTATTTCGCACCCTCGCCAAACACGCGCTATCGCGATGTCCGAGGGCCGAATCAACAAGGCATTAAAAAGCCGCCAGATGGCTCCGGCGGCTCGTTGCGATTGGTGCTGGCGCGCGCTCTACTTCATGAGTTTGGCGAGTGTGGTGCCGAGATCGGCAGGCGACTTGACCGTCGTCACGCCGGCTTTCTCGAGTGCGGCAAACTTGGCTTCTGCGGTGCCCTTGCCACCCGAGATGATTGCACCAGCGTGGCCCATACGCTTGCCCGGAGGAGCTGATGCGCCGGCAATAAAGGCAACAACCGGCTTGGTCACGAATTCCTGGATGAATTCGGCGGCTTCTTCTTCGGCACTGCCGCCGATCTCGCCGACCATGATGATGCCTTCGGTCTGCGGATCTTCCTGGAACAACTTGAGGCAGTCGATGAAGCTGAGGCCATTGATCGGATCGCCGCCGATGCCGATGCAGGTCGACTGACCAAGCCCGACATTGGTGGTCTGGAACACGGCTTCGTAGGTCAGCGTGCCCGAGCGCGAGACGACACCGACCTTGCCGGCCTTGTGGATGTGCCCGGGCATGATGCCGATCTTGCATTCGCCCGGAGTGATGATGCCGGGGCAATTCGGTCCGATCAACACGGTATCCGGATACTGTTTGAGCACGTTCTTGACGCGCAACATGTCGAGCACCGGGATGCCTTCGGTGATCGTGACGATGATCTTGATGCCCGCGTCTGCGGCTTCAAGAATCGCATCAGCCGCGAACGGCGGCGGCACCAGGATCATCGACGCGTCGGCACCGGTCTCCAGCACTGCATCGTGCACGGTGTTGAAGACGGGCAGGCCAATATGCTTGCTGCCGCCCTTGCCCGGAGTGACGCCGCCGACAAGCTTGGTGCCGTATTCGAGCGCCTGCTCGGAATGAAAGGTGCCCTGCTGGCCGGTGAAGCCCTGGGTGATGACCTTGGTGTTCTTGTTGACCAAAACGCTCATGGATCAATCCTCGAAATTTTTTCGCTTTTTTGCGGGAGCCCGTTTACGGCCGAAGTTTTGCTTCGAGAGGCGAAGCGCTCGCCCCTGAAGGGGCTCCTGCAGGGTTTGATGGGGTGTTCAGGCGGCCTTGGCCGATGCGACGGCTTTCTGTGCGGCATCGTTGAGGTCGTCTGCAGAGGTGATCGCGAGACCGGAATTGGCCAGCAACTCGCGTCCCTTGTCGACGTTGGTGCCCTGCAGACGCACGATTACCGGAATCTTGAGGCCGACTTCCTTGACCGCCGCGATGATGCCCTCGGCAATCAGGTCGCAGCGGACAATGCCGCCGAAGATGTTGACCAGGATCGCCTGCACCTTGTCGCTACGCAGGATCAGCTTGAACGCCTCGGTCACGCGTTCCTTGGTTGCGCCGCCGCCGACATCAAGGAAATTGGCCGGTTCGCCACCGGCCAGCTTGATCACGTCCATCGTCGCCATGGCCAGGCCGGCGCCGTTGACCATGCAGCCGATATTTCCGTCCATGGTCACGTAGTTGAGGTTGTGCTGGACCGCAGCGGCTTCGGCGGCGTCTTCCTGCGAGAGATCGCGCATCGCGGCAAGCTTTGAATGGCGGAATTCGGCGTTGTCGTCGGAATTGACCTTGCCATCAAGCGCCATGAGCACACCGGATTCGAGAATCGCCAGTGGATTCAGTTCAACCAGGGCCAGATCCTTCTCATTGAACAACTTGTACAGACCGAGCATGATTTTCGTCAGCTGGTTTGCCTGCTTGCCGTCGAGGCCCATGTCGAAAGCAAGCTTGCGGCACTGGTAGGGCTGCAGACCTTCGACAAAGTTGACTTCGATGGTGTGGATGTCTTCGGGCGTTTCGCGGGCGACTTGCTCGATATCAACGCCACCTTGTGCCGAGGCAATGAACGAGACGGATTTGCTGTCGCGATCAACGAGGATCGACAGGTACAGTTCCTTGGCGATATCTGCGGCATCGGTGACGAGGACCAGGTTCACCGGTAATGCGCGTCCACCGGACTGGTAGGTTTCCATGTCGCGGCCAAGCATGCCTGCGGCAGCGGCCTTGACTTCATCGGTCGACTTGCAGAACTTGACGCCACCGGCCTTGCCGCGGCCACCGGCATGGATCTGCGCCTTGACCATCCATTGCGAGCCACCGAGCGCCTTGGCGGCGTCGACTGCTTGCTCGGGTGAGGAGGCAACTTTTCCGGGAGGAACCGGAATGCCGAACTCGGCAAACAATTCCTTGGCTTGGTATTCATGGAAATTCATGCAGGCACCTTCATGGGAGGGACGCGGATGGCGACTTCAAACGCCGGTCGCGGCCGCAAGTCGTTGATCGTAGAAAGTTGGCGTCGACCCTGAAAGCCGGGCCAATGCGCAAAGTGGCCGCGTATTTTGGGCAATGCGTGCTGCGAATGCAAAAGACCGCGCTGGCGGACATCCGGCGACGTGCTTTCGCACATGCGTCGAAACAGGGCGAATCGAGCTGCTTTGCAGCATGATGCTGTTCGTCGGACACCGTCGCTCTTGCCACAACCGGTGACAATACTCCAATGTGAGAGCGACGCACCCTGTAGCATTCGCTTCCGCGCACTTATACTTCGGACATATCGGAGCAAGTATCTTGGCTGATCGAAAGGCGCGACGCGCAAGCGATTCTACCGGTGACATTACCCGGCGCGAGCTGTATTTCTTCAATCTTTATCGGTTACTTGAATCGTTTGTCTACATGGGCCTGATCTTCAGCCCGATGGCGGGCGACTGGATCAGTGTCAGCCATAACAATCTCGGTCGTTCGGTGGCGCTGCTTTATTGCGTGATCGCGGTGATCCTGCTGGTTTCGACCGACCGCATGCGCCAGAACCTGAGCACGAGCATTGGCGTGGCCCTGGCCCTCGACGCAGTCGCGGCCTCGCTGATCCTGTTGTCGATAAAGGGCGGGCACAGTTCGATTCCGATGATCTTGATGGTCAATGTCGGAGTCGGCGCCTTGCTGTTGCCTTTCCGGCAATCGATCATGCTCGCCCTGCTCGCGGGGATCGGTGTGTTGTTGCCGCCGTTGTTCTCCTACGTGACGGCCATCCCGACCGATCGCAGCATCATCGAGGCTTTGCTGTTCGGCGTCGCCTACATCGCCGTCGCTGCGTTATGTGCGTATCTCGGCCGTCAAATGCGCGAAACCGAGGCGCTGGCAGAGCAGCGCGGCGTCGACCTGCTCAATCTTGAGCAAGTCAACGACCTGATCATTCGACGCATGAAGACCGGCGTTTTGCTGGTCGATGACGCCAACCACATCCTGCGCATCAACGAATCGGCCTGGCACCTGATCGGCAATCCGTCGCCGAATCAGCGCGATCTCGGTGAAGTGGCGGCCGAATTGTCACGCCGCCTGTATCACTGGCGAAACTCCGGTCGCATCGACCAGAATCCGGTTGCATTGGCTGCCGACGTGCCCGAGGTCATTCCGCGCTTTTCGCGCATGGCGCCGAATGACGACACCCATATCCTGATTTTTCTCGATGACACGTCCCTGCTTTCACGCCGTGCCGAGGAAATGACCCTCGCATCGCTCGGCCGACTGTCCGCTTCGATCGCCCACGAGATCCGCAATCCACTGGCAGCAATCCGTTATTCCGCGCAATTGCTGGCCGAATCTGAAAGCATGGAAGAAGAGGATCGACGCCTGGTCGAGATCGTCAACAACCATTGCACCCGGGCCAACGAAGTCATTGAGAACATCCTGCAGCTTTCGCGGCGGGAACGATCGCGCCCTGAGAGTATCGATCTGAATGCCTGGGCTTTGGCCTTCGTCGAGGAATACAAGCAGAGCAACGATCTTGGCCAGGATCACCTGCGTGCGATCACGCAAAACCGTCAGATTGAAGCCATGGTTGATCCGCAACACTTGCAGCAGGTGGTGTGGAATCTTGTCCAGAATGCGATTCGCTACGGCCGCCAACCGGGCGCCGTGGCGCGCGTCGTCGTCGTCGCGCGACTCGCTACCGACAAAGGCCCGCCATTGCTTGAGGTCGTTGATCGGGGGCCTGGCATTCCGGCCAAAGTCGCAGCGCAAATCTTCGATCCGTTCTTCACCACCAGCGAATACGGCACAGGGCTGGGCCTTTATCTGGCCAGGCAAATGTGTGAATCGAGCCAGGCCACGCTCGACTATGTTCCTGTGGCTGGCGGCGGCGCCTGTTTTCGAATCACCTTGTCGCCGGCGGCGAGCCTGGGCCAGCGACCCGGCGTTCCCGTCCAGTGAGCTAAAAGAAGCAAGCCAGATGCGCATGGCGTTTACACGCTGGCGTGTTTCGATCCCATCAAAAATCCATCGGAAAGATCAGGAATCATGATCCAGCATGCCACCGGCACCTTTGAAGTGAAACTCGATCCGCTTGACCTCAACGAAGTTGGCGAAGGCGAAACGCGCGGGCGCATCTCGATCAACAAGCAGTTCCGCGGTGACCTGCAGGCGACCAGCATCGGCGAAATGCTCAGTGCGATGACCGAAATCAAGGGTTCGGCGGGTTATGTGGCTATTGAGCGGGTTGTCGGCAATCTGCAGGGACGCGAAGGCAGCTTCGTGCTGCAGCATTCCGGAACGATGAATCGAGGCCAGCCCAGCTTGTCGGTGACCGTGGTGCCGGATTCCGGTACGGGCGAATTGGCCGGTTTGCGGGGGCAATTGGGCATCACGATTCGTGAGGGCACCCACTGCTATGGGTTCGACTATGAGATTGCAGAGGATGCCTGAGCAAGACTCCCGGGTACTGACTTAAAGCTCGCAGGTAGGGGTTCCCTCGTGCGCAGCGCGCGTCGGCATGGCATAATCCGCGACCATTTTCGTGTCCCGGCGTCCGCCGGTCATGCTGCAAAACTTCGGAGTCGCAATGGATTTTCTGATCAGTTCCGCCTATGCCCAGGCCGCACCTGCGGCAGCCGCACCGAACCCACTCATGTCCTTCCTGCCATTGATCATCATCTTCGGCATCTTCTATTTCATGCTGATTCGCCCACAGATGAAGCGTGCGAAGGAAGCTCGCGCAATGATTGCCGCGCTGGCCAAGGGCGATGAAGTTTTGACCAACGGCGGTCTGCTTGGTCGCATCGAGGACATGGCTGATACCTTTGTAACCCTTGAAATCGCCGACAAGGTCAGCGTCAAATTGCAGAAAAGCGCCATCACGGCGGTTCTGCCCAAGGGCACGATCAAGCAGGCTTGAGATTCGTTCAGGCAACCCCATTGCGTTGAGCGGCGGACAGCATCCCCGCTCTCTGTCGTGAGCGGCGGATTGGCGACACTCCCTTCGTTGCAGCGCCGCGGTCCGCCCTGAAACCCTATCGATAGATCGGCAACTGCGTAAACCGGATTTTACGAATGAACGATTTTCCCCGTTGGAAACACTATCTGGTCGCTCTCGTCGCGTTCATTGGTGTGCTCTATGCAGTGCCTTCGCTGTATCAGAAACAGCCGGCCGTCCAGGTTCTCGCCAACAAGAGTGGCGTGGTCGACGATGCGGTCAGGGAACGCGCCCTGCAGGCCTTGCAGACCCGCAAAATCGCTTTTGACGAGGTCCTGGTCAAGGACGAACGCCTGCTTGCGACATTCCCCGATACCGATTCGCAGCTTGCCGCCGCGAGCGCCCTGCGTACCGATCTCGGCGATGGCTTCACGGTGGCCCTGAACCTGGCATCGACTGTGCCGCAGTGGATGCGCGCGATCGGCGCCAATTCGATGCCTCTCGGTCTCGATCTGCAAGGCGGCGTGCACTTTCTCATGCAGGTCGACCAAAAGAGCGTGCTCGAGTTCCAGCAGCAACGATATGTCGACGACATCCGCACCTTGCTGCGTGAGAAAAAGGTTCGCAATGCCAAGGTCAATGCGGGTGCGCAGAACATCGTCGTCCAGGCGAACAACGCCGAAGATGCCGATGCGATCGCCAAGTCGATCAGCTTCGACCTCACCGACCTGACCGTGGAAGATGGGCCGTCGGTCGATGGCTCGCCCACATTGAATGTTTCGATCAAGCCGGAACGCATCAAGCAGATCGCCGACAACACGATCAAGCAAAACGTCGCGACCCTTCGCAACCGCATCAATTCGCTCGGTGTGGCCGAGCCCATGATCGTGCAACAGGGCGAAAGCCGCATCGTTGTCGAGCTACCGGGTCTGCAGGATACGGCCGAAGCCAAGAAGCTGCTTGGTGCCACGGCAACGCTTGAATATCGAGCGGTCGATGAGAGCGTCAACGTCGCCGACGCGGTTCAAAGCGGCTCGGTACCCCCGGATTCGCGCCTTTATTACTTCAAGGACGGCCGTCCGGCCGTGCTCAAGAAGAAAGTCATCGCCACTGGCGACGAACTGGTAGACGCATCGAGCTCGGTTGACCAGCAAACCGGAACGCCGGCTGTCAGCGTAAGCCTGAACTCGGCTGGCGCGCGCAAGATGCTTGATTTCACCTCACAGAACGTCGGCAAAGGCATGGCCGTAGTGCTGGTCGAGCGCACCCCGGAAGTGCGCATCGTCGATGGCAAGGAAGTTCGCAGCGCCAAAATCACCGAGGAAATCATCAGCCTCGCAAATATCCGCGGCGTATTCTCGAACCGCTTCGAGACAACGGGTCTGGACAGTGCCAAGGCCGCGTCCGAACTCGCCTTGCTGTTGCGCTCCGGCTCGCTCGCCGCACCGGTCGATATCGTTCAGGAGCGCGTCATCGGTTCGACCCTCGGTGCCGACAATATCCAAAAGGGCATGAATGCCGTCATCATCGGCATGCTTCTCGTAGTCATTTTCGTGGCCGTCTACTACAAGGCCTTCGGCATCATCGCCGACGTCGCCTTGTTGATGAATCTGATACTCGTGGTTGCTGTTCTGAGCATCTTCCAAGCCACGCTGACCTTGCCCGGCATCGCCGGCATCGTGCTGACGCTTGGCATGGCGGTCGATGCCAACGTGCTGATCTGCGAACGCATTCGTGAGGAGTCGCGCAATGGCATGACGCCATTTGCGGCGATTCGTGCAGGTTACGAGAAAGCCTGGGCCACGATTCTCGATGCCAACGTCACCACCCTGATCGCCACCCTGAGCCTGATGACCTTTGGTTCGGGTCCGATTCGTGGGTTCGCGATCACACTGTCGATCGGAATCCTCACCTCGATGTTCACGTCGGTAACCGGTACCCATTCTCTTGTGGCGCTGATCTTCGGTCGCTCCAAGCTCAAGTCGCTGCCGATCTGACCTCAGGGATTATTCATGGAATTTTTCAATCCGAACAGCAAGATCGACTTCATGCGGTGGCACAAGGTTGCCATCGTTGTGTCGACAGTGCTGATGATTCTAGCGATCGCCGTTCTGGCCATCCGTGGGCTCGACTACGGTCTTGATTTTACCGGCGGCACGAATGTCGAGGTCAGTTACGAGAAGGCTATCAGCGTTGCGGAAGTGCGCTCGGCCCTGACTGAAGGGGGTTTCGACAAGGCCGTAGTGCAGACCTATGGTGGCACCAATGATTTTGCCATCCGTATCGTCGCCGAGAAAAGCACCGGCGAGGATTCGGACAAGGAGGGCGCCGCGGCCAATGATCGACTCGCGGCGAAAGTTCTTGCGTCCTTGAAGGCCAAACGAGACGATGCCAGCGTCAAGGGCAGCGAGTACGTCGGCGCACAGGTTGGCCAGGAGCTTCGCGACAACGGCATGATCGCCGTGATCTTCGTCGTCATCGGCATCACGATCTACCTGTGGGTCCGGTTCGAGTGGCGATTCGCGGTCGCAGCAGTGGTGACTGAAGTCCACGATACCTTGTTCACCCTGGCGATTTTCGCGATGGTCGGCGGCGAGTTTGATTTGCCGGCTCTGGCGGCGGTGCTGTCGGTCATCGGCTATTCGATCAACGACACGATCGTCGTCTTCGATCGCGTCCGTGAAATCTTCCGAGGCTCGCGCAAGGGCGACCCGGTTGAGATCCTCAACCGCTCGGTCAACACGACCTTGTCGCGCACGATCATGACCAGCTCGACGACGGCGCTCGCGGTGGGTACCTTGTACTTCATCGGCGGTCCCGCCCTCGAGAATTTCGGCCTGATCATGTTGATCGGTATTGGTGTCGGTACCTTGTCTTCGATCTTTGTTTCGAATCCGGTCTTGCTGGTACTCGGTGTCTCCAAACATGACCTGATGCCGAAAACCAAGGACGATCCCGAGCTCGAACGGCGTCCATGATCGGCGTCTGCTATTAGAATCATCGGGGCGCTTCGGCGCCCCGTTTTCGTTTGGAGATCCGGATTGGGACGCAAGCCTTCACCAACGGAGTCGAAACCCCCGCGCGGCGTTGCCATTGCGGCGCTACACGGACTTGCGCGCGTGATTTCCAAGCGCGGTATTTGCTCGCGCTCACAAGCCGAGGCTCTGGTCCGCGAAGGGCGGGTGCGCGTCGACGAGCGTCTTGTCCATGATCCCGAATCGCGCACGCCTGGCGATGCGCGCATCGAAATCGATGGCACGCAGGTGGAAGCTTCCCAGCGGCGCTACCTGATGTTGAACAAGCCACGCGGCATGGTCACGACCTCGGCTGACGAGCACGGGCGCAGAACAGTCTATGAATGCTTCAAGGACGGGGATTTGCCATGGATTGCCCCGGTCGGTCGTCTCGACAAGGCCAGTGAAGGGTTGCTGCTTTTCAGCAATGACAGCGAATGGGCGGCGCGGGTCACGTCACCCGAGTCGCAACTTGACAAGACCTATCATGTGCACGTGGATTGCCTGCCGGATGACGACTTGATCGCTCTCGTTCAGTGCGGTGTTGAAGACCAGGGCGAGTATCTCTCGGTGGTTTCGGTCCGCGAGTTGCGACGGGGCGAAAGGAATGCGTGGCTCGAGATCATCCTCGATGAAGGCCGCAATCGGCAGATCCGCAGGCTGCTCGCCGCGTTTGATATCGGCGTATTGCGTCTGGTCCGGGTGGCGGTTGGCAGCCTGGATCTTGCCAATCTGGCCAAGGGCCGCTGGCGGGATCTTGACGAAGACGAGATTCGCACACTTGCCGGAGATCCGCTCTCAGCACCGGTCAATCCGGCAACAGCTTCCCCGGATTGAGAATTCCGTCAGGGTCGAATTGGACTTTGATCCGTCGCATTAGATCAAGCGAAACGGCATCCAGCGCACGCGGCATGAATTCACGTTTGGTCATGCCGATTCCGTGTTCGCCAGACAAGGTCCCATCGAGAGAAAACACCAGGTCGAAAACTTCCGAAAGGCAGCCCGGTGCATTCGCGACCTGGAGCGGATCCCCCGGCTGGTAGAGCAGGTTCACATGGATGTTGCCGTTGCCGGCATGACCGAAGGTGACAATCTGGATGGAATGCCGCGCGGAAATTTTCTTCAGACCGGCAATCAGCATTGGGACCCGACTGACCGGAACGACGACATCCTCGTTGATCTTGTTTGGTGCGAGCGTGCGCAGGGCAGGCGACAAGGCCTTGCGCGCGGCCCAGAGCCGGGCAACTTCGTTGGCATCACGGGCTACATGCACTTCGATCAGTCCGTCGCCGCTGGCGGCGCGTCGAATTGCGGCGACGGCCGAATCAAGCGTATCGGGTTCGCCATCGACCTCGATGATCAACAGGCCCCCGGCTTCCGGAATCGATTCTCCGGCGTGATTTCGGGCCAGACGCAGAGCCTCGTCATCCATGTATTCGAGTGCGCACGGGGTGACTGACTGGGCCATGATCCGCGAAACGGCCGCAGCAGCGGCGACGATGTCGACATAGGTCGCGCGCAGCGTGCGCTTGTCCGAGGCCAGCGGAGTCAGTTTGAGGGTGGCTTCGGTGATGACCGCGAGGGTGCCCTCGGAGCCGATCAGCAATCGGGTCAGGTCATATCCGGTTGCCCCCTTGCTGGTCGGTTTGCCGCAGCGAAAGCCCTCAGCCCGGCCAGTGACCGCGCGCAGCGCAAGCACGTTGTCGCGGGTCGCGCCGTACTTGACCGCGCGTGGTCCACCGGCATTGCAGGCGATATTGCCGGCAATCGAACAGAACGGCGCAGAAGTGGGATCGGGTGCCCAGAAGAAGCCGTGCGGTTTGAGCGCCGCTTGCAGGTCGGCATTGAGGACGCCCGGCTCGACCACTGCCAGGCGGTTGTCCGGATCGATTTCTAGAATCCGGTTCATGCGCTCGAAGCTGGCGACAATGCCGCCGTTGACCGGAACACTGGCACCGGTCGTGTTGGTGCCACGACCGCGGGCAGTCAGCGCGATGCCTTTCTCGCGACACAAGGCAACGATGGCAACCACCTGTTCGTGCGTGGTTGGAAACACCACGGCATCTGGAACCGCCTCGCGTCGCGAATTGTCATAGGCGTAGACCGCGCACTCGGCGGCACAGGTGCTCAGCGCATCCGCAGTGAAGATCGTTTGCAATGAGGCGAGCGTTGATTCAGATAGTTTCATTTTGTAGCCGATGATCGTGGTCGTGCCTCACTGGTGTACTTGGCCGACAGGCCCTTTCGCTTGTTCATCTTTCAATTGCACCATTGTTGTTCGCATGGCTCACCGTCCCGGTTGCCATCCATCTTGGTGCCCGGACAATTCTGCAGAAAATAGCGAGCCTCCGCGCAAGAGGTCATCTCCGAGCATCTGGTTCGCCCGTCACATCGGTTAGCGGACGGTGGAGCAGGCACTGCGAGAACACGCGGCGACGATTCAACAACCAGCGCCGGATCATGCAGCCGTGAATAGACGAAACCTCCAACAGCAGCGATGGCGACAATCCCGAGAATTGCGCCGACGGCACCCGAAGGTCGATTGCTGCGTCTGGCAACTTTCGAATGACGCGAAGACGTTTTCTGACTTGCTCTCATGATGCGAACAGCTCGCAGCTTGCCGCCCTGACCGGTTTCAGTCTCATACGAAATGAGTTCATCGAGCTTGGGTCTGAGGCCGTCGCGAGGATAGGCGGAAATATGGACAAATATTTCCGCGTCAGAGTTGGCGGGCAGAATAAAGCCGAAACCCCGGTCGTCATTCCACCGTTTCAGCGTGCCATGAGTTCGCATGGGAAAACCTTTCGCCAGCCTGCGCGATCGGCTACTGCATCGGCTGCAAATGCACTGCCGTATCGGTGTACTGATCGAACGAGATGGCCTTGCCGTTCTGCATGCGCCAAACATGGGCGAACGGTGCCGTGAAGCTCTTGCCGGTGGCTTTGTAGGTGCCGCTATATTCGCCGAGGGCGACGACGACATCACCATTGGCCACGAATTCATGGGCATCGGCAGAAAACCCGTCCCATTCGCCGCCGAGCTTCATGAAGACGTTGTCGAGCACAGATTGCGGGCCGATCGAGACGCCGCCGTAGGGGCCGCCTTCGGCTTCGGTCCAGCGCACATCGGGGGCCAATGCACCGAGTACGGAGGGAATGTCGCCTTTGGCAAACGAGGCATAGACGCTGCGGACCACTTCAAGGGCAGTGCTCATGTTCTGATCTCCAATCCAATGTGAAGGACGTTGATGGTCAATCGGCACGATACTCGAATACCTTGACCACACGTTCGACGCCGGGAACATTGCGCGCGAACTCGGTGACCATTTCGTCCTCGGCGTGGCTGACGATGCCCATCAAGTAGACGACGCGGTGCGCGGTGCTGACCTTGACCCGGGTTGCGTCGAAGCCGGGCGTACCAGTGGCATCGAGCAAGGCCAGCTTCACCCGTGCCGTGATCTTGTTGTCGTTGCGTCGCGACCAGAATCCTTCAGGCTCCATGATGTCGATTTCATTGACCACGCGATGGATTCCGTTGTAGCCGCGAACCGTTGCTTCGGCGCGTGCTTTCAGCTCGGGTGTGCGCATTTCACCCATGAGCAGCATGACGCCGTTGTAGACAGCAATCATGACGCGATTCTTGAGCACCAACTCCTTGTCCTTGTTAATCGTGTCGTAGGCGCTCAGCTGGATGTTCTTGTCGGTGACGACGGTGCCGAACCCTCGGCGATCATTCGCCGATGAGGCAGTCGCCACAGCGCCCGTAGCGACGACGGCGACACAGCCGCCGAGCAAGGGCGCGAGCAGCAGAAGGGTCAGGACAGTCAGTTGGAGTCTGGATCGCATTCGAATTCCTCAGGCAGCGTCGAAGGCATTGCGCTGCCAGTTGATGTTCGGGTTGTCGGGATTGCCGCTGATGGCCATGACATCGAAACGACACGGATAATGGGCGAGCGTCGGATTGGCTTGCAGGAACAGGCTGGCGGCCTTGCTCAGGCGCTCACGCTTGGCAATGCCGACGGACTCTAGTGCGCCGCCGAACTGTTCGGATCTGCGATAGCGAACTTCGAGAAATACCACGACGTCACGATCGTGCATGACCAGGTCAAGTTCGCCATATCGGCTCGTATAGTTTCGTGCGATCAGGCGCAGGCCGTCGCACTTCGCGTGGGCCAGTGCGAGATCCTCGAACTTCGTGCCGGTGCTGCGCATCGACTCTACTGGAGCGGCAAGGGATCAAGTGCGCCCTGCACCGGGCGGGCCACTCCATCCTCGAAGCGAGCCCAGGTCAGCACGCGGTGGATGCGGCCGAAACTGTCGACGGCCAATTGCCCACTGGCTCCATCAAGATAGGTTTCCGGATGGTCGAGCAGCCAGTTCATGTACGGCAGCAAGGCATAGGCATCCATGCCAAATGCAAACAGGCGACCGCCGATTCCGCTGATGCTGCCCAGGTCGCGCACCATGGTGCTGCGATCAGGTCGTCCTGCCACAGGTGAAAACAGCCAGGTTGCGTCGCAGAACTCGACTCCATTCAGATCGCGATCAAGGCCGGCATTGATCTCGCCGGCGTTGACGTGTGAAGTCGCGAAGACCGGCGCGTATACGCCTGCCAGCTTGAGCTGGGGCACCAACAGGCGAGCCTGCTGCGGACGCATGCTGATGAAGATGCCTGCATCGGGCGGGGGAATTGTTCCGCTCGTGTCCGGGTCGGCGCGGTCGGCAATTTCACGAGTGCCTTGCAGAATTTCACTCTTGTAATTGAACTCGGTCTCCGGCAGTCGGGATTCGCCGCTGATCGTGCCGCCGCGCGATTCGAACTGCGCGCGGAAGGCCTGCGCGGCGCGTTCGGCCCAGTCCGTCCGCGCGGCGATGATGGCGGCGCGAGTCAGGCCGAGAGAAAGCATGCGTTCGGCCGCCTGCGCACCCTCGGCATCGGGCAGCAAGCCGAATTCGGCGCTGCCTCGTGGCGGCACCTCTCCGGTATCGGGATGGTTGAGGGCGAGCACACGAACCGGCAGCGACTGGCGGAACAGCGCGCCCACAGCTTCACGCAATAACGGACCAACGACGAGATCGGCCCCGTCGCTGACCGACTGCTGGTAGGCGGCAAGTGCACTTTCCGGCGTTTTGCCGGCATCGTACGTCCGCACCAGCGGGCGCTCGCTGCTGTCATCGGAAAAATACGCGGCGAAGAAGCCATCCAGAATGGAGCGCGAGACACCAGCGACCGGACCATTCATCGGCAGGATCAAGGCAACCTGACGGATCGCGTTGAAGCCCTCACGATGAAGGTCGTTGCTGGCATTCGGCATCAAGGTTCCAACCGGACGCTGCGGGCTTGGCATCTCACGTGGCAGGCTCTGGCCGCGCAACTTCAACGCCTGTTCGATCCAGGGCAGCAGGGCATCATCAGGTCGCAACGAACCGGCACGGCCCTTGAGCGTGGCATCGTCCAGCGCACTCAGCGTTTCAATGATCTGATCGCGATTGCTGTCGCGATCGGGTCCGCTCAACTCGGAATCGAGCATAGCGCGCATGCGCGCCGCCGCGAAGCGGTCGCCACGGGTCGTTGCGGCACGGGCGCGCAATTCGATGAAACGCAGGCGCAGGGAGTCCGGAACTGAATCCGGCGGCGTCGCCAGCAGGGCAGAAGCGCGATCGGCGTCGCCCCGTTTCAATGAAGCTTCGGCATCGATCAGATCCAGGCGCAGCGCATCCTCGCTACCCAGGCGATTGCGAGGGATATCCTCGATTGCACGCGCGGCACCGTCAAGATCGCCGTTCTCGCGCATGACTTCCGCGGCACGCAGCCGATAATGCGCGCTGGCGTTTCCACCGCTGCTGTCGGCAAGGGCGAGAAACTGTATGGCGGCGGCTTCGAGATTGCCCTCACGGGCAAGTTGCTCGGCCTGCTGCGCGAGCGGGTCATCGACACGGATCGTGGTCGGATTGCTGGCGCAGGCACCGAGCAGCAAGGCGAGCAGAGGAATCACGATTCTGAGGTTCTTGAGCGAAGGCGACAAAGCGGGCATGGGCACGAAATTTGGCTTGGATACCGCGATGATAGCTTGCCAGCACCTTTCATGAAGGGGCGCGGCGATCACGAGGCCCGTGCCGTTCATGATCGGGCAGGGCCAGGAAGCGCCGGATTTGCCGCCATCAGCATGCCGGACATCGCGATTTTCGACAGCAAGGCTGCTTGCCATGCGCTCAAGTCAGCGGTGACAGGCCTGCTCGGCTATTCTCGATGTCTTTCCTCGATGGGCATTAAGATGAATGAGCAGCCTGGGCGACTCTGGGTGGTCGCCACTCCGATCGGCAATCTGGACGACTTGTCGAAGCGGGCTGGAGATGTGCTCTGCAATGTCAGCCTGATTGCCGCCGAAGATACCCGACACAGTGGGCCGCTGCTTGCTCGCATTGGCAGTCGTGCCCAGGCGGTTGCACTGCATGAGCACAATGAGCGCGAACAGTGTGAGCGCCTGGTCAAAGGCATGCTGGAAGGCGGTGATGTCGCCTTGATTTCTGATGCAGGCACACCGCTGATCAGTGATCCTGGCTTTCGCCTGGTGCGTGCCGCGCGCGACGCCGGTCTTGTCGTTTCACCGGTGCCGGGAGCGTGTGCGGCCATCGCCGCACTGTCGGTGGCTGGCTTGCCGAGCGACCGATTCGTCTTTGAAGGATTTCTCGTCGCCAAGTCTTCGGCGCGTCGTGAACGCCTCGGCCAACTGGTTGCCGAATCACGAACGCTGATTTTCTATGAATCGAGCCATCGAATTCTTGCTGCCTTGCAGGATATGGCAGCGGTCTTCGGCGATCAGCGACATGTCGTCGTCGCGCGTGAACTGACCAAGGTTTTCGAAACCGTGCTTTCGGGAACTCTGATCGATGTAGTCGGCAAGGTTATCGCCGATCCGAATCAGCAGCGTGGCGAGTTTGTCGTTCTCATCGCCGGTGCCAGCGGCGAGGACGCGGACGCAACCCTGGCCGAGGGCCGGCGCGTGTTCGCCATGCTCTGCGAGGAGCTGGCTCCTGCTCGCGCGGCGCGCATGGCGGCGGCGATTACCGGTGCGCCCCGCAAACTGCTTTATGAGACCTCGAACGGCTGAGCATTCTTTTGAACCTCCGTCGTCCCTGCGCTTCGTTAAGCGCAGGATATGCTCGGCTTTTCCGGGGCAGGTGCCGAGTGACTTTTCCGTTGATTGTTACGCTCCCTTGGAGCGCTGCATCCATGCCGTTTATCACTCGCCTTCCGGCGAGCGATTCACTTCCCTTTAAATGGCCACTACGCCGCAGGAGCGGCGCGAACAGCGAAGCTGGCCCGAAGGGCGGAAGGCAGGACGCTAGCCATGGATGGCAAATGGATCAAGACAGTATGTCTCCCCACGCAGCACGAAAAATCAAGAACAGAGCAACGTCAATGGTCCCCTGCCTGACCGGCCATCGGGCTGTTGAAAACCACAGGTGTGACGAATTCGCTTGTTGCAGCGCGCTGTGGATCCGTCATCGGTAGATGATAGTTGTGATCAATAGGCAGAACCAAAGCAGGCGCGAAGCGTATGACTTCGCGCCTGCGTTCTGCGACTACTGGTCGCCACCAAAACTGTCGGCAAAAATTCGATCCGTGGCAAGGCGCACGACCAGACCATCGTGATCGGAAACGCCGACCGCCGTGGTACTGGCGTTCTCGTCGGCATCTGCCGCATCAAGATCGGCACGTCCGTACTCAAAATCGACGAACCAGGCGCGTGCGGCGTTGTTGAGCATTGCGTGGTCGAGGACCTGC
Organism: Lysobacterales bacterium; assembly: GCA_038205505.1. Lineage (GTDB taxonomy): Bacteria > Pseudomonadota > Gammaproteobacteria > Xanthomonadales > Rhodanobacteraceae > Dokdonella. The sequence goes on along the minus strand of JBBRBU010000024.1, from coordinate 10,389 downwards.
ATGATCGGCACATCACGGCCCTTGTCGAACGAACTCGGCGAGGTGTATCCGAGGATCACGCCGAACTGCTCGGTGAAGAGGAAGGAGTACTGCTCATTGGCCGGTAGCGATTTGACCGCGTTCCACAAGGGCGGATTGACGATATTCGGGCCATCCAGATGGAGCACGTTCTTCGAGTCGTCGTAGCTTCCCTCGATCAGGCCGCTGAGATTGACCAAGCCATCGCTGAACTGGTAGTCATTGAAATCACCGATGACCAGCAGTGGACGGTTCGGTTGTGCAATCTGTTCATTCTGCACGCGCGTCGCAATTGACTTGCCCTGAGTGAAACGCTTTAGGCGATTGCGGTCGACATCGGCCTGGGTGCAGTTCGCGCCGGACGGAGCATCGACGCAGCTGCGTGATTTCGGATGCACGACGATGCTGGCGAAAGCCTGACCATCGAACGTCGCTTCGAGTTTGAGTGCCGGGCGATCATGCAGAGTGTTTGGCAGGCCATCGCGGGGGTCGATCCACATTTCGTTCTTGTCGAGTTGGGTAATGACGACATTGCTGATTCGATCTCCGCGCACCAGATAGCCGACGTCGATGCCGCCGCCATCGTTGCCCTCTTCAAGATAAGTCGTGTAGGTGACAGCGAAATCGGAAGTGATTCTCGCCGCCAGCGTCTGCAGCACGGCAAGGTTCTCGACTTCGACCACGCCGAGTACGTCAGGAAGTCGGAGAACGTTGCCTACGTAGTCCGAAAGGCGTGCGACCTTCAGATCAAATGCAGTCTGGTTGGGCTCTCCGCCGTTGCCGCAGGTGAATGTTGTGTTGGCAATCGTGTCGCAGAATCGCAGCATGTTGAAGCTGCCGATGCGCAATTCGGCACCGAGCTGGCCGGTTTTGACCGGGCGCGGGATAGGGTTGGCCTCAGTCACCGCGAATGCGGTCGGCCAAACTTCGTAGTCGCCGAAGTTGTAGCTGACCACGCCAGTAGCAGTAAAGCGACTTCCGCCGGTAATCGCGGTGTTAGCTGGAACGGTGCCGAGCGCATCGGTGTCGATCTCGAAGATATGCGGATTGCCGTTGAACTGGCCGGCGTTCGGATTGTCGGCGCCTGGCACCAGCGGATAGAGCAGGCCCGGCGTACGCAGCGACCGCGTTCCGGAGGCCGACGCAAAGATCTGCGCATAGGGGTCCGAGCCGAACGATGGATTGGCGCGGGCGACGATGCCGTTGTCAATCTGCACACGCATGCCTTCGAAGCACTCGAAATTGGTCGTGCCGCAGCTCAGGTTCAGGAGATTCTGGGAGGGTGTGCCTGCATCGAAGACGATTGCCGCCGGCAACGGATTTCCGGTGTTTTGCACGACCAGATTGCTGACCCCGTTGAGCTCGGTCAAACCGAAGTATTCGACAACATTGGCGGTGAGATCGACTTGATCGCCAACCATGACCGCTGGGGCAGAAAAGGTATAGACGTAAATGCCCTCGGAGGTCATCACCGAGGAATCGGGATTCGGGTCCTGCATGAAGAAACCAGTCGGCCCGAGTGCGGTGACGATATTGCCGAGCGTATTGATGCGCTGGCCAACGATCGGCGAACTGTTGCCTGCACCCTGAATGTCGTGAATTGCGTAGGTGCCGATGTCATCGTCCTCAATCGTCGCGGTCGCAGTCAAGCTGGACGGTGTCGCACCGGTGATCCCGGTCAGGTTGAGGCTGAAGTTGCGATCAGATTGCGGAGTCGTGTTGCCGATGACATTGATCGTGATTGTTGTCGAGGTTTCAGTTTCCGCGATCGAACCGCTGCCGCTGGCGGCCGTGTAGTCGGTACCGGCGAGAGCCGTTCCGTCGGCAGTCGAGTAGTTGAATGAGACGCCACCGGAAGCAGCGGCCGCGCTCAATTGCACGGTGAATTGAAACGGCGTGGTCGCGGTATCACCTTCTGCCAGCGAAAGGTTGGCAACACTGATTGCAGGCGTGCCGCTCCCTGCGCATTGGGCTGTCGGACTCAAGGTGTTGCGCGGTGTGGCGGCTGCGATAGCAAAATCTGCCGAGTTGACGCCGGTATTCGTGCAGCCACCCATCTTGCGGATCGCTGCATTGACGGCGGACATGGCTCCGGCGGGGCTCGGGCAATTGGCCGAGCCGGTGCCGACGAAGTCAACGACAGCACCACCGGTTGGGCAGGCTCCACTCAGCGCGGTTGTTGAATTGGTCAAGGCAACCTTGACGTTCGAGCCCTGCATCGCCTGGGTGCCGATGGCATCGGGCGTCGGCAGCGGCGTTGTGCCGCCGCTGCCGGAATCCTGCTGAACCAGGTAATACTGGCCAGGTTGCAGGGACACGTTGGTCAGATTGGTTACTGTCCAGGATGTCCCGGTGGAAGAGGCGTACTGCAACGCCCAGCCGTTCAGGCTTTGCGCCGAACTGCCCGCGTTGAACAGTTCCATGAAGTCGTTGGTGTAGGTCGAACCGGTGTTGCCGCCACCACCATAGACCTGGCTGATGACGATCTGGGCGTTCGCCGCAGTTGCGCTGGCGAAGAACAGAGCGCCCGCGATCAATGCCTTGCTGGATCCAAACATGTCTTTCCCCACTGAAAGTTGAAACCACGTAGAAATGTTAGCGAAGTCGTTTGACACTGTTGTTGCACGATTCGCTTTTCGGCAACCCAATCACTCGAAATCCGCGACATTCAGCGGATTCGGACAAAAACGGTGATCTCCTCGCGATCATGATAAAGATGACGAGCGCGCCACTCGACTCGTTTCCCGGCTTCGGCCATGGCAGCTTCGATGAGGTCGCGGCACAAACAGACTTCGTCATAGCGCTTCTTCATCGGTAGTTTGAGATTGAAGATCGCGTGGCGGCACCAACCGCCGGCCAGCCATTCGGCCATGCGCGCGGCGACCTTTCGCGGTTGCTCGACCATGTCGCAGACCAGCCAGTCGACCGGATTCGGTGGCTTGTAGCGAAAACCGTCCTCGCGCAGATGGGTGACCAGACCCGAATCAATCAGGCTCTGGTCCATCGGTCCATTGTCGACGGCGGTCACGTTGATCGAGCGGCGCACGAGTTGCCAGGTCCAGCCGCCCGGTGCCGCTCCGAGATCGACAGCGCTCATGCCTGGCTTGAGCCAGCGTTCGCGTTCATCGGCATCGAGCAAGGTCAACAAGGCCTCTTCGAGCTTGAGCGTCGAGCGGCTCGGCGCGGCGGACGGAAAGCGCAGCCGCGGTATACCGCCGGGCCAGCTCGAGGACTCGCCGATTTCCGCCTCGGCGACAATCGCGGTTTGCGCGTCTGTCAGGCAGATGTGCAGGCGCATCGGCGACTGCGCATCGATCAGCGACTCACGTTTCATCGCGGCAATCAGCGCGTTGTTGAGGGAACGGCATAGTCCGGCGAGTTCGCGGGCTGCGTCATTGTCGGGTGACTCGATCCAGGCGTCGCGATAGCGCCGACCGTTTGCGCGTATGACCGGCATCAACACGCCGAGCCGATCCTCGCGTGGCAGACCCTCTATTTTTGCGTTGACCTGAAGCAGTTGGCGCGCAAACGACAGCTCGCGCCAATGGACGGCCTTGGCGAAACGCCTGGCGGCAGCGGCGTCGGGCAGGACAAATTCGACGAAGCCACTGCTGCGCTGGCTGCGCGCGAAACCCGCCGTCGCCAGTTCGCCATCACGCGCGGCCAACTCCTGTGCGCACTCGCTCTCGAATCCCGGGCGGCAATACGCGAGCAGGCTGCAACCGACGGACGTCACTTCCACGCAGCCGCTGGCCGTGAATTCGTGAACGGATTCAATAGCTCGTGCCTGCATGCGATCGATACAGAATAAAGACTTCACGCGCCTGTTCGCGACAGATGTCGCGCTCGACGGCGATCCCCCGCTTTTTGAGTTCACCGACCCAATCGGAAGGCAGTGGCCCTTCGTCGAATTCGCTGAGCTCCATCACATCCTCGGCGCGCGCGCCAATTTCAAGTCCGTCGATGCCAGCCCAGATACTCGCGCCATAGCACATCGAACACGGCTGGGCGCTGGTGGCGAGGAGGTAGCGTGCGCCGTCTTCGTTGAGTCGGAATCGCTGCAGGCTCTTCTGCGCGCTCATGAATACGAGCATCTCGGCATGCGCAACCGAGCAGTGCTGTGGCACAACGCGATTGACGCCGACCGCAATCAGCTCGCCGTCGTCACGAAAGATTGCGGCGCCGAATGGTCCGCCGCTGCCGAGTTCGACATTGCGTCGGGCGAGTCCGATGGCGAGTTCCATGCGCGCTACGCTGTTGACGTAGCGACGCGAAAAATCGATCTCCGTGTCGATCCATTCCGGCAAGGTCAGCTCGATACGACGGCTCACTGGATTGCCTTGGCCCAGGTATCACGCAAGGTAACAACGCGATTGAAAACAGGCAACGCCTGCGTGTGATCACGACGATCGGCAACAAAATAACCGAGACGTTCGAACTGCCAAACCGACTCGGCGGCCACATCGGCGAGTCCGCATTCGAGCCACGCCTTGATCACGCGGCGGGAATGAGGATTCAGATGATCGCGATAGGTCTTTCCCTCGCTGTCGTCATCAGGATTGGCGACATCGAACAGGCGATCGTAGAGTCGGATCTCGGCCGCGATCGCGGTCCTTGCGTCGACCCAATGAATCGTTCCCTTGATCTTGCGATTGGCGCCGGTTCCGCCCGGACGCGTATCCGGATCGAGGTTGCAACGCAGTTCGACGACTTCACCGGCGGCATTTTTGACCACCTCGTCACAGCGGATGATGCCCGCTCCGCGCAAACGAACTTCGCCGCCCGGTACGAGGCGATGGAAGCCCTTGATCGGTTCTTCGAGAAAATCGTCGCGCTCGATCCAGAGATCGGGCGAGAACGACACACTGCGACGACCAAAATCCTCGTTCTTCGGATGATTCGGAAAATCCAGTGTTTCAGCATGGTCCCCGTCAAGATTGACGAGGGTCAGCTTGATCGGATTGATCACGCCCATGCGCCGCGCCGCCGTGCCATCGAGCACTTCGCGCACGCAACCTTCGAGGACGCCGTACTCGATGACCGAGTTCTGTTTGCTGATTCCGGCGCGCTCCCAGAACAGGCGGATCGCGGCGGCCGGAAAACCACGTCGTCGTGCGCCGGTCAAGGTCGGCATTCGCGGATCGTCCCAGCCATCGACGAGGCGTTCCTGGACCAGGGTCATGAGCTTGCGCTTGCTCATTACCGTGTAGTCGAGATTGCCGCGCGCGAATTCGATTTGTTGCGGACGGCGCGGTGTGTAACTCAGACCGGCGGCGACAATTGACTCTGCGAGCTGCGGATTGGCGACCAGGTCGATCTGGTCGAGGCACCAGTCATACAGCGGGCGGTGATCCTCGAACTCGAGCGTACACAGTGAATGGGTGATGCCTTCGACCGCATCTGAAATGCAGTGAGCGTAGTCATACATCGGGTAGATCGGCCAGGCGTCGCCGGTGTTCTGGTGGCTGATCTTGCGGATCCGGAAGATCGCGGGGTCGCGCAAATTTATATTGCCGGAGGTCATGTCAATCATCGCGCGCAACGTGCGCGCGCCATCGTCGAACTCGCCGTCGCGCATGCGCGTGAAGAGATCGAGGTTCTCTTCCACGCTGCGATTCCGGTATGGCGAATTCCTGCCGGGGTCGACCAAGGTGCCGCGATACTCGCGGACCTCCTCGGCGCTCAGGTCGCAGACGAAGGCCTTGCCATCTTCGATCAACTTGATCGCGCAACGATAGAACACCTCGAAATAGTCCGAAGCGTGGCGTTGCTCTGCCCAGTCGAAACCGAGCCATTTGACGTCTTCGCGAATCGCTTCGACGAATTCGACGTCTTCACGCGAAGGATTGGTGTCGTCGAAGCGCAGGTTGCAGGTGCCCGAAAAATCTTGCGCAACCCCGAAATTCAGGCAGATGCTCTTGGCGTGACCGAGATGCAAGTAGCCATTTGGCTCCGGAGGGAAACGTGTCTGCACGACGCCGGCGTGCTTGCCGCTGGCCTGGTCGGCGGCGACGATCTGGCGAATGAAATTGGTCGGAGTGGTCGCTTCTGTCATGCCGATGAGTCCGCGTTTGGCGGGCGTTGGTCAATCGACAAGTTTAACCCGGAAGGTCGGCGATGCGGGATTCGAGATTTGAAGTGCCCCTCTCGACTGCAGCCGTTCCTTGTCGACGATTCGGCTTCCTTGAGCGCGCCCCAAGTCGGAGTCGCTCAATGATTGGCCAGATGTCCGCTCTTGCGGACCTCCAATCACCAATCCCGAATCTTCGACATCAACCCATCTGTGCGCTGCGTTGTCCGGGCAAGGCACGCAGGCGCAAGCGGATCGGACCGCGGGCGGAGCGGATGTCGACGGTCTCTTCGTGCTGGATGGCCTCGATTGCGCCTTCTTCCGACAAGGTGACGCATACCATGCGCACGGGCCGCATGAGATCGTGCCAGTGATAGCCACTTCGCGTTGCCAGCGCTTGCGCGACTTCACTCATGCAAATGGTTCGCCCTGGACCTCGAGCGACCAACAGATCGATGAGACACTCACGAATCCGCTCAGCGAACGCGTCACCAAGAAAGCCGATGTCAGTCAATAGGAGAGCCCCGCATTTCGTCAAGAGTCGATTCCCTCGGCTTAAGTCGCAGATCTCCCTGACTGCGTGTTTCCCCTGATTGGTCGTCGCCTGAAATCGATCATGCAGCGACGGCATTCCGATCATACCGCGACATGGCCTATGGAATTCAAGTACTTTTGGATACTGCCGCCAGGCCTGCGACAGGGAATTCCCCGAGCATCATGGTTAACCTATCAATCCTGGACACAGGAAAAACTGAATGAAGATCATCTATCGAGCAGAATCCATCATTGATGCCAATCTGGTCAAGATTGCGCTCGAGAGTATCGGCGTGATGGCTTTCGTCAGTGGTGCCCACCTGACCGGGGCTGCGGGCGAGTTGCCAGTAAGTGGCCTGGTCAACGTCATGGTGGCCGATGCTGACATCGAGCGAGCGCAACCCGTTGTCGAGGAGATCGACGCCGCCCTGCGTGCCGACGTCGATCCGGCGGATGATCGCTTTTTCGATGTGCCTGGCGCGGCAACCACCTGATCGCTGATTCAGGAAACGTCCATGAACCTTGGTCGATTGATTCGCGATGTGCCCGATTACCCGAAACCCGGGATCGTCTTCAAGGATCTGACTCCGCTACTCGGCGACGCGGCAGCCTTCGCCGATTCAATCGAGCGGTTGGTATCACCATTTCGCGATCAAGCGATCACTCGAATCTGCGCTATCGAGGCCCGTGGTTTCATTTTCGGTGCCGCCGCCGCACGAGCGCTCGGCTGCGGATTCGTACCCCTGCGAAAGCCCGGCAAACTGCCAGCGGCCAAAATCGGTGTCGACTACGAACTCGAATACGGCAGCGATCGCCTCGAGATGCATTCCGATGCATTGCTGCCAGGCGAGCGCGTCCTGCTGGTCGATGACGTGCTTGCCACCGGCGGAACGCTCCTGGCGGCTGCGAAACTGATCGAACAAGGTGGTGGCGAGATCACTGGTGCAGCGCTTCTAGTGGAAATTGCGGCGCTTGCTGGGCGGGCGCGCTGGCTGCGGGCCGCGCCGTTGCATTCGCTAATCATCTTCAACTGATGATTGAAATAGACGTCTATACGTCTTGACGTCCCTCGATCATGCCGGTAAAGTCTGCGTCGTTCATCGAGATCGGCGGAGGGACTGGCCCTTTGATGCCGAGGCAACCACAGCGACTGCGCTGACGGTGCCAACTCCAGCGGGACTTTCCCGGGAGATGAGCTGCGTTCCGCAATCGCGGAGCGTCGCCGCTCCCTGTACGCAACGGCAGAGGGTGTCATGGCGGCAATACAAACCAATCAGGCGCAAGGCGATGACGACTGTCCATCATTTCAGCGAGGCGTTCTTCGTCTGCGCGGGTTCAAACTGGCCTGTGGGTTGCAACTCGACAATGCGGCGCTGGCCTGGCAGTCCTGGGGAGCCCCTCAGGCACCTGCAGTCGTCGTTCTCGGAGGGATATCCGCAGGTCGGGATATCGCCACATGGTGGTCTGCGCAATGCGGCGCGGGTCGGGCTCTCGATCCGCAGCGACATCGGTTGATCTCGATCGACTGGATCGGCGGCTCGGATGCCTCATCCGGACCGCGCAATGACGAGGACTTCGTTCCCGTCGACAGTCTCGACCAGGCCCATGCAATCCTGCTGCTGTTGAATCAATTCGGGCTGGCCCAGATCGAAGCCGTCGTTGGCGCCTCCTATGGAGGTTGCGTCGGCCAGCATCTGGCCAGTTTGCTCGGCAGTCGACTCGTGCGCCTGGTCGTGATCGGAGCCGCGCATCGTGCGAGCCCCTGGGCCCTGGCTTTGCGCACGTTGCAGCGGGCCGGTGTTGAGTCAGCGCGCACGCCGGAGGATCGCCTCTGCGCATTGGCTCGTGCGCGCCAGCTCGCGGTGCTTGGTTACCGCACGCCGACTGAACTCGAAGACCGATTCGGCGAGATCGATCCTTCCAGCGGCGTGCTTGGCTGGCTGGCCGCACATGGCGAGCGCTTTGTATCGCGATTCAGCGCAGCGAGCTTCCTGTGCCTGTCACGCTCACTCGATCACCATTTGTGCGAGCCGGAGACGATCCGGGCGAAAACAACCGTCGTAGCCATTGCCGAGGACCTGCTGGTACCTCCGCTGCTGGCCCGTGAGCTGGTGCGCCGCATTGGCGAGCATGCCGAATTGGCGACCATATCCTCGATCTACGGCCACGACGCCTTCATCAAGGAAAGAGCACAAATATCTTTCATCATCCAATCCAGTCTCGACGTGGAGATCACAGCATGACAAGCCCAAGCCCCGTCACCCGTGCAGTTCGTGCCGGCATTGATTGCGATACGGCCTTTGGAGCAGTCATTCCGCCGCTCCACCTTTCGAGCAATTTCAGCTTTGCCGGATTCGGCGAAAAGCGAAAGTACGATTATTCGCGCTCCGGCAATCCGACCCGAGACACCCTGGCTACGGCGCTTGCCGATCTCGAAGGTGGGGTGGGAGGAGTCATCACGGCAACAGGCATGGCCGCGGTCACCCTGGTCGCCGCCTTGCTTGAACCTGGCGATCTGCTGGTCGTGCCGCACGATTGCTACGGCGGCACCTGGCGCTTGTTCAATGCGCAGGCGGGAAAAGGCCAATACCGCGTTGCCTTCGTCGATTTTCATGATCCATTGGCGCTGGCCGCCGCACTCGCTGAAAAGCCGAAGCTGGTCTGGATTGAAACGCCATCGAATCCATTACTGCGAATCACTGATATCCGTCATGTCGTCGAATCCGCGCATGCGGTAAACGCGTTGGCCGTCGTCGACAACACGTTTCTTTCGCCTGTCTTGCAGCGACCGTTCGAGTTCAACGCGGATATCGTCGTTCACTCGACTACAAAATATATCAATGGACATTCCGATGTCGTCGGCGGAGCGGTGCTCTGGCGTGATCCCGCGCTCGGCGAGAAGCTGGCCTGGTGGTGCAATTGTCTCGGTATTTCGGGTGCGCCGTTCGACAGCTATCTGACCCTGCGTGGCCTGCGTACCTTGAAGGCACGCTTCGCCGTGCACGAGGCGAATGCACGGGCGCTGGCCAACCTGCTCGATCAGCATCCGTCGGTGCGTGCGGTTCACTATCCCGGACTGTCCTCGCATCCCGGACATGCCCTGGCCAAACGGCAACAAGCCGGCTTTGGAGCGATGCTCAGTTTCGAGCTCGATGGAGGTGAGGCTTCCGCAAGGATATTCGTCGAAGGTCTGGAGTTGTTCACCCTCGCCGAATCGCTCGGTGGCGTCGAGAGCCTGATCTGTCACCCTGCCGGGATGACCCATGCGGCAATGAGTCCCGAAGCGCGCCGTCGCGCCGGAATCGTTGATGGATTGTTGCGCGTGTCGGTTGGTATCGAGGATGAGGCGGACCTGTTGCTCGATATCAGGGCCGCGCTCGATCGTGTTGGCGAATCGCGTCGCTCGCGCGCGACTTCCGCGGCCTGAAGCCCGGGAAAGTGCCGGAACCGCAAGGGCTATCTGGTCAGTTGAGTTGATCAGGATCGTTTCGACAAAAATCCTGATTTCAGATCAACGCTGACCGCCACGCTTAGCGAGGCGGTTTGCAAATCATCCACGGATGAGTCGGATCCGGCTTAGCGGTGGAACTCGCCGCTGGCTTCCGGCTGGTAGGAGATTGCGTTGATGCGCAATCGCAGATCACGGCCGCCCGGAACCTTCCAATCTATTGATTGACCAACCCGCATGCCGAGCATGGCGCTGCCGACCGGAGCAAAAATCGATACCTTGTTGGCGTTGCTGTCGGCGTCCCGAGGATAGACCAGGC
>JBBRBU010000023.1:0-55261 GCA_038205505.1 Lysobacterales bacterium | reverse complement strand
CGCCCTCGGCCCGATCCTGATGGGCGTGTCGAAGCCCGCGCATATCCTGACTCCCGCCGCCACCGTGCGCCGCGTCGTCAACATGACCGCGATCGCCGCTGTCGAGGCGCAGATCCGTGCGGCGCAGGAAAGCGCGACGAGCGGCTGAATCGACGAATTGGTACTGCGACTACACGCATGATTTCTGCTGAACCTCAGGCGCTATGCAGCACATCAAAATCGGAAAGCTACAACCTCGCGGGAGCTGTCCCTTCTGACTGGCGGGTTTGCAGGCCTGCTGCCTGATCGACAACGGCAAACTACGCGATCATTGCGCTGCAACGGCGCACGGCGTACGTTGACTCGTCGAGAAAGTCTGGAGATTGCGATGAACAGGAAAGTTGAACTCAAGCTGATGCTAAGCGCTTTTCTGGCATTCGCCAGCGCAAATTCCTTTGCCACGGTCGATCTGGAATGGATCGGCTTCGACGATCCCCCCCCCCTCGACAACGCTCTTCAATAGCGTGGGTGAGGCGGCGCAACCGGGATCCAAATCGAGCGCGTCTGCACAGACCGAGTGGCCCGTCGAAATCAAATCGAATGGTTGACGTCGCTGCCCGAGTCCGTGGAGGTGAATCTTTCGGATCGCAGCGCGACCACATTGATTCGAGACAACTCGCAAGTGCGTGGCGTCGATTCCTATCTGTGGACCGGCCGCAGTCCGGAATGCAGCGGTGTTTTCAACGCAGTCAACGGAAACGTCCTCGGAACGATCTCATGCCTGGACGGCGTGTACCGAATTGGCCATGCGCCGTCGGGAACGCGACTAAGCCGCTTGTCATCGGTCGATGCGCCGCCGGGCGCGGAGAATGATGTTGCGATAGCCGACGTTGATCCGAACGACCTTGGCTCGCCCGAACCGCTACCCGCAGGCCCACTGGCGCCGCTGCTGCTGAACGAACCCATCGAGGTGCTGATTCTCTACACCGCCGCCGTTCGCCAAGCTGTGGGAAGCGCCAATGTCCAGCAGGCCATGCAGATGCTGGTCGATGAAACCCAACAGGCGATGATCAACAGTGCCAGCACACAAACTCCATCTCCGTTGGCGAACGTTTCACTCGTCCACGCTCAGGAAATCGCCAGAAATGAGACTGGAACGTTGTCGAACGATCTAGCTTATGTGCAACTTAGTTCTGAGGCTAAAGCTTTGCGTAACTTCTGGGCTGCCGATATTGTCATCCTGGTGAGGGAGTCCGAATCTCAAAGTCAGTGCGGGCTCGCTTACGTACCTGGATATGGTGCTCCGCAACCTGCAAGTTTTGCCGAACTTGCAGTTGGCGTCGCCGTCCGCGACTGTAGCTTTTCACCGTTCAACTTCCAGCACGAGTTCGGTCACCTACTTGGCGCGAATCACGACCCACAAATCAGCGCGAACACTACGCCGCTGCAACCGTGGGCCTTCGCGCACTGGAAAAATCCGCCAAACATGAAGAAGGACGGGAACAGAACGATCGTGGCGTACAAAGTTAACAGTCCGCCCTTGGTCTGCCGTGGAGACTGCACGCAGGTTCTTCATTACTCTAACGCCGAAGTTGACTATATCGGTGACGTGGTGTTTACAACTGGTATTGCTGATCAGAGGGAGAATGGGCGCGTTGTTGCCGAAGTCGCCCCATTCGCCGTCCAATGGAGAGTCAGCCTAGGTCGCATATTCGCAAGCGGATTCGAATAAAATGTTTGCGGCGAAATCATTTGCCTGTCTATTCTCAGCTCTCATGGCACCAGCCTTGGCAGGCTCATTTGTTGTTCCGGCCGACATCTCGGTGAGCGTTAGCGCCGATCAGGACACCGCGCTGGTAACTGGGCAACCTATTACTTTCACGATCTCTGCTACAAATCACGGACCTAATCCAGTCGAGACGCTTATTATATCGAGCTCCGACTTCACGAACGAGTTTGTCTTAGACGGAGCGTCATCGGACTGCGATATTCTCGGGCTTGTCGTCGTAGACTCTGAGTTTTCATTTTACTACTACTACAACTGGATTCCAACGCTGGGGGCGAGGCTCGAAACTGGCGAGACGCGAAGCTGTCATTTGACCGTGCCCTTGAGTGCCAATGCACCGCCGGTTTGGAATTTCGGTTTTTCGATCCCAGATTTTTTCATCGATCTCGACCCCAGCAACAACAGCGCCTCGGTCACGCTTCGTCGTGCCGTCATAGATCCGACGCCGATCCCGGCGCTGTCGTCTCGGGCCTTGATCCTGCTCGCACTATTGATGGCTGCAATGGGCGTTCAGGCAGCAGGGTCCACGGCGCGCCGCTCAGCCAGATCCCGCTGATCGCAGGGAGACCAGTCCATATCCTGACCCCCGCCGCCACCGTGCGCCGCGTCGTCAACATGACGGCGATCGCGGCGGTCGAGGCGCAGATTCGCGCGGCGCAGGAAAACGCCGCAACCTGACCGGATTCTCGATGGCAGGCGTTTTCCCACGGCCAACGCATGCAAGAAGTCACGCGGGCGGCTAAACTGCAAGGTCTGCCGTGACGGCGCCGAATTTTCGCCGTTGTCCAGCAAACCCATTGCGCGCACGCCGAGGAAACCGCATGAACCAGCTCCAGGACATACTCGACCAGGACATCGATCCGCTCGAATCGCGCGAGTGGATTGAATCGCTGCAGTCGATCATCCAGACCGATGGCCCCGAGCGCGCGCACTTCCTGCTCGAGCGCATGGTCGAGGAAACCCGTCGCGCGGGTGGCCACCTGCCGTTTCGGCCGACCACCGAGTACATCAACACGATTCCGGCCCAACAGGAGGCCAAGAGCCCCGGCGATCCGGCCATGGAATGGCGAATCCGCTCGCTGATCCGCTGGAACGCGATGGCTCTGATCATTCGTGCCAACCGCAAGCCCGGCGATCTCGGCGGTCACATCGCGAGCTTCGCCTCCAGCGCGACGCTCTACGATGTCGGCTTCAACCATTTCTGGCGCGCGCCGAGCGATGATCATCCGGGCGACCTGATCTTTCACCAGGGCCATTCGAGCCCCGGTATCTACGCGCGCTCGTTCCTCGAAGGCAATATCAGCGCCGAGCAGCTCGATTTTTTCCGCATGGAAGTCCAGGGCAAGGGCAAGGGTCTGCCGTCGTATCCGCATCCGTGGTTGATGCCGGATTACTGGCAGGTGCCGACCGTCTCGATGGGCCTTGGCCCGTTGCAGGCGATTTATCAAGCCCAGTTCATGAAGTACCTTGAGAATCGCGGCCTGATCGAGAAGAGCGATCGAAAGGTCTGGTGCTTCATCGGCGACGGCGAGTCGGATGAACCCGAATCGCTTGGTGCGATCTCGCTGGCCGGGCGCGAAGGCCTCGACAACCTGATCTTCGTCGTCAACTGCAACCTGCAGCGCCTTGATGGCCCGGTGCGCGGCAACGGCAAGATCATCCAGGAACTCGAAGGCGTATTCCGCGGTGCCGGCTGGAACGCGATCAAGTTGTGCTGGGGCAGCTATTGGGATCCGCTTCTCGCTCGCGATACCAAGGGCGTGTTGCGCAAGCTGATGATGGAAACCGTCGACGGCGAGTACCAGAACTGCAAGGCATTCGGTGGTGCTTATACGCGCGAACATTTCTTCGGCAAGTATCCGGAGACCGCCCAGCTCGTCGCCAACCTTTCCGACGACGACATCTGGCGTCTCAATCGCGGCGGCCATGATCCGCACAAGGTCTATGCGGCCTATCACCAGGCGGTCAACACCAAGGGCATGCCGACCGTGATCCTGGCCAAGACGGTCAAGGGTTACGGCATGGGTTCGGCCGGCGAATCGCAGAACATCACCCATCAGCAGAAGAAGATGGATGACGCTGCCGTGCGCGCGTTCCGCGATCGTTTCAACATCCCGATTTCGGATGCTGACCTGCCCGACGTGCCGTATTACCACCCTGGCAAGGATTCGCCCGAAGTCGCGTACATGCTTGAACGGCGCAAGTCGCTCGGTGGCTTCCTGCCGCAGCGGCGCATGAAAAGCGAATCGCTCGAAACACCAAAACTCGATGCGCTCGCGCAGCTGACCAAGGGTACCGGCGAGCGTGAAATCTCGACGACCATGGCCTTCGTCCGCGGAATGAACCTGCTCCTGCGCGACAAGGTGCTCGGTCCGCGCATCGTGCCAATCGTCGCCGATGAGGCGCGCACGTTTGGCATGGAAGGCATGTTCCGCCAGATCGGCATCTATGCGCCGTTCGGGCAGAAGTACAAGCCGATGGATGCCGACCAGCTCATGTACTACCGTGAGGACGAATCCGGCCAGGTGCTGCAACAAGGCATCAGCGAACCGGGCGCGTTCTCATCATGGATGGCGGCAGCGACGAGCTATTCGAACAGCAATGTGCCGATGTTGCCGTTCTACATCTACTACTCGATGTTCGGGTTCCAGCGCATCGGCGACCTCGCCTGGGCCGCCGGCGACATGCGTGCGCGTGGCTTCCTGCTCGGCGGCACCGCCGGTCGCACCACGCTGAACGGCGAAGGCCTGCAGCACGAGGATGGTCATTCGCATCTGCTCGCCGGGGCGATTCCGAACTGCCGAAGCTACGATCCGACCTTCTCGTTTGAAGTCGCGGTGATCCTCCAGGATGGCGTGCGTCGCATGCTCACCGAGCAGGAGGACTGCTATTACTACGTCACCCTCATGAACGAGAACTATCAGCACCCGGATATGCCCAAGGATTCCGAAGAGGGAATCATCAAGGGCATGTATTTGCTGCGGGAAGCGGGAACAGGGAATGGGGAAAAGGGAAAAGGGAAAAGCAAGGCGAAGAACGTTCCGCAAGTCCAGTTGATGGGCAGTGGCACGATATTGCGCGAGGTAATGGCGGCGGCCGAACTGCTCGAAGCGGAATTTGGTGTATCGAGCACGATCTGGTCGTGCCCGAGTTTCAATGAATTGCGTCGTGATGGATTCGATACCGAGCGCTGGAACCGCCTGCATCCGATGGACAAGAAGCCGCGCCAGTCCTGGGTCGAGCAATGTCTTGAGGGTCATGCCGGCCCCGTCGTCGTCGCCACGGATTATGTGCGCGCCTACTCCGACCAGATCCGTGCCTTCATTCCCGATGGCCGCAAGTTCATCTCGCTCGGCACCGACGGCTACGGTCGCAGCGATTCCCGCGAAGCCTTGCGCGGCTTCTTTGAAGTTGATCGTTACTGGATCGCGCACGCGGCGATTGCCGCACTCGCTGCCGAGGGCAAGATGAATCCGCAGGATGTCGCGCGCGCGATCAAGCAATGGAAGCTTGATCCGGACAAGCCAAATCCGACCACGGTCTGATCAGATTCGACTACGCGAAGGTGGCTTCGTACCCACCTTCGTCGGCCCGGCAAAGCGATAGGCTGCAGCAATGGACCTCGCCATTCACGAGATTGCCCGGCAGTTCCTGCCGCTGCGTTCCCATTATTGGTACGCACGAATCAAGCTCGCTACCGACCCTCTGTACGCAGCGGTCGGCAGACTGCTCGCCGAAACCCGCGAACCACTTCTTGATGTCGGTTGCGGAATCGGTCTGCTCGCTCATGCACTACGCGCCCAGGGCTTTAACAGCGATTATCGCGGCGTGGATATCGATGAGCGAAAGATCGCCTCGGCGCGCGACGCTGCTGCTCGCGCCGGGCATGATGCGGTCCGCTTCGAAACGTTTGATCTTGCCCATGATTTCCCTGCGCATCGCGGCAGCGTCGCCCTGCTCGATATCGTCCAGTTCCTGCCAGTGCATGCACAGGACATCTTGCTGGAGCGCGCCATCGCGAGTCTCACGCCGGGCGCGGTCCTGATCATGCGCAGCGGTTTGCACCGTGAGGGTTGGCGATTGCACTTCACCCGCGGCGTCGATCGATTCGCTCGCATTACACGCTGGATGAATGTCGGACCGCAGCGCTATCCGCGTCGTGATGAGCTCGAGCAACGATTTGCCCGACATGGCCTCAAGGCCGACTTCACGCCGTTGCGTGGCCGCCTGCCGTTCGAGAACTGGCTGATTTGCGCACGGCGTGAAAACCACTGACAAGTCACGCCGGATTGAGCGTCCAGATCGCCGCATTAAGAGCCGTGGCGAAGCCAATCCAGGCCAGATACGGCAGCATCAGCCACGCGGCGATTCGATCGCGATTGAAGAACACGACGATCGTCGCGATGACGAGGATATCGAGGACGACAATGTCGATCAGGGCCAGATCGATCCGATGCATCGCAAAGAAAAGCGGCGACCAGACAGCATTGACCAGCAATTGCAGCAACCACAACCCGATCGCCAGACCCAATCCAGCGACGCGATAGACGCGCCAGGCCGCAACCGCCATCAGCACATAGAGCAGCGTCCACGCCGGGCCGAAAATCCAGCCCGGTGGATTGAAGGACGGTTTCTGCAACGCGGTGTACCACGCATCCGGCGCTGACATGCCGCCGAGCAGGGCGACTGCCGCCACCAGTACGAGAAACACGACAAGACTTTTCCAGTGCATCATTGAAGGACCTCCGCGAGCTTGTATGCCGACACGCTACAACATCGCCGACCGCGCTCGGTTAATTCGCGCCGCGAGTGATCCAATCCCTCTCCTGCCGCTCCTCGATGTCCATGTCCGATTGATCGCGCTGACGTCAGCCATGTCGTGTCAGCAGGCCTGACCACACTGAATCGCTCAGCCGCTCATGAAGACATGCCATAGAGGCAGCGTGACCATCGACAGAATCGTACCGTAGCCGATCAGCGCGGCCGAGAGTTCGGGCGCGAGGCCGGCCATCGACAACAATGCGCCTGACGTCATCATCGGCGGCATCGCCGCCAGATAGACGGCAACCAGAGTCAGCTGCGGAGGCAAACCGAACAGCTGACACAGGCCGACCGCGATCATCGGCATCAACACGAGCTTGGCCAGCAAACCGAGTGCCAGCGGCAACAAATGTTCACGCGGCAGGCGCAAGCGCAATTGCATGCCGAGAGCGAGGACGACGATCGGCAGCAGCGCATCGGCGAGGAGATGCAAGGCATGCTCGACAAGAACTCCGGGATCCTGCGGCATCAGAGTCAACGCGAATACGAGTGCGTAGATAGGCGGAAATCCGGCGATGCGCCGGACCATCTCTGTGATTCCGGGGCGCGCTCCGCCGCCGTAGAAGGCCACGACGAACAAGCCCCAGGTCGACAGGATCATGAAGCTTCCAAGCTGATCGTAGACCACGGCATAGCGCAAGGCACCGGCGCCGACCATGACCGGAATCAACGAGTATCCAATGAACGAGGTGTTGCCCAGCGGCACCTGCAGCAACAGGTTCGCAGTGCTGCCTCGATCAAATCGCAACAGTCGCGCCACGATCAGGACCAGCAGCGTTGCGACAAGCAGGATGATCCAGGGAATCGCCACCAGCGCGACCAGCTCGGGCTCGAATTCGAGCTTGGGCGCATACAGCAGAATGGCCGCGGGCAGACAGACATTGAGCACGACCAGATTGAGCGTATCGGCAGCGTTGTCGGGCACCATTTTCCGCCACGCGAGCAGGCGCCCGAGAACAAGCAGCAGAAAGATGATCAAGAAAGTCGAGAGGATCGACATCGAGGTTGTGGAATGAGGATGTGGCCACGCGCACGCTAGCAGACCGCGAGCCAGGCGGTCGATGCGAGTCTGCAGAAAAAAGCCCGGGGAGACCCGGGCTTTTTGCTCAAGCGATGGCTTCGATCATTGCGCGATCCGCACCAGCCATGGGGTGCTGTTGTCGATGCGCACCACCAGGCGGGTGAGGCGCCCCTGTTCACTGCGACCACTGACAACCAGCGGGAATGCAACGCCCTGCAGACTGAGGAAGCCGTCACTTGCCTGCGCCGATGCCGACTGCCAGGCGAAGCCGACCATGCGCTCGCTCATGTCCACTACCTGCCAACTCGAGCGTTCGCTCTGGTCAAGATCATCGCGGGTAAGAACGCGCACGTGGTAGTCATCACCGAAGCGCGCGAGGTGCAGGGTGAAGAGCGTCTTTCCATCCGCGCTTCGGCCACTGGCAATATCGACCGGGAAGATGCCGAGACCGCCCAGCAGGCCGGCATCAACACGAAGCTGCGCGGCAACACGATCCGAACCCGTGCCCATGACCAGAACAATGCTGCCAGCGCCCGGATCGAAGCCATCACGGAAGATCACGACTATGTTGGTGTCGGTTGCCTGGTTGTTTGCACCGTTCGGATCGCTGCCCGCAGTCAGCGCCAGCGTCACCGTGTTCTGCACGAGATCGGTCGGATTGACCGCCTGCAACGTCGCCGAATACAGATACGAGGCCTTGCCGCCGACTGGCACCGTGGCTGTATCGGAAAGCGTGTTGCCGGAACCACTCGCGCTTCCGCAGTTGGCACCCCCGCTACCGGTGCAGGTCCACGATCCCGCGGTCAACTCAGCCGGCAGGATGTCACTGACGGCCGTAGATGCAGGGCTCGGACCTGACGGGTTGGTGACTTCAATCAGGTAGTCGAGCGAATCGCCGACCTGGACGAAATCCTTGCCGTCCGAAATCGATACCGCTACGTCGGCTGATATTGCCAGGGTGTCGGTGTCGGTTGCCGAGTTGTTGCCCGGATCAGGATCCGTTACCCCAGACGGAGTCGTCACCGTCGCCGTGTTGCTCAGGGTTCCGCTCGCAGATCCGGCGATTGCGCAGTTTGCCGTGTAGGTGGCAGTGCCCCCGACCGGC
Organism: Lysobacterales bacterium; assembly: GCA_038205505.1. Classification (GTDB taxonomy): domain Bacteria; phylum Pseudomonadota; class Gammaproteobacteria; order Xanthomonadales; family Rhodanobacteraceae; genus Dokdonella. Next base: position 46,549 of record JBBRBU010000023.1, on the reverse strand, counting down.
AGGTTGACCGTGTCGTTGATGTTGCCCGACCCGGAAGCCGCACAGGTTCCGCCTGCCGAGCCGGCGCAGGTCCAGGTGCAGGTCGTGCTGGCCGGGAACGTATCAGCGACGGTCGAACCCGGTGCGTTGCTCGGTCCGGCATTGCTCGCGGCGATGGTATAGGTCACCGAACCGCCCGGTGCGGCCGAAGTCACCCCATCGGTCTTGCTGATTCCGAGGTTGGCACTCGGTGTCAGCGTGTCGGTATCGGTTGCCGTGTTGTTGCCCGACGACGGGTCCGCAATGCCCGCGGCAGTCGTGACCGTCGCCGTGTTGGCCAGCGAACCGGTGGCCGAACTCGCAATGGCGCAATTCGCGGTGTAGCTGACGTCGCCGCCACTTGGCAGGTTGACCGTGTCATTGATGTTGCCCGATCCGGAGGCCGTACAGGTCCCGCCTGCCGAACCGGCACAGGTCCAGGTGCAGGTCGCGCTGGCCGGGAACGTATCGGCGACGGTCGAACCCGGCGCGTTGCTCGGCCCGGCATTGCTCGCGGCGATCGTGTAGGTCACCGAGCCACCCGGTGTCGCCGACGTCACGCCATCGGTCTTGCTGATTCCGAGATTGGCGCTCGCTGTCAGCGTGTCGGTATCGGTTGCCGTGTTGTCGCCCGTATTCGGATCGCCGGCGAGCGTGACCGTGGCGGTGTTGACCAGCGAACCCGTGGCAGCGGCATTGATCGCGCAGGTCGCGGTCCAGGTGGAACTGGCCCCGACCGGCAAATTGATCGTGTCGTTGATGTTGCCTGAACCCGACCCCAAACATGTGCCACCCCCTGAACCGACACACGTCCAGTTGCAAGTCAGTGCAGCCGGGAACGTGTCGGCCACGGTCGCACCGGTCGCTGCCGCGGCGCTCGGATTCGAGGCGACGATCGTGTAGACGACCGACCCGCCGGGTGTAGCTGTCGTCACGCCGTCGGTCTTGCTGATGGCAACATCGGGCACCGCCGGAATGCTGTAGCAGACCGTGACGTCATTGACTGTCGGGGTGACCGAACTATTGCCGGTAGCCAGGTTGGCCTTGTACTTGAGGTAACGGTTGCCATTGAACTGACTCAGGGAACCGCCACTGCTCGTATAGAATGTCGCCGCTGTTCCATTCGGTCCGACGAAATTGAATGGCCCGGTTGTCGCGTTGCTGGCGGCGATCTGGAACTGCAGCGTGGTGCTCGCCGGTGCTGACGCGCTCCATGACAGCGTCGTCCACTGCGGAGTCTGCCCGACCGGCAGATTGCTGTCCTTGGTTGAAGACACGAGGTTGCCGGATGCCGAGAAACCGCCTGAAATATAGGTTCTGAAACCGATATCGGTGGTCTGACCTGTCCATGTGCTGCCGCTGTTTGTCGATGTGACGCGCCTGCCTGCGCCGTACGGACTACCTGTACTCACAACATAGGCATAGGTACCTGCCGATGGATTGGAAACGGCTCTGACTACGATTGCATATTGGGTTCCGGAGGTTATCGTGACAGGCGCGGCAAAGGTCGCGCTGAAGAAACCGCCCGACCCGCTTGAGAAGCCTGGAATCGTCGCCGTCGCAAGATCAGCACCCGTGGGCAGATCACCGCTTGCCGCACGGATCGAGACCACGATGTCTGGCGTCGTTCCGGAACATCCGGAACAGAACAGATTCACGTCGACTCGGGTCAGCGGCCCGCTCGCGGCGGCCGTGAAAGTTTGTCCGAACCAGGCTGTCGAGGTAAATCCGAAACCGCTGCCGGTGACCGACGTGTTCTGCTGATCGATGGCCGGCTCATTGCGCAAAAATACATCACCAGGACTTGCGATCAGATCCACATTGGTTGGAACGCCGGCCTGGAAATCAGTCTGGGTCGTGTCGGTCGGGCAGGCATTGGTCGGGGCGGCGGCGAGGGAAAAATTGCGTGTCGTCGTTGCGCTGTCGGCAACGACAATGTTCGAACTCGTGCCGGTGATGAAACCCGGCTTGCTCGCCGCAAGCATCGGATAGGTACCCGAGGGAATGCCGGCAAACGAATAGACTCCGCTGCCGTTCGTGGTCGTGGTGCGGCTCCCGAAGTTGATTGTCGCGCCACTGATCGGCGCGCCGCCGGCTGTTGCAGTAACCGTACCCTGCAGGGTACCGCTAGAGACCGGCGTGCACGATGGAAAGGCAAACGATCCGACCCGTGTCTGCCAGTTGCCACCCGTAGCGATGTAATACTCGCTGGTAAACCAGAAGGTGCAGCCGTCCGGATCCAGCGACATCGCGCTGTAGTCGCCCCAGCGATTGCTCGTGTTCTGCGCGCCGGTTCCCTCGACCAGCGATGTCTCGGTTTGTGGCAGGGTACCGAGCGGATCGCCAGCCAGGCGACCCGCATAGCGAATCGCCGGCATCAAGCTCGACGACGAGGCGCTATAGCCCAACGCCATGTCGCCAACGCGGTTCACCGCGAGGCTCGGCATGTAGCGGTTGATCGTATCCGGGGCATGCGTAGCCGCCTGCGTGGTCGCGGCAGCAACTGTGCCGCCGGTCACGTCGACCTGATAGAAACGCGGTGCGGCGATGGCGGCGGTGGAACCGCGAACGGTATGCGAATTCCAAAGCGACTCCACGCCACCGATATTGCTGTACTGGTTTTGCATCATCAGGCGGATCGGCAGTGTGTCGTTGGCGGTGCCGCCCATGGCCGGGACCGTGTTAGGCGCATTGGCCCAGCTTGCCGGTGCAAATACCAGGCTCGGGCCGGTAAAGCTCGACAGCGAGATGCTGGTCCAGTCGACGTGAAATTTGTATACGGAAATCGCGTTCGTGTACTGCCAGACAACGCTGAAATAGTTCGGCGAACCGGCCGGCGGTGTGCCGGTCTGCAGCCGTGCGTTGGCAGGCAAGAAAGTGAACTCCGCGGCAGGCGGATTGAACTGGACGACCTGGACGGTTGGGGCACCGGCGTACATCTGCGCCTTGTTCAGTGCGAACACGCGCGTTCCAAGAAACGACCCTCCGGCCGGAAAACCGAACATGTTGGCGGACATGTAAATGCCATCCGGCCAGATGCCCAGTTTCGGATAGTCATTGAGTCCATCAGTAAACTGGATCGAGTAAAAATTCCAGCCGCCGGTAACCGGGTCACCGGTTTTGGATACGGCAAAGCATTGGAACGCTCCGGGCGGATTGATTACGCTGCCGCCGCCGTCGAGGGTGAAAGCGAAATCGGTGATGACCCAGCGATCCTCGAAGGTGTCATAAAGAATCACCGGGTCGCCAAAGTTGGCGGTATCACACAAATTGCCGAAGCTGCCCTGGCTCATGAAGGTATTGAAAGTGAAAGCGGCGAGCCTCACCGAATCGGACTTGCGATAGATTCCAATCGACGCATTGACTGCCTGGATGTAATGGGTCGGGCCGACATCGCCAACGGTGTCGGGTGGTCGACCGGAGCCAAACGCGGCGAAGTCGAGGCCAAGAAAATTCGCGATTGGCGATGGCGCCGGCGCGCTCGGCACGGTTGCAGCCGGCGCTGGACCCGCGATCGGTCCACCGGGCAACGTGGTCGGCACGGTCTCGGGCGGATCGCGCTCTGGCCTTTCTCGCCGCGGGGGTGGCGTATCCGGCAAGCTGCGCAAGTCAATCGATGTGCTGCTCGCCCTGGTCAGGCGCATTTCGATTGCGCGGCTCGGTGCCGCTGTCGCCGTGGGTACTGCTTCGGCGTCTACCGACACCTGTGCGAAAACGCTTTCCACAGCAAGACAAGCGAGCGCAATAAGCGCCAACTTTGACAAAATCTTCATCTGAATCCCCTGCAAGCAGCGTCGGAAGAAAGCGGTTGGCGACGGGCTCGTGCCCTCCGACAGAATGGCAAAGCCTTCAAGAAATCATGTTCCTCGTTGAATTGCCGGTCAAGCGAGATCCCGGCTAACGCGCCTGTCCTGCACTGACATCGCGGCGCCCCTGCGCGACTTCGATTTCCGATCGTTCGATTGAGCTGGTCCTGACTCCCGGTCGGATCTGCGCTGCGAAGCCGGTAGACTTTGCGAAGTCCTCGACAGCGGCATCGAATCCATGTCCGACATCTCTCTAGAAAATCCCCCGCAGTTTTTCGTCATCATCGTCGGCAGCTATGTGCAGGATCATGTCTGGCAGGCGGATCGATTCCCGCAATCGGGCGAGACGCGGCGAGCGCATGGGTTCAGCACCGGCCCCGGCGGCAAGGGATTCAATCAAGCGGTCGCCTGTGTGCGCCAGCAAGGCAAGGCGCTGTTCATCGGCGCAATCGGCAATGATGCGTTGGCCCAATCGGCGCGGAATTTCGCCGCAGGCGAGAAACTCGCCTGCGAATGGCTGGTTCTCGACCATGTACCGACCGCGGCGGCAGGCATCGTCGTCAATGCCGAAGGCGCGAACCAGATCATGGTGAATCTTGCCGCGAACGAGCACTTGTCGACCGACTTCCTGCGCACCAAGGCCGCACGATTTGCCGAAGCAAGGGTGCTTCTTGTCCAGCTTGAGAACAATCTCGATGCGGTGCGCACGGCACTCGAACTCGGGCGCGAACATGGCTTGCTTTGCGTGCTCAATCCGGCGCCGATGCATGCTGATATCGATGCCGAACTGCTTGCGCTGTGCGACCTGATCACGCCGAATGAAACCGAATTCGCACAATTGACCGAACGCATCTGCGGCGATGCCTCGAGTGCTGACGAAGTGGCTCGCATGTCCGATGCCAGTCTGCATCGCTTGTGCCGCAAGCTCGGCGTCGCGACAGTTGTCATTACACTGGGTGCGGCGGGATGTTTCGTCTCGCATGCCGCCGATGGCTTGCGCGGAGACCGCAGCGACCACTATCGGGTAGCGGCAGAGCCTGTCAAAGTCATCGATACGACCGGGGCCGGCGATTCATTCACGGGCGCCCTCGTCGCGAGGCTTTCACGATCGCCAGAGACCGCGTTCGTCGACGCCGTGCGACATGCCAACCGGGTCGCCTCGATGAGTACCGAGAAACCCGGTGCGGCGCTGGCGATACCGGACTACGACGAAGTCGTCGCACGTTTTGGCAAGCCTGCCTGATCGTCAAAGTCCACGATTTCGCCGACTCTGACGCAGGCGCAGCAAGGAACGGCGGCGCGAAGTACGCTTCCAGAAGTAGCGCGCGAAAAATGCAAGGATCACGACCGCCACGATCAACACGATGACTTTGCCGCGCTCCAGCCACTTCAACAGCCAATCATGGTTTTGTGCGCCGTAATAGCCAAGATAAACCCAGATTGGTACCGAGATCAGGGCGGCAAACCCATCGAGCATGAAGAAGCGGATGAACGAGACACGTCGGGTCATGCCCGCGGTAAGGAAGATCGGTGAGCGCAATCCCGGCAGGAATCGCGCGACGAACATCAACCGATTGCCGAAACGGGTGAACTTGGCCTGGACCAGGGCATAGCGCTTGGGCGTCAACAGATAGGCGACCCAGCGCAAACGCAGCGCACGCTCGCCGAAAATCCGACCCACCATGAACATCAGGGAATCGCCGGCGAGGACACCGACGATGCCGACGCCACACATCACATGGACGTTCGCATAACCAAGTCCTGCAATCACGCCTCCGGCCACCAGACTGATGTCCTCCGGAATCGGCACGCCGAAGCCACAGATCAACAGGATGACAAAGACCGCGACATAGCCATTGTCGGTGAATATCCGGACGAGGAAGTCGAGCAGTTCCATCAGCCCCCCTTCCGCCACGGGGATGGATGGCACAATGCATTGATCTTGATGAGATTTATGTTCAAGCGGCTGGGCTGTTCGGCGGAATGCACGAAGTTTAGCAGCCGGGCTCCTGAATCCGACCCGTCGAGAACGTGGATCGCGGGCGTGTTCAGAGCCAAGATACAATAGCGGGCCATGCGTATCGGTCCATTCCACATCGACCCGCCCGTCGTGCTTGCACCGATGGCCGGGGTCACCGACAAGCCATTCCGCCAGTTGTGCAAACGGCTTGGCGCAGGCTTGGCTGTCTCGGAGATGACCACGGCTGATCCACGCTTGTGGCATACCGAAAAATCGCAGCGACGCGCCGACCACAGCGGCGAACCTGATCCGATCAGTGTGCAAATCGCCGGATACGATCCGCGGATGCTCGCCGATGCGGCCCGCTACAACGTCGACCTTGGCGCGCAGCTGATTGACATCAACATGGGCTGCCCGGCTAAAAAAGTATGCAATGTGTATTCGGGCTCGGCGCTGCTGCAGGATGAAGGCCTGGTCGCGCGCATTGTCGAAGCCGTCGTCAATGCCGTCGATGTACCGGTGACTCTGAAAATACGCACTGGCTGGAATCGCGACAATCGCAATGGCGTCAGCATCGCGCGGATTGCCGAAGATGCCGGCATTGCCGCGCTCGCCGTGCACGGCCGCACCCGCGCTGACCTCTATCAGGGCGAAGCCGAGTACGAAACAATTGCCGCGATTCGCGATGCGATCCGCATACCTTTGCTGGCCAATGGCGACATCGACTCGCCGCAGAAGGCAGCTGAAGTACTGCTACAGACCGGTGCCAACGCGGTGATGATCGGCCGTGCGGCGCAGGGGCGTCCATGGATCCTGCGCGAGATCGCGCACTACCTTGAAACCGGCGAGCATCTGGCGCCACCGTCGCCAACCGAAGTGCGCGACATCCTGGTCGGCCATCTCGAGGATCTGTACGCGTTCTACGGCGAACTGCCGGGCGTTCGCATCGCGCGCAAACATCTGGGTTGGTACGCAAAGGACCGTCCCGAGAACGCCGCTTTCCGCAGTGTCGTCAACGGCACTGATTGCGCGCAGACTCAGTTGCGCCTGACTCGCGAGTATTTCGACAGCCTGACCGAACGGCCGCTCGCAGCCTGATCCGCGGATCGGGCGATGCCACCCCTGCACCGCAGGCGGCGCCTCCCTGCTGTATTGCAGCATGACAATTGACCCGCTCGGCCGCACGATGTAACCGGTTACATCGTGCGGCCGAGGGAGCGGGCCGCAACGCTTGGGGGTTGGGATGTCGATAACGATCAAAGACGTGGCGCGCGAAGCGAATGTATCGGTCGCGACGGTTTCGCGCGCGCTCAACGGACACGAGAACGTGACCGTGGAAATGCGTAGCCGGATCGAGGAAGTCGCCAAGCAGTTGCGTTACATGCCACACGGGGCGGCGCGCAGCCTGAGCACGCGGCGCACGCAAACGATCGGCGCGATCCTGCCCGATCTTTACGGCGAATTCTTCTCGGAACTGATGCGCGGCATGGACGTCGCTGCACGCGAACATGGCCTGCACCTTCTGGTTTCGAGTTCGCACGGCTCGGCCGACGAAACAGCGGCCGCATTGCGCGCCCTGAGCGGTCGCGTCGACGGTTTGCTGATCATGTCGCCGCACGCCGATGCGACCTTGCTCGCGGACAACCTGCCCTTGGCGACGCCAACCGTGTTGATGAACACACGCAGCGAAGCTGGCGAACACACGGCATTCTCAATCGACAACCATGGTGGTGCATGCGCCATGGTCGAACATCTCCTTGGCGTCGGCCATCAATGCATCGCCATGATTGCCGGCCCCGCCGACAACTTCGACGCCGATGAGCGCCTGCGCGGCTACCGTGATGTCCTCGCCCGTTCAAGCCAAGTTGGCAGCGAGCAGGTTTTGCAAGGCGACTTCAGCGAAGCGTCCGGCTATGCCGCAGGAGCCCTGATCGCGCGCATGTCGCCGCGCCCCGATGCGGTATTCGCGGCCAACGACATGATGGCGCTCGGCTGTCTGTTCGCGCTCAACGAGGCTGGCCTCGACGTGCCCGGCGACATCGCCCTGGCCGGCTTCGACGACATACCGATGGCGCGCTTTGTTTCGCCTCCGCTTACCACCATGCGCGTCAACATTGCTGAACTCGGTGAGCGCGCCGCACGCGCCCTCATCGCCCAGCTTTCCGAAGCTGACAGCGCGCCGCAAGGCACCAGTGCACCGGAACTTGTAGTGCGAGCGTCCTGCGCCACCCGCTCGCCCGATCCACCCCGAAAGGCCAACTGAGCAGTTCCACCCGCATTCGATGCATTCACTGAATCCACTGGTCCACCCAACAACGATCCATTCCCCGGAGGGAGATGTCATGAAGCCGCGCAAACACCCAGCCCGCACCCCGCAACCCCGACTGCTTGCCTGTGCACTGGCCAGTTGCTTTCTGATCGCGGCTCCCGCGCTCTTTGCACAATCGACCGCCGCGACCTTGCGCGGCCAGGTCACCGCCGCCGGCACTGCAGCGAATGCCGAGGTCACGGTGACGAATATCGCCACCGGTCTCATCCGCAAGGTGCAAAGCAACGCCAATGGTGACTACTCGCTGGCCGGACTTCCGCCCGGCACTTACCAGGTCGTCGTTTCCACCGATGGCGCCACGACGAGCAAGACCGTGATTCTGCGCATCGGCCAGATCGCAACGCTGGATCTGGCGCTCGGTTCGGCCGCTGAAACGGCTGCGCAGATGGACACGATCACGGTCACGGCGAACGCTCTGGTGGAAACCAAGACTTCCGAGATCGCGACCTATATTTCGCAAAAGCAGATCGAAGCCCTGCCCCAGGCATCGCGCAACTTCCTCGCTTTCGCGGACACCGTACCGGGCGTGATCTTCACGCGTGACGAGAACAACGGCTCGAGCAGCCTGCGCGGTGGTGCGCAGTCGTCCAATGGCGTCAACGTCTACGTCGATGGTATTGGTCAGAAGAACTACGTGCTCAAGGGCGGCATCAGTGGCCAGGATCAGACCCGCGGCAATCCGTTCCCGCAGGCGGCAATCGCCGAGTACAAGGTTATTACACAGAACTACAAGGCCGAGTTCGACCAACTCAGCAGCGTCGCGATCACCGCGCTGACCAAGGCCGGCACCAACGAATTCCATGGCGATGTGTTTTACGACTTCACCAACCAGAAACTGCGCGCCGAGCGGCCTTCGGAGCGAGGTGCCGGCGAAAAGAAGGATACCGAGGAGCTGCACTACGGCTTGTCCTTCGGCGGCCCGATCATCCAGGACCAGTTGTTCTTCTTCGGCACCTACGAGCGCAAGGAATTCGTCACTCCGACGGATATCAATCCTGGAGAGAACACCCCCGTTTCGGCCTTGCCGGCCGATGCCCGCGCGCTGGTTGGACCAACCACGGTTCCGTTTGAAGAGGACCTTTACTTCGGCAAGCTGACCTGGACGCCCGATCAGAACAATCTCGTCGAACTGACCGGGAAATACCGCAACGAGGCGCAGATCGACGGCATCGGCGGCGTCAATACCTACCAGTTCGGCAGCACGCGCAAGAACGACGATACCCGCATCGACTTGCGCTACCAGTACAACAATGGCGACTGGCTCAACGATGCCCACCTGATCTATGAGGATTCGAGCTACGAGCCGCGGCCGACCACGACCGACGGCTACGGCATCCACCTGCTCGACTACACGGTCGACATGGGCAACGGCCGGTCGGTTCTCAACTACGGCGCCGGCGAGAATTTCCAGCGCAAGGGACAGCGCGGCACCGGTATCCAGGACGATCTGACCTGGAGCGGTCTCGAATGGGCTGGCAACCACACCTTCAAGACCGGCTTCAAGTACAAGACAATAGAGATCAACGCGTTCGAACAGCAACCTTTCAGCCCGCAGTTCTACTACGACATCAACGAAAGCACGACGGTGCCGACGCGAGTCGAGTTCGGCCAGCTCGTTCCGGGTGCGCCACAGCTCGACATCCAGTCGAAGAACCAGCAATTCGGCATTTACGTGCAGGACGACTGGGAGGTCAACACGAAGCTGATCGTCAATCTCGGCATCCGCTGGGACTACGAAAAGACGCCAAGCTATCTCGATTTCCAGCCGCGTCCCGAACTCGCGGCCGCCCTGCGCAGCTGGGCCAACATCCAGAACACCGACTACGACATCGAGGATTTCATCGGCAACGGACACAACCGCAAGGCGTTCAAGGATGCCTGGCAGCCGCGCGTCGGATTCTCGTATGACCTGTTTGAGGACCAGCGTCACGTGCTGTTCGGCGGTGCCGGTCGCTCCTACGATCGCAACCTGTTCGACTACCTTGCGCTGGAACGCTCGAAGGGCGCGTTCCCGCGCTATCGCTTCAACTTCAATACGCCCGACCATCCCTGCGATGTCGGCGTCGGCACCTGCCTCGCCTGGGATCCGGCCTATCTGAATCCGGGCAACCTTGCCCCGCTGGTAGCGGCCAACCCAAACCTCGGCGGCGAAATCAACCTCATCAACAACAACCTCAAGACGCCCTACTCCGACCAGTACAGCTTCGGCATGCGCAATGCCGTGACCCTGTTCGGCATGGACTGGAACACCTCGGCCACGTTGTCACACGTGGTCAGCAAGGATGGCATCTACTTCGCTCTCGGCAACCGCTTTCCGGACGGTCGCTTCCGCTTCAATCCGGCCGCAACCTGGGGTGGCCAGCCATGGGGTGAGGGCATCCCCGGCTATGGCACTCTGCTCATCGCTGACAACGGAATCGAAACGCGCAACAACTCATTGCTGTTGTCAGTCGAGAAACCGTACACGCCGGATTCCGGATGGGGCATGACCCTCGCCTATACCTACAATGACCCGGAGGAGAATCGACTCAACGCGGCGATCTCCGATGAGCATTACATTTTCGACTATCCCAATCCGGATGGACAAGGCTTCCTGCGTTCGATCGGAATCCCCCGCCATCGGCTGGTCCTGACCGGCATCGTCGACGGGCCCTGGGGCGTGACCTATTCGGCCAAGGCGACCTATTCGAGTCCGGTGGCGAAAGATTCTGTGAACTGCCATGACACCACCGATTTCGACAACTGCTTCTTCGATCCCTTCGTCCCCAGTGGCACATTCGGCATCAAGCAGGTTGACCTGGCCGCGACCAAGTACTGGGAAGTTGGCAAGGGCGTCTCGCTGCGATTCCGCGCCGACGTTCTCAATATCTTCAATACCTACAACTGGAACGACTACGACAACTGGCGCGGCGGCCCGAACGACACGAATGCCAATTTCGGCAATCGCAACGGCAACGGGATCACCACGCCGACACGCACCCTGAAGCTCTCGGTAGGCGCGAGCTTCTGAGCAAGCGGAGGAACGTCGATCGGAAATTGATTGCCTCCGATCGATGCGGCGACACGGCACGCACTTCCCTCCCAAAACGTGCCGATGTCGTTGTTGAGCCGGCCCGCAAACCGCGGGCCGGCCAGTTTTCAAGTCATCGGGCCGGTGCTGCGGAGTAATCTGGCAGCCCTGTTGGCGATAACCCGGATTCGTCGCGTGGCAGATCCGCATCGGCGATTCCTGCCTTCCATGCAGAAAAAACAAAAGAATGTAGTGAATATGCTTCGTCCCGGCTTTTACTGGTTATTTCTCGTTGCGGCACTGGTTGGCTGCAGCGCTCCGCCTCCTCCACCGGCACCGCTCGTATCCGCTAGCGCGGACGCGGCCAGGATCACACCGCTGGTCGAGGACCTGCAGCAGCGCACGTTCCGCTGGTTCTGGGACAACACGCGAGAAGACAATGGCCTGATCCCCGACCGCACGCCACACACGGAACCGTTCTCGAGCATCGCTGCGATCGGTTTCGGCCTGACCGCTTACGGCATCGGCGTCGAACGTGGTTGGGTGACACGCGGAGAGGCCGCCGCGCGCACCTTGAAGGTACTGCGCACGCTGCGCTCCTTGCCGCAAGGATCGAGCTTCGAGGACGACGCCGGCTACCACGGATTCTTCTATCACTTTCTCGGCCTCGCCAATGGACGCCGCTTTGCTCGTTGGGTCGAGGTGTCTTCGGTCGATACCAGCCTTCTGCTCGGCGGTGTGCTGTTCGCGCAGAGCTATTACGACGGCGACGATGCGGTCGAGGGCGAGATCCGCGACCTCGCCGATCAGCTCTATCGCAACGTCGAGTGGCCGTGGCTGCAGCAGCGTTCGCCGCTGATTTCGATGGGCTGGGTGCCGGAAGATGGCGTGATCAAACATGACTGGGTGGGCTACAACGAAGCCATGCTGGTCTACGTGCTCGCCCTCGGCTCGCCGACCCACCCGGTCGCGCCCGACGCCTGGAGTGCGTGGACAGAGACTTACGATCGTTCATTCGGCGAATTCCACGGCCAGACCTACCTTGCGTTCGGGCCTCACTTCGGCCACCAGTACTCGCACGTGTGGATCGATTTTCGCGGTATCCAGGACGAATGGATGCGAAGCCACGATTTCGATTATTTCGAGAACAGCCGCAGGGCCACCCTGGCCCAGCGTGCCTATGCGATCGCCAACCCGATGGGATGGAACGGCTACGGCGAGAATATCTGGGGACTGACCGCAAGCGACGGACCGCAGGCCACCACCCAGGTCTACAACCTGCAGCCTCGCGAATTCCGTCACTATTCGGCGCGCGGCGCCGGCCTGGACGCCGGCTACGACGATGGCACGCTGGCGCCGACTGCTGCGGCCGCATCAATCGCTTTTGCGCCGGAAATCGTGATTCCCGCGATCGAGGCCATGCACGAAAAATATGGCAAGGAGATCTACCGCGAATACGGCTTCATCGATGCGTTCAACCCGAGTTTCAACTATCCCGAAGTGTCATTGAAAACCGGCCACCTGATCGCGAACTTCGGCTGGGTCGATGACAACTATATCGGCATTGATCAGGGTCCGATCGTGATCATGATCGAGAACTATCGCAGCGAGTTTGTCTGGAATGTGATGAAGCGCAATCCCTATATCCGCAAGGGCCTCGAACGCGCCGGATTCACCGGCGGCTGGCTGGACGGACCGGCGCCAGAAATGGCGACCCAATGACGATGCCCTGCAGTCGCGTGGCCGGTCGGGCACGGCGATCCAGTGTGGGCCGTCGGCTTTCCGGATTCGCGCTTGGCATGATCGCCGCGCTGGTTTCCGCGTGCAAACCCGCTGCGACGGATCACACGACCGTCAGTTTCTGGGCGATGGGTCGCGAGGGCGAAGTGGTCGCACAATTGCTGCCCGAATTCGAACGTCGACACCCGACGATCCATGTCGACCTGCAACAGCTTCCATGGACTGCCGCTCACGAAAAATTGCTGACCGCGTTTGCCGGCGATGCGCTACCCGACATCTGCCAGCTCGGCAACACCTGGGTGCCCGAGTTCGCTGCGCTCGGTGCACTTGAGCCGCTGGATGATCGCGTGTCGACTTCCATCACGGTCGCCGCCTCAGATTATTTTCCGGGCATCTGGGATACCAACGTCATCGACGATGTACTGCTCGGCGTGCCCTGGTACGTTGACACGCGCCTGCTGTTCTATCGCAAGGATCTGCTCGCTGCTGCAGGCTACGACGCGGCACCGACGGATTGGCGCGAATGGCGGGCAGCGATGCTCGCGATCAAAAGCAAGACGGGCCCGGACGCCTACTCGATCCTGCTGCCGCTCGATGAATTCGAGCCGCTGCTGATGTTGGCGATCCAGCAGGACGATCCGCTGCTGGATGACCGCGGCACGCGCGGAAACTTCGAGAGCGCAGGCTTCCGCGAGGCGTTTGATTTCTACACGTCGCTATTCGCCGACGACCTTGCGCCGCGCATGAGCGATACGCAGATCTCGAATGTCTGGAATGAATTCGCCAACGGATTCTTCACCTTCTACATCACCGGCCCATGGAACATCGGTGAGTTCAAGCGGCGCCTGCCAGCGGATCTCGCGGACAAATGGATGACGGCACCGCTACCCGGCCTGAATGGCAGGGGCGGAGGTGTGGCCGGCGGCACCAGCCTCGTGCTGTTTCGCGATTCGCCGAACAAGGACGCCGCGTGGTTGCTGATCGAGTACTTCTCCGAACCCGCCGTGCAACTGCGTTTCCATGAGCTGACCGGAGACCTGCCGCCACGTCGCAGTGTCTGGGATGATCCGGGGCTGGCCGCCGATCCGTATGCGCGCGCATTTCGCGAACAACTCGAACACGCCAAAGGCACACCCAAGGTTGCCGAATGGGAGCGCATTGCCAATGAGATGCAGCGCGCCGCCGAACGCGTCGTGCGCGGCGGCGCGGACACCGATGCCACATTGAAAGCCCTCGATGCCGAAGTCGACAAGATCCTCGAGAAACGACGCTGGCTGCTTGAGCAGGCCATGACGCCATGAAGAGTCCAACTGCCGGCTGGTTGTTCGTTGCCCCTGCGCTGATCGTGATCGGCGTGTTTTTCTTCCTGCCCGTACTCGCCGCCCTGTTGCTGAGCTTCACCGATTTCGACCTGTATGCGCTGGCTGATATTGGCAACCTGCGCTTCGTCGGTCTCGGCAACTACATCGATCTGCTGCAGACGCCGATGTTCTGGAAATCGCTAGTCAACACATTCTATTTCGTGCTTGTCGGCGTGCCGCTGTCGATCGCCGTATCGCTCGGTGCCGCGCTGCTGCTCGATTCGAAGCTGGCGCGCTTCAAAGGCCTGTACCGCACCGCGCTATTCGCGCCGGTGGTGACGACGATCGTCGCCGTTGCGGTGATCTGGCGCTACTTTTTCCACACCCGCTACGGCCTCGTGAACTACACGCTCGGATTCATCGGCATTGATCCGATCGACTGGCTCGGCGATGCGGACTGGTCGATGCCGACAATCATCCTGTTCGCGGTTTGGAAGAACTTCGGCTACAACATGATCATCCTGCTCGCCGGCCTGCAGTCGATCCCGCAGGATCTCTACGAGGCGGCGCGCATCGATGGCGCCTCGTTCTGGCGCCAGCTGCGCCACATCACCCTGCCGATGCTCAAGCCGACCATGTTGCTGGTCGCAATCATCACCACGTCAGGTTATTTCCAGCTGTTTGCCGAGCCCTACGTGATGACCCGCGGCGGGCCGCTGCAGAGCACGACCAGCGTGCTCTATTTCATGTTCGAGGAAGGCTTCAGATGGTGGAACCTCGGGCGTGCCTCGGCGGTTGCGTTCCTGTTGTTCCTGTTGATCCTCGGCATTACCGCACTGATGCTCCGCATTGGCCGGCGCGGCGAGGACTCAGCATGAATCCGCGCCTGGCCAAGGCCCTCGTCAACGGTCTGTTGATCGGCTTCGCTGTCGTCAGTCTCGCGCCCTTGCTGTGGATGCTTTCGGTGTCCTTCATGGTGCAGGGCGAAGCGAGCACGTTTCCGCCACCGCTGCTGCCGGCGGCACCGACCCTGGCCAACTACCGCGAACTGTTCGAACGCAACGGCCTCGGCCGCTATCTGTTCAACAGCACCCTGATCGCGACCGCCGTCACCGTCATCTCGCTCGCCTTCAACCTGGCCGCCGGCTATGCCTTCGCCAAGCTCAAGTTCCATGGACGCGAAAACCTGTTCCAGATCCTGCTCGGCGCGCTTGTGATTCCGGCCCAGGTCGCGATGATTCCGCTGTTCCTGCTGATGAAATCGCTCGGTCTCGTCAACAGCTACGGCGGCGTCATCGTGCCTGCGATGGCCGGCATCTTCGGCATCTTCCTCGTGCGCCAATACGCGCGTTCGATACCCGACGAGCTGCTCGAAGCCGCGCGCATCGACGGCGCCGGCGAGGGCCGCATCTTCGTGCGCATCGTGCTGCCACTGCTCAAGCCGATCGTCGTCACCCTGGCGATCTTCACCTTCCTCGCCAGCTGGAACGATTTCATGTGGCCGCTGATCGTGCTCGCCGACCAGTCCAACTACACGCTTCCGGTCGCGCTCGCCTCGCTCTCGCGCGAACACGTGCAAGACAACGAATTGATGATGGCCGGATCGGTGGTAACAGTCGCACCCGTCCTGCTTCTGTTCCTCGCCCTGCAGCGGTACTACATCGAGGGCCTACTGCTTGGGAGCGTGAAGGGGTGAGTTCGAGCGGACCGAGCATGGTTCATTGCAGGAAGCGGCTTCAGCCGAGGTGCGCTTGCTTGATCGTCCAGAAAAGCATCGCGGCTGAAGCCGCTTCCTGCGACGGGCGATCGGGTTGGCTGCTGCTGGGCATCATGTTCATGGCTTTTGCGGGAGCAGATGCGCAGGCGAAAACCCCCGCAAGTACCTTGCTTGACGATTTCAGCAAACCTTCGCTGTGGAAGGCACTCGCTTCCGATCAGGTTCTGACCTCGCTCCACGCCGTCACCGGCTCCAGTGGCAAGGCGCTCTGCCTGACCTACGATTTCAACGGCGTCTCGGGTTACGCGGCAATGCGCCGCCAACTGCCGATCACGTTCCCGCCGGACCATGAATTCGTTTTCAACGTACGCGGCAGCGGCCCGGCGAACGCCTTCGAGTTCAAGCTGATCGATGCCAGTGGCGATAACGTCTGGTGGGTGAGCAAACCAGAATCAACGTTCTCCCCGGATTGGACGACGGTCCGCTACAAGAAACGGCATATCAGCCCAGCCTGGGGACCGCTGGCCGACAAGACTCTGCGGCAGACCCAATTCGTCGAATTCACCGTGTCGGCGAACAGCGGCGGCAAGGGCGAAGTCTGCATCGAGGAGCTGCGCTTTCACGAGCGCGAAGCGCCGCCGTCGCCCTCGCCGGCTCCGCGTGTATCGAGTAGTTCGGGCCGCGTTCCCGCCGTGTTGCTTGCGGGTGCTGAGGTGTATTCGCGTCCGCCGAGCTCCGGCCAATGGAATCCGCTCCCGAGTTGGAGCGAATCAGCCTGGTCTTATTCGAATGCGGCCGACAATCTTCGAGAGCCACACCTCTCTCCGAATAGGGATATGAGCGACTACGTCGGCGACCAGACTCTCACGATCGATTTCGGTTTCGAACGGGAGTTCGGAGGGCTGTCCTTGCTCTGGCTGCCCGGTGGGCAGGCGATCGACTATCGAATCGAATTTTCAGATGACGGCGTCCGCTGGCGCGAAGTTCGCCACGTCTTTGATGGCAATGGGGGTAGAGATCGAATTCGCCTAGCGGAATCAGAAACGCGTTTCATGCGATTGCGTATGTGGGCTGGACCTGCTCAACAGTTTCGACTCGCTTCCATCGACATTGAGCCGCTCGAATTCGGCGAGACGGCAAACGCTTTCATCGAATCGCTGGCGCGTGAATTGCCGCGCGGACTTTTCCCGAGAGGTTTTTCGGGCGAGCAAACCTACTGGACGCTGATCGGTGTCGACGGCGGGCACGAAAGCGGCCTGCTTGGTGAGGACGGAGCAGTAGAGGTTGCCAGAGGCGGGTTTTCAGTTACGCCATTTGTCAGTGGCGGCGGCCCGATCAGCCATTCGACCACTTTTGCGTCGGGGCTGTGCTCGCCGCAAAGCGCAACGTTCGCCGCGCTGCGCGGTACGACCCTTGTCACAACCGGGCTCTATGACTGGTCCAAGGTGCGGATCGAGCAAACACTTGCGGACGGCTATCTGCCAATGCCTCGGGTTGGCTGGTCGTATCAGCAATCCCTGGACATGATTAACCCATGCCCGATCTCCGCCGACGCCGAGTTAGACCAGGCCGAGAGTGGCGCCGATGACAAGGCCGCCCGCACGCTCGATGTGGCACCGTGGCATCTCGACATCGACACTTTTGCAACAACCGATGCCGAATCCTCGCAGTTGTTCGCGAGCTATACGCTTAGCAACATCAGCGACTCTGCCGCGGAATATCGCCTTCTGCTTGCGATCCAGCCGTTCCAGGTCAATCCGCCGGTCCAGTTCCTGACCACGCCGGGTGGCGTCAGCCCGATCCATGCGCTTGGCTTCGATGGCAAGGCGGTCAGCGTCAATGACAAGCCGCGAGTCTGGCCGCTGCAAGCGCCGACGGCGTTCGTCGCAACATCGTTCGACCAGGACATGATTGCCCAGCACCTGACCTACAACGAGTGGCCAACCGCACAGCGCGTCGTCGACGAAACCGGTCTCGCTTCGGGCGCCTTGATCTACCGAATCGAACTCGCCGCGCATGCGTCGAAGACAGTCAACCTCCAGATTCCCTTGAGCGGCGAAGCGGAAACAACGCCGCGCGACGCGGTCGCCGCGCAAGCCTGGGTCGATGCGCAACGCGAGCAGGTCGCGGCCGCGTGGAAGGAAAAACTCGATCGTGTGACCTTCAAGGTGCCGCCACAGGCGCAGCCGCTCATTGACACCCTGCGCACCGCGCTCGCGCACATCCTGATCAGCCGCAACGGCGCGCAGATTCGTCCCGGTACGCGCTCGTATGCGCGCTCGTGGATCCGCGATGGCTCGATGACGGCGGAAGCGCTGTTGCGCATGGGTCACACGATAGCGGCGCGCGAATTCCTCGAATGGTTCGCGCCGTACCAGTTCGACAGCGGCAAGGTGCCCTGTTGTGTCGATGCGCGCGGATCCGATCCGGTGCCCGAGAACGATAGCCATGGCGAGCTGATTTACCTCGTTGCCGAAGTCGCGCGTTACTCCCGGGACAAGCAGCTCGCAGCAATGATGTGGCCGCATGTCGACAAGGCCATTCGTTACATGGACCGCTTGCGCGCGAGTGAGCGCAGCGAGGCGAATCGTGGCACCGAGAAATTCGGCCTGCTTTCGCCCTCGATCAGCCACGAAGGCTATTCTGCGAAACCGGCCTATTCACACTGGGACAATTTCTGGGGACTGACCGGATACAACTCGGCAATCGAGCTCGCCAACATGCTGGATCGTGACGACGATGCCCGGCGGATCAGCGCAAGCCGCGACGAATTTCGCGCCGACATCCTCGCGTCGCTCGCAGCGAGCGCGAAGAAATTCGATATCAACTACATCCCCGGTGCGGCTGATCTCGGTGACTTCGACGCGACTTCAACAACAATCGCGCTCGCCCCGGCCGGGCAACTCGACCATCTCCCTGGCGACCTTGTCCACAACACCTTTGAACGCTACTGGCGCGAATTCGTCGCACGCCGCGATGGCACGCGCGAATGGAATGACTACACACCGTACGAATGGCGCAATGTCGGTGCCTTCGTACGCCTCGGCTGGCGTGAGCGTGCGCACGAAGTGATTGAATACTTTTTCAAGGATCGCCGGCCACTGGCCTGGAACCAATGGGCTGAAGTGGTCGGCAAGGACTACCGAAAAACGCGTTTCATCGGCGACATGCCGCACGGCTGGGTCGCCTCCGATTTCATCCGTTCGGCGCTTGACCTGTTTGCCTACGAGCGCGAATCGGATCGGTCGATGGTGCTTGCCGCCGGCATCCCCGATGACTGGCTCAACGGTGATGGCATCGCGATCGAAGGGTTGCGGACGCCGTACGGATCACTCGGCTATTCACTCAGACGCACTGGACATGAGATCAGGCTATCGATTCATGGCGATCGACAAGGGTTGCCGCCAGGCGGTTATGTCCTTGTCTGGCCCGGCGCCAACGAACCGGGACGCACTACGATCAACGGACGCCTCGCCCTCTGGATCGGCCGGGAACTGCACATTGCAACGAGTACGGCCGAGCTCGTGATTCGCGAATGACGCGATGAGCGTTGAGTCGCGTCAGCCGAATTGCACATCCGACATTCAAAGCGCGCTGCGATGCTTTCAGGGCAACGCCTGGAACGGGCACAGATGCGACCAGGCTTCGGTGAGCTGAGTTGTCGCGTAGGTATGCCCGCCGGTGAATGTCGTGAACCAGAGATCCTGCGACAGCACCCAGCCGTTGTTGGTGAAGATGTTCCTGTCACTCGTCGCATACGGCAGCAGCGGATCGGAGGTGCCGACATGAATGTCGATTGGGATATGCCGCGATGCGGTGGAGACCAGCGCGTTGCAAGACGTCGGGTTGGAGCACGCAAAACCTTCAAGAGCGCCGGCACTGACCGAATAAGCGGCGAACGTATCGATCGTAACCGGCACACCGTAATCGTGGTGAATGAGGTCGTGCATGACGTGACCGCCCGCCGAAAAACCCCAGCCAATGCGTCGCGAGCGATCGATATTGTAGGCCGATTCGGCATCGGCAATCGCCGCGGCGAAAACGTTGTAATCATTCGGAAGGTCCGGTGGCGCGTTCCAACCTCCGGATGTTCCGCTGGCGATCGGCACAACAAGAACAAAGCCATTGGCATCGGCCACCGGCGTCCATAGCGAGCGCACCGCTTGCGCAGCAGCGGCAGCATTGCCGGGGCCGGCTTGCCCATGCAAGGCCAGCACAACCGGCACCGGATGCGAGGATGAAATCCAGGGCGGCACGTGCAAATAGACCGTATGCGCGCCGTCGCCCGGAACCGAGACGGTTCGGGAAACGTTCCCCGTGCCGCCACCACTGCCGTTCGAGGGCAAGCGGGTGATTCCGTTTGCGGATTCGAAGCCGCCAATGAAGATCGCATCAGGGTGCGCGCAGACCCAACCTGGCAATACAGCGGTGGTCGTCGCATGAACAGCGGGTGCAGCGATCACGCAAAGCGTCATGCAGGCGGCGATCAGCCGGCTCGAACTGCGAACAAGGTTGTTGCTGCCCATGTTGCGCCCTTGATGACCAAAGATAGGCAAGAATCGCCCTCACGCGCGCGCTTCGAACCACGGACACCTTAGCGCACTGTCGCGAGGCGTCAGCTAGCGAATGGTTCACACATTCAGTGTGACGTCATTTCCGATATTCGAACGGGAGCGCGCCGCTGGATCAAGCGGGTGGATCACCGAGGATCCGCCCTTTGCTCGCGATGACCTTCGCATAAAGCTTCGCGCTGTCTTTCAAGGTGCGCGTCTGCGTCTCGAAATCGACATGGATGATGCCAAAGCGTTTCGAATAACCGAGCGACCATTCGAGGTTGTCGAGCAGCGACCAGGCGAAATAACCGCGCAAGTCGCAGCCTGCCTCGCGCGCGGCGTGCGCGGCACGCAGGTGTTTGCGCAGATAGTCGACACGCAGCGGATCATTGATCACGCCGTTCTCGGCAACCGGCGGATCGAAGAAGGCTGAACCGTTCTCGGTGATGTAGATCGGCGGATTGCCGTAGCGCTCCTTGATCCACAGCAGGGTGTCGGTAAGGCCCTGCGCATAAACCTCCCAGCCGGTCTCGGTGTACGTCGCCGATTTCTGGCGCACGCTGCTGGCCTTGAGCGGCCAGGAATTTTCATCGTGACGGGTGACGCTGCGCGTGTACCAGTTCAGACCAAGGAAATCGATCGGCTGCTTGATCAGGGCCATGTCCTCGTCCGGCCACTCCGGCCAGGCCTCGCCGAAGATCTCGCGCAGCTCTTCCGGATAGGTGCCGAAGAACGCGGGATCGAGGTATTGGCGATTCATATAGGCATCGGCGCGCTGCGTCGCGGCCAGATCCTCGGACGATTGCGAGGCCGGATATTTTGGCTCGATGTTGACCACCAGTCCGATGCGATGCTTGCCTTCGGCGCGATAGACCTGCACGGCGCGCCCGTGGGAGCGCATCAGGTGATGCGAAGCGATCGGCGCCTCGAAACGGTTGCGATGTCCGGGCGCCAGCGCGCCATGCAAATAGCCGCCATCGGTCACCACCCAGGGCTCGTTGAGTGTCGCCCACATCTTCACGCGGCCATCGAGGGCGCGATACATGGTCGCTGCGTAGTCACCGAACCAGTCGGCGATATCGGGATTGAGCCAGCCGCCGCGATCATCGAGCGCGGCCGGCAGATCCCAGTGAAACAGGGTCGCGGTCGGTTCGATGCCGGCCTCGAGCAGGCCATCGACGAGCCGCGAATAAAAATCGAGTCCCTTCTGGTTGATCCTGCCCTTGCCCTCGGGAAAGATCCGGCTCCAGGAAATGCTGAATCGGTAGGCATTCAGCCCAAGCTCGCGCATCAAGGCGATATCGCCATGCCAGCGCCGGTAGTGATCGCAGGCGACGTCGCCAGTATCGCCATCGCGCGTCATGCCGGGCGTGTGCGCGAAGCGCTGCCAAATGCTCGGCCCGGCGCCGTCAGCCAGCGGCGAACCTTCGATTTGATAGGCCGCCGTCGCGCAGCCCCACATGAAATCCTGAGGAAACTCGATCGATGTCTGGGTCATGGAAGTCAGCAGTGGAAGCGGAGGAATGAAAACGGTTACATTGAGGATATCCCAAGCGTCGCCAATATGGCATAGGCTGCCGCACGGGCGCGCTTTTCAACCGGGAGTCCCAGCTTGGCCAATCTGACGCTCGACACCTTGCGCAAGGTGTACCCCAACGGCCAGGTAGCGGTCGCCGGTGCCGGTTTTGAAGTCGCCGATGGCGAATTCCTGGTCCTTGTCGGCCCGTCTGGCTGCGGCAAGTCGACCTTGCTGCGCATGATTGCCGGGCTCGAGTCGATCACTTCCGGAACGTTGCGCATCGGTGATCGCATCGTCAATGAGGTGGCGCCGAAGGATCGCGACATCGCCATGGTGTTCCAGAGCTACGCGCTCTATCCACACATGAGCGTTGGCGAAAATCTCGCTTTCGGCCTCAAGCTGCGCGGTACGCCTTCCGAGGAAATCAAACGCAGGGTTGGCGAAGCCGCGGCCACGCTTGAGCTTGGCGCCTTGCTTGAGCGCAAGCCGGGCCAATTGTCCGGTGGACAGCGCCAGCGTGTCGCGCTCGGCCGAGCCATCGTGCGCAAGCCGAGCGTGTTCCTGCTCGACGAGCCGCTTTCAAATCTCGACGCGCGACTGCGCCTGAGCATGCGCGTGGAAATCGCCAAGCTGCATCGTCGCCTCGGCACGACGATGATCTATGTCACCCACGACCAGATCGAGGCGATGACACTCGGCCAGCGCATCGTCGTGCTCAAGGACGGCGAGGTTCAGCAAATCGACACGCCGATGAATCTTTATGCGCGCCCGGCCAATCTGTTCGTCGCCGGTTTTCTCGGCAGTCCGGCGATGAATTTTCTGCGCGGCCGGGTGATCGAGCAGGAGGGCCTCAAGCTTGAGGTCGGCGACAATCGAATAGCACTTGATGCGACCCCTGACCTCGCCGAGCAAGCCCGCTCGTTCATCGGGCGCGAGCTCATCGCCGGCTTGCGCCCCGAGGATCTGGCTCCGGCTGGCACAACATCGGCCAAGGCCACGCTGGGAGCAATGCTCGAACTGGTCGAACCGGTCGGCAACGAGATTTTCCTCAACTTGCGCAGCGGTGGCGAGGCGCTGGTCGCTCGCGTGCCGCCTCAGTCTCTGCCCAGCGCCGGTGAACGCATCGAACTCGGCTTTGACCCGGCGCGACTGCATCTGTTCGATCCAGCAACGGAGCGCAGGCTCGAATGAATGCAATGGGCAATCGAAGCCGGTATCGATGGGTGCTCTTGCTGGCCTGGGCATTCGCTACCGGATCGGTCGATGCCCAGCGCGTTCCTGCTGACCCCTGGCAGACTGAAATCCGCGCGTTCGAGCAGACCGATCGCGAGCGGCCTGTGCAACCGGGCGGCGTGTTGTTCATCGGCAGTTCGTCGATCCGGTTCTGGGAATCGCTGCAAGCCGATTTTCCCGACGTGCCGATTATTCGGCGCGGATTCGGCGGCTCGGAAATCCGCGACGCCACGCGATTCGCCGATCGCATCGTCATTCCCTATCGGCCGCGACTTATCGTCATGTATGCCGGTGACAACGATCTCGCTTCCGGGCGCACGCCGCAGCAGGTTCGCGACGATTTCGCCGCCTTCGTCGCTCGCGTACGGCGCGCCCTGCCCGAAGTCGGCATCGACTGGATCACGATCAAGCCGAGCCCGGCTCGCTCGAACCTGCTTGCAGCGATGCACAACACGAATGCCCTGGTATCGAGCTATGCCAAGTCGCAAGTCGACGTTCGCGTTATCGATATCTTCACGCCGATGCTCGATGCAAGCGGCCAACCGCGATCCAGTCTGTATGGCGACGACGGCCTGCACATGAATCGAGCCGGATATCGGATCTGGATCGAGAAGCTTGCTCCGTATCTGCACGAAAACGCCGGCGACTGAGCGAGCCGGGATCAGTCAGTCACGATTCTCTTTCGCGGCGCGTTTCTGCTTTTCGATTTCGGCCAGGGTAATCAGAGCTGCACGAACGACAACGAGTTCGCCGACCACAGCGACACGATCGTCCATCGACAAGGTGGTCGCTTCGACCTGCGGAAAGTGACTGGCCATGATCATCAACTCGGCAATCAGCAGACCGACTTCGTCCGGACGCTCGATGCCGACACTTTGCAGCAGTACTTCGCCTGCCTCGTCAACCAGTTTGAAATGGAAACGTCCATCCTTCTCGCGGTAGCGCTTCCATTGCGGAATCGCGCTGGAGGCACTGGCGGAACGTGCATCGTCCTTGTCCACGACTGTGGCGCGGTTTCCCGATCCAAGCCCGACCGCTGTTCGCAATGCCGCCAGCAACGGCAAACTGCGTTCGCGCGCCTTCTTTGCTCCGGCCAGCAGGCGCTCCTCAATCTCGCCAGGCCGGGCCATCAATGCGTTGTAGCGTTCGCGTGGTTCGGCAAGTTCGGCGTCGATACGCTCGAATAGTTTCTGCTTGGCATCGCCCCAGCCGATTCCATCGGTAAACGCCTTGCGCATCAAGCTGGTTTCCTCGGCACTGGCAAAGGCCTGATAGATTGCGAAGATATTCGAGCCTTCGGTGTCCTTGGCCTCGCCGGGCATGCGCGAGTCGGTGATGATGCCGAGAATCGCCTTTTTCAGATCCTTCGCCGGCAACCACAGCGGGATCGTGTTGTTGTAGCTCTTCGACATCTTGCGACCGTCGAGACCCGGCAAGGTCGAGACGTTTTCGTCGGTGACGGCTTCGGGCAATACGAACGGATCGTTGTCGCCTTGGGTCACCACTCGATAGGCGGCTCCGTAAAGATGATTGAAGCGCTGGCCGATATCGCGGGCCATCTCGATGTGCTGGATCTGGTCACGACCGACCGGCACGCGGTGGGCGTTGAAGACAAGAATGTCGGCGGCCATCAATACCGGATACATGAACAGACCCGCGTTGATTCCGGCATCGCCATCCTGGTTCTCGGCCGTATTGCGATCGACCGCGGCCTTGTAGGCGTGCGCCCGATTGAGCAGACCCTTCGCGGTCACGCAGGTCAGCAACCAGGTCAGCTCGGGGATCTCGGTGATATCCGATTGCCGGTAGAAAAACGCGCGATCGGTATCGAGGCCGAGGGCAAGCCAGGTCGCAGCGATTTCGAGGCGCGATTGCGCAATCCGCGCCGGATCCTCGCATTTGATCAGAGCGTGGTAGTCGGCGAGAAAATAAAATGATTCGACATCGTCGCGACGGCTGGCCTCGATCGCCGGGCGGATCGCACCGACATAATTGCCGAGGTGTGGCGTGCCGGTCGTGGTGATGCCGGTCAGGGTGCGGAACTTCAAGGTCATGATCAAACCATGGTGGCAGAACCCCAAGTCTAACGAATCCTTGGGCTTCATCCGTGCTCCGCCAGGATAAACGGCAGCACTACGAATTCCCCTCGACAAACCCCGGAATGCAATCCGGCGCGTTGAACCTTCTACAACCCGCCCCGGAGGTGTCCCATGCGTGCTCTGCTCTGCTCTGCCCTGCTTGCCCTGATCCTCGCTGCCCCGGCGCATGCCGGCAACCTGCTCGACCTGTCCGTGGTCGATCGCGATACCGGTACCACGCTGCAGACCTATGTCCAGGATGGAAAGCGCTACGTGCCCGGCACTCCGGGTCACCGCTACGCGGTTCGATTGAGCAACCGCACTGGCGGTCGCGTGCTCGCGGTGCTCTCGGTCGACGGCGTCAATGCTGTCAGTGGCGAAACCGCAAGCGCGAATCAGAGCGGCTACGTGCTCGATGCCTGGGAATCGACCGAGATCAATGGCTGGCGCAAGAATCTCGACGAGATCGCCCAGTTCAATTTCACCTCCTTGCCGAACAGCTATGCCGCGCAAACGGGTAGACCACGCAATGTCGGCGTGATCGGTGTCGCCGTGTATACCGAACGCGATGATCGCTGGATTGCCCAGCAGCGCACCGAGCGTGCTCCGCCTGCGCCACCGGCATCACGTCCCTGGGCCAAGGATGCCGAATCGCGCGACGAAGCGGCCAGTGAATCGATTGCCGGTGCCGCGAAATCGTCTGCCAACGAATCGCGAGCCGATTCGGCACGATCGCGCCGGCAGGCCCCGAGTGAAAGCCTCGGCACTGGCCATGGCGATCGCGAGTACTCGCAGGTCGGCACGACACGTTTCGAACGCGCCACCATCATGCCGGCCGAGACCCTTGCGATCTGGTACGACAGCTACCGGAATCTTGCCGCGCGAGGAATCATTCCTCGTCGACCGATTGCCAGCCGCGAGCCGAACCCGTTCCCGAACAGCTTCGTTCCGGATCCACCGGTGCGCTATCGCCATCGTTGAGCTATTTGTTCGCAATCCCAATCCCGTCGGCCATCGAGGTGGCGGGATTGCTCTTCAATCGCGTCGCTGGCGCAGCTTGAATGGGCTCCCTGGTTGCCAAGGAAAGGGGGTTGGCGCGGATATTCAGCAGTGTCGCTGAGGCTCGCCTCGCTGCCGCGGTTCATTTGGCTTCCCCAGATATCGGTACTGGCACGCTTCCATTTGGCGTCGTCGATGGCAATCGCCATGGCTTGCCCTCGAGCTCGCGTCCAGACTCGTCCCTTGGCAGGCGCCCGTCGCCGCACGCCCACCGGTGATTTACCTGAACGGCGATGACTGATCGACCCGGCGGCAGTATCGCCAGGCGGCGTCGCGCAGTTCATGCATCGATCGAACTCTGCGGGCGGTCGATAGGGCGCGCAAATCGACTTGCTCGCTGTGCACGATTTCGTCAATCGGCCGCCCTTTGAGGGGTCTCCGCCAACAGCGCGACCAATAGCCTTGAATGCCGGAAGGCCTATTGCGGAACGCCTGACTAAGGGCGACTATTCGTTACGATCGCCCGCAATGGACGATCCAGGAGGAGGGTCCAAGGGTTTCAACAGTTTTTTGTCCGGCTTGCCGAATTCTCGGTGAGCCGTCTTAATCAGCATCTTCTATAGATTTTACTTTGGGGATACATATGAATTGGTCATATTCTGTGTTGCAGCGTGCAGGAAGACGCTCAACTCCACTTGCAAGCGCGCTTGCCCTGACGCTGTTCACTGGCGTCGCCGCGTCCATTTCCGCGTCTGCCTACAATCCGGTCTTCGACGTCGTGACGGCCCTGCCGAAAGTGATCGCGGCGAATTCCTTGTCGGCATCGCCTGCCGAAGGGATGGCCTATTACACGATCATCTTCAAGGAAGCCCCGTTGGCCACGTACGGCGGCGAAATCGCCAGCCTGCGCGCCCCGGACAACATCATTCGCCAAGGTATCCCAAGCGCCAAGATCGATGTGAACTCTCCTGCCGCTGTCGCCTACGTGAGTTACCTCGCCGGCAAGCAGGAAGCTTTCATCGACCAGTTCGGCAACTCGCTCGGGCGACCGCTTGAGGTCATGGCGCGCATGCAGCATGCGTTGAATGGCGTGATCGTCCGCCTCAGCAATGCCGAAGCGACTGAAGTCATGAAGCGCCCTGACGTGCTCTTCATCGAACGCGAACATCAGCTCGAACTCAGCACCGACCGCGGCCCCGCCTTTATCGGCGCCCCGTCGATCTGGGGCGGCATGACCGCCAGCGGCGTTGCCACCGAGGGTGAAGGCATCCTGATCGGCGATATCGACACCGGCATCAACTGGGAGAGCCCAGCTTTTGCAGCGGTCGGTCCGATTGATGGCTATGTCCACCAGAATCCGAAAGGCAATGGCACCTATGTGGGCCAATGCGCTCCCGGTGGCGTCGATGCAGGCCGATGCAATGACAAGCTGATCGGCATCTACAACTTCGCAGCCCCCGGCACGAGCGGCACCGACACCCAGGGTCATGGTTCGCACACGGCGAGCACGGTCGCTGGCAATACCTGGAATGCAACCTTCTCCAGCGGCCCGTTCACGATCTCGGGCGTTGCTCCGCACGCCAACGTGATTGCTTACCTGGCGTGTCCGTCAACCTGCCCGAGCACGGCGACCTCACAATCCGCCAACCAGGCAGTTGCAGACGGTGTTGACGTCATCAACTATTCGATCAGCGGTGGTACTTCGCCGTGGACTGACGCGACATCGACGGCATTTCGCAATGCCGTCGCCGCCGGCACCTTTGTTGCCGCATCGGCGGGCAATACCAGCACAACGACTCCAAACCCGCAGGGTCAGGTCAACCACATGGAACCGTGGGTGGAGACCGTTGCGGCTTCGACCCAGGATCGCATCATCGCCGTCAGCCTCGACCTGACCAGCGAAGCAAACCCGAACCCGAACACCCAGGACCTTCCGCTGCGTCCGGGTGGTGCGCCGTTGCCAACGCAGAATCTGCTCGACGTTCCGATGATCAAGAGTCCGAACTTTGGCAATGGTTCGACCGATGGTTGTGCGGCCTATCCGCCGAATACCTTCGTGCGCGGCGGCTCGCCGACCGATCGCATCTTCGCGGACGGCTTTGACGACTTGCCACCCCCACCCTTCTCTGAAGGTGCCGTGGCTATTCTTCACCTCGATGGCACCGCCAGTTCCTGCGGCAGCGGTACACGTCGCACCGCGGCCCTCAACGCGGGCGCCATTGGCGTCATCTTTGTCGATGTGGTCTATCTCAACCTCGGTGCCAATGGCACCTCCTGGTCGATGTTGATGAGCGACTGGCTCAACCTTGAAGCCGGCTCGAATCCTGCCACCGCAAGAATCTCGATCGATGTCTCTGCGATGGCGTTCCCGTCACAAGGCGACCGCGTCGCCGACTTCAGCTTCCGTGGCCCGCGTCTGGTCGGCGGTCAGGGCATGGTCAAGCCTGACATTACCGGCCCCGGCGTGGATATCCTCGCGGTTGGTGCCAGCAACGTGGTCGGCCCGAACGGCGTCTACCTGAGCAACGGTACGTCGATGTCGAGTCCGCACATGGCGGGTGCAGCTGCGCTGATGCGTGCGCTGAATCCGACATGGTCGCCAACCCAGGTCAAATCGGCACTCAACCTGAGCTCGAACAACTTCGGTGCAGTCAACCAGGATGGTTCGCCAGTCAGGCTTTGGGACTATGGTTCCGGTCGCGTCAATCTCACGTCGGCCGCCAAGGTTGGCTTGATCATGGACGAGACGTCAGCCAATTTCCTCGCTGCAAACCCGGCAACCGGTGGCGACATCTCGAGCCTGAACCTGGCCAGCATCGCGAAGTACAACTTCACTGGCGACGCCGTGTTCAGCCGCACTTTCCGTCGCGCCCGCTCGGGATCACAGACCTATACGCTGTCTGCGACAGGCTTCCCGGCCGGATCAGTCGAGTTCTCACCGGCATCGTTTACTGTCAACTCGAGTGGCTCGCAGACGATCACGCTGACCGCACACAGCGCGCTGCTGACAGAAGCACAATGGAACCTCGGCGAACTCACGCTGACACCCTCGGGTGGCGACGAGCCCACATTGCATCTGCCGGTCGCACTGTATCCGGGTGGTCCGGCAATATCCGTGTCACCCGGTTCGCTCTCGGGAACATCGGACACAACCGTCGTCAACAACCTGACCATCGCCAATACCGGAAACCCGACCCTCAACTGGGCGGTTCAGGCCACCGGCACGGCGGCGCAGACACCGTACACGACCACATCGACGACGAACGGCTTCCAGGGTGGCACGTACTCGGGCTTCGCACCGGCTCGCGGCTATCACTGGTCGCAGAACTTCGACATCGCGGCGGCGATGCGGGTGACGACGCTTCGGGCCAATGGCTTCACGCTTCCTTCGGCCACCAGCCTGTCTGCCGCGAATACGCCGAGCATCACGTTCAGTGTCTACGCAAATAATGCCGGCGACCCTGCCGGCGCTCCCGAGGGCTTTGGAGCCGCGCCACTGTGGACCTTCACCGGCGCGATCAGTGCGGCAAACGGAATCACCACGACCGGCGGAGCGATTTCGCTCAACCTCAATGCGGCGAATGTCGTCGGCATGCCTCTGAACCTGCCGCCGGGCCGCTTCTGGATGACGGTATCGCCGAGCATCAACGGCACCGGCGCACAGACTGCCGCCAACCCGTTGTGGGCCTGGTACGTGGCTTCCGACGCACAGATTGGCAGCGTGCCCAAGCTCTATGCACCGTGGCAGGATCCGCTGAACTTCCAGACCGACCCGGGCTTGACCCGTCTGTCAGGTCTCGTCCAGGGCGTGGTCGATTGCACATTGCCAGCGTGGGCCAGCGCGGCACCGACCGCGGGTTCACTGGGTTTCGGGGGCTCTCAAATGGTTCCGGTCACCTTTAACGCTGCTGGCTTGAGTGCAGGCACCTACACCGGCAACCTGTGCATCAGCAGCAATGCGACGAATCAGGCCGTGGTACCGGTTGCTCTTAGCTTTACCGTGCCGAACGGCGGTTCGCAGGCACCCACGCTGAGCAAGGCATTTGCCCCGACCAGCGTTGTCGAGGGCTCGAGCAGCACCCTGACCATCACCCTGAACAACGCTGGCCCGACCGTGTCGACGCTCAATGCAAACCTGGTCGACACGTTCCCGAGCGGCTTGGTGGTCGCGGCTACGCCGGCAGAGGCCACGACCTGCCCAAGCGGTGTAGTGACGGCTGTTGCCGGATCGGGATCGGTTTCGCTCGCCAGTGGTGCGCAGATCCCGGCCGCAGGCAACTGCACGGTCTCGGTCAACGTGACCTCGGCAACGGCAGGCGGTTATGACAACACCATAGCCGCCGGTGCATTGCAGACGGATACCGGCACCAACGCTGCGTCGGCCAACGCCACTCTGACTGTCACGGCCCTCCCGGCGTGCCAGACAACCAGCCCAATCGAAGTCAAGGCATCGGCAGGAACCACGGGGCCGACCGGATATCCGACGCTGAAGGATGCGTTTGACGCGATCAATGCCGGCACCCATCAGGGCGTGCTGGGAGTTGACGTCTGCAACGATTCCACTGAAGCGGCAAGTGCGGCGTTGAATGCCAGCGGCACCGGTTCATCGGTGTACACCGCTGTCATGATCAAACCCGCCGGCGGCGCGGCCCGCACAATCAGTGGCGCTCTTGCAGCACCATTGGTTGACCTCAACGGTGCCGACAACGTCACCATCGATGGCCTGAACTCGGGTGGCAATGCACTGACACTCTCCAACACCAGCGCCGTCACCACTGCGGGGACCAGCACGGTCCGCTTCATCGAAGGTGCGACCGGCAATACCGTCACCCGGACCTCGATCCTCGGATCGTCCATCGGAACGGTTGCGTCAGCCACGGGCAATGTCCTGTTCAGCACGAGCACGATAGCCGGCGGCAACAGCAACAACCTGATTTCCGGCAACGACGTCGGACCGGCAGGCGCCAATCTGCCAAGCAAGGGAATCATGGGGCTGGGTTCGGGGAGCCCGAACCAGAACGTCGGCAATGTCATTGATGGCAACAACATCCATGACTTCTTCCTGGCTGGTACGGGCAACACCGCCGGTGTCTCGATCCAGGCCAACAACGACACCACGACGATCTCGGACAACCGGATCTACCAAACTGCGACGCGAACATTCACCGGTTCGGCGGGCGTGCGCTATTCAGGCATCCTGGTGAACTCGGCGACATTCACGACCAACGTTACCGGCAACGTGATCGGCTTCGGCGCGGCCGACGGCAGCGGCACCACCACAATTACCGGAACCGGCACGGGCCTCGGCAACGAAGTGCGTGGAATCGTCTTCACCAATGCCAAGCAAACCGCGCCGTTCAGTACCGTGTCCGGAAATACGGTGTCGGGCATCAACCAGACCACGAATCGCAATACCACGAGCACTTCCAACGCCGATACCGCCTCATTTGTGGCAATTCACAGCGGTTCTTCAGCCGATGCGCCGGCCAACATCACCGGCAATACAGTTGGAAGTCTTGATGGTTCGTCGACGATCGTCATCAATGCTGGGTCAGTCACTACCAGCACGGCTCCAGTCACCGCCATCCTCAATTACAATTTCCTGGGCGGCGTGACAATTGCAAACAACAATATTGGCTCAATCACCATCAACAACAATGCGGGCACCGGCAGCACCACAAGCTTCCGTGGCATCTGGGTTAGTTCAACGACAGGCGTACTGCATTCGGTGATCGACAACGTTATCGGCGGTGCGACGCCAGCGGGCGGCATCACCAACAATCTGGTCGGCGCCAATTCGGCGTTCGCTATCCATGTTATTGGTGCAAGCGCCACGGTCACCGGCAACATGGTTCGCAACATCACCAACAATGCCAACAATGCAGCCGTTGTGATGAGCGGTATCTTCATGTCGGGCAGTAACAACGTAAATGCCACGACGGTCGCCCGCAATACGATTCATTCGCTGCGAAACATCGTCGTGGGTGCGACTCCAGGTGCAACGTATGCGATGGATCTGGCGATCTCCACCAACCCCGGTAGTGTTGTCGAACGCAATCTGGTCCATTCGATAGCGCCCGACACGTCACTCAGTGGCTACCAGGTCATCGGACTGTTCATGCGGAACACAGGCGGCTCCTCGACCCAGGTTCGGAACAACATGATCCGACTCGGCCTTGATCCGGCGGGAGCGTCGATAACATCACCGATCTTTATTGCCGGCATTCGTGATGCCGCGGTGACAAATGCCGCCAATGATTTCTACCACAACAGCATCTATATCGGCGGTAGCAACGTCGTTTCTCCGGGTTCCAACACGTATGCGTTCAACAGCGATACGGTGACCACGACTCGCAACTTCCAGAACAATATTTTCTGGAACGCACGCAGCAACGTCGGCACCGGTGGCACCGCACACGTGGCGATCCGAATCGGAGGAACCACCGCGAATCCGCCCGGAACGACCAGCAATTACAACGTTCTGCGGGCCGACGGCAATGATGGTGTCACCGGCATCTTCAACGCGCTAATCGTGCCCACCCTGGGCGATTGGCAGACTGCCACGGGACAGGATGCCAACAGCTTCACCGCCGATCCGCAGTACATTGCACCGAACGGCGACGCTGCGACCGGCAACCTGCATATCAGTCCGGCCAACCCGACGCCAATCGAAGGCACTGGCCTGGCGATTGGCAGCGTGACGGATGATTACGATGGCGATGTCCGCGCCAGTTTGACGCCGACCGATATCGGCGCCGACGCGGGCAACTTCATGCCGGTGCCGTAACTGCCGACACGCAGCAATGCACACTCGAGGGCGCCGAAAGGCGCCCTCTTTTTTTGCCGGGAGACCTGCATCTGGAAACCCGGTTGGTCAAGCTGAGTGCGCGAACCGACGTCGGTCACTCAAGTTCTCATTTCGCAGGCCGTCGGGTTGCCCGCAATTTCCTGTGGCTGCACCCTTCAACACCTGGCCAACCGGCGCTTGCTGCCGGTGCGGTACTTTTTATTTCATGCTGACGCTGGCCCAAGCGGACGCGTCGCGCGCTACGCCAGGCACGATGTTGCTCGGTCGATCAACGAGGGGCTGCCTCAAACGCTTGCACGCCGCCGGTCAGATGGCGCGGGCTGTTTTTCCCGCCGGAGCTGGCTTTGATTCAGCCACGACGAGGCAACTCATCAAGCCAGGCGCATCTGGCCACGCACCTGAAGTTGGTTTATGCGGACTCTCTCTTGATGCCGATCAATCGCGAATCAATGTGCTCTTGCCGAACAGGCTTTCGACCAGGTCAACCGCGAGGATCGCCGTGCGATTGTGGTCATCGAAAGCCGGATTCATTTCCATGATATCGAGCGAGCCCATGCCGCCGCGATCGGCGATCATCTCCATGCACAACTGCGCCTCTCGATAATTCGGGCCGCCAGGAATCGTGGTGCCGACCCCTGGGGCAATGCCCGGATCGAGGAAATCGACGTCGAAGCTGACGTGGACGTGCGTGTTTTCGTCGATATCGGCGAGGGCCTCTTCCATGACACGCTTCATGCCGATTTCATCGATGTAGCGCATGTCGTAGATATCGAGACCGGCATCGCGAATCAGCTTCTTTTCGCCCTCATCGACCGAGCGAATGCCGATCTGGCGAATGCAGTCGGGCGTCAGCGCCGGCGCACTGCCACCGAGCTCGGTGAGTTCACGTGGGCCAAGTCCACACAGGCAAGCCACCGGCATGCCGTGGATATTGCCGGAGGGCGTTACCTGGCTCGTGTTGTAGTCCGCATGAGCATCGAGCCAGAGCACGAGCAGGCGCTTGCCATTCTTGCGGCAATGCTCGGCGACGGCGGTGATTGAACCAATTGCCAGGCAATGGTCGCCACCGAGCAGTACCGGCACTCGACCTTGCGTGAGTTCCGCCGCGACGGCCTGCATCACCAACAGGTTCCATTCGCGCACCTGGTCAAGATGACGATAGCCGTCAGTCGGGCCGACCCAGGGGTTCATCGGGCCAGTCAGATTGCCACGGTCAATCACGTCGATCCCGCGCTGGGCCAATGCCTCGCCAATGCCGGCAACACGCAATGCTTCCGGCCCCATCGAGGCACCGCGATGGCCTGCGCCGATGTCGGTAGGAGCGCCGATGAGGGAAACCAGAGTCTTCGCTTGCATGGGTCGTGATCCGAAATCAGGGCGTGCAGGATAGCGCCACGCCCTGTTCATGACCAACAAGGGAGTTGCCAGCGTTCAGCTCGAATCAGAACTGGCTCGGTTTTCGAGAGATTCAGGTGTCGGCGCACAATCCGCCGCCTTGCGCAGCGCGTTACACCCATTGCCCATGATTGGCAGCAGCGTTTTTCGCATGTCCCTCAGCGCCTTGCTTCGATCCCGATCTGCGATTTGCCCAAAAGCGATCCATGTGCCTCCCGAACAGAGCTTGTTTCGGCCACCGACGGGACAGGAAGTTCCGTTGATCGAGCTTCGATACCAATCTGGAAAAAGTCTTGCGCGCTCCGCTTCAAATCTCCCCGGCCGCCAACCCCGAGGCACCGTCATCATCGGCGTGGTGGCGCGCGACGATCGTGCTCGCGGTCAGATCAGCGCTAACATTGCCGACCGTGGCGAACACATCGGGAATCGTGTCGACCGCGAGCAACAAGCCGAGCGGATCGAGCGGCAGACCCATTGCCGAAGTCACCGGCATCGTCGTCGCCATGAAGCTGACCTGACCCGGCAGACCCACCGAACCGAGACTGATCACGACCGCGAGTGCCGCCGCCGCCGCAATCTGTGCGGCCGGCACATCGATGCCGTAGATCCAGGCCACAAACGACGCGGCGCCAATGTATTGAACCGGGCTCGTAATCCGAAACAACGACACCGCCATCGGCAACACCAGGGCGACGACCGCAGGCGGCTGACCGAGTTTTCCCCGTGCGCTCTCGATCATCGCGGGGAGGGAGGCGAGCGAGGATTGCGTACTGGCGGCGACAATCTGGGCGGGCAGGATTGCCGATGCAAACCGGCGCAGATTGGCTCGGCCTGCGATCACGGCAACCGGATACATCAGCACAATGATGGCCAGGTAGAGTCCGCAGAGCAGCGCTATGTACCAGCCAAGCGCACTGATCACGCTCGCACCTGCCGTCGCGCAGACCCCAAGCACAAGCGCGAATACGCCGAGCGGCGCGGCCCACAACACCCATTGCACGATCACGATCATGGTGTCGGAGAGGGTCTGGAAAAACGCGACCACTTTCACGCGCCGCCCGGCATCGATTCGGGTCAGGGCAAAACCGAAGAACAGCGCGAACACGACCAGGGGCAACATCGCACTCTGCGCGGCGGCTGCGACAGCGTTGGCCGGAATGATCGCCGAGAACCAATCGGCCAGACCGACCGGTGCCGATGCAGCAGCGCCGCTCGGGATCGCCGCACGGAGGTGATCGATCAGGATCGGATCACGCGGCAACATCGACAACAACATCGGCGCGGCAATCGCCGCGATCATTGCGCCGGCGCTAAGCAATACCGCAAAGACAACGATCGCCCGTCGTGCCGTTCGCCCCGATGCGGCGGCATCATTTGCTGCGCTGACGCCGACGATGACCAGAGCCAGCACCAGCGGCACCACGGTCATCTGCAAGGCATTGAGCCAGAGGCGACCGATCGGTTGGACGATCGTCGCGGCGGTCTTCGCCAGCGCCGGATCCAACCAGGCGAGGCTCAGGCCGAGGATGGCACCGAGGGCGAGGCCGATGAGGATTCTTGCGGTGTTCGACATGCGTGGGGACCCAAACTCGAGGAGGTGATAGTGCAATCGCGCTTCGATACGTAGCGGGCCTCGCTGTGCAGATCAGACGCGCTGCAAGCGTCAGTTCGCGGTATCGCCACCGAAATCGGGAAGCTGCCACGACCCGCGCAGTCGCTGGTACTCGGCACCCGGGAGCAGGACGAACAATGGATGTTTTTCAGGATCGAGCCAGCCGAGCAACTTGCGCATCATCGGATCGGTCATCGCCGTGCAACCGGCGGTTGATGATTCCGCTGATTTCCATAGATGCGCAAAGATGCAACTGCCGCCAGCCGGGGTGCGCTGAGGATTGTGCTCGATGACAAAACCAAGCTTGTAGCGTTGGTCGCCATCCGCGTGCAGATCTCGACGCATCGGTTCGGTGGAGCCGGCAATTGCCTTTTCGCCCACCTTTCCTGCATCGACAATGCGGTTGTACAACGGCGAGTCGCTGTCATCGATGCAATAGTCCTGCACCGTCATTGCCTGGTAGGTGAGCGCCGTCGACACTGACTGCGCGTAGCCAAACGCAGGCCCGATTGCGAACATGCCGGCCGGTGCTCGACCGTCTCCCTCGCGCTTCTGCCTACCCGGCTGCGGCGAGTGCAATCCGAGCCCCCAGGCGGATCCGGACTTGCCGATGACGACCGGCTGCGCGGCTGATACCGCCTGCCATTGGCCATCGTGGCGCTCGAAGCGGCGCAGCTTGGCCTTCGAGCTGTTCCAGTCCGGCGTGATGACGAGGACCATCTGTTCCGAGTGGGCGACGACAGCAGTGTCGTCTGCGGCAAGGATCGCAGGCGAAATCAGACTTGCC
This sequence comes from Lysobacterales bacterium, assembly GCA_038205505.1. Lineage (GTDB taxonomy): Bacteria > Pseudomonadota > Gammaproteobacteria > Xanthomonadales > Rhodanobacteraceae > Dokdonella. Next base: position 9,684 of record JBBRBU010000023.1, on the reverse strand, counting down.
GCGCAGGCGATTGCAAAGCACAGGCCACGCTTGGTGAATCGCACTCGCTGAATCATCATTCAACCTCTTGGTACAGAGTTGGCAGTCAATCTGCTTTGCGAATTTGTTTCGTGATTCCGATAATCAGGAGCATCGCGGCTGAAGCCGCGTCCGACAATTCCCCGCTCTCCATTCCCTGCTCTCACGGCTCCATCAAGTTGCGGATCCGATCGAGGTTCGACTCAAGCTGGCCCAGCCGGCCCTTGCCGCTTTCGCAGAGCAGCACGAAGATCATGTCGAGCAAGTGACGCAGGGCCGATTGATAGATCAATGGCTCGATATGGGCGCGTTCGTCGTGTGCCGAAACGAGCAACGAATGGTCGGCGTGCGCGCGCAGCGGATTGGCCGAGTGCCGGGTGACCGAAATCACATTTCCCTGGCGCTCACGGAATTGGCGGCTGATCTTGCACAGATTGGTTTGCTGGCCGTGCTCGGAAAAGACCAGCAGGACATCGTTCTTCGTCGCCGTGGCAATGCTTGCAGTCATCAGCACGGTATCGAAGTGATGCACGGTGAGGATATCGAGCATGGACAAGCGCATCGCAAAAGCGCGCGCCGGAATGCCATCTTCGCCGAGGCCGATCATGAAGACCTTGCCGGCCTTGCCGATAACTCCGGCAATCGCATCGATTCCTGTTGAGGGATTGATCAGTCGGGTTTCCTGTTCGGCACGAGTCTTGATGTACCAGAGGTTTTCCGCGAGCGCCGAATGCGCATCCTCGCCAACCGGCTCACCACCGCCACCGTTGCCGCCATTGCCATCCGCGCCATCGCCGCGCGCGATGGCTTCGCCGATCGAGTACTTGAGATCCGGATAGCCCTTGAAGCCGAGCTTCTGGCTGAACTTGACCACGCTCGACTGGCTGATCTTGAGCGCATTGGCGAGCTGCTGTGAAGAATAGTCGCGCAGCAGGTGAGCTTCCTCGAGCAGGAAGTCGGCGATACGTCGTTCGATTGCCGACATCTGATCGCGTTCGGCGCGGATTTTCAGCAGCGGGGACATGGTGCTTGGGCGCGCCTCCATCAGGGAATCAATTCGAGACCACGAATGTCGCGGATCCCGAGTCCAGGCGCATCGGTTACCGTGATTTCCGATTCATTGAAGATGACTCCGCCGTCAACCGGATTGAACGCGCACAACGACGGTCCGTCGAGATCGATCTTGGTGATCGCACTCGATTTGGCCACCGCGACATGCACTGCGGCTGCGACGCTGATGCTGGTTTCGAGCATGCAGCCGATCATGCATTCAACCTGATACATCTCGGCGATGTCGGCGATGCGGATCGCATTTGAGATGCCGCTGGTCTTCATCAGCTTGATATTGATGATGTCGGCCGCGCGCATGCGAATCAACTCAATCACCTCAGTCGGACCAAATACGCTCTCGTCAGCCATGATCGGTGTATGCACGCGTTCGGTGACGTATTTCATGCCGTCGAGATCGTTGGCCTTGACCGGCTGCTCGACCAGCTCAAGTCGAACCCCGGCATCCTCGAGCGTCTGCAACGCATACACGGCCTGCTTGGCCGTCCAGCCCTGGTTGGCATCAAGACGCAGCAGGGCGCGATCCTCGACCGCGGCGTAGATCGCCTTCACGCGCTCGATGTCGACGCCGATGTCCTTGCCAACCTTGATCTTGAGTGATTCGAAACCGCGCTCGACGGCAGCCAGCGAGTCGGCCACCATCTTGTCGATGTAGTCGACGCTGATCGTGATGTCAGTGGTGATGACCGGATCGCCGCCACCGAGCAGGCGATAAAGCGGTGCATTGTAAAGCTGGCCCCAGAGATCGTAGATCGCGATCTCGACCGCCGCCTTGGCGCTCGAGTTCTTCTCCATCGAGCTCTGGATCAGGTGGGTGTTGCGATTGAGGTCGGCGATGTCCGCGCCGATCAGGCGCGGCGAGATGTAATGACGAATCGCTTCAATGATCGAGCCGTGCGTGTCGCCGGTGATCACCGCCGTTGCGGGCGCCTCGCCATAGCCGACATGACCGCTGTCGGTATTGACCATGACAATGATGTCTTCGACCGCTTCGACTGTGCGCAGGGCGGTCTTGAACGGCGTCTTCAGGGGCACGCGCAGCATGCCGAAGCGGATATCGGTGATCTTCATGGGACGGGGCGAACATCCTGGGAGGGTGCGGGGCGCATCGTGACGATACTGGTCATGCGGTCGACATAGGTTTCGGTGTCATTGAACTGCAGAGGCAGCAGCGGCGAAACGGAAACCTGGTTTAGGGTGACTCGGCGCAGGCTGCCATCAGCCAGGTGATAGCTGATTCCGGTGGTGTCGTGGATCACATAAGGTGCGCCATCAATACTGCCGATGACCATCATCACATGGCCCGGAATGTAGACGAGGTCGCCGGGCAGCATCGCGCCCACCGCTGCCAGTCGCGTCGCGTGGCCATCCGCCTCGGTGAACAAGCGCTTGCGCAATGCCGGGCTGACGCTCTGGTCGCGTGTGTTGCGCGGCATCAGAATGCCCATGCTCTGGTAGACCTCGGAGACGAATCCGCTGCAGTCACGAGCGTTGTAATCGTGGCCCCAGCCATAGCGCTCGCCGAGAAACTTGAAGGCCTGACCAACGATGTTGGCTTCGGTCAATGGCAGATATTCGCCGCGCGTATCGGCGGTTTTTTGCAGCAGGGCCGGCACCAGATCGAGGCGCCCGTCGGCCTTGCGCAGCGGCAGTTCGATGACCTGCGAAGAATATGGATGTTGACCATTGACCGGCTTGTCCGCTGGCCAGTCGGCCAGTAGCGGCAGACGCACGCCCATGTCGAGCTGCAGTTTCGAGACAGCGGGTTGCTCGCGCGTGAAGACGGTCTGTTCGGTCGCGCCGGTGACAATTCGGAAGGAGCCGTGCGCGACATGGGCGGCGATCTCTGCCGCGGAACCTTCGGCGATGGTGGCTGCCTCGACCCAGGCTGCGTAGCGCGCGCTGACCACGAACAGCCATAGTCGATCATGGCTGCGATGCACGATCAGCACCGGCGTGCCGGGAAACAATGCGCTCTCCTGAAAGCGGTCGATATCGGTGTTGCCGGCCTCACTGAACACGCGCAACGACGTTGGCATCGAACGCATCGCCGCGCGATGCACGACCAGACCGTGACGCTGCGACTGTACTTCCGGCACAGCCCCGCGATCGAGGTTCTGCATCAACGCATCGAGGGTTGCGCCGGCAATGAGCTTGCCTTCGACATCAAACAACTCACGTGTCGGCCGACTCGAAATGGCATCGATCCAGGCAAGCACGTCGGCGCGAATCAATTCAGCAGGCAAGGCCGCTAGATCGTGCATCGACGGATCCTTTTGCAGCACCTCGGCGTTCTGTGCGGAGATCGCGGCGGCGTCGAGGATGATGCGATTGGCATCGGTCAGGCGCTTCATCCAGTAGTCGGCCGTAAGTTGTGCTTCCTCGACACCGATCACACCGTGGGCAGGAATTATCGGCGCCTGAGTGTCCAGCGCGTGGACTTGAGGCGCAGCCAGCACAAACACGCTGGCGCAGATCAACAGGAACTTGATTTTGAAGGTCTGGATCATGATGTCGGGGCCAGGGTAGAAAGCACAGACGCCATTGCGATACCGAGTCCCGCAGCCATGACATGGCCGAGCAGGGCAAGCAGGACTGCAACCGGCGCGAGCGTACGAGAATAACTTGCCGCCCCTCCTCGGAAATCACGCGGGCTCCGCGGGGTGACCGACCATGTCCCCGCAATGGCGAGCGCGTTGGCGCGCCGATGGGCCATGACAATCGGCGGCATGACGGCAGAGATCCGCCAGGCGAACCGCCGCTCAAGCACGGCGAAGATCCCCGCGCACAACAGCATCAGAACCAGCCAAGGCCAAACCGTCTCGATCATCGAATCGCCGTCCTCACGCTAATCAGGAATAGAACATTCTCACCTTACTGCGTCGAAGCATAAATTATTGACCACGCATTGCAAGCATGTTAAACAACGCCCATCGCTGGCCGAGGAATGCTTCCGTTGAATCGCACCATCGCATTGCGTTCCAGTGTCGCACCGATTTGCGTGCTCGGAGCCATGGCGGCCGCTTGCGTGATCAGTTCGATCTCACTCGCGCGTGCCGGCCAGCTCAACGGACTCGATGTCGGTGAGGTCACCGCGACGATCGATGCAGGTCAATTCAAGGCCGCTGAAACTGCGATCGCGAAAGCACTCACAAACAGAAATCTGGACAGCTCCAGGCACGATGCGCTGGCGTTCGAGCGCGAGCGCATGCGCCGCATTCTGCTCGATTTCACGCTCGACGAAGCCGCCCTCAAGACGCAGTTGCAGAAGAAGATTCCCGACTTGAACGACGAAGAATTCCAGCGCTGGAAGGCGCAGGGATTGTTCGAGCAGCAATCGATTGATGGTCGCGTTATCTATTTCAATCGCGCGGCTTCCAACCTGTTTCGCCTCAGTGCCGAAGCGCTGGCCCGACGCAGCGTGCAGACGCCATGGCGCGACGGGCCGATGGAAGCGGCGAACGCTCATCACCGCGAAATCCTTGATGCGACAGGTTCGGGCCACGAGCGCGGCCTGGCTTCGCGCGAACTCAAGGTCACCCAGTCGCTCAGCGTGCATGCCGATGCCGTTCCGGCCGGTGAGATCGTGCGCGCCTGGATTCCGTATCCACGCGCCCTGCCCGGCCAGCAGGACGGCATTCATTTCATCGAAAGCCTACCGGGCAAGCATGTGATTGCGCCTGAGTCGGCATTGCAGCGCACGGTCTATCTGGAACAAAAGGCCGAAGCAGGCAAACCGACCGAATTCTCGATCAGCTACGAACTGACTGTCTCGGCGCAATCGCATGCGATCGATGCGGACAAGGTTGTCGTGGCAGAAATCTCGCCCGAGCTCGCACCGTTTGTGGCCGAACGTCCGCCGCATATCGTCTTCAATGAATCCCTGCGTCTGTTCTCACGGCAGATCGTCGGCGATGAGAAGAATCCCTGGCGCATCGCGCAAAAACTCTACGCGGCAGTCGATCAGATTCCTTGGGCCGGTGCGCGCGAATACTCGACGATCAGCAACATCAGCGACTACGCCCTGCACGCGGGTCACGCCGACTGCGGGCAGCAAACCCTGTTGTTGATGGCCCTGCTGCGTCTCAACGGCATTCCGTCGCGCTGGCAGTCAGGCATGGTCTATTCCGATGGCGATGCCTACAGCAACCTGCACGACTGGGGGCAGCTCTACATTGCACCGTACGGCTGGATTCCGATGGATGTGACCACCGGCCGACTGAACAGCGACGATCCGCGCATTGCCGGCTTCTATCTCGGTGGGCTCGATGCGTACCGCATTGCCTTCAATGACGACTATGGCCGTGACTTCGTCCCGGCCAAGAAATTCTTTCGTTCTGAAACCGTCGACCTGCAACGCGGCGAAGCGGAATGGAGTGGCGGCAACCTGTATTTCGATCAGTGGGATTACGACTTCGCGTGGCAGGTATCACCGGCTACGCCTTGATTCAATCAACCGCCGCCGTTAGAGCGGCACAAACAGCCTCGACGGGAGAGGAACATGGGGAACAGCAACCGCGCCTTGCGCAAAACATCACTTTGCCTGGCCTTGGGCTTTGGCTTGTCACTGCTGGCTTCGACAGCCGCATACGCCGGCAACGCCGACGGCTCCGTGGTTGGACGCACCGCCGCAGGCGCGGTGGTCACGGTAACCAGCCCGGATACGGGCTTCACGCGTTCGGTGACCGCCGATGCAAATGGCAGCTACCGCTTCCCTTACCTGCCAGTTGGCAAGTATGAAATCGCGGCCAGCCAGGACGGCAAGAGCCTCGGCACGCCAGAGCAGGTCACGGTCACCCTGGGCAACGCCACCACCGCGAATCTCGGCAGCACGGTCCAGGCGCTCGACGTGATCCAGGTCACCGGCAATGCGGTGTCCGTGGTTGACGTGACCTCGACTGAAACCGCGACCAATATCACCCGCGAAGATCTCGCCCGCCTGCCAGTCGACCAGAACATAACCTCGGTGGCGACCCTAGCGCCGGGCGTCAACAAGGGCGCCGCCTCGTTCGGCGGCATCTCGTTCGGTGGCTCGTCGGTGGCCGAGAACTCGTATTACATCAACGGTCTCAACGTCACCGATTTCTACAACCGCAACGGATTTTCGAGTGCCCCGTTCGCGTTCTACCAGGAGTTCCAGGTCAAGACCGGCGGCTACTCGGTCGAGTTTGGCCGCAGCACCGGCGGCGTGGTCAATGCGGTCACACGCTCGGGCACCAATGAATTCCACTACGGTGCCCAGCTGACAACCGAACCCGCGGCGTGGCAATCGGCGGCGAAGGACCGCTACGACGCCGATGGTGATCGCTATATCAGTGCCAGCAAGGACGAATACTCGTTGACCAAGCTCAACCTGTTCGCCTCGGGTGCGCTCGTGCAGGACAAGCTGTTCTTCTTCCTCATGTACGAAGGCCGCGACAACACCCCGCGCAACACCAACAACGCCGGCACAACCTACACCTACAACAAGTCCGATGACGGCTTCTGGGGCGCCAAGCTCGACTGGCATATCAATGACAAGAACCTGCTCGAGTTCACCGGCTTCTCGGATGCCAACAGCAATATCGGCAGCGTCTACAACTATGATTTCGAAGCGGCCCAACGCGGCGACAAGACCAACGAAATCTACAACGACACCGGCGGCAAGAACTGGGCGCTGACCTGGAGCTCGTATCTGACCAATGATCTGTCGATGAAGGTCATGTACGGAGAAAACAACCGCGAAGCCTTCACCCGCTCGCTCAGCGACGTCGAATGCAACCGGGTAGTCGCGGTCAACTCGATCCCGTCACCCGGGGTCCCGCTCGGCTGCACAACCAGCAGCAACATCCAGGAGCGCAACGACAATCGCGAGGCAGCGCGCATCGATTTCGACTGGAGCCTCGGTGATCATCTGCTGCGTTTCGGCCTCGACCACGAGACCAATACTTCCGACTACGACCGCCGCTATCCCGGCCCCAGCGGCTTCTACTACAACATCTATTCGGCAACGCCCGGCGCAACCATTCCGAATGGCGGCATCCTGCCCGACGGCTACTCCGGCTACGTGCGCGCACGTCGCTACGAGATTGCCGGCACCTTCGAATCGACCAATGCGGCCGCCTACATCGAGGACAACTGGTCGATCACGCCAAATTTCCTGCTCAACCTCGGACTGCGCATGGACACGTTCGACAACAAGGATGGCAGCGGAGCCAGCTACATCAAGATGGACAACATGATCGCGCCGCGCCTCGGCTTCTCCTGGGACATGAACGGCGATGGCAACATGAAGCTGTTCGGCAATCTGGGGCGCTATTTCCTGCCGGTGGCCAACGTGATCAACATCAAGCAGGCCGGTGGTCTGCTCGATGAACGCACCTACTATGCGTTTGACGGCTTCCAGCTCGTCGATCGCAACGGCTCGCAATACGCGGTTCCGATCCTCGGCCCGCAAATCGGCAACATCGACAACTCGCAGGGTGACGGCACTGTCGGAGATCTGCGTTCGGAAGTCGATCGCGACATGGATCCGGTCTACCAGGACGAGCTGATCCTCGGCTTCCAGCAACGTCTCAACGAGAGCTGGTCATGGGGCGTCAGCGGCACCTATCGCCGGCTCAACAACGCGATCGACGACATGGAGATCAGCGCCACCGGAGCCTGCGGCGAAGATGGCTACGTCGGCTGGGTAATGGCCAATCCCGGCAAGCCGGTGACGGTCTGGGGCGATACCAACTGCGATGGTACGGCCGATGGCTGGGTCACGATCGACACCTCCCGCGAGGGCTGGGCGATGTATGACAGCGCCGGAAACTATCTCGGCCAGCGTGGCTGGGTATCGCCGAAGCGCACCTACAAGGCCTTGGAATTCCAGATTGACCACCCATGGGACGGCAAGTGGGCCCTGAACGCGTCATACACGCTGTCCAAGAGCGAAGGCAATGCCGAGGGCCCGGTCAATTCGGATACCGAGTTCGACGATACCGGCCGCACCGAAAATTTCGATGATCCCTGGGTCAATCTCGGTGGTGATGGCTATTTGCCGAACGATCGACGCCATCAGTTCAAAGTGCGCGGCGCCTATGCACTCAATGACCACTGGCGTCTCGGAGGCGATCTGGACCTGCACTCGGGTACGCCGGTCACCGGCTTCGGCGTCGGCAATCCGTTCGACGAAACCAACTACCACAGCTACTACATCTGCGTGCAAAACTGCGAAGGCCCTTCACCTGGCCGCGTCTACGAAAACTCTCCGCGCGGCAAATACGGTCGCACTCCCTGGACATACAACATCGGTGCCAGCATCGCCTGGGTCACACCGATCAGCAACAAGGGCGATCTGCAGGTCAAGTTTGCCGTCTACAACCTGCTCAATCAGCAACGCACGACTGCGGTCGATCAGGATCTGCAGACAAGCATTTCGAATTCGACCAGCGCTACCTTTCGCCAGCCGATCCGCTTCCAGAACCCGCGTTTTGCACAGTTGACCGTGACGGCGAGCTTCTGATCGGATACACGGCGATTCGGGACGAACCCGGATCGCCGATTCTTCCCCGACGTGGCGACCGGCCCCAACTCTCCATTGCCGGTTTCGCCACGTTTTCTTTTGTGGACTCGATGAGCATGCTGATCTCCCCGGACGCTGGGACATCGACCCTTGCCACGGGCGACGTTTCGAAAGCTCATTCCAGCTTCGATGGCGTCGATCTGGAAGCATTGGCGGGACGCGTAGGTACGCCCTGCCACGTCTATTCCGCCAACCTGATTCGTCAGCGTATCCACGATCTGCAATCGGCATTGCATGGGCTGGACGCGCAAATCTGCTTCGCCGTGAAAGCGAATCCGTTGCGTGCGATTCTTGAGCTTATGGCCGCGGCAGGCATTGGCGCGGATATCGTCTCAGCCGGCGAACTGCGGCGCGCGCTTGCAGCCGGTATCGATCCTCGAAGGATTGTTTTTTCTGGTGTCGGCAAGACCGCCGGAGAGATGCGCACCGCACTCGATGCGGGAATCGGCCACTTCAATGTCGAGTCGCGCGACGAACTCGAAACCCTGCAACAGATCGCCGCCGACTGCAGGCGGATCGCCAACGTCGCCGTGCGCATAAACCCCGATGTCGATGCACAGACACACGCAAAGATCTCGACCGGAAAATCCGGAAACAAATTCGGCGTCAGCATCAGCGAGGCACATCGATGGTTTGCCGAACGCACGTCCTTTCCCAATCTGCGCATCAACGGCCTGCATGTGCATATCGGTTCGCAGATTCTCTGTCTCAAACCATTTCGTGATGCGCTTGAAAGGGTCGCTGCGTTTCGCCGCGAACTCGAGGCCGACGGACATGTGATCCATTCGATCGATGTCGGTGGCGGACTCGGCGTCTGTTATCGCGAAAGTCAGGATCAGGCCCCGACCGCGCGTAACTACATCGAAACAATCCGCAATGCCTTGCATGACTTCAACGGCCGAATCGTTCTTGAACCGGGACGCTGGCTGGTTGCCGAAGCAGGCGTCCTGCTGACCCGGGTGATCCGGGTCAAGCGTGGCGACGAGCGAGACTTCCTGATTCTCGATGCGGCGATGAACGACCTTCCGCGACCAAGCCTCTATGACGCC
>JBBRBU010000022.1:0-58279 GCA_038205505.1 Lysobacterales bacterium | reverse complement strand
CGTTCGATTGCACCGAAAAACGATGAGCCTGCACGGCCTTCAATGCGTCGGCGATATCATAGATCGCGTTTTTCATTCGCGGCTCGGAGCTGTGTCCGCCCGGGTTGTGCGCGCTGATCGAAAATATCGCCGAGGTTTTTTCAGCACCCTGAAGGTAAAAAAGCTTGGGCTTGGCGTCCTGCTCGTCGAGCAGGCCGCCACCGCCGTCACCGTTGAGGGCGAACTCGGCATCGACCAATTCGCGATGATTCGCCAGCATGTCCCTCGTGGTCGCCTGTTCGGTTTCCTCGTCGCCGCTGAAGGCAAGAATGAGATCCCGCTTCGGCATGAATCCCTCGCGTTTGAGGCGCATGAAAGTCACTGAAAGATTGGCTATCTCGGCCTTGATGTCGGACGTGCCGCGACCGAAGAAATAGCCATTTTCCTCGATCAGGGTGAACGGGTCGCGCTCCCAGTCAGCCGCATTGGCCGCAACGACGTCCATGTGCGCAAGTAGCAGGATCGGCTTGCCGCCAGTACCGTCGCCTCGATAGCGCACGACCAGAGAGGCGGTCTCTCCAACCGGAAGAATATGGATATCCTTGGGATCAAACCCGGCGGCAACGAACCGTTCCGAAAGATACGACGCCATCACCGGCACCTGGGCGTTTCCCTGAGAGGTCTTGAATGCGATCAGTCGGGCGAACAGTTGGTGCGCTTCGCTGCGGGAAGGATCCGCTGATTCCGCATTCGCACCGGAGCCAACGACGATTGCCATGAGAAAGCCGAACAGCAATTTCATACGAATCCTTGTTTTGATTGAGCAGGATGAAAAACCACAAATCTATAGACTGGAAATGCCGACCACGGCTTCGCTGCGAAGTACACGAATCAGGGCTTCAATCGGCATCGCTTGGTGGAACAGCCAACCTTGGGCGAACTGGACGCCATGCTCACGGAGAAAGTTCGCCTGCAGCTCGGTTTCCACGCCTTCACCGATGATCTTCAGTCCCAGTGAATCGGCAATGTGGATGATGTGCAGGGCGACCTGTCCGGTGGGTGATGAGGTTCCGACGGTGTCGACAAAAACCTTGTCGATCTTGAGGTAGTCCGACTGAAACGTGGTCAACTGGGAAAGACTTGAATATCCGGTGCCAAAATCGTCGATGGCAACGCGAATCCCAAGCGCGCGGATTCCGGCCAGTACGTTTTTGGCGCGTTGCGGATCCAGGAAGGAATGCTCGGTCGCTTCGACGATCACATTGGATGCCGAGATTTCCGGCGTCCGCAAGAGATTGCCCAGTGACTCGACGATGCGCCCGGAATGCAGGTCTGACGAAGCCAGATTGATGCTGACATGGCAATCCGGAAACACTCTCAACATTCGCGGCAAGTCGATGGCAATTCGCTTGATGACGTAGTCGGTGATCTGCGGAATCAGGCCACATTCTTCGGCGACGGGAATGAATAAATCCGGCCGCATCACGGGCCCGCCACGACTGGACCAGCGCAATAGCGCCTCGACACCGACAACGCGCGCTGATTCAAGCTCGACGATCGGCTGATAATGCACTTCGAATTCCTGCCGCTTCAGTGCTGCGCGCATTTCGGCAGGCAACGAGGCTCGCTGCCGCGCTAGCTTGACTATTCCAAACGAGAGTGCGGCTGCCAGGACCAGTGCAATTGGCACGAGGACGCGCGCAAATGCCAGTAGTCGCTCGCGCAGATTTGCCTCCGGCACGGCAACATAGGCAACCAGGTCGAATTGATTCGAGCGCTGCATGCTGACCAGATACCGACCATCGAAAAATACGCTACTCGCGGCGTTACCCAGACGTTTCAGCCAGCGTGGGTTGAAGAATCCGCGGCTGATCAGTCGGGTACCGCTGCTGCGGCCGTAGACTCCCAGGGCAACTTCGTTTCGGTCGACAAAGACATCGATCAGTTCAGCCGGATTAATGGCGGAAATGACGTTGTCTTTCTGCAGCATCAGAAACCGATTGTCCTTGCTGAAGCCAAGGTTGACCGAAATGCGTACCGGGGCGCCACGTGCGCTGACGTAGTCGGCCGAGCCGAGCGGAATCCCGGGCTCGTGTTGACCCAGTGAGGAACACGTCATCCGACCATCGACGACGATGCCGACGATCTGCAGATAACTCGACGCCATATCGACGTCACGCATCAATGTGATGCTGGCATCGGAACAGACCAGTGGTTGCGGCAATACCTGAAGCCGCTCCCAAGCCTGGATGGATTGCTTGCCGGCTTCATCTGCGCGGCGCAGCACTTCCCTGGACATCGAGTTGGCGAGTTCTACTTCGGAATCCATGCTCTGGCGATGGGCGAGATACAACGCGGCCAATATCGGCATGGCTAAGCCGATGATGGCAACCGCGAGCACAACCTTGACCGTAAACTTTTTTCGCATTTCCACCTGATGCTCGCAACAAACATGGACCCGGAACTGGTCCATCATCTTTCTCGTTGCATGACGTGTTGCATCGTCAAGCCGATGCGCTGAAAACGCAAGTCCATGAATGCATGGTTGCACCGTGCCGGAAACGGTGCGGGTCCGCATCACTTGCCACCGCTTTCCTGACCGGCGGGGGCTATGTGAGGTGAGGCAGCATCAGGGATCGAAGCCGTCCTTGAATAGCATATCGACCACCTTGAAGCTGGCCTGCAATGGCCACGCCATATTGCCGGCGGCATCGGCCCGGTAAGCCCCGACATCGGACTGCGGCGTGCGTAACCGAAGGTTGAAATCATCGCTCGCGAGATTGGCCGGATTGGCGCTGCCGGCGAGACGACCCCCGAGCGGGACGAGATCCATCGGTGGCGCACCGGCGTAACTCGCTGCCGCGAAATCCGTGGCTATGTTTCCGCTGGCGTCGAAGCCGCCGCTGACGCCGCTCAGGCTTCCACTGCCGATGTTCGCCAGCATCGTGATCTGGGTGGTCGTTCCATCCGCGTACACGGCACGGCCATTGCCGGCATACAGGGCGTTGTTGGCGATCATCACGCTGCTGCTGACGCCGTTGATGTGAAGGGCATCGCCGCTGGCCTTGAGCACGGTGTTGTTGACGATGAACAGATTGCCGACTGTACCGCCTTGCGACGCGTGGATGCCGATGCCGTGTGCCACCGCGCTGAGCACGAGGTTGTTTCTGACTACGGCATCGGCGGTGACCTGGATACCGTTGTCGCCACTGTTCCAGATCAGGTTGCGCTCGATGATGTTCGGCGCGCCATTGCCGTTGACGTGGTAAAGCGTGATGCCGGGATATCGTGTGTCATGGATGACGTTGTCGCGCACGATATTGGCATAGCTGCCGGCCTTGATTTCGATGCCGTCACCCTGGGTCACACCGAAACCGCTGAGGTGATGGATGTAGTTGTTGGCAATCAGCGAATCATGGATGCGGCAGGCATCGTTGTTGCAGCCGAGGTAGAAGCCTTCGGCAGTTCCGCCGGCGTGATCAATCTCGTTGTGGACAAAAGTCAATCGCGCATAATTGCTGCCGGTGTCGTTGGCACTGATCGCATTCGCCGCCGTGTGATGGACATGGCAGTTGCGGATTGTGATGTCCGAGGATGACTGCAGGCGGATCCCTCGCGAGCCGCCGCTGAATTCCATGCCGTCGATGATCAGATGCGACGAATTTCGGATGTTGACGATGTTCTGGCTCGCGTTGGTCTGGGGCATGACCGGATGTTCGCCCTCCGCCGCACGGATCGTGATTGGTGCCTGAGCCGTTCCATTGAGAACCAGCTCAAAGAAGCTCGACAGCGGGTAGTTGCCGCCGTGCAGGATCAAGGTGTCGCCTGCGACGAGGCTCTGCATCGCGCTGCGGTAGTTGTCGGCCGGGGTGATCTCAATGATCGAAGCGCCAGCCGCATGCTGCACGATTAGAGCACCAAGAACGAACGACAAGCGGTGAGCACGTGGTTTCAAAAGGTCTTGTTCCTTATTGGACACGCATCGAAAGGGACGAGGAGCGTGCCGTACTTATTGTGGCGTGAATGTCCTTCAAATTTAGTGCGTCGATGCCCAGTTCGGTCGGCTTGCCCACTGCACGGGCAGCCCGCTGCGTCTGACAGGGTTGGCCCTGTTTGGTGCTGTTTTGCGCGAAATGTTGCCGCGCTCGGTTGCCTCATGTTGGATAGCGATCGAAACCGAGTCCACGCCCCCTCAAAAGGAGCCTGCCATGCATCGCCCTATCTTCCCGAGCCTTCTGATGGCCCGTGTTGCGATCACCGCCGCTGTTGCGATGATGCCCTCGATCGCAGCCGCGATCTGCCATGTAATGCACAACGGCATCAGCGCGAACAGCGGCGCGAGCTGGTCTGTGCCGAAGGATCTTGAATTCGCCCTGCTCGACCCGGCCTGTGAGGTTGTCTGGGTGGCCGCAGGTGTCTACAAGCCGTCCGGAGGCGCGTTCAACCTCAATCCCGGGGTCGAGATCTATGGTGGTTTTGAAGGGCTTCCGGGCAGTGAAGGCGATCTGTCCGTGCGCGATCCTGGCAACTTTTCAGTGTGCTCTCGGGCGATATCGGCAATGACGACACGGTCGATGCCAATGGCGTCACCGTGAGCTACACGGACGTCGTCGGATCGACTGCCCGCTTGTTCACCCTCTTCCCGACTGTGCCGCTGCTGGCCGATACCGTGCTCGACGGCTTGGTGCTGACCGGTAGCCAAATGGCATTCCAATGCGAAAGCATTTCGCCGGCGAGCGAGTGCAGCCCCACCTTGCGCAATCTGCTGTTCAGTGGAATGTGGGAGGCGCCCTCTCCATTTTCTCCGGGTATGGAGGTTCATCGCGGCTGACACTCAGCGATTCGACATTTCGCAACAACACGGCAATTTCCGGCGGCGGCTCCCTAGGGGGTGCTGTGCTCCTGTAGGCGGACGCCTATGGGGCCGACGCCTCGATCTTCAAAAATGTGACGTTCGCCGGAAATCATGCGGGTTTATGGCGGCGGCGCAGTCTGCGTCTCAGCCTTCGGTGTTGCGTCCCCCGTATTTCGTCACGCAACCTTCGTCAACAACAGTTCCGACGACCGCGGCGGTGCCGTATATGTTTGTGCTAGCGCCGTGGTGCGCATCTCCAATTCGATCCGTTGGGGCAATACGGCACCGAATTCACCGGACATTTGTGTCGAAGACTTGCTTGGGAACACGTCGCTGTACAGAAGCATTGTCCCAACGGGCTGTCCGGCCAACCTCATCGGCGGCGACCCGCAAATGGGACTGTTGCAGGACAATGGCGGCTTCCCGCCAACACTGATGCCCGGTGCGTGCGGCGCGGCAATGGATGCCGCCGGCCTCGCCTATTGCACGCCAACGGACCAGCGCGGCGTACCTCGTCCGCATGGGGCCGGTTGCGAACTCGGTGCGGTGGAGATTACCGAGCCGGTGTTCCGCAACGGTTTCGATTCCTGAGTCGCAACGGTTGGCATCATGTCCGGCGCAACGCGCGTTGCGCCGGACATCAGCAGCGTTTCAAACCTCGGCCACTGAAGAGCTGTTTGCAGACTCCAGGTCCACAAGCAGGAATCGAAGTGCCGTGGCGCACGATTGCGTGGCCTTTAACGAAAGTAGTTCATCGGCGCGCGTGCGACCGAGATTGACGGCGGCAATCGGTTTATCCATCGCCACCGCCATGCGTGCGAAGCGGAAGCCCGAATAGACCATCAGCGATGATCCGACCACGAGCATCGCATCAGCATTCTCGAGATGGGCGATGGCCGTATTCACGCGTGCGTTTGGCACGTTCTCTCCGAAGAACACCACATCGGGTTTGAGCAGACCGCCACATTGAACGCAGTCTGGTACGTCGAACGGGCCGAAGTCCGCGTTTTCGATATCGGCGTCGCCATCGGGAGCGGGCGTCGCCTCGATGTCGATCCAATCGGGATTTCGCGCGAGCAATTGTGTTTGAAGCACCTCACGCGAAGTACGTGTTTCGCAACCGAGGCAACGCACGACATCCATGCGACCGTGCAGATCGATCACCTTCTGACTGCCGGCAGCCTGATGCAGGCGATCGACATTCTGGGTCAGCAACAACTCGATTTTTCCGCGCGCTTCAAGGCGGGCCAGTGCGCGATGCACGTCATTTGGCGGCGCATCTCCGAAGCGACGCCAACCGAGCATGCTGCGCGCCCAATAGCGCTTGCGTGTCGTTTCGTCTCCAACGAAGGCTTGCAAGGTGACCGGTGGCGTGCGCTTCCACGCGCCATCGGCATCGCGATAATCCGGAATACCCGAATCGGTGCTGCAACCAGCACCGGTCAGGACGAACAGACGTTCGTGGCGTTCAATGAATTGGCGCAGTGGATCATCCGACATGCGCCGAGCTTAGCCCGGAATGATTGCGGATCAATCAAAACGCCTCGTCGAAGCCGACCTCACCTTGTACGCCGACCTGATAGGCAGAAACCCTGCGCTCAAAGAAGTTGGTCACTTCCTGCACATCCTGCAGCTGCATGAAGTCGAACGGATTGCGCACCCCGTAGTGGCGTGGCATGCCGAGCTGGGCGAAGCGCTGGTCGGCGCAGTATTCGAGGTACTGGCGCATTTCCTTTGGCGAGATGCCTGCGACACCACCACCGAGCACGTCATCGGCGAATGCCGTCTCGCACTGGATCGCTTCTTCGAGCATGTCGACGACCTGTTGTTGCATCTCGGCATCGAATAGATCGGGCTCTTCTTCGCGCACGGTGCGGATTGTCTCGAAGGCGAAGGCCATATGGCAGCTCTCGTCGCGGAATACCCAGTTGGTCCCCGAAGCGAGGCCGTGCAACAGACCGCGCGAACGCAGAAAGTACACATAGGCAAACGCAGCAAAGAAGAACAGGCCTTCGATGCAGGCGGCGAAGCAGATCAGATTGAGCAGGATCTGGCGACGCTGATCACGCGTCTCGACGTGCTTGATGTGCTGGATCGAATCAATCCACTTGAAACAGAACTCGGCCTTGCGCCGGATCGACGGGATGTTTTCGATCGCCGCGAACGCCTTGTTGCGCTCGTCCGGATCGGGCAGATAGGTATCCAGCAAGGTCAGGTAGAACTGCACATGCAGTGCCTCCTCGTAAAGCTGGCGCGACAGGTACATACGCGCCTCGGGCGCATTGATGTGGGTGTAGAGGTTGAGCACGAGATTGTTAGAAACGATCGAATCGCCGGTTGCGAAGAACGCGATCAGGCGATGGATCAGATGTCGTTCGGCCGGCGTCATCCTTGATTTGAGGTCGTTGACGTCAGCTGCGAAATCGACTTCCTCGACCGTCCAGGTATTGCGGATCGCCGCGCGGTACATCTCGTAGAACTCGGGATAGCGCATCGGCCGCAGCGTCAGCTCGAAGCCGGGATCGAGGAGGTGTTGGTTCTTGAAGGGTGGCTGTGTGGACATTTTTGTTTATATCCTTGGCATCAATTCTTGATTGGCGGGCTAGATAGGCACGCCTCGCTATTGCAGATTTCTTCGTTGCGGCTGCGAGGTGTATCGTCTCCATTCTTGCGGACGGAATCGCCGACATGGACGAGCGACAGCCTTGCGTTTACATCCTCACTAGCGGACGCAATGGGACTTTGAACATTGGCGTAAGTTCCAACCTCCCTGGACGCATCTGGCAGCATAGAAACGATGTTGTGGATGGATTTACCAATCGCTTTGGCGTGCATGATCTGGTCTGGTTGGAAATGCATGAGACGATGGAGTCGGCAATTGGGAGGGAGAAGGCCATCAAGGAATGGAAGCGCGCTTGGAAAATCGATCTGATCGAGACGAGCAATCCGTATTGGCGTGATTTGTATCCGGAGATTCTGTGAATTAAAGCTAGAGTCACTGGATCCCGGCGAACGCCTGGATCCAGTGACTTTGCTTTTCAAGTCACAACTTGAGTTGACGACCTTCAACCCACAAATCGCCCACGGCAATCACTGGCACGACTCGCAGTACTCCGGATTTTCGAGCGAGCAAACCACCGCGCTGTTGGCCTCCGCCGCTGAAGGCGCAGCCGCCATCGGGTTCTGCGTTGCAACCATGCCAATCGTTGTCTTGGCAATCCGTGTCGCCGGCCGCGAGCGCAAGTAATACGTCGTCTTGATGCCGGATTTCCAGGCGTACATGTACATCGATGACAGGCGACCGATGTTCGGGTTCTCCTGAAACAGGTTGAGCGACTGGCTCTGATCGATGTAGGCGCCACGCGCGGCAGCGTGATCAATCAAGGCCTTTTGCGGCAGCTCCCACACAGTGCGATAGATTTCACGCAAGCGTTCGGGAATCGCCTCAATCCCTTGAATCGATCCCTCGGCCAGTTTGATCGCATCACGCACGTTTTCGGTCCACAGGCCCAGCGTCTTCAACTCCTCAACCAGATAGCGGTTGATGACGAGGAAATCGCCGGACAGGGTTTCGCGTTTGAACAGGTTCGAGACCTGCGGCTCGATGCATTCGTAACAGCCTGCAATCGAGGCGATCGTCGCGGTCGGTGCGATCGCGATCAGCAGTGAATTGCGCAGACCTGTGGACTTGATGCGCTCACGTAGTTCGCTCCAGCGTGCGGCGGGGATCATCTGCGTCGACTGCGGCCAATGATCGAACTGCAGATCACCATTCGCTGCGCGCGTCTCATCGAAACCCGGGTGCGCGCCGAGCTCGTCAGCGAGATCGCAGGATTGGCTCAGCGCATGGAAGTAGATGTGCTCGGCAATTTTTTCCGACAGCACCTCGGCTTCCTTCGAGTCAAAGGCCAGACGCAACTGGAAAAACACATCCTGCAGACCCATGACGCCGAGACCGACCGGCCGCCACTTGCGGTTCGCGGACGCCGCCGTGGCGATCGGATAGAAATTGAGGTCGATGACACGATCGAGTTGGCGCACGGCAATCGCGACAGTATTCGCAAGCTTGTCGAAATCGAATGCACCGTCGCTGACATGGCGCGACAGATTGATCGAACCGAGATTGCACACTGCCGTTTCAGTGTCGGAGGTGACTTCAAGAATCTCGGTGCAAAGATTGGAAAGGTGGATGACGTTTTGCGGTCGCGCGGTCTGATTCGAGGTCGCGTTGCAGCGATCCTTGAAGGTCATCCAGCCATTGCCGGTCTGCGCCAGTGTGCGCAGCATGCGTGCGTAGAGTTCGCGTGCCTTGAGCGTGCTTGCCGCGAGCCCATTGGCCTCAGCCTCTCGATACGCGCGATCGAAGTCCTCGCCCCACAGATCGACCAGTTCAGGCACACGCTTGGGATCGAACAGCGACCATTCGCCATCGGCTTCGACGCGGCGCATGAATTCATCGGGAATCCAGTTGGCCAGATTCAGATTGTGCGTGCGTCGTGCATCGTCGCCGGTGTTGTCACGCAGTTCGAGAAACTCCTCGATATCGGCGTGCCAGGTTTCGAGATATACGCAGGCCGCACCCTTGCGCTTGCCTCCCTGATTGACCGCGGCGACCGAGGCATCGAGGGTTTTCAGCCATGGCACGAGTCCGTTGGAATGCCCGTTGGTACCCTTGATCAGCGAGCCGCGCGAACGCACGCGTGAATACGAAAGTCCAATGCCACCGGCGAACTTGCTGAGCTTGGCAACGTCGGCATACTTGTCGTAGATGCTCTCCAGGGAGTCGAGCGGCGAATCGAGCAGGAAGCACGAGGACAACTGTTCGTGAGTGGTGCCCGAGTTGAAAAGCGACGGCGAGCTCGGGATGTATTCCAGCAAAGACAGCAGCCGATACAGGTCGAGTGTCTCGGACAAATTGTTGCCGCCGAGCGCGCAGGCGACGCGCATGAAAAAATACTGCGGGGTTTCGGTAACCTGGCGCAGCTCCGGATGACGCAACAGATAGCGGTCATAGACGGTGCGCAAGCCGAAGTATTCGAAGCGGCGTGAGGCAAGCGGATCGATTGTGTCGTTGAGCTTGCGCGCGTTGAGGGCGACGAAATCGCGCAGGCGCTGATTGATCAGTCCGAGCTCGGCACCACGCGCAACCGATTGCGAGAACGACTGGATTTCCTGACCGGATACTTCCTTGTCGATGTAGGACGCCAGCAGCCGGGCGGCGAGAAAACCGTATTCGGGTTCTTCGGCGGTCAGCGCAGCGGCCGTGCGAATCGATAACTCATCGAGCTCACGCGTGCTGGCTCCATCAAAGATGCCGCCGATTGTCTTCAGGGCGACGCGCATTGGATCGACGTCGTGCAGCTGCTCGGCACTGCGCGTGACTGCGCGCACGATCTTGGTCAGGTCGACGCTCTCACTGCTGCCATTGCGCTTGGTCACGCGCATCTGGGTGGGGCTATGCGGTGCCGTGAGGGCAAACGCTTGAATGGTCGACGCGGTGTCGACAGGATAACTGGCCGCCGCATCGGCGACAGCGGAACGGAAATTCATTGTCTTTTCACTGATTGAATTCGAGGTGGATTCATTGGCGTCTGGCGCGCCGGAATCGAGAGGATGCATGGCGGACTCCCGTACATAACCGATGGCCTGCTCCCACGCGCAGGATTGATCGGTGCGATCCACGGAGTGCGCCACGGAATCCATGCGCGAGCATCGACTCTGCGACGCGCTTCCCCGCGGAAGCGGCCACCTGCACCGGGTCTGCGACAGTCGTCGGCCTGCGTCTCATCGAACGAGACCGACAGGCTATCGACGTGCAACTGCGCACGAGCCCGATGTGTCGGCAGGTTTTCGGACTTGTGGATACGGATCTTGCGATCCACCTCGCCCCATGGCTTCCCGGACTTGCGCCCAGTGCACTGGATGGAGCTCGTTTCCACTTACCGCTGCGGGGCAGTTCCGGTCTTGCACCGGATTCCCTTTTAACCCGGCCTCGATCGACTCCGGGAGTCGTCGAAGCGGGCACCGACCGGACACAAGCTATTGTGTCCGATGGGTTCCGTCAACGGATTATTTTGTGATATCAAGCTTGCAATTCTCGGAGAATCAACCGCGCCGGGGGATTCGCCGGGTTGGCCAATCACGCACTCCGACGCGTCATGCCCTGGGCACTGTCGCTTTCGTTGGCCGCGCTCTTGATGGCCCTCGAGTCTTCTTCGTCCATGGCCTCAAGCACGGCGTCGACCGTGCTCGGCCCGCCGCCAAATAAACGGATCGCGGTGCGCGCAACCTGGCGCGTGTCGTACCACGCGTAGGCACCGACGCCGACTGCGCCGATCACCGGCAGCCAGCGCGAAATGCCGCCGCCGACAATGCGCCTGGTTACGCGCACGCCGATCGCCTGGGCGACTCGCTCGATTACGCGAACCGGCACATCCTGCGAAATCAGCCGACCGCCGACCTGGACGACCAGATCACGCACGGCCTGTGCCGCCGCATGGCGAAACAGGCAGTACATCATTTGTTCGCGATTGAGACGCGCGTTTACGCCATAGACCCCCGATATGTCCGCCACCAACTGACCCTGAATGCGCCAGATTGCGATCAGTTCGGGAACGATCGTCAGCCAGCCGAGCGGCCCCGGTGGCAATGCCAGCGTACCGGCGGCGAGGGCAGCCTTGTTCGATGCGGCCGCAGTCAGGGCACGCACGCGCACCTCCGCATTGTCGGCACGCTTCTCGTCAGTGCTGGGCACTTTCCCGAGCAGGTCGAGCAGATGTCGTGAAATGCGACCGGCAAGGTTCGATTCGGTCTCAGGCGCGTTGCGAAGCGCGGGGATGTATTCGGATTTCTTTTTCATCGGGATGCAGGGTTGCGGCGACGCGGATCGCAGGAACATGCAATCTTGACGCCATGCCTCCAATTGCAATGGCCAGCGAGGATAACGGCCCGCTCCTGAACCTTTGCGTAGACCTCAGCGCGTAAGCATGCGGGTAACAAAATCCGCGAGCTTCTTGTAGGGCGGACGCAGCAAGGCCATTGATGACCAGCGTGCCTGATACAGCACCGGCATTTGCTTGGAGAAGGTCAGGAATCCGGCATGGCCATGATAATGACCCATGCCCGAGGGACCAACTCCTCCGAACGGCAACTCGCTTTGGGCAATATGCAGGACACAGTCATTGACCGTAACGCCTCCGGCCAGCACCGATTTCAACACATCGCGCGTGCGCCGCCGATCATGATCGAAGTGATAGAACGCCAGCGGCCGCGGTCGTGCGTTGATCAATTCGATCGCATCCTCGATTTTCGAGTATCCGATGACCGGCAGAATCGGCCCGAAAATTTCCTCCTGCATGACCCGCAGACCCGGATCCGGATCGACAATCAGGGTCGGCGCGAAGACCCGATTCTCGGCATCGTGCGCCGACGCATCGGGCAGGGTGACGATTTCGGCACCGGACTGGCGCGCCTCCTCGACCAGCGCATGCAGACGCCGGTAGTGGCCCTGATGAATGATGCTGGTGTAGTCGGGCGTCGTCTTCAAAGCTGGATAGTGGCGCGCAACATAGGCACGCATGGCCTCGACAAAGCCTTGCCGTTGGTCAATTGGAACCAGCACGTAATCGGGCGCGATGCAGGTCTGTCCGGCATTCAACAATTTGCCGGCCGCTATGCGCCGGGCCGCGGTTTCAATTGGATAACCCGGCGCGACAATGGCTGGCGACTTGCCGCCGAGCTCGAGCGTAACCGGGGTCAGGTTCGGCGCCGCCGCCGCCATGACCTTGCGTCCCACTTCGGTGGATCCGGTAAAGAACAGATGATCGAACGGCTGTGCGGCAAAACGTGCCGCGACGTCAGCCCCACCGAGCACGGTGCTGACACGCTCGGGCGGAAAGACTTCGGCGAGCAGATCACGCAACATTTCGGAGGTGCGAGGCGTGTGCTCGGACGGTTTCAACATGACATGGTTGCCGGAAGCAATCGCCGAGACCAGCGGAATCAGGGCCAGGTTGACCGGGTAATTCCATGGCGAAATAATGCCGACCACACCGAGCGGCCGATACTGGACTTCCGTGCGCGCGGGCCAGAACAAGGCATCGGCGAGGCGATGCCGCGAACGCGACCAGCGTGCCAGGTGCTTGCGCATGTGGTCGATCTCGTGGAATACCGTCATACCATCGGTGAGCAGGCTTTCATGCCTGGATCGACGCCCGAAATCCTCGCTCATCGCGTCGGCGAGTTGATCAAACCGACGCTTGAGCACTTGGCGCAGATGGCCGAGATCGCGCAACCGCTGGGCCGGTGTCGGCGTATTCTCCCGCCACGCGGTCTTTTGGCGATCGAGAAGAGTTTCGAGATCCAGTGATTCGGGTTTGTCCATTCAGCTAGTCTAACGCCCGCAGCACGGATGGCGTCAGCGCTCCTGATTTTCGTCGGGGCATCGTCGATGGTCAGACGCGGGCTCCTGCCACATGCTAACTTTGTACTTTCGCAACCATGGAACACACACATGCCGATTCGTCCCTACCGGGGTGTAGCCGCCACGATCGGCCTGAACGCGTATATCGACCCCGATGCGGTGGTGATCGGCGACGTCGTTGTCGGCGATGACGCATCGATCTGGCCGTGCGCTGTCGTGCGCGGCGACGTGCACCATATCCGTATCGGTGCACGCAGCAATGTCCAGGATGGCGCAGTGCTGCACGTGACCCACGATGGCCCGTACACGAATGGCGGCTTTCCGTTGCTGATCGGCGTCGACGTCACCATCGGCCATGGCGCTGTTGTCCACGCCTGCACGGTCGAGGATGCATGCCTGATCGGCATGCACGCGACCCTGCTCGATGGCGTTCGCGTCGGCAAGCACAGCATGATCGGTGCAGGCGCACTGGTCAGCCCGGGCAAGCAGATTGGTGAGGGCGAGCTCTGGGTCGGCAATCCGGCGCGTCGCGTACGCAAGCTCAGCGATGCGGAAATCGAGAAGC
This sequence comes from Lysobacterales bacterium, assembly GCA_038205505.1. Taxonomy (GTDB): domain Bacteria; phylum Pseudomonadota; class Gammaproteobacteria; order Xanthomonadales; family Rhodanobacteraceae; genus Dokdonella. Next base: position 44,458 of record JBBRBU010000022.1, on the reverse strand, counting down.
TCTACTACTCGGCAAGGCAATACGTGCAGCTGAAGAATCACTATCTGACCGAAAATGGAAACTGAGTCTTGACCCGGTCTCGTGCTGACGGCTCCGCTGAACGATTCGGACTGCTCTCGCCACTGACTGCCGTCGCCTTCAGCGGGCTCTGCTGGCTCGTATTTGGCAAACTTTTCGACACCCGCGAAGCGACAGCGCTGCCTGAACTGGCGCAACGCTTCCTGCTCGTTCAACCGTGGTGGCTCGGTGCCGGGTTGCTCGGTGTCATGATCGCCGTGCTTGGTCAGATGCGCGGTCGCAATCCGCTCTGGACACGCGTCACCCAGGTGTACTCGATTGCGCTTGGCGTGTTCAGCACGGTCAACATCGGCTGGGGAATCATCGCAATGTACGCCTTGATCCTGACTCCGGTCGAATTCTGATCGTCCTGATCAGGCCGGCAATGTCAGGCGCTCGAGGTCATTGAGCAAGAACAGCGCTTCGGTTGCACTGTTTCCGCACATCCCGGGTTCGGGTCGTAGCTGCGAACAAACAGCCGGGCGGTCCGACCTGCCGAAAATTGCGCAACCGTTGCGAGCGGTCAGCTGGATGCAACGTACGCCAGCTGGTTTTCCGTCCGGCATGCCAGGAATCGGCGAGGAAATCGACGGCGCGATGCAGCACGCGCCGCAATCACTGCGGCAATCAACGGTCACCATCAATCCTCGGCATCACCGGGCAGATAGGCGCGCAACTCGGCGTAGATCGCGTCGGTTTCAGGGCGCTTGCCGTGCCAGATATCGAACGCTTCGGCAGCCTGTTCGACGAGCATGCCAAGGCCATCGAGGGCATGGCCGGCACCGGCGCTTCGCGCCCAGGCGAGGAAACCGAACGAGGCTCTGCCATAGGAGAGGTCATAGCAGAGCGCGCGGGATGCGAGCAACGATGTCGGCAGAGCCAGCGACACATTGCTGTGACCGGCCGAGGTTGCGTTGACGACCAGATCGAATCCGCCCCAATTGCCGAGATCATTCCAGTAGCGGGTATTCACATCGGCGGGTTGGCCGATCGCGTCGGCCAGCGAATCGGCGTGTTCGGGCGTGCGATTGGAAATGGTCAGCTCGGAGATCCCCGCTTCGAGCAGGGCGAAGGCAACCGCCCGCGCCGCGCCGCCTGCGCCGAGCAACAAGGCGCGACGACCGCGCACGTAGAGCCGGTGCCGCCCGGTGATGTCGCGGATCATTCCCGCGCCATCCGTGCTTTCACCATGCCAGCCCTCGCCACGCCGCACGAGGGTGTTGACACTGTCAGTCTGACGCGCGCGTTCGCTCACCGAAAGACACAATCGCGCCGCATGCTGCTTGAGCGGCAAGGTCACGTTGGCGCCGCGGCCACCGCGTGCAGCAAATGCCGCCAGGGCGCCGACAAACTCTTCGGTCGAGGCCTCGATCGGTTGGTAATCCAGCGGGATCGAAAGCTGGCGCGAAAAGGCGGCATGGATTCGCGGCGACAGTGAGTGCGCGATCGGTTGTCCGAATACGGCATACAAGCCAGGTCCGCCCTCTGCGCTGGCCTGGCTTGCGGATTCCTGTTCGATGATTTGCATGCAATGACTCCGAGAGATCGCTGACAGGTCGACCCATTCAGTCTGCGCGCAACCAGCGCGCCGCATCAATGGCGAAATAGCTGAGGATGGCGTCGGCGCCGGCGCGCTTGATCGCGGTCAGCGATTCGAGAACCACCGCGCGCTCGTCGAGCCATCCATTCTGTGCAGCCGCCTTCAACATCGCGTATTCGCCGCTGACCTGGTAGACGAAGGTCGGCATGCCGAAGTGATCCTTGACCCGGCGAACGATGTCAAGATATGGCATTCCCGGCTTGATCATGACCATGTCGGCACCTTCACCGATATCGAGTTCGACCTCGCGCAAGGCTTCATCACTGTTGCCGATATCCATCTGGTAAGTGTGCTTGTCACCCTTGCCGAGGTTTGCCGATGAGCCAACCGCGTCGCGGAACGGTCCATAGAAGGCAGAGGCGTATTTTGCCGAATAGCTCAAGATGCGCGTATGCACATGGCCGGCGCCTTCGAGCGCGGCGCGGATCGCGCCGATGCGGCCGTCCATCATGTCCGATGGCGCGACGATGTCGATGCCGGCTTCGGCCTGGGCCAGGGCCATGCGGATGAGCGCTTCGTTGGTGACGTCGTTGAGCACGTAGCCGGCGTCATCGATGATGCCGTCCTGACCATGCGTGGTGTAGGGATCGAGTGCCACATCGCCAATCAGACCCAGTTGTGGATGGCGCGCCTTGAGCGCGCGGGCAGCGCGCTGGATCAGGGCCTGCGGATTCCAGGCTTCGCTTGCATCGAGACTCTTGCATTCGATATCGATCGAGGGAAACAAGGCCAGCGCCGGAATGCCGAGATCCACACATGTATCGGCGACGCCGAGCAGGTGATCGATCGACAGGCGTTCAACGCCAGGCATCGAGGCCACTGCTTCACGTCGATCTTCGCCATCAATGACAAAGGCGACCATGATCAGGTCGCTGGAATTGAGCGTGGTCTCGCGCATCAGTGCTCGCGAAAATGAGTCGCGGCGCATGCGCCGCATGCGGGTATGCGGGAAAGTCATGGTTGGCTCGTGGTTTGGATTGCCTACAGTGTAATGAAACATGGGTGCACACCGAAGCCGCGCGAGACAATGGCTGCCTGAATCCAATTCGCGGCCTTGCAAAGAGAAACGTGTACTGATCTGATGTTGCAGCGTCGCATCGGGAGCTGGTGTGCGGCGAGGAACGCTGAGGGAGTGGAGTTGCTGGGTTTCGCAACGCGCCGGCAGCGTTTGTTTTTCCGGTTTGCTGTCGAGGCCCCCTTGAGCGGAATTCTGCTAGTCGAGCGATCGACCACCTTGAATCACCTATTGCGCCGGACCCTGGCCGCGGCATCGCTTCCGGTGCGCGCCGAGATCGGCAACTACCTCGAGGCGCTCGATCATCTGCGCCGGATCGGCAGTTCGGCAGTCGGCGATCCCCCCTACGCCCTGGCCATCATCGGCGCCCCGGCGCGGCCGACCCGCGAGTATCAGGCTCTGCTTGAATTCACCCGTGACGCACCAGCTGCGCCGCCGACCCTGTTGATGGTGCACGAGGAGACGGCCGAGGTTCGTAGTTGGGCCGACGCCAGCTTGCGTGGGCGTCTGCTGCTGTGGTCGCAGTTCAGCCGGATTCCGGCCAGCGTGATCGAACTGGCCCCGGAGGAACTCGGTGACGAAATCGCTGCGGTGGACGCTGTCGAACGGATTCGGATCCTGTTCGTCGACGATTCCAAAAGCGTTTGCCAGGCATACAGTGATTTGCTTGAGCGTAATGGCTATGCCGTGGATGTCGCGGCTACGCTCGCCGCAGCAGACAAGCTGGCGGCGGAGAATCACTACGACCTGGTCGTAGTTGATTATTTCCTGCCGGATGGCAGTGGTGACGAATTGTGCAGGCGCCTGAGCGCGCGCGAAGACCCCCCGATTCTGGCCGTGATAACCGGCAGTTATCGCGAGGACATCATACGTCGCTGTCTGCAGGCCGGGGCCAGCGAGTGCATGTTCAAGAACGAGGCCCGCGAATTGTTCCTCGCGCGCATTCAAACGCTTGCGCGAACCGTCGAGATGCGCCGCTCGGCGGAGGTCGACCGCGAACAACTGGATGGCATTCTTGGCTCGGTCGGTGATGGCGTGTTCGGCGTTGATGGCGACGGCCGCATAAGCTTCGTCAATCCGACCGGCTTGCGCTTGCTCGGCTATGCGGACGATAGCGATCTGGTTGGCCTGCTTGCCCAAGCGGCGGTGCATCCGCAGGAATCACCGCGCAGTTCCCCATTGAGTCGGGCCTACAACGATGGCGTTCCGGTGCATCACATTGAAACAATGTTCCGCCGCCGTGATGGTAGCGGCATGCCGGTCGATTACACCGTGCTGCCGCTGGCGGCGAACCGGCGCTCGCCCGGTGCGGTAGTGGTTTTCCGCGACATTGCAGAACGCCGCACTGCGGAACGACTGCGCTGGGAGCTCAGTCACGATCCGTTGACCGGCTTGCCGAATTCGCGTCATCTGCGGCAACGGCTGGTCGGGGAACTCGTGCGGCTGCGCGATCGAGGCGGTTACTCGGCGCTGATTCATGTCGAGATCGACCGCGAGAACGAAGATTCACCACCGCGCGGAGACGAGCTGTTGCGGACCGTAGCTCACGCCCTTGCGCATCGCCTTCGCGAAGGTGACGTGCTGGCGCGCGGCGAGGGAGACAGCTTCCTGCTGCTACTTGCCCAGGTCCAGGTCGACAACATCGAGGTACTCGTCGAAAGCTTCAAGCAACTGCTCGCCGAGCGCGAATACACCGTTGCCAACGTGGGTCATCGCATTCATGCGCGCGTCGGTGCGGAGTTGCTGAGTCCTCGCACGATCAGCGCCGACGAGGCTCTGGAACGTGCTCGGGCGGCAACCATCGTCGGATCCGGACGACCTGTGGCGTCCGCCGCGCCGGTCGAGTCGAGCTTGCTCGGGGAAGCGCCGCCGGCAACAGTCAACGCGCCGAGCGAACGCCTGCGTCAGGCTCTCGAACAGGCTCGCTTCGTTGTCCTCGTGCAGCCCGTGGTGGTTGCATCAAGCCTGCCGGTTGCCCCGGCAAAGGTGCCGTCGAGCATCGGCTGGCAATTGGGCAGGAATACTGAAGATCCGTTGTTTGTCGTGCAGTTGCGCATGGTCGGCAAGGATGGGCAGTTGATTCTGCCGCGCGCATTCATTCCACTGGCAGAGCGGGTCGGCATGGTCCAGCGCATCGATCTGTGGGTGGTCAACAGTCTGCTCATGCAACTGGCCAATTCACAGACGCGACAGACGCCACTCGGATTGATCGTGCGCTTGTCTCCAGCCACATTGGCCGATCCCGAATCACTGGAACTGATCGAGAAGGCGATCATCGGCTATGGCGTTCCGGCGGATCGACTGATTTTCGAAATTCGCGATGATGCCGAGCTGGTCAATCTGCCGGCAGCATTGCACTTCATCACGCGCCTTCACGCTATCGGTTGCCGCTTCGTGCTGAATGGCGTCGATGCCGAAGGTGGCCTGATGGCACACCTGCAGGCGCAGCGCCTGCCGGGTGATTTTGTGCGCATCGATCGCAGCGTCGTCCAGCGTGTCGCAGAGCAGCAGCATGACCGAGATGTTGTCAGCTCGATCGCCAAGCTCGCCCATTCTCTGGGCATGAGCGTGATAGCCGGCGAGGTCGACGACGAGGCCACCCTCACGGTACTTCACGAGGCCGGAGTCGATTACGTGCAGGGCAAGCAGATGGGCGACGCGCGCCTGATCAAGCGCGTGGATTTCGCGAGTTTGATGAAGTAGCCAATTGCGGACTATTCACGCAGCGAAATGGGCGAAGACCTCGATGACACGCGCGATGTCCGCGTCATCGACGTCCAAATGCGTGACCAGGCGCACGCTGGGCAGATAGCCGATGCTGGCACGGATGCCCGACTTGGCCAGAAGCTGATCGAGTTCGCGCAGATGATCGCTCGGCACCTCGATGAAAACCATGTTGGTATGGCAGGCTTCGACCTTTATCGTCCCGATTTCACGCAAACCAGCGGCAAGGCGCTGCGCGCGCGCGTGATCCTCGGCGAGTCGCTCGACATGATGGTTGAGCGCGTGCAGTCCGGCCGCAGCCAACATTCCGCATTGGCGCATGCCGCCGCCAAGCATCTTGCGCCAACGCCGGGCCGAGGCGATCAGGGTTTCCGAGCCAAGCAGGACCGATCCAACCGGTGCACCAAGGCCTTTGGACAGGCATACGGAGACCGTGTCGAACGGCGCAGCGAGTTCGTGCGGCGCGATGCGGCTGGCGATTGACGCATTGAAGAGGCGTGCACCGTCAAGATGCACGGCCAGACCGCGCGCACGCGCCCAGGCGGCGGCACTGACAACGTAGTCCTGCGGCAGAACGCGACCGTGCCAGGTGTTCTCGAGAGCAAGCAGTCGGGTTCGGGCGAAATTTGGATCATCCGGTTTGACGGATTTTTCCAGGGTCGCGAGGGGCAGGCTGCCATCGTCTGCCTGGATGATCGGTTGCGGCTGGATCGAACCGAGCACGGCCGCGCCACCGGCTTCGTATTTGTAGGTATGCGCCTCCATGCCAACCAGGTATTCGTCGCCGCGCTGACAGTGTGCGAACAGGGCAACAAGGTTGGCTTGAGTCCCGCTTGGCACGAACAGTCCGCGCTCGAAACCAAGGTCGGCAGCGAGCCGCTTCTCGAGGGCGATGACGCTTGGATCCTCGCCATAGACATCGTCGCCCAGCGGCGCGGCGGCCATCGCGGCACGCATCGCCGCGGTTGGTCGGGTCACGGTATCGCTGCGCAGATCGATGTACTTCATGGTCGGCCCGGTTCGTGCTAATCCCCGATGGTAGCGTGCCTGCAGCGAACTGCTGCAGTCGGCTAAACTGTTCGCATGAAACTTGCCACCTGGAACGTCAACTCGCTGAACGTGCGCCTGGCCCACGTCGAACAATGGTGCGCGCAGGCGCAGCCCGATCTGCTCGGCATTCAGGAAACCAAGATGGAGGATTCCAGATTTCCGCGCGCCGCCATCGAGGCATTGGGCTATGAGGTCGCGTTCTCCGGCCAGAAGACCTACAACGGCGTCGCCCTGCTGGCGAAGCAACCGATCCATGATGTGGTCACCGATGTGCCGGGACTGGATGATCCGCAGCGCCGGATCCTGATCGCCACCGTCGGCGACCTGCGTGTGGCCAACCTCTATGTGGTCAATGGCCAGGAAGTCGGAAGCGAGAAATTCGCCTACAAGCTCGACTGGCTGGACAAGGTCACAAGCTTCCTCGAAGGCGAGTTGCGCAACGATCCTCGGCTGATCGTGATGGGCGATTTCAATATCGCCCCGGATGATCGTGATGTCTACGATCCGTTGGCGTGGCACGAGAAGATTCTCTGCTCGACGCCAGAACGCAATGCGCTCAAACGCTTGATGAACCTCGGCCTGAGCGACAGCTTCCGCCATTTCGACGAGGCAGGCGGTACGTTCAGCTGGTGGGACTATCGCCAAGCCGGGTTTCGTCGTGATCTAGGCTTGCGTATCGACCTGGTGCTCGCAAGCGCGCCCTTGATGCAACGGGCTAGCGCTGCGAGCATCGATCGCGAGCCGCGCACGTGGGAGCGCCCGTCCGACCATACCCCTGCATTGCTGGAGCTGGCCGATGTCTGAATCCGATTGGCCCTCCTCGCTGTCTGATATCGAACTCGAGGAGCTCGACCAATATCTGCGTGCGCATCCCGGTGACGATCACTTGCTGCTCGACGGCGTCCACGGCCTGTTGACCTCGTTGGCGATTGGACCGTCGCCTGCAAGTCCGGAGGAGTGGCTGCCCGAGATCCTGCATGAGCCGTTCGTCAATCTCGAGGAGGGCGAGCGCATCCTGACCCTGCTCGCCCGCCTCAATGATTCCGTGTCGCTGGAGATCGAAACCGGGGCTTACGAGCCTATTCTCGGCGAGATCGACACCGATGATGGCGACACTGCGTTCACGGCTCGCGGCTGGTGCGAAGGCTTCAGTCGCGGAATCGACATGCGGGCGGCGGCGTGGGAATCCCGGCTTGGCGAGGATTCGGATTTGATGCAGTTGCTCGGCCCGGTCATTGCCTTGTCGATCGAAGATGAGATTTTCGACAGTGATGCAGAGTTTGCCCCGCTGACCGACGACGAGTACGACGAATGCCTCGCGCGCATTCCCGAATCGGTGGCCGTGGTCGCCGGTTACTGGCGCGAGCATCCGGCCCGCGAAGAGGATCATGCCCGGCACCATGAAGGTGAGCCACCGCGACCACCACGTCGTCGCGGTGGTCGTTGGGTGCATTGATCTGGCAGCCGCTCAGTCGAGCGAGCGGTAGCCGTCTCCGCCGCGGCCCTTGACCTCGTAGAGCAAGCAATCGGTTTCGCTGTACCAAATTGCCCAGTCGGTGGCTTCCTCGCACAACTGGGCGCCGACGCTGACGCTCACTTTGAGTCCGTCGCAACCGGGAAAACGCAGTGCGCGCACGGCGGTGACGATCTGGGTGGCGCGCGATGCCAGTTCTTCCGTACCGGTGACTTGGGTCACGAGGGCGAACTCGTCGCCGCCAAGACGACAAGGCAAGTCACAGGGCGAAGCTGCGTTCTGGACCTCTTCTCCTATCGCTCGCAGCACCTGGTCACCCACGAGATGGCCGCAACGGTCATTGATCTGTTTGAAGCGGTCGATGTCGATCAGCAACAGGCCCAGTTCAGTGTCCTGCAAGCGTGTGTCGGCGAGTTGTTCGAGAAACATGTAGAGACCACGACGATTGCACAATCCGGTCAGCTCATCAGTTCTGACAAGTCTCTGCGCCGTGCTTAGCTGGCTTTGTGTCTGGCGCAGTGAGTCGAGTGTGACCATCAAGTCTTCATTGCGCCGCTTCAGGCTCGATATCAATTGCTGTTCGCTGGCAACCAGATACGAAAACGAGCGTCGCATGAATTGGGCAAGCAGGCGCGGTTCGGATTCGAGCAGGCGGTCGTAAGATTGCTGCTCGATCACGTGCATGATCGTGGGGGTCGTGGCAACCGCATTGGCGACGCGGGTATGGTCTCCGATGAACAGGGTCAGCTCGCCGAAGAACTCGCGCGGCCCGATAAGTTTGTCTGGCATGCCATCGCCAAATTCGAGGCGAATCTGGCCGCCTTCGACGATGAACATGCTGCGGCCGAGCTCTCCGCGGCGGAAAATGACTTCCCCTGAAAGCACTTCACGACGTTCGCTGGCTGTAACGAACAACGCCAGTTCCCGTTCGGAAAGCTCTCTGGGCAGCAAGGGCGCACGCGCACGATGGGTGAACGCACCGATTGGCGTGACATTGCTGGCAACCGGCTTTTTCGACACAGCCACCCCTCCTGCTGAACTTGATCTCCGATCTTACCCCAACGACCTTCCGGAATAGCGCCGAATGGTGACTTTCGCCACATGTGGGGCCAAGGCTGGATTGCGATGCTGCGTAAACCTGCCAGCCCCACTGGCAAGGTGACGGGTACCGCCAGCACGATTCGGTTCCCGCGCGGCGCCGACTTCGGAACCACCTGCCTGACTTCCCAACAGGCTCCCCCCCCGTTCCGTCGTCGGCGTCTTGCGCGGCCGCCTGCGCTGGCATCGCAGTGCGGTCAGCACAGGCGGGTCCGCTGGCCCGACCTTACGCGGCCTTCTCGGTTCCAGAGAATTGCTCTTCCTCGGTCGATCCGGTCAGTGCCGTCGTCGACGACTGACCCTGCTGAATAGCCTGGGTAACTTGATCGAAGTAACCAGTGCCGACTTCGCGTTGATGCTTGACCGCGGTGAAGCCACGGTCGGCGGCGGCGAACTCGGCCTCCTGCAATTCGACGAAGGCACTCATCTGGTTGCGCGCATAGCCATGGGCGAGGTTGAACATTGAATAGTTCAGAGCGTGGAAGCCGGCCAGGGTGATGAACTGGAACTTGTATCCATATTTGGCGATTTCCTTCTGGAATTTTGCGATCGTGGCGTCGTCGAGGTTTTTCTTCCAGTTGAAAGATGGCGAACAGTTGTAGGCCAGCATCTTGCCAGGGAATTTGGCATGGATCGCCTCGGCGAACTTGCGCGCGAACTCAAGATCGGGTTTGCCGGTTTCACACCAGACCAAATCGGCATACGGAGCATAGGCAAGACCGCGGCTGATGGCCTGATCGATGCCGTTATTGGTCTTGTAGAAGCCTTCGACGGTGCGTTCGCCGGTCGTGAATGGCTGGTCATTGGCGTCGATGTCGGCGGTCAACAGATCGGCCGCCTCCGCATCGGTGCGCGCGATGATCAGGGTTGGCACGCCCATGACATCGGCAGCGAGGCGAGCGGCATTGAGCTTGTCGACCGCTTCGCGAGTCGGCACCAGTACCTTGCCTCCCATGTGGCCGCACTTCTTGACCGAAGCGAGCTGGTCCTCGAAGTGGACACCGGCTGCGCCGGCTTCGATCATCGCCTTCATCAGCTCGAACGCATTCAGGACGCCACCGAAGCCGGCTTCGGCATCGGCGACGATCGGTTGCAGATAGTCGACTGACGAATCACCTTCGGCATGATTGAGCTGATCGGCGCGGAGCAGGCAGTTGTTGATGCGTTTGACCACCGCCGGCACCGAATCGGCCGGGTACAACGATTGGTCCGGATACATCTGACCGGCCAGGTTGGCGTCGGCGGCGACCTGCCAACCAGACAGGTAGATGGCCTTGAGTCCAGCCTTGACCTGCTGCATGGCCTGGTTGCCGGTCAGAGCGCCGAGCGCGTTGACGAACGGTTCGCTATGCAGGCTGCTCCAGAGTTTTTCTGCGCCAAGCCGGGCCAGCGAGTGCTCAATGTGTACACTGCCACGAAGACGCACGACATCCTCGGCCGAGTAGTTGCGCTTGATCCCGCTCCAACGCGGGTTACTCGCCCACTCCTTGTTGATTTCTTCGGCGCTTTGCATCGTGGTCTTGGTCATGGCTTGCTCCTGCTGGATCGGGTCGGGTTCTGGATCATTGGGTGGGTGCGGCGCGGTTCGAATCTCAGGCAAGTCGCTCATAGGCAGGCAGGGTCAGGAACTCGGCCAACTGGTCGGCATGGGTCAGCTCGCCGAGCATCGTGATCGCTTCATCGACGCGATCCTGGCCGGGCAGTCCGGTCTGCGGCAGTCGCGCTGCGCAACCCGCGAGTACGCTGTCGAACAAGGTGAAGTCGATCGGCCTTCCATCGTCGAGTTTGAGGCCTCCGTGGTGCAGCCATTGCCATAGCTGGGCGCGTGAGATCTCGGCGGTGGCGGCGTCTTCCATCAGATGGTGGATCGGCACGCAGCCGAGGCCGTCCAGCCACGCGGCCAGATAGCGGACGCAGACATCGACGTTGTTTTCGAAACCGTCGTGACTGATCGTTCCGATCGGCGCCGCGAGCAGATCATTGGCCGCGACTTCGACATCTTCGCGCAGTCGATCGAGCTGGTTGGGGCCGTTCAAGACCTTGTTGAATTCTTCGAGGGCGATCGGGATCAGTCCCGGGTGGGCGACCCACGTTCCATCGTGGCCGGCGCGGGCTTCACGCTGCTTGTCGGCGCGTACGCGCTCGAGCGCGGCGTCATTGGCTGCCTGGTCGTTGCTGATCGGGATTTGCGCGGCCATACCGCCCATGGCAAAGGCGCCGCGACGGTGGCAGGTCTTGATAAGCAGCTCGCTATAGGCCTTGAGGAACGGCGCCGTCATGCCGACCTGGGCTCGTTCGGGCAGGACGTGGTCGCGACGCGCCCTGAACGTCTTGATGTAGGAAAAGATGTAGTCCCAGCGGCCGCAGTTCAGGCCGACGATGCGACTGCGCAGCGCCCAGAGGATTTCATCCATCTCGAAGGCGGCGGGCAGAGTCTCGATAAGGACGGTGACCTTGATGGTTCCGGCTGCGAGTTTCAGTTCCGCTTCGGCATGGGCAATCACGGCATCCCAGAGCGCTGCCTCTTGATGGCTTTCGAGTTTTGGCAGATACAGGAAAGGCCCCCGATTTTTCGCCAGCAACGCCGAAGCGTTGTGGAAGACGAACAATCCGAAATCAAACAGAGACGCCGAGACCGCCGCGGCATCGACCTGCATGTGTTTTTCGGCGAGATGCCATCCGCGTGGACGCACGATGAGTACGGCGGGGTCCGGGTTGAGCGTGTATTCGCGACCTTCCGGGGTGTGGAAATCGATGGTTCCGGCCACCGCATCGGCCAGATTTACCTGGCCGGCGATGACGTTGTCCCAGGTTGGCGAGGTCGAATCCTCGAAATCCGCCATGAACACCTTGGCATCGGAGTTCAGCGCATTGATGATCATCTTGCGATCGACCGGCCCGGTGATCTCGATGCGTCGATCAAGCAGGACTTCCGGAATCGGGGCGACTTTCCAGTTTTCCGATCGGATCGATGCCGTGCTGTCGAGGAAATGGGGGGATTCACCGGCATCGAAGCGTGCCTGGCGATGCATCCGCGCCTTCAGCAGGGCACGTCGCTCCGTGTCGAATCGGCGATGCAGGTCGGCGACAAAGACCAGCGCCCCCTCGTCTAGAATTCTCGAATCGCGTTCACCAGCGAGGACAACGCCATTCGGGAGGGACGATTGGGTTGGCGCATATTCGGATGGGTTGGACATGACGGTACCGGTTCAACGGGCTGCCACTTTAATCCCTGGGATTTACATTTGACAAAACGAATGTTTCAATGCAATACATTGAATTTGTTAATAGCTGATTCAAGTTGTTGAATTCGTGAGCTTGTTTTCTTCTCGATAGGGTCGGGTTCATGTTGCGACGCGGCAAAGCCAAGTCCGGAAAAGACCCGACGGGAAGCCAGGCTTCAGCCGATTCCACCCCCCGCTTTTATTACAAGGGCAGCCGACTCAAGCAATTGCGGGCGTTCTGCTATGCGGTCAAGTACGGCACCCTGACCCGTGCCGCCGAAGCCCTATTCCTGTCGCAACCCTCGGTCAGCCTGCAACTTGGCGCTCTCGAATCCGAATTGGGGTGCACCCTGGTTGAGCGCCGGCGCCGGCGCATCACCCTGACCGCGGAAGGCCAAACTCTCTACGAACTCGCCCGACCGCTGGTCGAAGGACTCGAGGGGCTGGACGACCAGTTCCATGCGCTGACGCGCGGGGCAGGTCGACTGACTCTTGATATCGCCTGTGGAAATTCGACGATCCAGTATCTCCTGCCCGACATGGTGGCTGCGTTCCGCAGCCAGCACGATGACGTGCACATGAACCTGCACAATGTCACCGGCACCGATGGGCTGGCATTGTTGCGCTCCGACGAGGTCGATTTCGCGGTCGGTTCGATGGTTGATGTGCCGATTGATCTTTCCTATGAGGCCCTCTACCACTTCGACCCGTTATTGATCATGCCGCCGGATCATCCGTTGACGGAGAAGTCCGAGATCACGCTGGAGGATCTATCACCATACGGCCTGATCCTGCCGCCGAAGCGACTGACCACCTACCGCCTGGTCGATCTGGTGTTCCAGAAGCGCAAGGTGCCCTATGACGTCGCGATCGAGGTGGGCGGCTGGGAAGTGATCAAGCAATATGTGGCTATGGGACTCGGCATTTCGATCGTCACCGGCATGTGCATCAGCGAATCCGATCGGGAGCGTTTGGCGGTGCGAAACCTGCGCTCGTATTTTCCGCAGCGCAGTTACGGCGTGGTTGTGCGCAAGGGCAAGGTGCTTAGTGCCGAAGCGCGCGCGTTTATCGATCTGATTCGTCCTGGACTATTCCTGCGCCAGGACTGGTTTGAATCCGGGCATTCTGAACGCTAAGATTTGTGTATGCCATCGTCATGGATTGCTTGACCACCGGCGCTGTTCCACCGATCAATGGCCTGCCGCTTGGGTTGCGGTTTCTGATAGTTTTGGGATCCGGAACCTGGCGAAGATTCGCCACGTCTTCTTTTTTGCCCTAGGGGATGGGAATGACACGCTGGATCATGATTGCAACAGCTGTGCTCGGCTCGATCGTGGCGGTGCTCACGCGCAGTCCGGGGATTCTTGGTTTTGCGCTGTTGATGATCGCTATCGGCCTTTTCGGCACGATTCTTTCTTTGGCCGCAGCTCGAATTTCGGCGAACTCACGACCCGATGTTGCGATGCTGCCGCCGGAAGCGCTGCAGGCTATTCGTGACAAAGCCAATGCACAGTCGGCGATGCAGCCTCCGAGGGTCAAATCGGCTTCGCCGGAATCGGCGGGAGATGCCCGGCCTTCCTGACCCATAACTGACTAGCGACCATGTCGTTCACGCAAATCGCCGCCGATGGTTCATTATGGGAGCGTCGCATTTCGCGACCCTGGGAGGGGTTCATGACCATTGAGAGTTTGTTGATTCTGCTTCTTGTCGGTGCGATTGCCGGATGGCTCGCCGGCCTGATCGTCAAAGGGCGGGGTCTGGGACTGATCGGCAATATCGTGATCGGCATCCTTGGCGCGTTGATTGCCAGCTGGCTTTTGCCGCGTTTGGGGATTGTCATTGGAGGTGGTCTGGTCGGCAGCGTGATCCACGCCATGATCGGCGCGATTATCCTGCTGATTATCGTGTTGGCAATTCGGCGGGCCTGAGTAGGCTTGTTCGCGTTTGGCACGGGCGGCCCCTGTATATGTGGGGCCGCTCCCTCGAATAGGTTGTTGGATCCCACAGGAGCGTTTCATGGCCAGGAATGAAGTCACCTCCAAGCCAGCTGCCCGCAGCGCGTCGAGGACTCTTTCGAGCTCCTCTACGGGAAAGGCATCCAAGTCCGCTGCCGGTAGCGCGCTGTCCCAACGCAAAGCCCCTGGAAAGACCACGTCAGCCGCAGCCGCAAAGGCGGCCTCAAAGACCCTCCGCGATGGCCGCACGTCCAAGGATTCAAAGTCTGCCGCGGGTAGTGCGCTCACCCAGAAATCAGCGCCAAAGAAGAAGTAGGCGACGTTCAACGTTTCGTTTAAGCCAACGTGCTGAAGCACGCGGCTAGACCCTGGTGAACGGTAGATCGATGCAGCCGATGTTTTCGATGCGTTTGCGTACGTGGTGGCGGTATGGTGATCGCGAAAGTGGGTGATCGTTCGCACGTTGCCTGGCGCGCCATTGCCGCAGACATTCAATCGGGCTATCGTCTTGGAGCAGGGGTGCGCATGACAGGGGACTGTCTTTGATGAAGTCGCGCGCGACATTGAGATGGCGCAGATTCCTGTTGCTGGTTGGCGTGGTCGTCATGGCCGTCGCTGGAGCGCTGGAGCTTTCGGCGCGGCGCACAGCGCTGGAGTTTTCTCGCGCGCTCGCTCCATTGGCTTCGTTGACCTATTCGAGCGCGGGTTTCTCCCTCGATGGGAGTCTTCGCTTGAGCGAGCCCCGGCTGGTTATCGATGTGAACGGCTGGCGCGGAGAGTTGCGCGCGAGTGCGGCGAGCATCCGAGGCCCAACTGGGTTCTGGCTTTTTGGCCAGTTGTTGGTCCCTCGCGCGGGAATCCCCGATCAGCTGGGCATTCGAACGACGGCGCTGAGGTTGGGCGATGACGGAGTCGGTGCCGTCGTTTCAGAGTGGACTGGGGTATCCAGCCTGGTTCCGTTCGAGAATCTTGGTTGCGGAAGTGACGCGCTGACCGACAAGGATCGGCGGCGCATGGGTGTCGATCCCGGCGAGCGAAGTGATCAATTCAACTATAGACTGGATCGGGCCAATGGTCGTCTGAGTCTGACCTTGAAGCTGCGTGATCCCGGCATCGCAGAGGTTCGCGGATTCGCCGAACTATCGGGATTTGATGCCAGCCGATGGCAGGAGCTTTTCGCACAATCCGCAGTTCGTCTCGTCCGTGCAGGTTTCAGCTACGACGATCCCGGATACCTGGCACGCCGCAATCAGTTTTGCGCGCAGTGGCTGGGCACCAACGCGACGGATTTTATCGCTCGTCATGTCGCTGTGGTGAATGCTTTTCTAGGAGCGCGCGGCGTCCAACCCAGCAAGGAATTGAGTGATTTGTACGAAAAGCTGGTTACGCGTGGCGGGGTTTTCAGCCTCACAAGTCTGCCTGAGGCAACTTGGGCTCCCAGCGAGTTGGCGGCCTATCCGAGACAGAAATTGCTGCGCCTGCTCAACGTCACGACACGGCTGGGCGATGCGCCACCGATCATGTTCCGCCTGTCGTTTTCAGACCCGGACAAGCCGTTCGAATTCGCGCCGGAGACGGAACTTGTTGATAGGGTGCAAGCCGGGGTTTCCGAGACGGATGAATTTGAAGAATCTGTCGAGGACAACGGTAGCGTCGCCGGCAACGAGCCGGTGAACACCGCGGTTGCGAAGGTCCCACCGACTATTGCGAAGGAGCCATCTGTTGAAGTGGCGCAAGTGGAGCCGCCGGAGTCCGCGGCACCGGATGAGACCGAGGCTTCGTTGCCGCAGCCGCTACCTGTCTTGGAGGATACCTTGCGGTATGCGGTTTCGGATCCTCGCGACAGCGGTGGGCGAATAATTCCCAGTGCGCCGCCTCCGCCAGAGGACTCCACGCTCGCGCTAGTCTGGAAGCCCGGCGTTATCGAGAGATTGGCGCCGCAGGAAGTGAAAGAGAAATCCTATCGGGTGGTGGCGACTGGCGCCATTTCGACCTTGGTCGGCCAGGATGTGCGCGTTCTCACCAGCAATGGCAAGCGAGTAGCCGGGAAGCTCATGCGGGTCACGACGGAACACGCCGTCCTGAAAGTGAAAGTCGGTGGCGGTGAGGCGGAACTGCAGGTGCTGTTGAGTCGGATTCGCGAGGTTCGCGTACCCTTGCGTCACGATTGAGGGCGGGACAGGTTCTCGCCGCTTCGATTGTGCAACGATTTGGCGCGAATTCTCGTCTTTTGATTCATGGCTGCCGATGGATTGCCTTTGGGTGTGAACTCCGGTTTTGGAAAAGCTCTGGATCCCGAGGTCCTCCGGCAGGCTCGGCGTGGCAAAACGTTGGCGCTTGAGACGATCTACCGAATGTATGGTCGCTCTTGCTACAACCTTGCATTGCGCATCATTGGAGAGCCGGCGACAGCAGAGGATATCGTCCAGGATGTTTTCTTGCGCATGATGGCGAGCATCTCCAGATTTCGTGGCGACGCGCCATTTGGCGCTTGGCTTAAACGCATGACGGTCAATTCGACGATCGATGTGGTTCGTCGCAACCGCAGAATTGACGGCGCTGATCCGGAGGAGCGGTTTGCCACGCTGGCTTCGGAATCCAGTTCGGCGGAATCCAGGGTGGACGCCTGGAATTTGCTGATGCGATTGTCTCCGCGCGAGCGCGCCGTCGTTGTGTTGCATGAGCTCGAGGGTTACACGCACAAGGAGCTCGCGGCGATGTTCGAGCAAAGTGAAAGCTATTCCAAATCAATCCTTGCCCGTTCTTTGCGCCGGCTCGTCGGCGCGAAAACCGGGGGCCATCGAACTGAGGACGATCCAGATGACGAGTAATGATTCAATGGCTTGTGCGGTCGCACCGATGCTGCTGCCAGAATTCGATCCGGATCCGACGCTCTGGGAACGTATCCGTCGCGATCATGCAAGACGGATCCAGGTGCGCAGGATTCGTCAGTTTGGTGGCTTTGGATTGGGCCTCGCTCTGGTTGCCGTAGTCGTCACGCAGGGGATTCGCTGGTCGGTCGACAGCGATCCCGGGTACCAGGGTATTTCGGACGGTCGTGTTCAATCACAACGCCTTCAGGATCAACTTGAATCTATGGGAAGCCAACCCTTTGGTTCGGATGTGCAAGCCCGGTTGCGTCTGGTGGACAATGATCTTCAGGCGGCCTACGACCATGGCGCGGATGATTCCGAGTTAAAATCATTGTGGGCACTGCGCAACCAATTGCTTGAGTCGATGGTTCGTCAGGATACTGACCATGCTCGCCTGCTGACGAGGATTTGAGCTTGAAGGGCGCTATGTTCTGTCGTTTCCATTCAGGTCTTGCCGGGCTTCGTCCAAGAGCCATTCTGGCGCTGTTGGTGATCGCTTCTGGCTCGTTGTCCATGCCGGCTCGTGGCGACGAAACCCGCGTCGAAGGTGAAAAGACCGCTTCCACGGGATTGCTTGAACAACGTCTTCGGACAGAGCTGCGTGTGATCTTGTTGGACATGGTCCAGGCCGGGGAATTGTCTGCCGCGGATGGCCGAACTGGCTCTCTCCTGGTCGAATCTCCCACCGAGCGGGTATCGGATCTCGGCGTTTTGGTCGACACACGCAGTGGTGACTTGGCCAGGAATGGTTTGCGCGTTCTTGGAACAACGCCTGGCGGTCTGGCGAGCCGGCTCGGCTTTCGCAATGGAGACTTTCTTGTATCGATTAATGATGTCGTCCTGGCCAATCTCGGTGACGACAGCGATGGCTCTTCGCGCGCCGGCCGGGTCCTGCGCAGCACACTCGCTTCAATGACTGACGGCTCGCCATTGGTATTTGGTGTTGTACGCAATGGCGAGGCCGTGACTCTCGGTGGAGTCAAACGATCGGTCCTCGTACCTGCCTTCACGCTACGCGTTGGATCCGATTATTCCACTCCTGCAGGTTCACTTGTCGAAGCGTCGTCGGCGAACGGGGCCAGTGGCTGCGGTTGGATCAGTACATTCGACAATGCGCCGCGCCAAAAGCAGTTGCACGCGGCGGTGCTGATCAGCATCGACGATTTGCATTCACCACTTCTTAAGCGCACAAACTATCGAGTGTCGGCTGGTCGACATATTCTCAGAATCGGGGAGTTGATTGAAAACCGCTATCTCGGCTTCAGCGAAAAGTTTCGCGATCGAGGCGGTCTCGATCGATACAAGACATTGTCCGTCGATGTCGAGCCGAATATGACCTACTCGCTTGCGGCACATTTGATTCCCGAGCATCGCAATGAATGGCGCGACGGCAAGTTTTGGGAACCTGTGATCTGGAACACGACACAGGAGAATTGCAGGTAGTCGAATCGGGTTGACCACGTGTTTCGACTAGACTTGGATCTTTAGGATGATTCGCTGAAAGTGACAACGCTCAGTGTCAACGTAAACAAGATAGCTGTATTGCGCAATTCCCGGGGTGGCTGGTATCCCGATCCGGCGGTTGCAGCAGGTATTGCGCTGGCAGCGGGGTGTCACGGCGTCACCGTGCATCCACGACCTGACCAGCGGCATATCCGATCCCCTGACCTTGCGAGGATCAGTGCTGTCCTCGGTGGAGCGGAATTCAACATTGAGGGCAATCCGTTCGCGCCGACAAGAGAGGGATATCCGGGTCTCCTCGAATTGGTCCGTAGACATCGACCTGCGCAAGTCACGTTTGTTCCAGATGGCGATTCGCAGATCACCTCCGATCATGGCTTTGATGCCGATACGGATTTTTCCTCGCTGCCAGAGCTGATTGGCGAATTCAAGGAAGAGGGTTGCCGGGTCAGTCTATTTGTCGACGCAGGGTGCGGTGTGCTCGAGCGCTTTGCCGATTGCGGGGCCGATCGGGTTGAAATATATACCGGGCCTTTTGCCGCCGCATTTGAAATCAACGACTTTTCTGCCGAGCTTGACCTCTGTGTTGCGACCGCGCAACGCGCTCGAGCATGTGGTCTCGGCGTCAACGCAGGACATGATCTCGATCAGAGGAACCTTGGTGTGCTCCTGGCGGCAGCGCCATGGGTCGCAGAAGTCTCGATTGGACACGCCCTGTTTTGCGAATCTATCTATGACGGTCTGACCACGACCGTGGGCAATTACCTGAAGGTCCTCGCCACGACCGCCACTCGTTAAGCCGTATCCAGGCGCTCAGCACAAGGTCTTCCCGTAGCGCAGACGGTCTCGCCGAACGGTCACTACGCGCCAAACTTGCAGCCTGCTATTCGACTGGCGGAGCGTGAATACGCAGATTGGTAATCTCGTTGGCGTGTGCGATAGCCAGGACATTGGCGAGATTGTCATAGGGCGAGCGGGCTTCAGGGCGTATATCCAGCCGAACCGGAAAGCCTCGCAGGGCTGCAGCGCGCAGACGTTGATCCAGCGCGAGGCGGCTGCTTGGTTGACCCTCGAGGACAAGTTCCCCGGTGTCGCGAATCGTCAGTCCGAGAACGATGGGCTCCGGGCGCGCTGATCCGTCAGTGCCAGCGAGAGGGAACGGAATGCTCTCCGTAAGCACCGGTGCCGTAACCATGAAAATGATCAGAACGGTGAGCAGGACATCGACCAAGGGCGTGATATTGATTTCCGCCATGGTCAGCGAGGTAGACGAGCGATTGCGAGCATACGACATGGCGCACCTCCGACTTCGACTTCGTTGGGTGCCGCTGGCTGTTCAAATCAATCCGTCTGCAGATTTCTTGAACGGGTGATTTCGATCGTACTCCTGTTTCTTGTCGTTATGAGAAAAAAAAAGCGCCGCTTTCGCGACGCCTTTTCTTTCAATGTCACAACTCATCGATCGCCGTCAGCGAGCCGCTTGCGCCGTGATGAATCCGATTTTGACCATACCGGCACTTTTGGCGTTGGCCATAACCGTTGCAATCAGCTGGTACTGGGTGGTCTTGTCCGCACGGATCTGAAGTTCCGGTTGCGGCTGCTTCTGTGCAGAGACGCGAAGCTGAGCCGCCAGCATTGCTTCGGTGATCAATTCATCGTTCCAATACAAGTCACCGGTTTCCTTGACCGCCAAATCAATTGGATCGGGTTGCGGGGTATCGATGACGTTGGGATTGGCTTGCGGAAGGTCGATGCGGATCTTGTGGGTCATCAACGGTGCCGTGATCATGAAAATGATCAGGAGCACCAACATCACGTCCACAAGGGGCGTGACGTTGATTTCCGCCATCGGACCACCGCCCGAATTGGATGAAAAGGCCATGGCTTACTTCCTCGCAGCTGCGGGTGCCGGGGCTGCTGCGGCGCCATCTACGCGGGAACCGATTGCGAAGAAGTCGTGCAGGTCATGAGCGAACTCGTCAAAGCGAGCGTAGATCAAGCGATTGCTGCGCACATAGAAGTTGTAGGCGAGCACGGCCGGGATAGCGACGAACAGACCGATCGCGGTCATGATCAGCGCCTCTCCGACTGGGCCGGCCACCGCTTCCATCGATGCGGATCCGGTCGAGGCGATCTTGATCAGAGCGTGGTAGATGCCCCAGACCGTACCGAGCAGGCCGACGAATGGCGCGGTCGAGCCAACCGTTGCAAGCAGCGTCAAGCCACCTTCGAGTCGCATGCTTTCGCGGGCGACGCCCTGGCGCAGCGCGCGATCGATGAACTCGGAACGGTTCAGTGCCTCGACAAGGCGACTGCCTTCGTGACGCGAGTGATGCTGGGCAGCTGTTGCTGCTTCCAGCGCGATCTTCGAGAACGGCTCGGACTTGGGCTGTTCTTCGAGGAAGCGAATCGCTTCCTGTGCGGAAGGCGCTTCCCAGAACGAATGAATCACCCGTTCCATGCGCGATCGCACCATCGTGTTGCGAATCAAGTTCGCGATGATGAAATAGATCGACAGAATCGACATCAGGACGAGGGTGATCAGGACTACCCAGCCGACCGCATCGAGAGTGTGGATAAGATGATCAAAGCCCATCTGCTGCATCGCTTGGGCATTGTTGCCGCCGCCTGGAAGCGGTGGGGGCATGGCACCTGACTGATCCGCAGGTATGGTCGAAGAGGCATCTTGCTGCATGGCGCTACCTTAGATGATTGCTACTGGTTGAGGTTGAACTCGATGGGTACCAATGCGTAACCGCGACTCGCGCTTCCGCCTTTGACTCCGGCGTTGAAAACCCATGTCTTCACTGCCGCGATTGCTGCTTGATCGAGAACTCGATATCCGCTGGACTTTTCTACGGTGATTTCCTCGGGTTTGCCATCAAGGCCAACCAGAACTTTGAGAACCACCTTGCCTTCCATCCGCTGACGTACTGCCTGCGGAGGATACTTCGGCGGCCGTAGCCTACGGTAACTGATATTTTCGCTCGGTGCGATATCCGCAGGCGGTGCCGGGGGTGCTGGCGGCGCTGGCGGTGGCGCAGCCACGGCCATCGGCGAGGATTCCTCGATGATAACGGGTGGCGGCGGATCCGGTGGCGGAGTCGGCGGCGGCTTGATCTTTTCGATCACCTTCGGTGGCGGCTTCTTGGGCGGCTCCGGCGGTGGCGGTGGCGGTGGCGGTGGTGGCGGCGGCGGTTCGATGAACTCGACCGTCACCTTGTTGTCCACCTTTTTCTGTGGTGCTTCAGGCGGTGACGCCGGCGTTGCCAGCAGCGCCAGAGCAAACACATGCACTGTGAACGCGCCGGTCAGAGCCGTGACGCGGCGCCAGTTGAATGTGTCGCTTTGAGTTTCGTAGACGTCAGCCATCGATGTTGACCAAACAGTTGTTGTTCTTGCGCGCGATCCGCCAGGTTCCCCGCGGATGTGGCTGCTGCCAATCCCGCAAAGCGTGGCCCGGCACGGTACAACACCCATGTGCTTTTCGACAAGGGTCAGTATTGATGAATGCAGACGGTTTCAAGGATGAAGGCATCCGATATCTCGATGCAGAGGTCATTTTTTCTTGATCGTGCGCTTGAGTTTGACACCCGAGCGGATAACCTTGATGCGTTGCGCGGCCATTGTCTTGGTGCTCGGGAACGTCTCTGCCTTTTGCCATGCAGCGAGTGCAGCAGCATTGTTGTCGGCATAGCTTTCGATATCGCCAAGGAGGATATAGGCTTCACCTTCCTGGCGAAGTCCGCCCTTCTTTATGGCGCGATCCAGCGCTATTTTCGCCTCTGGGCCGCGTTCCGCGTAGAACAACATGTATCCCAGCTGGTAGTCGGAGTTGCCGTCGGTGGACTGCGCAGAGGCCTTCTCGTACGCCTCGATGGCACATGGATCATCTTCGGCCTGATTGCAGACGTCGCCGAGGAGCTTGTTGTTCTCGTAGTTGGACTCGACGATTCCCTTGCTCATGCCTTCCTTGAGGGTGGCAGCGGCGTCTTTCGGCTTTTCGGCATTGGCGTACAGCTTGGCCAGCTGGACGTAATCGTCAGCACTGTTGATGAGGCCTTTCTGTTTGGCCGTGCTGAGGAGTTCGATGGCCTGGGGATATTTGTCGCCGTTGATGTAGACCGTGGCGAGTTGCTTGAGCAACTTGATGTCGTCGGGCTTTTTCGCGATCTGCGCTTTCAGCACGTTGGCCGCTTCGTCATACTGGTCTGTCTCGAACAGGCTGGCCATGAGGATCTGGTTCCAGCTTTCCTTGGGCTCTTCGCTTGCCGCGATCGCGCGTTTCATCGTGTCCGCGGCTTCCTGGAACTTGTCGAGCCGATAGTAGATGTTGCCGAGCAGGGCGATCTGGTCAGCACTCTCCGCGCCGGTTTCCTTGTTGAAGCGCGCGAGCGTCGCCAAAGCGTCGTCGTACTTCTCGACTTGAACCTGCATTTGCGCGAGCTGGTACATCAAGCCGAAATGCGCGTTATTCGGCAGGGCGTCAAGGTCAACCGCCTTCTTGGTGGCCACGAGCGCCTGCTCTTCCTTGTCCTGATCCCAGTAGATGCGGCCCAGAAGCTGCTGCGCGAATGCTTCCGCATAGGGTCCGATTTTCTTGTCGCTGAGGGCCTTCTCGATCAGCGGCTGGGCTTCCTCGTTCTTGCCATCGTTGACCAGGTCGGTGGCCTTGGAAAGATCGCGTTGTTCGCGAGAACTCATCGAAGCCTTGGGATCGCTGCGAGTTGCGCTCGGGTATTCGTTGACCGGCTCGGAATCCTTCTTGGCAGCGGCTGCTGTGGAGACAAACACCAGCATCGCCGCGCAAAGCGCGATACGTGCGAGCTTGAGAAACTTCATGGTCACTCCTCGACTGGATTGATCGGGGCGGCCTTCACCCCTTGAATGGTTAGAGTCGCGATGCATGAGCGTACCGCCGTCGCGTTCGCCTGTACAGGCAAAAAAACTGTTGCGTTTCCATGCCGAATTGGTGAACGAAACGCCGTTTCGCGTTCATCGGGGTTTGAGCAATTGGCGAAGCTGCCTTGTTTATGGATAAATCTGTTTGTACCTTTTTTTACCGGGTTCATTCAGATATCAAGATTGCTGACGCGCAACGCATTTTCCTCGATAAACTGTCGCCGCGGCTCGACCACATCACCCATCAATGTTGAGAAAATCTGATCGGCCGCGATGGCATCCTCGATATTGACCTGAAGCAGTCGGCGCGTCTCCGGATTGACTGTTGTCTCCCAGAGTTGCTCCGGATTCATTTCGCCGAGACCCTTGAAGCGCTGGATCGTACGTCCACGCTTGGCCTCTTCCATGAGCCAGGCCTGCGCTTCTGCGACACCTTCGGTCAGCACCTGGCTCTTGCTGCCGCGGCTGACCCTGGCGCCTGGCTGGATAAGACCGACAATCTGTCTTGCTGCCTCGCCGATCGGGCGGAATTCGCCGCCGACAAAGAAATTTGCAGGGAGGATCTGAGTGGTTTCAGTTCCGTGTTGCTCACGTCTGACCATCAGGGCGGCCGGATGTTCGGGCGTCGCCTCGCGAATCGAGAAGTGATAGCGCGCCCTGCCCGATCCGCTTCGGTTCATCAGTTTGGCCAGCGATTGGGTCCAGGCTGCGAGGCCTGCTGCATCCTGCCAGGCGTCTGCTGCAGGCGGTGGTGCCTCAAGAAAGGCGCGCAGTAAAACCACGTCATGGCGTGATCCGAGGCGCTCGGTCTGGTCCAGGGCTGCCTGATAGTCGATCAGCAGCTTTTCAAGACCCGGCCCGCTCAACGGTGGTGCGTCCGGGCTGTAAACCAGTTCGGCATTGTCGACCGCATTGGCGATCAGATAGGCGTTGAGCGCCGCATCGTCTTTCAAATACAGCTCTTGCTTGCCCTGTTTGAGCTTGTACAGCGGCGGTTGACCGATATAGACGTGGCCACGTTCAATGAGCTCGGGCAACTGACGGTAGAAAAACGTCAACAACAGGGTGCGGATATGCGATCCATCGACATCGGCATCGGTCATGATGATGATGCGGTGGTAACGCAGCTTGTCGATGTTGTACTCATCCTTGCCTATCCCGGTGCCGAGAGCCGTGATCAAGTTGCCGATCTCGGCCGAACCCAGCATGCGGTCGAAACGTGCGCGTTCGACGTTGAGGATCTTGCCTCGCAGCGGCAGGATGGCCTGGGTTTTGCGGTTGCGACCCTGCTTGGCTGAACCACCGGCCGAGTCACCCTCGACCAGGAATAATTCGCTCAAGGCCGGGTCTTTTTCCTGGCAATCGGCGAGTTTTCCAGGCAGACCCGCGATATCCAGCGCTCCCTTGCGTCGGGTCATCTCGCGCGCCTTGCGTGCAGCCTCGCGCGCGCGCGCAGCATCGACAACCTTGGCCGCGATCGCCTTGGCCTCATGCGGATTTTCCAACAGGAACTCTTCTAGTTTCTGGTTGATCGCCGATTCGACAATGCCCTTGATTTCGCTCGATACCAGCTTGTCCTTGGTTTGCGATGAAAACTTGGGATCGGGCATCTTCACCGAAAGAACGGCAATCAAACCTTCACGCATGTCATCGCCCGAGAAGCCGACCTTGGCCGTCTTTTGCAAGCCGGCCCTTTCAATATAGTTGCTCAGGGTTCGGGTCAGACCGCCGCGCAGACCTGCCAGATGGGTACCACCGTCCTTCTGCGGGATATTGTTGGTGAAACAGAGGCAGGTTTCCTGGTAGGAATCCGTCCATTGCAGGGCCGCTTCCACCGTAATCGCGTCGTTGATCAGCGTGAAGTAGACAACTTTTGAATGCAGCGGTGTTTTCAGTTGGGCCAGATGCTCGACGAATGATCGGATGCCGCCGAGGTATTCGAAAACATCGTGGCGCTCATTGCGTTCGTCACTGAGCTCGATACGCACGCCGGAGTTGAGGAAAGACAGCTCCCGCAAGCGCTTGGCCAGGATGTCGTAGTGGAATTCGACATCGGAAAAAATCTCCCTGCTCGGCAGGAACCGTACCGTCGTTCCGAGCCGTGTCGAGGGTCCGACGACCCTGAGCGCAAACTGCGGCTCACCGAGTTTGTACTCCTGATAGTGCTCATGCCCTTCTCGATAAATGGTCAGCCAGAGATGCGCCGACAAGGCATTGACGACGGAGACGCCAACGCCGTGCAAGCCTCCGGAAACCTTGTAGCTGTTGTCATCGAACTTGCCGCCAGCGTGCAGCACGGTCATGACGATCTCAGCCGAAGAGCGGCCTTCCTCATGCATGCCGACCGGAATACCACGACCGTTATCGACCACGCTCACCGAGCCGTCGGCATGGATCGTTACCGACACCTTGTCGGCATGACCCGCCAACGCTTCGTCGATCGAGTTGTCGACCACCTCGAAAACCATGTGATGCAGCCCGGAGCCGTCGTCGGTGTCGCCGATGTACATGCCAGGGCGCTTGCGTACGGCCTCGAGTCCCTTGAGGACCTTGATTTTGCTTGAATCGTATTGCTCGCTCATGGGACTCCGCTGTCATCAACTGCCGGTTGGCGCGAGGGCGCGCCAGACTCGTGACACAAGCCCGGGATTATAGCAGTCAGGACCTGACTCGAATATTCAGTGGGATCACGGGAAATCGCTTTTTCTGCCCCGGTTTGGCGGATTTTCCCGGTGCTACCGCTCTCGGATATCCTTCGGTAGCAACCCGCCGCTGGCAAGGCATCTGCAGGCCCAGCCACCGATATCTGCGCGCCGCTATTGTTGCGCGGGCTGGATTCGACCGTGTTCCACGTGGAACAGCCGCAATCCTGAGGTCGAAGCGTCAAGCGCCTGTGGAAACTCCGTACCGCTGAGGAGAATCTGTCCCTGGCTGCTTCGCAATTGCTCGATCACCTCGAGCTGATGAGCCTGGTCGAGCTCTGAGGATAGATCGTCGAGGCACAGGATCGGCCACTCCCCGGTTTGCAGGAAATATAGCTGCGCCTGCGCCAGCACCAGAGCCAGAGCGCTCAATTTTTCTTGCCCTCGCGAAAGATGCTCACGCCGAGGGGCGCGCTCGAATCCAAGAGACCAATCCGCTCGATGCGGTCCCCTGCCGGTAAATCCCCGTTCGCGGTCCCGACTCCGCCCTTCCCTCAGTGCTTGCTCGAGATCCTGCTCGCTTTTCCACCCTGGTTCAAAAACGAGTCGAAATTCGCCCAGTTCGCCGAGAAAGCGATCAATCATTTGCTCAAGCAGGGGACGCAACCGTTCGATGTAGGCAATCCGTTGCGCGGTTATCCGGCGACCCGTCGATGCAAGCTCGATCTCCCATGGCTCGAGATAGTCATCGCTGCCGCCATCGCGCAGCACTTTGTTTCTCTGCCGAAGAGCGCGTTGATACCGCCGCCATTGATCGAGAAAATCCTGTTCCACGTGGAACACACCCCAATCCAGATAGCGCCGTCGCTCCTCGGCGACCCCACTGATCAGCTCATGGGATCCGGGCTCGAAACAGGCTACGGCGCAGTTTCTTACCAACGCAGCGATTCCGACCGTCTCCCCGTCTGCGCGTGCTTCGAGCTTTCCACCACGACGAGCCAGGCCCAAACGGCACTCAACATCATCCGTTCGATGCAAGCGACCAAAGACAGAAAATCCCGGGCTGCCTATACGACTCAGGGAATCGCGCAATCCGCGCCTGAACGATCGACCATGCGAGAGCAGGAAAGCGGCCTCCAGAACACTGGTCTTGCCCGCCCCATTCGCGCCGACGAAAACATTCCAGCCGGGGCCAAGCGCGACGACCTCGTTCTCGATTATCCTGAAGTCGTCGATGCGCAATTCGCTCAAACGCATGCGGCGATCCCCGAAAAAACAAAAACCCGCGCAAACAGTGCTGCGCGGGTTTCAGAAACCAACATGGGTATCCGGATCAGAGCCGCAACGGCATCACGACATGCCGCGAGTCATCGGAATCCACCCTGCGCAAAAGGCAACTCGATTGCGCATCACGCAGGCTCAGCACGATCTCTTCACCGCTCAACGCAGCCAGCGCATCCATTAAATAGTTGACGTTGAATCCGACGCTGAGATCGGACACCGGCGTCTTCACCTCAAGCTCCTCAACCGCCTCTTCCTGCTCAGGATTATGAGCAACAATGCGCAGCTTGTCGGGACTGACATCAAGCTTGACTCCGCGATATTTCTCGTTGGAAAGAATCGCAGCACGCTGCAGGGCAAAACGAAATTCCTCGCGACCGACCCTGACTTCCTTGTCCGCTCCGATCGGTATCACGGCTTCGTAATCGGGGAAACGACCATCGATGAGTTTTGAGGTGAAGGTGACCGAATCACGGCGCACCCGAATGTGATTGCGACCGATCTCAAGCTCGACCTGACCGTCGCCGGCTTCAAACAAGCCCTGCAACTCAAGAACGCCCTTGCGAGGGACGATGATTTGCCGGCGCGCGGAAACTTCTGTATCCAGCTGGGTTTCGCTCATCGCCAGACGATGTCCGTCGGTGGCAACGCAACGCAAGGTCTTCTCGCGCAAATCAAGCAGCAACCCATTCAAGTAATATCGGACATCCTGATGTGCCATTGCGAAAGCGGTGCGCGCAATCAGGCTCTTGAGCACCGATTCGGCCAGGCTGACGCGTTCGATTACATCGATGTCGTCAATGGTCGGAAACTCACTGGCTGGCAAAGTGGCCAGCGTGAACCGGCTGCGCCCGGCACTCACCGAAACGCGATCGCCTGACAATTCGACCTTGACCCGAGCCCCATCAGGCAGCGCGCGACAGATATCAAAGAGTTTTCTGGCCGGAATCGTGACTTCTCCAGGGACCAGATCTTCCGCGGCCACGCGCGCAATCATCTCGACTTCGAGGTCGGTACCGGTGAAGGAAACACCGTCCTCTCCGACATTCACCAACAGATTCGAAAGCACCGGCAATGTCTGTCGTCTTTCAACGACGCCAACCACCTGTTGCAGCGGTTTCAGCAAGGCCTCGCGAGGAAGAATGAAGCGCATGATGGGTACCTTCCTGTTTCTGTTTTTGGTTTGAATAGAAGATTGTAGTAGTAGTAGGACCTTGGGATAACTCAAAAACCCCAAGAAACGCTATTAATATCAATGGTTTGAAGAGTAATCTCGGCGTGGACGAAGCGTCTTTTCATCTGTGCGTGGTCTGTGGATAATTCTAACGCGTTAAATAACCCTCAGGTTGTCCACAGCTCGTCAACCGGTCAAGTTGCGAACCAGCTTGTCCCAATCCTGATTGAGTTTGCCATCAGTCTCGCGCAGATTCCTGATCGTCCGGCACGCGTGCAAAACCGTCGTATGGTCGCGCCCGCCAAACGCATCGCCGATCTCGGGGAGACTGTGCTCCGTCAATTCCTTTGCCAGGGCCATCGCCATCTGCCGCGGTCGCGCCACCGAGCGGCTGCGGCGTTTCGAGAGGAGATCAGCAATTCGAAGCTGGTAGTACTCGACAACTACCTTCTGGATATTCGAGATCGTGATTGCCTGAGCGTGCACGGTAAGTAGATCGCGCAGGGTTTCCTGGGCAAACGCGACATCCACGGCGCGCCCACCGAAGTGGGATCGGGCGATCAGGGTATTCAATGCACCCTCGAGATCACGCACGTTCGAGCGCATGCGCTTGGCAATCAGGAATGCCACATCTTCGGGCAGGTCGACCCCCTTGCTGGCTGCCTTGCTGAGCAGGATTGCCGCGCGTGTCTCGAAATCAGGCGGCTCAATCGCGACCGACAAGCCCCAGCCGAGGCGCGACTTGAGGCGCGGCTCGAGGTTTTCAACTTCGCGCGGAAAGCGGTCACAGGTGAGGATGATCTGTTGCTTGCCGTCAAACAGCGCGTTGAAGGTATGGAAGAACTCTTCCTGAGTCGTGTTCTTGCCTGCGAAAAACTGGATATCGTCGATCAGCAGCGCATCGACGCTGCGGAAGCGGCGCTTGAACTCGTCCATGTTCTTCGTGCGCAAGGCGTCGATCATGCTGCCGACGAACTGTTCAGAGCGCAAATAAAGCACCTTGCACTCAGGGTTGTTCTGGCGCATCAAATTGCCGGCGGCGTGCATCAGGTGGGTTTTGCCAAGACCGGTGCCGCCATACAGCAGCAACGGATTGAACGCGCTGCCGGGATTGGTAGCCACCTGGATAGCAGCAGCCTTGCCAAGTTCATTCGTCTTGCCTTCGACGAAACTCTCGAAGGTGTAGTTTGGTTCAAGGTTGTGCGCATCAACCGGACGCTCGCCCGCCCTGCTTGGCGAAAGCGTTTTCTTGGCGGCTGGTTTGCGCCCACCGAGAGCACCGACACCGAGCTGGATCACCACCGCAGAGCCGTGCTGGTATTCGATCACCGCCTTGATACGGGCCAGAAATCGCTCGCGCACCATCTCCAGCGTGTAATCATTCGGAGCGAGCAGATGCAGGCCATCCTCCCCCTCCCGCGCCTGCAGGGGTTTCAGGTATGTCTGCACATCCTCGGGACCGAATTCCGTTTCCAGGCGCTCTATGCAGCGCCCCCAAAGCTCGCTCATGATTCCACTAACCCATTGATGATTCGATAACGCAGAAGAGCGGGTTGCCCGGCGCGAACCGAGCAGTCTACTCGCGCACCGGCAAACCGCGCCAGCGACATGCCTTGACGGACACAGGGTCGCGCAACTATCATTCGCGCCCTTTTCTCCCAGCCTGGCGCCGACTCATGGCCACCAAACGTACCTATCAGCCGAGCAACCTCAAACGCGCCCGTACCCACGGTTTCCGCGCCCGCATGAAGACCCGCGGTGGTCGCGCCGTGATCAACGCGCGTCGTGCCAAAGGCCGCAAGCGTCTCGCCGTCTGAAACCACTGTTTGCGGTGACACGGGGCTGTTTAGCTACCCGCGCACTGCGCGACTGCTCAAGGCTGGCGATTTCGCCGCTCTGCGCGGCCGCTCCAAACGCATTGGCGCTCGCCATTTCCTGGCTGAGTACTCCAGTAACGAGAAACCGACTTGCCGACTCGGCCAGGCGGTTTCTCGGCGTGTCTCCAAACGTGCGGTCGATCGTAATCGCATCAAGCGCCTGGTCCGCGAAAGCTATCGCCATATACGTGGCGAGCTGCCCTGCGTCGACATTCTGCTGATTGCCCGATCAAGCGCCGTAAAAACGCCCTCGGCCGACCTGCGCGACGATCTCGCCACGCTGTGGAAAAAACTTGCGGCGTTGAAGGCAGCGCACGGCACCGGCACAATGCGCGGCTGATTGTGCGCCTGCGTGTCGTCGATGCCTGACGGTCCAGACCACGACACCCTCCTCTTCGCCGGTCTCCGGCGAGCTCGTCGAAGAAACCGAAGCCGCCATGAACAATCCCCGCACCTTCCTGCTGGTCGCCCTGTTTGCCCTGGTCTATCTGATCTATTCGCAGTGGCAGATCGACTACAACCCCCAGCTGGCAACACCCGCGCAAACGATCAATGCCGCGGATCCTGCGACGACGGACACGCCCGGCGTGCAGCCCGACCCGATCGCGAGTGGCGAAATACCGCAGGCAACTACGCCTGCTCCCGCAGCGGCAGCAACGAACGCCGCAGTCAGCGCGGCGATGAATGTCTCGGCCAATCCGATTGTCGTCAGCACCGATCTGCTCCGTGTTGAAATCGATCCCCGCGGCGGCAGCCTCATCAGTGCCGACCTGCTCGCCTATCCCCTGTACCCGAACAAGCCCGAGCGTGTGCGTCTGCTCGACCCGAGCGCCGAGCAGTTCTTTGTCGCCCAGAGTGGACTCGTCAGTGGCAGCAGCCCCGCACCGAACCACGAGACGATGTTCGAATCGACTGCGCTAACCTACGCCCTCGCTGATGGCCAGAACCGTCTCGAAGTGCCGCTGACCTGGAAGGATGCGACCGGTGTAGGCGTGACCAAGATCTTCGTGTTCGAGCGCGGCAGCTATGTCATCGAGCAACAACAGCGCGTCGAAAACCGGAGTGCGACAACCTGGACCGGCAATGCCTACCGCCAGATGCAGCGCGTGCCACATCTCGTCGACGATTCCGGCATCAAGGGCTATACCAACACCGAGCGCTACAGTTTCAACGGCGCCGCCTGGTACAGCCCGGAAGAGAAATTTCAGAAGCTCGCTTTCGCCGATTTCACCAAGGAACCCCTCGAGCGCAGTGTTACCGGAGGCTGGGTCGGCTTGCTGCAGCACTATTTCTTTGCCGCCTGGATTCCACCGGCAACGGAAACCAACAAGTTCACCACCGCCGAAATACCGGCTGCCAACAAGCGCTACCTGATCCGAAGCCAGTCGCCGACATTGAGCATCGAGCCCGGAAGCGAAAAGACGTTTGATGCGCGCCTCTATGTCGGACCGAAACTGCAAAGCACGGTAGACGATGTCGCTCCGGGCCTGTCCAAGACCGCCGACTACGGCATGTTCACGGTGATCTCCGAGCCGCTGCACTGGCTGCTGTCGATGTACCACAAGCTCACCGGCAACTGGGGTTTCGCGATCATCTTGCTGGTACTGACGATCAAGGCCGTGTTCTTCAAACTGTCCGAGGCGCAATACCGATCGATGGCGAGGATGCGCAAGATGCAGCCGCGCGTTGCCGCCCTCAAGGAGCGCTACGGCGACGACAAGCAGAAGCTCAATCAGGCCATGATGGAGCTTTACAAGAAGGAAAAAATCAACCCGCTCGGCGGTTGTCTGCCGATGCTGGTGCAGATACCGGTTTTCCTTGGTCTGTACTGGGTGCTGCTGGAAAGCGTCGAACTGCGCCAGGCGCCGTTCATGCTCTGGATCCACAACCTGACTGCGCCGGATCCTTACTACGTGTTGCCGATCCTCAACGCGGCGACGATGCTGGCCACGCAGATGCTGACACCGATGACCGGCATGGATCCGTTGCAGGCCAAGATGATGAAGTTCATGCCGCTGATCTTCTCGGTTCTGTTCGCGTTTTTCCCGGCCGGACTGGTCCTGTACTGGACTGTCAACGGTGCTCTGGGCTTGCTCCAGCAATGGATCATCACCAAGCGCATCGAAGCGGGCGACAAGCCCCTGGTTCCGGCCAAAGCCAAATAGCGCTGATGCTCCCTCAGGGCACCGAGCCTGACGCCCGGCCAGCCATGCAAACACAAGGTGAAACGATCGCCGCCATCGCCAGCGCATCCGGCGCTGGCGGAATCGGCGTCATCCGACTTTCCGGAACCAGGGTCCTCGACATCGCGACCATCCTGCTCGGTCGCAAGCCGAAGCCTCGGCACGCTCACTTGTGTACGTTTACTGATAATGACGGCGGTGTACTGGATCAGGGACTGCTGCTGCACTTCCCTGCGCCGAAATCATTCACCGGAGAAGATGTCGTCGAACTCCAGGCTCACGGCAGTCCGATTTTGCTCAAACTACTCATGCGCCGGGTTATTGAACTAGGCGCGCGTCAGGCTCGCGCTGGCGAGTTCTCCGAGCGTGCGTTCCTCAACGGAAAGATCGACCTGATTCAGGCTGAAGCGATCGCCGACCTGATCGCGAGCGGTTCCGAAGCAGCAGCTCGCGCGGCGGTGCGCAGCCTCGAGGGGGACTTCTCCCAGAAGGTCCTCGCACTGACCGAAGCGGTCGTTCGTCTGCGCATCTGGATCGAGGCGGCGATCGATTTTCCCGAAGAGGAAATCGACTTTCTCGCTACACCGCGCTTGATCGACAATCTCGCAGAACTGCGCAGCACACTCGACGAACTTCTTGCCGCCAGTCGCCGCGGCGTCCGCCTCACCGATGGTTTGCACGTGGTCATCGTCGGACAACCGAACGCCGGCAAGTCGAGCTTGCTCAATGCACTCGCCGCCAGCGAACGCGCCATAGTCAACGAGGTTCCGGGGACAACGCGCGATGTATTGCGCGAGACAATCGACCTCGTCGGAATCGCGATTACCCTGGTCGATACAGCGGGGTTTCGCGAGTCCGAGGATCAGGTCGAGATCGAAGGCATCCGGCGTGCGCGCAACGAACTCGAGCGCGCCGACCTCGCCATTCTGGTGAGCAGCGACGAACAACTCGAGAATGACCTCGATCTGCTTGCACGGCTGCCAGCAACGCGTGCGCGCATCATCATTCACAACAAGATTGATCTTGCAGCGAACCACGCGAAGCGCCAGATCATCGACGGGGTGCCGCACCTCTGGCTATCCGCAAAAACCCGAACCGGCATCGATCTTCTGATTGCCGAGTTACGCAATTCTGCCGGCTATGGAGAGGGCAGCGATGGCGCATTCAGTGCCCGGTCGCGTCACGTCCAGGCCCTTGAACGCGCCAGTGAACAACTGAATTCGGCCCGACTCGCGCTGTGCGAGCTGCGCGCCGGAGAGCTTGCTGCGGAAGAACTGAGGCAGGTGCAGCACACTCTCGGAGAAATCACCGGAACCTTCAGCAGCGACGACCTGCTTGGTCGAATTTTCGCGGACTTCTGCATCGGCAAGTGATCCTCTGCATCGACCGGGCTACCATGGACCGATACCGCGATCCGGGAAGTATCCATGGCCAGCCACGATCCACGCATCGACGCCTACCTCGAGCGAGCGGAAGAATTCGCGCAACCGGTCCTCGAGCATCTGCGCGCCATCGTCCACGCCACTTGTCCGAACGTCGAGGAGACGATCAAGTGGGGTTTTCCACATTTCATGCATGCGGGATCAATCCTGTGCAGCATGGCCGCCTTCAAGCAGCATGTCGCATTTGGATTCTGGAAAGGCAAGCTGATCGACGGCATCGAGCCAGTCGATCCTGATCAATCCGCGATGGGCCAGTTCGGTCGCCTTCGACGCATCGATGATTTGCCAGGAAAGCGCTCGCTAGCCGGATTTATTCGCCAGGCCATGAAACTCAACGAGCAGGGAACCAGGCAACCGTTGTCAAAACGCTCGACGAGAAGTCGCGCCGTCTCGATGCCACCCGAGTTGGCAGCCGGACTCGCCCGAAGCAGGCGCTCGCGCGAGCACTTCGAAAAACTTCCGCCAGGTCAGCAGCGTGAATATCTGGAGTGGATCGCCGAGGGCAAACAGGTCGCAACACGGAAGCGGCGCAGCGAACAAGCCATCGATTGGTTGAGCGACGGCAAACCACGCAACTGGAGATACATGCGCAAAAATTAACGCAAGCCACAGCGCTCCGAGGCGCGAGCGATTGCGGACCTGAAAGAACAGTTTTCCAATCGTCGCCGGGCAAAACCCGCTTCGTTCGCTCGCGATGCGCCTTCAGGGTCCTCGGCGGCGCTCAACTCGACCGAAGTCGCACCCTCCGCTTGAAAGGCGCCGCGAAACGCTCCATTCAAAGTCATTCGAATCGAAAAGAGGATTGCGAGATGATTGATCTCCACTATTGGCCGACCCCGAATGGTCACAAGATCACAATGTTCCTCGAAGAGGCCGGACTCGACTATACGATCAGACCGGTCAACATCGGCAAGGGTGAACAGTTCGAATCCGATTTCCTCAAGATCGCTCCGAACAACCGCATGCCGGCCATCGTCGATCACGCACCGGCCGACGGTGGTGATGCGATCAGCGTTTTTGAATCGGGAGCGATCCTTCAGTATCTGGCCGAGAAGTCCGGCAAGTTCCTGCCGACGATGTTGCGCGAGCGAGTTGTCGTCAATGAATGGCTGTTCTGGCAAATGGCCGGCCTCGGCCCGATGGCTGGTCAGAACCACCACTTCAATCGTTATGCGCCGGAAAAGATTCCCTACGCAATCGAGCGCTACGAGCGCGAGACGCGCCGACTCTATGGCGTCCTCGACAAGCAACTTCGTACTCGTGAATTCGTAGCTGGAGACGCGTATTCCATCGCCGATATGGCGATCTACCCGTGGATCGTCCCTTTCGAGGCGCAACATCAGGATCTCGAAGACACGCGCGATCTGAAGCGCTGGTTCGAGGCGGTGCGCAATCGCCAGGCGACCCGTCGAGCCTATGAAAAAGGCGAAGCAATCAGTCCCGCGGGCGAGCCGATGAGCGAAGAGGCTCGCAAAAACCTGTTCAATCGCCCAGTCGGCTAGAACCAGCCGCAGTTTCAATAGATGACACACACCGGGATAATCGAATGATTCACGGGAGGATTCGATGCGTGCCTTGTTGCTTGCCCTGTTGCTGTTACCGAACCACGTGATGGCCGGCCCCTTGACGCTTGAAGCGATCTTCGGCGGCGGCGGCCTCGATGGCCCGGTGCCACGAGAGCTAAAGATCTCGCCGGATGGGAGCCGCGTGACGTTTCTGCGCTCGCGCGCCGACGACCAGAATCGGCTTGATCTCTGGGAATACCACATCAAGGACAAGGCCACCCGACGCCTGGTCGACGCCGATACCCTGGACAGCGGCGCCGAACTCAGCGATGCCGAGAAGGCTCGGCGTGAACGTGCGCGCATTGCGGGACTCAGCGGTATCGTCAGCTATCAGTGGTCGCCCGATGGCAGCGCACTGCTGTTTCCGCTTGGCGGCAAACTTTATCTATACAGCCTGGTGCCAAGCGCAGGGAAAGCCGTTCGCGAGCTGCCGACTGATGGCGACTTCATCGACCCGCAGATTTCCCCGAAAGGCGGCTTTGTTTCGTTCGTCCAGAAGCAGAACCTCAAGGTCATCGACCTGGCCACCAACGAGATGCGCGCCCTGACCCGCGACGGTGGTGGCGTGATCCACAATGGCGAAGCCGAATTTGTTGCCCAGGAGGAAATGGATCGCGACAAGGGTTACTGGTGGGCCCCCGACGACTCGGCAATCGCGTTTGAACGCTACGACGAATCCCGCGTCGACGTGGTCAAGCGCACCGAAGTCTACGCCGACCACACCGAAGTGATCGAACAGCGCTATCCGGCGGCCGGCAAGAACAATGTCACGGTGAAGCTCGGCCTGGTGTCGCCAAAGGGAGGCGACGCCCGCTGGGTCGATCTTGGCGAAGACACCGACATCTACCTCGTCCGCGTCAACTGGCTGCCAAACGCAAAGCGCCTGAGCTATCAGTTCATGCCGCGCAGCCAGCAACGCCTTGAGTTGCGACTTGTCGATGTGGCCACGCTTGAACAGAGCACCCTGATCACGGAACGCAGCGACACCTGGATCAACCTCAACTCGGACCTACGCTTCCTCAAGAGTGAGGAGTCATTGATCTGGGCCAGCGAACGCAGCGGCTACCAGCAGCTTTACCTGTATGCACTCGATGGCACGCTGCGTCATCCGATCAGCAGTGGCGAATGGAATATCGACAAGCTGCTTGGGGTCGATGAAAGCGCCGGCATTGTCTACGTGCAATCAAACCGCGACTACGTACCGGACACCCAGGTCTACGCGCTGAAGCTCGATGGCAGCACGGCGAACACGCCGACGCGTGTGAGCGAGCGCGATGGAACGCATGAGACGACCTTTGCCGAGGATGCCTCGGTCTATCTCGACAGCTTCAGCGACACCGCTACTCCGCCACAGGTCAGTTTGCACAATGCAAACGGAAGCTTCGTTGCCTGGATCGAAGAGAACAAGCTTGATGACTCGCATCCCTACGCGGCGTATCGCGACACACGGGTATCCCCCGAATTCGGCACACTCAAGGCCGATGACGGGCAGACCTTGTATTACCGACTGTACAAGCCCGCAGGATTCGATCCTGCCACGCGCTATCCGGTGTTCAATTTCTACTATGGCGGTCCACATTCGCAGAAGGTCGTGCGCGCCTGGGGCGATCATTTCCTCGAGTACATGGCCCAGCAGGGCTACGTCGTCTTCACCCTCGACAACCGCGGCATGGAGCGGCGCGGCCGCAAATTTTCCGACGTCATCCATCGTCAACTGGGCAATGTGGAAGTGCTTGATCAGCTGAGCGGAATCCAATGGCTGAAGAGCCAGCCCTGGGTTGATGGAGAGCACATCGGCGTGTTCGGCTGGAGCTACGGTGGCTACATGACGACGATGTTGCTGAGCAAGGCGTCTGAACAGATCGCGGCTGGCGTCGCGGTCGCCCCGGTAACCGACTGGACGCTCTATGACACCTTCTACACCGAGCGTTATCTGTCGACGCCGCAGGACAACAAGGCCGGCTATATCCGCAGCGCTCCTTTCGCCTGGCTCGACGGGCTCAGCTCTCCATTGTTGCTGATCCACGGCATGGCTGATGACAATGTGCTTTTCTCCAATTCAACCGCCTTGATGTCCGGATTGCAGAGCCGCGGCATCCAGTTCGACTTGATGACCTATCCGGGCGGCAAGCACGGGTTGTCGACTACGACAATGAAACTGCATGCCTACCACGCCATCGTCAACTGGATGGACCGGCATCTGAAGCCCGCCTCGCCGACTGCGGCCGGCGAGCCTTGAGCTTTTCAACGCTTAGGACTCAAGCATGTTGATCGTAATTCTCGTTGCCCTCGGCGTGGTATCGATGGCCGCAATCTTGCTCTTCAATCGGCTGATTGCCGATCGCAATCAGATGCGCGCAGCCTGGAGCGACATCGATGTGCAATTGATACGTCGGTACGATCTCACACCGCAGCTGGTCACCGCGGTCAAGGCCTATGCAGCGCACGAGCGCGACACCCTGCAAACGACCACCGAACTGCGCGCCCGGACCAAGCTTGCAGCCGGACTCGCCGACCGCGCGCGACTGGAGGATCAACTCGGGTCCCAGATCGAGCGCCTGCTTGCGCTGCAGGAAAACTATCCGGACCTCAAGGCGAGCGAAAACTTCATGCAGTTGACGCGCGATCTGGTCGCGATCGAGGATCACCTGCAATACGCGAGGCGCTTCTACAACGGCTCCGTCCGCCAGCTGAATACGCGTATCGAGCACTTCCCTGATCTGATCGTGGCCCGTCTCGCCGGCTTTCAACGTGGTGAGTTCTTTGAGGCCAACGCCGAACAAAGGAGCGCACCATGATTCGCCTGCTCACCGTCGCCTTTTCAATGTTGTGTTGTCTGTCGGTGCATGCCGAAGAGCGCATCCTCGACTTCCACAGCGACATCGTCATCGCCACCGATGCTTCGATGACAGTGGCTGAGACCATCAAGGTCAACGCCGAGGGCGATCG
This sequence comes from Lysobacterales bacterium, assembly GCA_038205505.1. Classification (GTDB taxonomy): domain Bacteria; phylum Pseudomonadota; class Gammaproteobacteria; order Xanthomonadales; family Rhodanobacteraceae; genus Dokdonella. The sequence continues at coordinate 5,911 of JBBRBU010000022.1, read as the reverse complement.
CATTCGTCGCGGCATCTACCGCGATTTCCCGACCGATTACCGCGACCAGTACGGCAATCGCATCAACGTGTTGTTCGAGCCAATCGACGTCACGCGGGATGGCCGACCGGAACCCTGGCATAGCGAGGGATTGTCGAACGGTGTGCGCGTATATTTCGGCAATGCGAACGTTATCCTCGATCAAGGCGAGCATACCTACGTATTTCGCTACCGCACGGCGCGCCAGCTCGGATTCTTTGATGATCATGACGAGCTCTACTGGAACGTCACCGGCAACGGCTGGGGCTTCACGATCGACTCAGCCCGTGCCCAGGTGAGCTTGCCTGCCAACGTCGAGCTGTCGAAGATCCGGGTCGAAGGCTATACCGGTGAACAGGGCTCGAAGGCGCAGGACTACCGTGCCAGTGTGGATGACAGCGGCCACGCGACAATTTCGACCACGCGCCAGTTGCCGCCAGGAAACGGCTTGACCATGGTCGTCAGTTTTCCTAAAGGCATCGTCACCGCACCGAACATTAACCAGAAGCTGGCCTGGTTTGCCAACGACAATCGGCGCGAGGCGGTGCTCGGCATCGGATTGCTGGTCCTGGTCGGATTTCTCTACTCGCAATGGCGGCGCGTGGGTGTCGACCCAAAGAGCGGTGTCGTCATTCCAGAATACGATCCACCAGCCGGCATTTCTCCTGCGGCTGCGCGCTACATCCGGCGCATGGAATACGACGACCGCTGCTTCGCCGCGGACATGGTCGATCTTGGCGTCTGCGGAGCGGTGAAAATCAGCAATCGAGGAAGCGCCGATTTTTCGATCGAACGAGCGAGCGGGCCGAGTGGAGATATTTCAGAATCTGCACGGCTGCTCTACGACGGATTACTGGGGTCACGATCCACGCTGAAATTCCAGAACGAAAATCATGCGGTGATCGGATCGGCGCGCAGCGAACATCAGGCCTATTTGAAGTCAACCTTCGCCAAGGATAATTTCCGTCGCAATGATGGCATTGGTTGTCTCGGCATCGTGATCTCGATCGCGGCGATTGTGGGCGCCTTCCTGATTGATCTCATGTCGCTCGAAGCCGAAGTCATTGTACCGACCGTGTTCACGTACATGGCAGCCGCAGTAACTAGCACGCTCATCTTCAATGCGAGCGTCGGCTGGAAAGAGGGGCGACGTCCATTCGGTATGACCCTTGGTGCGCTGGCTTGCGCTGCGGTTCTCGTCCTCATTGCAGGCTTCCTGGCCTGGAACAGCAGCTTCCTGTTCGCAATCTTCGTAGTCCTGCTCGCTGCGGTCCAGATACCGTTTGCATACTGGATGCGCGCGCCCACCGAACAGGGACGCAAGCTGCTCGATCGCATCGAAGGCCTGCGTCTGTATCTCGGTGTGGCCGAGCGTGATGATCTGGCCCGAGCCAAGGGGCCTCCGATGAATGTCGATGAATACCAGCGCCTGCTGCCCTACGCGCTAGCCCTCGACGTCGAGAAAACCTGGGGCGACAAGCTCGCCGACGCGATTGGTCCCGCCGCCGTGGCAGCAGCAGCAACTGGCATGGCCTGGTATGCCAGTGACGTGGGCCGTGGTTTCGACGCCAGCAGTTTCGGCAGTTCGCTCGGTTCCAGCCTTAGCAGCGCAATCAGCGCATCGGCAACGGCGCCGGGATCGTCATCGGGATCGTCGTCAGGCGGCGGCAGTGGTGGTTCGTCTGGCGGTGGAGGCGGCGGCGGCGGCGGTGGCGGGTGGTAGGCAAGCTTTGGCAGCGGAACCGGTATTTTTTGCGCCGTTTTGCTCACTCCTCATTCTGACCCGCTTTCGATTGCCTAAGCCGTCGCTGCGCGCGAAAGACCGGCGACTTCGAGGGCAGCCAAGTACTCGGCCCAGCTCTTGTCGTAATCGCGACCGAGTTCGTGCAGCACGTCCCAGGAGAAGATTCCGGTCTGGTGACCGTCGCTGAACTTGAGCAGCACCGCGTAATTGCCGACCGGGGTTATCTCGTCAATGGCGACATCGATCTTTCCGGCGACCAGCACCTTCCGTCCATGTCCCTGTACCTCCGCACTCGGCGAGTTCACCCGCAGATACTCGGCCGGCAGGCGAAAGCTGCTGCCATCGTCGAAACCGACTTCAAGTGCGTGCGAGGCGCGGTGCAGGGTGAGCTGAGTTGGGGTGGCCATCAGGTGGGAAACGGGAATGGGGAATAGGGAATAGGTTGAATCAAACGCAAAGCAGGAAATCGTGATTCAAAGCTCTTACGATTCCCTATTCTCCATTCCCTTCTCTCGGCTCTCAATGCACCGAATCCGAGCGCGGAACGCGGGGACTCATGGGGTCGGTCGGGTTTCCTGCGACCTGCCAAAGCGCTTCGAGATAGCCCGTGCCGAACCCGATCGAGGTGATTTCATCGAAACCGTAATCGCCGGCATCATCGTGCCAGTGTGCATTCGGATCGACTTCGCGCAACAGCAAGGCATCGCTTTCGAAACCCGCCAGCTGGCCGATATAGCTGACTTCGCCGTCCTCGTCCTCGACCACGTTGACCGAAAGCAGGGGCGCAAAGCGTGTCGCGGCTTCGGCGATGCTGATCCAGTCATCGAGCGGAAAATCCTTCGGAATCATCAAGGGATCATCGCGCAAGGCCAGCGCCTTCTCCACGAACTCACGCGAGGGGTCCTCCTCGATCTGGCTCACGTCGGCGATCGTGACCACGACATAGCCGTCAAAACGCATGGCATCGCCGACTTCGGCAATCATGCAGAAATCGCGCGATAAACCAATGACATAGCCATGGATCCAGCCTGGCTGGATGCGCTCGCGGGCGAAACGCATTGGAATCTGGGCTTCGAACGCCTCGCGCAATACGGCGCGGACGCCCCGGGATTTGAATGGAACAACAGTACTCATGGCGCTATGGTCGGTTGAATGGCTTGCCGCTGCAACTGCAGCGGCGGGAAACGGGAAACGGGAATCGGAGAAGCCAAGCGGCGGAACTGGCGGCGCTGGTGATGGCCTCGGGCTTTGATTTGACCATTCTCAACTTTCAATTCCCTATTCTCCATTCCTGGCTCCTCACAAAATATAACGCGACAAATCCTCGTCCTTGACCAGCTCGCCGAGGTGGGTATCCACGTAGGCCGCGTCGATCGTGAAGCGTCCTTTTTCGTGATCACAGGCGGTGAACGAGATCTCGTCGAGGAGGCGTTCGAGAACCGTATGCAGGCGTCGCGCACCAATATTCTCGGTGCGTTCGTTGACCTGGAAAGCCACCTCGGCAATCCGTTGCACGCCATCATCGGTGAAGGCGAGCTCGACGCCTTCGGTGCCAAGCAGGGCGACGTATTGCTTGGTCAAGGCGTGTTGCGGTTCGGTCAGGATACGGCGGAAATCTTCGGCGTTGAGGGCGCTAAGCTCAACGCGGATCGGAAAGCGACCCTGCAGCTCGGGAATCAGGTCCGACGGCTTCGCCAGCGAGAATGCCCCCGAAGCAATGAAAAGGATGTGGTCGGTACGCACGATGCCATGCTTGGTCGACACCGTTGAGCCCTCGACCAGCGGCAACAAATCGCGCTGTACGCCTTCACGACTGACCCCGGCACCGGTGAATTCGCCGCGTTGGGCAACCTTGTCGATCTCGTCGATGAAGACGATGCCGTTCTGTTCGCAGTTGTCTATTGCTTCGGCCTTGATCTCCTCGTCGTTGACGAGCTTGCCGGCCTCCTCCTCGATCAGGGCCGGCCGCGCCTGGGCGACGCGCATCGTCCGCTTCTGGGTCTTCGAGCCGGACAGGGACTGGAACATGCCGTGCAGCTGGTTGGTCATTTCCTCCATCCCCGGCGGGGCCATGATCTCGACCCCGAGATTGACCGCTACCTCGATTTCGATTTCACGGTCATCGAGCTGGCCTTCGCGATACTGCTTGAGCAGTTTCTGTCGGGTTTCGGCAGAGCGATCATCCGCCTGCTGCGGCTCGTTGGCGAAGCCGACCGTCTGCCGTCGCGGCAGCAGTGCATCGAGGATACGATCCTCGGCGCGATCCTCGGCTTGGGTCCGCACGCGAGTCTTGGCCTGTTCACGCGCCATCTTGACCGCGGCTTCGGCAAGATCGCGGATGATCTGCTCTACGTCCTTGCCGACATAACCTACCTCGGTGAATTTGGTCACTTCGACCTTGATGAATGGCGCGTTCGCCAACGCCGCCAGCCGCCGCGCGATTTCGGTCTTGCCAACGCCGGTTGGCCCGATCATGAGGATGTTCTTCGGCGTCACCTCGTTGCGTAGCTCGGGCTCGAGCTGCATGCGCCGCCAGCGATTGCGCAAGGCGATCGACACCGCCCGTTTGGCCGCTTTCTGGCCAATGATGAAGCGATCAAGTTCGTGGACGATTTCTCGCGGAGTCATGGATTGCATGGATTGAGTACCGGGAATAGGGAATGGGGAATCGGGAATGGAAAGAACGGGAAGCGACGAGGCGAGATTCGGCTAATGCCGATTCCCTATTCCCCATTCTCGATTCCCAGCTCCTCCACAGTCACATTGCCATTCGTATAAATGCAGATGTCGCCGGCGATCTTCAGCGCCTGCTCGACGATGGCGCGAGCATCGAGATCGGTGTTCTCGATCAGGGCCATGGCAGCTGCCTGGGCGAACGGGCCGCCGGAGCCAATCGCGATCAGACCGTTCTCGGGTTCGACGACATCGCCATTACCCGAAATCAGCAACGACGTGTCCTTGTCGGCGACAGCGAGCATCGCTTCGAGGCGGCCGAGGCGACGATCGGTACGCCAGTCCTTGGCCATCTCGACGGCGGCGCGGGTCAGGTTGCCACTGAAGCGTTCGAGCTTGGCTTCGAACAGCTCGAACAAGGTGAAGGCGTCGGCGGTGGCGCCGGCGAAGCCCGCGATCACATCGCCTTTGCCGAGGCGGCGCAATTTGCGCGCATTGGATTTCATGATCGTGTTGCCGAGCGTCACCTGGCCATCGCCGCCGATAACGACCCTGCCGTTGCGGCGCACCGATACAATGGTTGTGGCGTGAAAGGATTCCATCGCGGGTCCAGATTCAATTCGAATCGCTCAATCTTGGGGCCGGTGCCGCCATTCCAAGGGCCCGGGCCAGATGCAGCCGCCCAGAGGCTTTGGCGGCGCCGACCTGATGCAACGACGGCAGACCACCGGCAGTTCGTGCCGAAAACCCGCCACAAAAAGAGAGACCGGCGAAGCGCCGGTCTCGATCAACGCGATGGAGCGGGCAACTAGCGCGTGTAATACGCGTTGAGGCTCGACGCGAACGATGAGTCGGCGAAATTCGGCCAGTTGTCCTTGTCGAAACCGGGCGCGTCCTTGAGCCGGTCCTTACTCACATTGAGGACCAGTTTGTGGTTCTCGTGATCGATCGTGAATGCAGCCCACGGCACGGCAAAAAGTTTGTCGCCCATGCCGAGGATTCCGCCATAGGAAACGACTGCGTACGCGATCTTCCCGTTCGTCGTATCCAGCATGATCTCCTTGAGATCTCCGAGCGTCTCATCCTGCGGGTTCTTGATGCCGTCGCCGATCAGGGTCGTGGCGGACATGAACTTTGCTGTATTGGTCATCTTAATCTCCTGAGGATTGCGCGGAAGCCGATCCGGCCACTCCGCAGTGGTGATCCCAAGCCTGCCCGAACGAAGCTGAATCCAGCGCCTGATGCGAAAGAATCCGTTCATCCGGTCCTCAGACGGTTGGCCACGCGCCAATCGATGGTTTGCTACTTGAGTCGCCGCTTTGCGCGCGGGTGGGCGGCATCGTAGACCTTGGCCAGATGCTGGAAATCAAGATGGGTATAAATTTGCGTAGTACCGATGTCGGCGTGGCCGAGCAGCTCCTGCACCGCGCGCAGGTTGCCTGAGGATTCGAGCAGGTGGCTGGCGCAGGAATGACG
>JBBRBU010000021.1:0-59727 GCA_038205505.1 Lysobacterales bacterium | reverse complement strand
CCATATGACTCGACCAAAACTCCGACTTGCTGACCATGCCTGCGCTCCATTGATAGCGGGCGCGTATCGAAGCAAAAAAGACTGACAACTTACAGGTGTCGTGGGCGGGCGCTTACGGCAGGCAGGGTTTTTGTTTGTGTGGGCAGTACGCAAACGCGCGAAACGCGGCGCGGGATTCCTGGTCGCTGAAGGCGTCTACGCTTCGGTGTTGGTCATCACTGAGCGTCAAAACGGATGAAGCCCTGGGTAAACGAGCTCCCTTTTCCCGTCGAGAGGAGGTCGCGACAGGCCGGATGAAGATGCTCTCGGCGCGAGGGGTACGTGCAAGTGCGTACGCTCGTCCGCCGGGTTCGCAATGTCCATGATGCTCACTCTTCGGGCCTGCAATCGCTGTTCGTAATCGATCAAATCGATCGCAGTTGGCACCTTCTCCCGAGGGGAAAAGGAACACCTGTGCACACGCCTCCACGTAAGTCTCCGCGTCATCTGCGTACGAACAGTCTCAGACTGCGGCTCTTCTCAGCTTACGGCATGCGTCATCAATGAATCTCGCGCTTCGCATTGATTAAGAGGATCAGGTCAGTGCGTAGCCGAACTGTTGGCGGAACTGATCACTGAATTGCCGATAGTCGAAGCGCTGATTCTGGGTGCCTGGGTGTTCGACCTTGAGCGCGCCCATCAAATTGCCGATGCGCCCTATCGTCATCCAGTCATAGCCTTTCATGATGCCGTGGATCAGGCCAGCACGAAAGGCGTCGCCGCATCCGGTCGGGTCGGTAATGCGCCGTTCGTGAGCCGGCGCAACGTCGAGTGTCTTGCCATCCGCATGGATTTTTGCGCCCTTTGGACCACACGTCGTGATGTACGCTTTCACGCGACTGGCAATATCGGCTTCGTTCCACCCGGTACGTTCCTGCAACAGGCTCGACTCGTAGTCGTTGACGGTTACGTAGTCGGCTTGTTCGACGAAGTGACGCAGCTCCTCTCCGTTGAACAAGGGCATGGCTTGACCGGGGTCGAAAATGAAGGGGATGCCTCCTTCGCGAAACTCACTCGCGTTCTGCAGCATGCCCTCGCGACCATCCGGACTGACGATGCCGAATTCGACGCCCTCGACATCCTTCACGTGATTTTCGTACGAGCGCATCATTGCGCCCGGATGAAAAGCGGTGATCTGGTTGTTATCGAGATCGGTGGTGATGAAGGCTTGGGGTGTAAACAAGTCAGTCAATTCCTTGACCTGGTCGAGGCGGATTGCGTGCTCCTCGAAATGTTCGCGATAGGGCCCAAAATCCTGTCCCACGGTCGCCATCGGTACAGGATCGCCGCCCAGAAGCTTGAGGTTGTAGGCGATGTTGCCCGCACAACCACCAAATTCCCGCCGCATCCTCGGAACCAGGAACGACACATTGAGGATATGAACCTTGTCCGGCAGGATATGGTTCTTGAACTGGTCCGGAAAAACCATGATGGTGTCATAGGCGAGAGAACCGCAGATCAGTGCCGACATCGAGTGATCCCTTTTGATGGCTGGGTAGTGCCGATTGCCGCGTGGGAAATCACGGGACGGTCGGCGGTGGACAAAGGATGCGATCTTGCCCGACTTTTGCGAACGACGCACCCCGCATGAAAAAGCGCTTGCGCATGAATTTGTTGCCGCAGAAAAGAATCATGGCAAGCCTAAGGTCATCGAATGTCACTGCATTCGACTCCCGGACGTTAAAGCGCAGCAATCGTGGCCAAGTCTTCGCTAGCGATTGTGCACGGAATACAACGTGCGGTGGCGTTGAGATCTCCAGCACCCCGGCAGAAGGCGAGGCTCAGACATGGATGATGACGAGATCGTTGAGCGATGGAAAAAGAACCACGAACCATGGTCGATCGCGGTGCGGGAAGGGCGGATTCAAAGCCGGGTTCTCGCAACGGATGCGGCCATCGTCGATGCCGTCCTCAAACGTTCACCCGCAAACGTTATCGATATCGGCTGCGGCGAAGGGTGGTTGGTACGCCGGCTTGTCAGCTGCGGAATCGATGTGCTGGGCGTCGATGTTGTGGCGGAATTGATCGAGAAAGCGCGTTTGCAAATGACAGGCAGGTATCAGCTCCTGTCTTACGAGCAACTGGCCGCCCATGGCCACGCAGAATCGTTCGATGTCTGCGTCTGCAATTTCTCTCTGCTGGGCGAAATGGTCACGAAGCATTTGCTTGCAGCCGTGCCGGCTCTGCTCAATCCCCAAGGCGCGTTGATCGTGCAAACGCTGCATCCTTGGGTTGCGTGTGGAGATTGGCCGTATCGAGATGGATGGAGGCCTGGTTCCTGGTTGGGAATCGATGGCGCGTTTAGTGAACCTCCACCCTGGTACTTCAGAACAATTGAGAGCTGGATGCAGTTGATCGCGAATGCGGGTCTCAGCGTCGAGGCACTACTCGAGCCCATTAATCCGGAGACTCTGAAACCTGCGTCGCTGATTCTTGTTGTTTCTCTTCCCGCCTTGCCTGCATCTCGGAAGCCGTAACTTCAGAAGCAGCAGTTAGACGTTGATTTCGATACATCAAGCGGCTTCTGAATCCGCTAGCGATGGATTCCGGCGCGAGCCCATCAACGGAACGGGGTGTGGTGAATCGATCCATACCGACGTGACCTCGACAACCCTGTTTTGCCCTCAAATTTCCTTGACAGTCCATGACTTGCGGCATAAGGTGGGTTTCGGTGGTTTTTTGTGGTGTTGAGTGGTTATGTTTCAAGGCGAAACCTCAGTCACGCTGGACGACAAAGGTCGGGTTTCCATCCCCGCGACCCATCGCGAAGCCGTGACGAAGCACAGCGGAAATCGCCTTGTCATCACTTACAACCCATTTGAGCACGGCTGTTTGTGGTTGTTTCCGGAAAAAGAGTGGGAGCAGGTGCGCGATGAGGTCAATGGCTTGAGCAAAGCCAAGACTGTCCATCGCAATCTGCAAATGAAGCTGGTCGGTGCGGCGGCGCATGTCGAGCCGGATGGCAATGGACGTGTGCTCTTGCCAGCCAGTCAGCGTGGTGCGGCAGGTATTGAAAAAAAGGCGGTGTTGCTCGGCATGGGCAACAAGCTGGAGCTTTGGAGCGAACAGGCGCATCTGGCCAAGATTCGCGAAACGATCGGCGAGGAGCAGATCACGGAGGACATGCTCGATCTCAAGTTCTAGTCGGGAAGAAACCATGGCGGAAGCGGAATTCACGCATGCGCCGGTCATGCTGGACGAGGTGATCGAGGCGCTGCAGGTCCAGCCCGAAGGGATCTATCTCGATGGCACGTTTGGTCGCGGTGGCCATGCGCGTGAAGTGTTGAAGGGTTTGGGCGAGCGAGGTCGGTTGTTGCTTATGGATCGTGACCCGATCGCGATCGAGCAGGCAAGGAAGGAGTTTGGCAAGGACGAGAGGGTGCGGATTCGGCAGTCGAATTTCGCCGACATGGCGCAGTGGACCGAAGCGGATCAAGCACTTGATGGCGTGTTTCTCGATCTCGGGGTGTCATCGCCGCAGATTGATGATGCAAGCCGCGGTTTCAGTTTCCAGGCGGATGGTCCCCTCGACATGCGCATGGATCCCGGTTCCGGCAGCAGCGCCGCCGAATGGTTGGCAGCAGCGACCGAAACAGAAATTGCCGATGTGTTGTGGCGCTACGGAGAAGAACGTCTGAGCCGACGGATTGCCAAGGTCATCGTCGAAACGCGTGCCGAAAAGGCGCTGCAGACGACGACGCAACTGGCCGAACTGGTGGCAAGGACGATCGGACATCGCGAACGCAACAAGCATCCGGCGACGCGCACTTTCCAGGCCCTGCGTATCCATCTCAACGACGAGCTGGCTGCGCTGGAATTGGGTCTTGACGCGGCGCTGGAGCGACTCAAGCCAGGTGGTCGACTGGTCGTGATCAGCTTCCACTCGCTGGAGGACCGTGTGGTCAAGCATTTCATGCGTGGACAGGCATTGCGGCCGATCAACCGGCGCAACCTGCCTCCGATTGAAGTGCCGCCATCACCGCTACATGCTCTCGGCAAGCAGTTCGCCGGGGCCGCCGAACTTAGAGCAAACCCACGCTCGCGCAGCGCGGTATTGCGCATTGCGGAGAAGCGCACATGAGTCTGCGCATCATCGTAATGCTCGTGCTGGTCGCTGCGGTCATCGCCAGTGCCATTGGCGTGATTTATGCGCGGCACGAAAGCCGTCGCCAGTTCGTCGAGCTCAATCAGCTCTCGAATGAGCGCGACAACCTGGATTTTGAATTCGGGCGTCTGGAAATCGAACAGGCGACCTGGGCTGAAAATAATCGAATAGAACAGATTGCACGCGGACAACTCGGCATGGTTTCGCCGGGTCCTGCGGAGATGATCGTCACGCCACGTTGATCCGACAGTGAGGGGGAACTCACAGTCATGAATGAAAGCGCCATCGCAAGGATTGCGAGCCACATTCCGACTCCGGTCGGCATTTTGATTGCCTGCGCGATTGCGAAGGTAGTTGCATGCCTGCCCATTGCGGGGACACGCCGATGACGCCCCGCGCCAAGCCGGCGAATCTTCGTGCTCGCCTGTATCTGGTGTTGATGGTGCTTGTGCTCGCCTCGACGGCGCTGGTCGTTCGTGCCGTCGACCTGCAGGTAGTCCGCAAGGACTTCTATCAGGGCGAAGGCGATGCGCGCTACTTGCGCGATATCCCTGTTGCAGTGTCGCGAGGCACGATCTTCGATCGAAATGGCGAACCGCTGGCAGTATCAACGCCGGTGGAATCGATTTGGGGCAATCCGCAGGAATTGTTGTCAAATCCCGAGCAGCTGCCGATCCTTGCCAAGGCGCTAGGCTTGAGCGCTGCCGATCTGACCGAGCGCCTCGTGCAGCGCAAGGACAAGGAGTTCCTCTATCTGAAGCGTCAGGTCGATCCGGATGCCGCGAAGGATATCCTCGATCTCAAAATCCCGGGCGTGGCCAGCGAACGCGCCTTCCGGCGCTACTACCCGAGCGGGGAAATCATTGCCCACGCTTTGGGCATGACCAACATTGATGATCGCGGCCAGGAAGGTCTGGAATTGGCCTTCGATGACTGGCTGGCCGGCAAGCCTGGGCTGAAGCGGGTCATCCGCGATCGCCTTGGCCATGTCGTGGAAAATGTCGAGTTGCTGAAAGCCGCCCAGCCTGGTCGTGACCTCACGTTATCGATCGATCGACGAATCCAGTATCTGGCCTATCGCGAACTGAAATCGGCGATTCTCGAAAATCGTGCATCGTCGGGTTCAATGGTCATTCTTGATGTCAGCAATGGCGAAGTGCTGGCGATGGTCAACCAGCCTTCCTTCAATCCGAATTCGCGTGCCGCGATCAACCCCGCTTATCGGCGCAATCGCGCGGTTACCGATGTCGTCGAACCGGGATCGACGATGAAACCGTTCACGGTCGCCGCGGCGCTGGAGAGTGGTCAATGGACCGCCGATTCGAAAATCGACACGACCCCGGGCACATTGATGTTGCAGGGCGGATACACGATTAGCGATCACCGCAATTACGGGATGATCAATGTCACCCGCGTGATCACCAAGTCGAGCAATGTCGGAGCCGCCAAGATCGCCTCGTCGCTGAGCAGCGAACACATGTACGACGTGCTTCACCGCTTTGGTTTCGGCGAGGTCAGCGGCTGCGGATTTCCGGGCGAATCGTCGGGCTATTTGCCGATCTCGAAGAGTTGGGGGCCTGTCGAAAAGGCAACCATCGCATATGGCTACGGGCTCAGCGTGACTCCGATGCAGATCGCCCAGGCCTATTCGGCGCTCGCCAATGGCGGACGCCTGCGCCAGCCGGGATTCGTCAAGGGTGCGATCAATCCCGACAGCGCAGTCATCGACCCGCAGATTGCAGCGAGTGTTCGAGCCATGCTTGAGACCGTTATTTCGCCGGAAGGCTCGGGTCTCGCCGCCGCCGTCCCCAATTTCCGGGTCGCGGGCAAGACCGGAACATCGCGACGTGCGATCGCTGGCGGTTACGAGAAGCGTTACGTCTCCTTGTTCTCGGGAATGGTGCCTGCCAGCAATCCCCGGCTGGTCGGTGTCGTCGTCATCAATGATCCGGGTCAAGGCAACGGTACGTACTTCGGAGGCCTCGTCTCCGCGCCGGTCTTCAGCAAGGTCATGGCAAACGCGCTGCGACTTCTCGACGTCCCTCCCGACAACGTGCAGCGCTGGTATGCCGGTTCGCCCGATCTTGGACATCCGATCGGGCCGGCAAGCGAGCACCCCACGTATCCCGCTGACCAGCCCAACTACGAGGAGGCTGTCCCATGAGTAGGGCCATGCGTCTCGTCGACTTGCTTGCTGGCTATGCGGATGTCGGTCCCTTTTCCGACGTTGTCGTTCGAGGGCTCAACCTCGATTCGCGCGACGTGGTCCATGGCCAGGCATTCATCGCATTGCAGGGGACCCGCGAGCACGGTATCGGTTTCGCCGCTTCGGCACTGGCTCGCGGGGCGAGCATCGTGCTTGCTGAAGCTGCGCCAGGAATCAGCAGTGAAGGCATCGCCAGAGAGGTCCTCCAGATCGATGGGCTGCGCGAAAAACTCGGGCTGATTGCTGCAAGATTCTACGGTGATCCGTCACGGCGGTTGCGCATCACCGGAGTCACCGGAACCAATGGAAAAACCTCATTCGTGCAACTGCTTGCGCAGGCGCTCACGCGTCTCGGTCGGACGACGGCAACGATCGGAACGCTCGGTGCGGGCATGCACGGAAGCCTTGATGCGGGCGAACGAACGACCCCTGATGCAATCAACCAGCAGCGCCTGCTCGCAACATTCCTCGAAGCCGGCGCGAGTGACATTGCGATGGAGGTTTCGTCGCACGCGCTGGATCAGGGGCGCGTCAACGGAATCCGGTTTGATCTGGCTGTTTTCACCAATCTGAGCCGCGATCACCTCGACTATCACGGCGACATGGCCGCCTATGCGGCCGCCAAGCAACGATTGTTCGAAATGCCTGGACTGGATGCCGCAGTCATCAATGCTGACGATTCGTCGGGACGTCGATTGATCGCGAATCTGGCGCAGGACATCAGGAACGTCAGCTACGCCATCGAAAATCCGGACGCGATGATTCGAGCGGTGAACGTCGAGACGGGAGCCAACGGACTTCGGTTCACACTGCAAACGCCCGCCGGTGAAGCAATGATCGAATCGAACCTGCTCGGTCGGTTCAATGTCTCCAACCTGCTTGCCGTCGCCGCCAGCCTGACCGCGCTGGGCCACGAATTCGAAACGATCCGTGCGGCGCTGATTGAACTCGAACCGGTACAAGGGCGCATGAGTCGTCTCGGTGGTGGAGCGCAACAACCCCTGGTCGTTGTCGATTACGCGCATACCCCAGATGCCCTCGAGCAGGCGCTGACCAGTCTGCGTGGACATTGCGCGGGCACCCTGATCTGTGTGTTCGGCTGCGGTGGCGAGCGTGATAGTGGCAAGCGTCCCCAGATGGCCGCCATCGCAGAGCGTCTTGCCGACGAAGTGATCGTCACCGACGACAACCCGCGCGGCGAAAGTGGCGATGAAATCGTCGCGGCGATCATTTCCGGCTTCGTCGATCCACTTACCGTCGTCGTGGAACGGGATCGCGGCAAAGCCATCGCGCGTGCGATCACGGATGCGCGCGACAACGACATCATCCTGATCGCCGGTAAGGGTCACGAACCCTATCAGGAGGTCAACGGCGTTCGCCATCCATTCGACGATATGGAAGTCGCGCGGCGTGCGCTGGGAGCGAGGCCATGCTGAACCTCGATCTCGCCAGCATCGCGCAAGCCACGGCGGGTAGATCGCATGGCGCGAACGTTGTTGTCCGTGAGATATCGATCGACAGCCGCCGGCCGGGCGACGATGCCTTGTTTGTCGCCCTGCGCGGCGACCATCACGATGCACATGATTTTGTCGAGGCGGCAAAATCGCAAGGTGCCTGCGCTGCCCTGGTCGAGCGGGCGCTCGACATCGACCTGCCGCAGGTTGTCGTCACCGACACGCAACTCGCACTGGGCCAGTTGGCAGGCTTCGTGCGCCGCAGCCGCAAGCTGTGCGTTGTCGGTATCACCGGCTCGAACGGAAAGACCACGGTCAAGACTCTGATCGCAGGCATCCTCAAGCTGCATGCGCCGACACACTTCAGTGGAGGCAGCTTCAACAACGAAATCGGGCTTCCATTGACCCTGTTGGCGACGCCCGAAGATGCGCGCTACGTCGTCCTCGAAATGGGCGCCGGCAAGCCAGATGACATTGAATATCTGGTGCGCATCGCACAACCGCAGATCGGACTCGTCAACAACATTGCGCCAGCTCATCTTGAGCGCATGGGTTCGCTGGAAGGCATCGCCAGAACCAAGGGTGCGCTCTATTCGGGCCTACCCGAAGACGGCATCGCGGTGATCAATGTGGATGACGCATTCGCTGACTACTTTGCCGCGCTCGCCGCCGGCCGCAGTGTTGTTCGATTCGGCTTGGCCAAGGATGCCGAAGTCACCGCGCGCTTCCACGGTGACCGCAGCGTTTCCGAATTCGCGCTGGTCACGCCAGTCGGGGAGATCGAAATCTCGTCGCCGTTGCTCGGTTTGCACAACGTGCTGAATGCGCTCGCTGCAAGCAGCATCGCGCTGGCCCTTGAAGTTCCGCTGCTCACGATCAAGGCCGGACTCGAGTCCGCAACGGCAGTTTCGGGTCGCAGCGCACGCCGTTCGCATGACAGCGGCGCCACCATCATCGACGACACCTACAACGCCAACCCGGCTTCATTCGCGGCCGCGATTGAAACCCTCGCTGCCTGCACGGGAAATCGCATCCTGGTCGTCGGCGACATGCGCGAACTTGGTCCTGAGGCCGAGCGCTTGCATGCCGAAGTAGGTGAGTTGGCGACGAAAAAGGGCATTGATCAACTTTTCGCCGTTGGTGAGCTGAGTCGCGCTGCGGCGCAGGCTTTTGGTGACCAGGCCAGGCATTTCGAGAACCAGGATGTACTGACCGACGCCTTGCGTGCGGCGTTGAAACCCTCTGTCACCTTGCTGGTGAAGGGCTCGCGCGGTTCGGCGATGGATCGCGTTGTCACGTCATTGTTCGCGGAAGAACCTATCGAAGGGGGTCGCCATGTTGCTTGAACTCGCCGACCTCATGCGCACCTGGTTCAGCGGCTTCCATCTGTTTCAGTACCTGACCTTTCGCGCCATCATGAGCACCCTGACCGCGCTAGCCGTGAGCTTGCTTATTGGGCCAGCGGTGATCCGCAAACTGGGCGATCTCAAGGCCGGGCAGGTAGTTCGCTCGGACGGCCCGCAGACGCACCTGGTCAAGGCCGGCACACCGACAATGGGCGGCCTGCTGATCATCCTCGCCGTCGCGATTGCTACCTTGCTGTGGATGGATCTCAGCAACAAGTATGTATGGATGGTTCTCGGCGTCACCCTGGCATTCGGGGGCATCGGCTTCTACGATGACTACAAGAAGCTCGTTCGCCGCGATAGCCGCGGCCTTGCCTCGCGCTGGAAATATTTCTGGCAATCGGTTTTCGGATTGGCCCTCGCCGTGATCCTGTACACGCAATCGGATCTGCCGGCGCAAACGGCGCTGTATCTACCCGTGTTCAAGACGATTGCGATTCCGCTTGGCATTCTGTTCGTGCCACTGGCCTACTTGATGATCGTCGGATTCTCCAATGCGGTGAATCTAACCGACGGTCTCGATGGCCTCGCGATCATGCCGAGCGTGCTCGTGGTTACCGCTCTCGGTGCATTCGCCTACCTCGCTGGCAACGCGGTGTTTTCCAGTTATCTGCAGATTCCCTCGATTCCTGGTGCGGGCGAGCTCGTGATCTTCTGTGGCGCCCTGGCTGGCGCCGGCCTCGGCTTTCTCTGGTTCAACACCTATCCGGCGCAGGTTTTCATGGGCGACATTGGTGCGCTGGCTGTCGGTGCCGCGATAGGAACCATCGCGGTTATCGTGCGCCAGGAAATCGTCGCCTTGATCATGGGCGGCATCTTCGTCATGGAGACCGCCTCGGTGATGTTGCAGGTAGCCAGCTTCAAGCTGACCGGCAAGCGCATCTTCCGCATGGCGCCAATCCACCATCATTTTGAACTCAAGGGCTGGCCGGAACCGCGCGTCATCGTGCGCTTCTGGATCATCAGCGTTGTGCTGGTCCTTGTCGGCCTCGCTACCTTGAAGGTGCGTTGATGTTCGGACTGACCGAAAACTCGCAGGCTAGACGACGCGGAGCGCCGCAAGGCCGCTACGATCCTGGCGTCATCCTGCCCGCGATCGGCCTGGCCAGTCTCGGTGTGATCATGGTTGCCTCAAGCTCGATCTCGATCGCCGACAGCCAGCAGATCGGGCCGTTCTACTACCTGATTCGACATCTGCTCTTTCTCACTCTCGGTGTCAGCCTGGCCTGTGTCATCGCACGAGTCGAGCTTGCCAGGATCGAGAAGCATGCGGTTCTGCTGCTGCTGATTGCGTTCATCATGCTGCTGCTCGTGTTCGTGCCCGGAATCGGCATGCGCGTCAACGGTGCGCGGCGCTGGATTCACCTCGGAATTTCGGGCTTCCAGTCAGTCGAGATGGTCAAGCTGATCCTGATTGTCTATCTCGCCAGCTACCTGGTTCGTCACCGCGAAAGCGTTCACGCCAGCATGGCCGGGGTACTCAAGCCAATCGGAATTACCGGGCTGCTTGTCATGTTGCTGCTGGCCCAGCCCGATTTTGGCAGCGCCACGCTTTTGCTCGCAGTCAGTCTCGGCATGATCTGGCTCGGAGGAGCGCGATTGCGCAATCTCGGATTGCTCGCTGCGCTGGCGACCCCCGCACTGGCATGGGCGGCGATGTTCGAGGACTACAGACTCAAGCGCCTGAAGTCCTTCCTTAATCCCTGGGCCGATCCGTTCAACGAAGGATTCCAGTTGACCCAGGCCCTGATCGCGATTGGTCGTGGCGAATGGTTTGGCGTTGGCCTCGGTGCGAGTGTGCAGAAGCTCTTCTACCTGCCCGAGGCACATACCGATTTCATCCTCGCCGTGATCGCCGAAGAACTCGGCTTCTTCGGCATCATCCTGGTCCTTGGCCTGTTCGCCGGACTGGTAGGCAGCGGCATGCGCATCGGTTTGCGCGCGATGGAGCGCGGCCAGCGATTCGGTGGCTACTGTGCCTTCGGCGTCTCGTTGATGATCGCCTTTCAGGCCCTGGTTTCGATCGGAGTCAACCTTGGCGTCTTGCCGACAAAGGGCTTGACCTTGCCGCTGATAAGCTCCGGTGGATCGAGCGTCATGATGACCTGCGTCGCCATCGGATTACTGGCGCGCGTCAGCTACGAACTGTCGCGTGCAGAGAACGAGGCTGCCCAGGCCATCGCGACTCGCCGTGAAGACAGTGACATGATCGAAGGAGAGTCGGCGTGAACGGACCGATCCTGATCATGGCGGGTGGAACCGGTGGTCATATCTTCCCGGGAATTGCCGTCGGGCAAGAGCTTCGTCAGCGGGGTTGCGCGGTTGTCTGGCTTGGCGGCAACGTCGGCCTCGAAAGCAGTCTCGTGCCGCAAGCAGGATTCGATCTTGAAACCCTCGACTTCAGTGGTGTCCGCGGCAAGGGCCTGCTGACACTTGCGTTGGCACCGCTGCGCTTGATGCGCGCCATAGTCGCAGCCCGTCGCATTCTGCGCAGGGTTCATCCCGTCGGTATCTTGTCCATGGGTGGCTACGCAGCAGCACCGGGTGGCATCGCGGCATGGCTGGCGCGCATTCCGATGGTCGTGCATGAGCAGAATAGCGTGCCAGGATTCACCAACCGCCTGCTGGCACGGTTCGCCAAGCGCACACTTGTCGGCTTCGCCAACAGTTTTGACGCGGCCGAATGGGTAGGCAATCCGGTGCGCGAGGCGATTACAGCATTGCCGACGCCGCAGCAACGACTCGGCGGACGCGAAGGAGCGGTGCGCATCCTCGTACTTGGCGGAAGCCAAGGCGCGCAAAGTCTCAACACGATGTTGCCCGACGTCATCCAGCGGCGCGCTGATCGCGGTTCGCTGCAGATTCGACATCAATGCGGTGCGCGCCATCTGGAAAAGACTCGGGCCGCGTATGCGAAAGCGCAGGTAGAAGCCAATGTCGAAGCCTTTGTCGAAGACATGGCGGCGGCGTACGCCTGGGCCGATCTCGTCGTTTGCCGCGCCGGTGCATTGACCATCGCCGAGCTCTGTGCGGCCGGGGTGGCCTCGATCCTTGTCCCGTTTCCGCACGCTGTCGATGACCACCAAACGCGCAATGCGGAAGTTCTCGTCGACGCCGGTGCCGCTCGCCTCATCGCGGAAGGGAATGGCTTCGACAATCGCGTCGTCACCTGTCTCGACCAGCTCGCTCAAGATCGCCCACAACTTTTGAAGATGGCTTCGGCAGCGCGAGCACTGGCCCGGCCAAATGCCGCAGCCCGCATTGCCGACATCTGCATGGAGGTGGCGGCATGACTCCGCAGGCCTTGCGCCGCCACGGCGACATCATGCAGGACTTCCGTCGCGTTCATTTCGTCGGGATCGGCGGTGTCGGCATGAGTGGCATCGCCGAAGTGCTGCACAACCTCGGCTATACCGTATCCGGGTCCGACCGCGCCGATTCGCCAACGACGCGCCGACTGACATCGCTCGGTGTCACCGTGCATCGCGAGCATGCGGCAATCAATATCGACCAGGCCGATGTGCTGGTCACTTCCAGCGCGATCCGTGCCGACAATCCGGAATTGCTGGCTGCTGCCGAACGCCGCATTCCGGTCGTGCCGCGTGCCGAAATGCTCGGAGAGCTGATGCGATTTCGTCGCGGCATCGCCGTTGCCGGAACGCATGGCAAGACCACGACAACCAGTCTGACCGCGAGCGTCCTCGCCGAGGCCGGACTCGATCCAACTTTTGTCATCGGCGGTCAACTCACTGCCGCAGGCGCGAACGCAAGGCTTGGCACGGGTGAATTCCTGGTCGCCGAAGCCGATGAGTCAGATGGTTCGTTCCTGTTGCTTTCTCCGGTCATCGCAATCATCACGAATATCGACGCCGACCATCTGGAAAATTACGGCGGTGATTTCGAGCAGGTGAAATCGGCCTTCGATCAGTTTCTTCATCACCTGCCGTTCTACGGTCTCGCGGTAATGTGCGTCGATGATCCCGAGGTCGCCGCCCTGGTTGCGAGAACCCAGCGTCGTGTATTGACCTATGCCATCGACAGCGACGCCGATGTCCGGGCCACGGATGTACGTCAGGATGGGCCGCGCATGCATTTCGACCTCGGTCTGCCTGATCAAGACGAAATGCTGCCAGTAACGCTCAATCTGCCGGGACGACACAACGTGCTCAATGCGCTCGCCGCCTGCGCCGTCGGCTGGCAACTGGGTGTCGCTCCCGCCGCAATGCAAGCAGCGCTGAGCCAGTTCGAAGGGGTAGGCCGGCGTTTCTCGATGCGCGGTGAGCTTGCCCTTGAGCACGGCTCTGCGCTGCTCGTCGATGATTACGGCCATCATCCCAGTGAGCTTGCGGCTGTATTTGCCGCTGCCCGCGGCGGCTGGCCGGAAAAGCGTCTTGTCGCTGCGTTCCAGCCTCATCGCTATACACGCACTCGGGATCTGCTAGACGACTTCTCGCGCGTGTTGGCGGAAGTCGACGTGTTGATCCTGACCGAGGTTTATCCGGCTGGCGAACTACCGATCGCCAATGCCGATGCGCGCGCCCTGGCACGTGCGATCCGGGCGCGAGGAAAGGTCGATCCGGTGCTGATCGTGCACCCGCGCGATCTGCGCGCGATTCTGCCGAGCCTGCTTGAAGATGGCGACCTGTTGTTGATGCTCGGCGCTGGCGACATTGGTGCAGCTGCGCTCGAGCTGGCCGCCGAACCGGATCTCAGAGAGGTCCACGCATGAGCGCCCGGGTTACAGATCCACGTCGTTTCGGCCGAGTTGCCGTCGCTTACGGGGGAACGTCCGCCGAGCGCGAGGTCTCACTTGATTCGGGGCGCAATGTTCTGGCCGCCTTGCGTACGCGTGGCGTGGATGCGCATCCGGTCGATGGTATTCCTGCCTTGCTCGATGCCTTGCGTGCCGGTCACTACGCGCGCGTGTTCAATATTCTGCATGGCCGCGGTGGCGAAGACGGCATGCTTCAAGGAGCGCTTGATGCGTTGCGAGTGCCCTATACCGGCAGCGGAATCCTTGGCTCGGCATTGGCCATGGACAAGGTACGCACCAAGCAGGTCTGGCAGTCCCTGGGCTTGCCGACACCACGCTATGCCGCGTGGCGTCCCGGCGAGGATATCGAGGCGGCCATCGCCGTGATCGGCTATCCGGCCATCGTCAAACCGTCACACGAAGGTTCAAGCGTTGGCATCACCCGCGTCTTCAGCGCGACAGATGTTGCGGCAGCGATCGAGCTGGCCTGCAGGCACGATGGCGAATTGCTGATCGAAGAGCTGATCGAAGGTTCCGAGCTGACTGTGGCCATTCTTGGCCGCGAAGCGCTGCCATCGATCCGCATCGTTCCAAAGGGCGAGTACTACGACTATCACGCGAAGTACATCGCGGAAGACACCGAGTATCTGTGTCCGGGTCTCGAAGGCGATGCAGAGATCGAGCTGCGCAAACTCGCACTGCAAGCATTCGATGCCGTCGGCTGCTCTGGCTGGGGTCGCGTCGATGTCATGCGGGACCGTTCCGGAAACAACGCCCTGCTCGAGGTCAATACCACGCCCGGCATGACCAGCCACTCGCTGGTGCCAAAAGCAGCGCGCATGGTCGGTATTGAATTTGAATCGCTGTGTTGGAGGATCCTCGAAAGCAGCCTGGATCGCGAGTCGGTTGCGCAGCCCCCCGGAGGCGCCGCATGAGTAGCCGGCTGCTGACCCGCGTACTGGCCTGGACCATCGCATTGACGCTGGTCGCACTGCCGATCGTCGGCGTGCTCAATGGCTGGTTTGCATCCGAACGCTGGCCGGTGCGCAAGATCGAGCTGCGTGCGGAATATGCCCATGTCAGTGCCGAGCAGATTCGCGCCGCGGTTGAAAACCATCTGATCAAGGGTTTTTTCGCCCTGCAGTTGGACGAAGTCCAGAAATCCGTGTCACGCCTGCCCTGGGTAGAGCGCGTCGAAGCGCGCAAACACTGGCCGGATACGCTCGATCTCGTCGTTTTCGAGCGACAGCCCTTTGCGCGCTGGGGCGAGTCACGCCTGGTCAGCCGCAGCGGCGACCTGTTTGAAGTGCCCGGAGCAGATTCGATGCAGGGTTTGCCGCGACTTTCCGGGCCGGATACGCGCTTGGCTGACGTGATTGCATTCCATGCCGAATGCCTGCGTGAATTCTCAGGCAGTGGTCTCAGTGTGCAAGCCGTTGAGCTGAGTGCGCGCGGCAGTTGGCGTCTGACCCTTGCCAGCGGTGCCCTGATCGAAATTGGTCGGGTCGATGCGATGGCGCGCCTGCATCGTTTTCTTGAAGTCTGGCCGCGACTCGCGGCGGCCACGGACGGGCCACCGATTTATGTCGACCTGCGCTACGAGAATGGATTCGCGATGCGCTGGGCGCTGCCCGAACCAGTAGCGCCGGACGGGAATCGGGAATCGGGAGTCGAGAATCAGGACGGGGCTGCAGCAGCAACTCCGGATTCCGTCGACAGCCTCCCGATCGAGCTCCTGGCTTCGATCCAATCCCAATTCCCTATTCCCCATTCCCGGCTCCTCCGATGAACCGCAAGTCCGAAAAGAATCTTATTGTTGGCCTCGACATCGGAACCTCGAAGATCGTCGCGATCGTCGGTGAGCACGAACCTGGCCAGCCGGTCGAGATCATGGGCATCGGTTCGCATCCGTCGCATGGGCTCAAGCGCGGCGTGGTCGTCGACATCGAATCGACAGTCCAATCGATCCAGCGGGCGATCGAGGAAGCCGAGCTGATGGCAGGTTGCGAAATCCGCTCGGTTTACGCTGGCATCGCCGGCAGCCATATCCGTTGCCTCAACTCGCACGGCATCGTGCCGATCCGTGACAAGGAGGTGACCGAGGCCGACCGAGAGCATGTCATCGAGGCGGCGCGCGCGGTGGCGATCCCGGCCGATCAGGAGCGCTTGTATCTGGAGCCGCAGGATTACGTGATCGATGGTCAGGAAGGTATCCGTCATCCGATCGGCATGGCCGGCGTACGCCTCGAATCGCGCGTGCATCTGGTTACCGGCGCGATGAGTGCCGCGGCAAATATTCGCAAGTGTGTCTCTCGGTGTGGTCTGCATGTGGACGGCCTCGTTCCCCAGCAAATCGCTTCGAGTTTCGCCGTACTGACTCAGGACGAACGCGATCTCGGCGTCTGCCTGGTAGATATCGGCGCGGGTACCACCGACATCGCCATCTTCACCCAGGGAGCAATTCGACACACTGCGTCGTTGCCGATTGCCGGTGACCAAGTGACCAACGATATTGCCGTTGCCTTGCGCACGCCGACCGCGCATGCCGAAGAGATCAAGGTCAAGTACGCCTGCGCGCTCGCTCAACTTGCGCATGCCGAGGAAACCATCCAGGTGCCGAGCGTTGGTGATCGTCCGCCGCGGCGTCTGGCTCGCCAGACTCTTGCCGAAGTTGTGCAGCCGCGCTACGAGGAATTGTTTTCGCTGGCCCAGGCCGAGTTGAGACGTTCCGGCTACGAGAGCCTGGTCGCAGCAGGCATCGTCCTGACCGGCGGCGCATCCAAGATGGAAGGAGTCGTCGATCTGGCCGAGGAAGTCTTCCACATGCCGGTACGTCTGGGCACACCGCAGCATGTGACCGGACTGGCCGATGTCGTGTCGAACCAGATCCATGCAACCGGCGTCGGGCTCCTTCTGTATGGCAGCCGGCAAACAGCAACGGGACCGGGTCGGCGAGTCGAAGCGGCTGGCGGCGCCTGGGATCGGATAACCAGCTGGATCAAGGGAAATTTCTGAGCGCGGCCCGCTGCCAGCGCTTTCCAGGCAACACCCGCTGTGCAGGACGCGCGGCGGTGCAACCGAAACGGTTGTGTGGCGGAACACGCGCCAGTGATCCGCAAGACGTTCGATTGCCGGGATGGCAAGAAGAACGGTGTCATCAAATCAATACGGCTTAAGCCGACGGAGGACGGGAAAATGTTTGAGTTCATTGAACGGATGGAACCCAACGCGGTGATCAAGGTCATCGGAGTAGGTGGTGGTGGCGGCAATGCCGTCAGTCACATGGTTGACGCGCAAATCGATGGCGTCGAATTCATCTGTGCGAATACCGACGCACAGGCACTCAAGAACAGCGGAGCGAAAAACACCCTGCAACTGGGCTCCAACGTGACCAAGGGTCTTGGCGCCGGTGCCAATCCCGAGGTCGGTCGTCAGGCCGCCCTTGAAGATCGCGAACGCATATGCGAACTGCTGCAAGGCGCAGACATGGCCTTCATCACCTGCGGAATGGGTGGCGGAACCGGTACCGGAGCTGCACCTGTGGTTGCGCAACTGGCCAAGGAGATGGGCATCCTGACTGTCGCTGTCGTCACCAAGCCATTTCCATTCGAGGGTCGTCGGCGCATGCAAGTCGCCTTGAAAGGCATCGAAGATCTTTCCCAGCACGTTGATTCCCTGATTACGGTTCCAAACGAAAAGCTGCTGACCGAGCTTGGTCGCGACGTAACCCTGCTCAATGCGTTCAAGCAGGCCAACGATGTCTTGCTAGGTGCCGTCCAGGGCATTGCCGACCTGATCACCCGGCCGGGCCTGATCAACGTCGACTTTGCCGACGTGCGCACGGTCATGGCCGAGATGGGCATGGCGATGATGGGCAGTGGCAGCGCGCGGGGTGATGATCGTGCCGTGGCCGCGGCCGAAGCCGCAATCAACAATCCACTGCTCGAAGACATCAATCTTGCCGGCGCCTGCGGCATCCTCGTCAATGTGACCGCTGGCCACAATCTGACCATGCGCGAGTTCGACGACATTGGTCAGGTCATTCACGAGTTTGCCAGTGAAGATGCAACCGTGGTCATCGGCACGGCGCTCGATCCGGAGTTGAAAGATGAGATTCGCGTCACCGTCGTGGCGACTGGATTGAACCGCAACGCAGTGCACAAGCCTCTGCGCACGGAAAGCGAACGAGAAGCCATCATTGCTCCGCGGCCGCCGATGCGCGTGGTGCGGAATGCAACGACGGGTGAGGTCGACTATGCCGGCGTCCCGGAGCGAATTGCCGCGCATGCCAAGGCTCCGGCGGAGCAGCCGAACTCATCCGCGGACAATCAGGTCGACTATCTGGACATTCCGGCGTTCCTGCGCCGACAGGCCGACTAGTCGATCGGGGAATCAACTCAAACACCCCAACTTGCCATCGACGGGGCCGGACCTGAAATTCAAGATCCGGTCTGGTAGATGGGGATGCCGCAAGGCATCGGAGGATTCGGATCCAATGCCGCTGCGTGGCGCCGCAGCGGCACACTCGACCGTCGCCGATTCGATTTCCGCGGCTTGTTTGCGCAATGCAGAGCCGCCGTTGTAATGTCTATTCCCGAGCGCGCATGATCGGAACGTCGTTGTTTATTTGCAACAACCGTCTGATTTTGACGTCGTATTAACTATCGCTGAAGGGGATGCTGTGCTACGATCTCGGGCGTTTTCGTGCTCCTGCCCCTGGGGTCAGACTAAAAAAATGATCAAACAACGCACGCTCAAAAATGTAATAAGGGCGACAGGCGTAGGTCTCCACACGGGTGACAAGGTCTACATGACTTTGAGGCCGGCTGCGGTTGATACAGGGATTGTATTTCGGCGCGTGGATCTTGCCGAGCCGGTGGAAATTCTCTCTTGTTGCGAGAATGTCGGGGATACCCGACTTTCGACGACGCTTGTAAAAGGCGATGTACGCATCGCCACCATTGAACATCTGCTTTCGGCGATCGCTGGCCTTGGCATAGACAATGCCTATGTCGACCTGTCCGCACCGGAAGTTCCGATCATGGATGGCAGCGCCGGACCGTTCGTATTCCTGTTGCAATCAGCAGGCATCGAGGAGCAGTCCAAGGCCAAGCGATTTGTGCGGATCAAGAAGTCGATTACTGTCCGCGACGGTGACAAATGGGCTCGTTTCGATCCGTTTGACGGCTTCAAAGTCGGGTTTTCGATCGATTTCGAGCATCCGATGTTTGCCAAGCGCACCTCGACCAGCGAGATCGATTTTTCAACTACCTCGTTCGTCAAGGAAGTCAGTCGCGCACGCACGTTTGGTTTCATGCGCGATATCGAGATGCTGCGAGAGCGCAATCTGGCGCTGGGCGGGTCGATGGACAACGCCATCGTGCTCGACGATTATCGGGTTCTCAACGAAGATGGCCTGCGCTACGAGGACGAATTCGTCAAACACAAGATTCTTGACGCGATCGGTGACCTGTATCTCCTTGGTCACAGCCTGATTGGCGCATTCTACGGTTACAAGTCGGGACACGAGCTCAACAACACCTTGTTGCGGGCTCTGTTGGCGGACAAGTCAGCGTGGGAGGAAGTCAGCTTCGAAGACGAATCCCAGGCTCCAATTTCATACGCCCATCCGGCGCAGGCACTTTAGCGGTAGCACAAAGGCTTCGTACGGAAGTCCGTGTGGGTTTCAGGGGATCAGGAGGCCCTCAGGCTTCCGGCAAATAATCAGAAGAGGCGAGGGACGCCAGTTGCAGGTACATGGCCTGAAGTTCCGGGTCGGAGATGGTTTTTGCTGCCGAGCGCAGATGGTTTGCGGCGGTGGTCGAGAGTGGTTTTGACTTTGCCGGTTCCGGGGGAACGGGCGGCAAGGGAGCCACTTTCACGGCGAAAAGTTCGACAGCACTGCCAGTGGCAGTGCGGGCTACTTCCAGCAGCTTGGCTTGATGCAGGCGCAGGCGCGTAGCCCATGTTGCACTCGTCGCTATGAACACAAGCCGTCCGTTGCGCAGGTCCGCAAGATGACATTCGCGAGCCAGCGTGTCGGGCAAGAGGCGACGAAGCGTTTCATCCAGTTGATCCAGGGCATGTGCACGCGCTGCAATCGTGTCCAGGGTTACGCACTTCGCGACGGGCACCAGGGTGCTCGTACGTTGCTTGCGTGGAGGGGAGCTTCGTTGCATGGCAAATCCCATTCGGCGAATCGTGAATGAACATAATCTTAGTCGCAAAATCCCATTCAACCCCACGATGCATTGATCTTGGTAGTGGCAAGGGCCGCTTGCTGGTCGGTGGCATGTTCAGCGCCGCCCTGCTTCTTTTCGCAGGAATCGGCTTTGTTGTCGCTCTGTTCACGGTCAATCCGCGCGATGCGGCGATGCGTGAATTGCTCTCGCTGCGTGCGCAGATCCAGTTGCAGAAAGGTGAGCTGGGCAACGTCGAAATCGACTCACGGCGCAATCTCGACGCGCTGGCCATGCAACTCGGTCAGCTGCGGGCTCAGGCGACTAGACTCAATGCACTTGGTGATCGCCTGACCCAGGCAGGCAAGCTGGAGGATGGTGAGTTCGATTTTGCATCTGATCCGGCCTTGGGTGGTCCCGAGGATGCAGTTTCCGAAATCACCTCTCCATTGCCTATGGGCAATGATATCGACAACCTTCGCGCCGAATTCGGACGCCAGGAAGCGCAATTGGGTGTTCTCGAAAACCTGCTGTTCGACCGCAAGATCGACAACGCTCTGCTTCCAGCCGGCATGCCTGTCGCGCACGGCTATGTCGCTTCCGGCTACGGCACGCGCACCGATCCCATCACGGGTCGCCAGGCGGCGCACCTTGGCGTCGATTTCGATGTCCCGATGGGTAGCGACGTACTCGCCGTCGCCGAGGGTGTCGTCACGTATTCAGCGATCCGCAGCGGCTATGGAAATGTTGTCGAGATCGATCACGGCAATGGCTACATGACTCGCTATGCGCACAATTCACGCAATGTCGTCGAAGTCGGCACGCGGGTCCACGTCGGAGAAATTATCGCCAAAGTCGGATCGACTGGGCGTTCGACAGGACCGCACTGCCATTTCGAAGTCTGGTTGAACGGGCGTCCGGTAAACCCGATGGCCTACGTCCGTTCGACCCGGGCGAGCCGCACCTGAATTCAAGGGTGATCGGGCAGGCCTTGAATCGGCCAATCTGATCCCTAACTTGGTGTTGCGTCGAGGCCGCCGTATCATCGGCGGCCTTCGCTTTTCTGTCGCACCCGTATTTTGCGGATTGCGGCCCTATCCGGATATCCAAGACCGATGTTTGAACGTGTCCTGACGAGCATTTTTGGCAGCCGCAACGAACGCAGCCTGCGTACGTTTAACAAGACGGTGATGAAGATCAACGCACTCGAGCCGCGGTTCGAGGCGCTCGACGATGCCGCCCTTCGAGGCATGACCGACGAATTGCGCAAGCGCGTCAGTGATGGTGAATCGCTTGACTCGGTTCTGCCAGAGGCGTTCGCGGTAGTGCGCGAGGCTGCGCGCCGTGTCATCGGTCTTCGCCACTACGACGAACAGATGATCGGCGGCATGGTATTGCACATGGGAAAGATCGCCGAGATGCGTACCGGCGAAGGCAAGACCCTGGTCGGAACCTTGCCGGTGTATCTCAATGCGTTGGCTGGAACCGGCGTCCATGTGGTCACCGTCAACGACTACCTGGCCCGTCGCGACTCGGCCTGGATGGGACGCATCTACAAGTTCCTCGGCATGACCGTCGGCGTGGTCTATCCCGGCATGGACCATGGCGACAAGCGCGGTGCCTACGAAGCCGACATCACCTATGGCACCAACAATGAATTCGGTTTCGACTATCTGCGCGACAACATGGCCCAGTCGAAGGAGCAGCGCTACCAGCGCAAACTGAATTTCGCCATTGTCGATGAGGTCGATTCAATCCTGATCGACGAGGCGCGCACACCGTTGATCATTTCCGGCCCGACTGATGAATCGCCGCAGTTGTACGTCAAGATCAACCGGCTCGTGCCCAAGCTGATCCGCCAGGAAACCGAGGACGGCGAAGGTGACTACTGGGTTGATGAAAAGCAGAAGCAGGTGCACTTGTCGGAGAACGGCATGGGGCATGCAGAGCAGTTGCTGCGGGCCGACAGCATTATCGGCGACGACGAGAGCCTGTACGACACCAAGCATCTCTCCGTGGTCCATCATCTGAACGCCGGATTGCGCGCGCACGCCCTGTACCAGCGCGATGTGGAATACATTGTTCGTGACGGTGAAGTCATTATTGTCGACGAATTCACCGGTCGCACCTTGACCGGCCGACGCTGGTCCGATGGCCTGCACCAGGCTGTCGAAGCGAAGGAAGGCGTGCCGATCCAGCGCGAGAACCAGACCCTCGGTTCGATCACATTCCAGAACTATTTCCGTCTCTACAACAAGCTCGCCGGCATGACTGGTACCGCCGATACCGAGGCGTTCGAGTTCCAGTCTATCTATGGCCTCGAAGTTGTAGTAATCCCCACGCATCGCCCGATGGTTCGCCGCGATGAGCCCGATGTGGTCTATCTGAAGGCCAAGAACAAGCACGATGCCATCGTCGAGGACATCAAGGAGTGCTACGAACGCGGACAGCCCGTTCTGGTCGGAACGACTTCGATCGAAACCTCGGAATACCTGTCGAGCCTTCTCAAGAAGGAAGCCGTGCCGCACGAAGTCCTCAACGCCAAGCAGCATGAGCGGGAAGCGATCATCGTCGCCCAGGCCGGTCGACCAGCAGCAGTCACCATCGCCACCAACATGGCCGGCCGTGGCACCGACATCGTGCTTGGCGGAAATCTCGAAGCCGAACTCGAAGCTCTGCCTGAAGACGCGGGTGAGTCGGTCCGCGAGCAGGTAAAGGTCGACTGGAAGACCCGCCACGCCAAGGTCATGGAAGCCGGCGGTCTGCGCATAATCGGCACCGAGCGCCACGAGTCCCGTCGAATCGACAACCAGTTGCGCGGTCGATCCGGGCGTCAGGGTGATCCGGGTTCAAGCCGCTTCTATCTGTCGCTTGAAGACAACCTGTTGCGCATCTTCATGGGCGAACGCGTGGCTGGACTCATGCGCATGTTCGGCATGAAGGAAGAGGATGCGATCCAGGATCGCATGGTCACCAAGCAGATCATGAACGCGCAACGCAAGGTCGAGGCGCAAAACTTCGATTTCCGCAAGAACGTGCTTGAGTTCGACGATGTCGCCAATGATCAACGCAAGGTCATTTACGAGCAGCGCAACGAGCTTCTGGAAAGCGAAGGAGTGGGCGAAACCGTTTCCGACATCCGCGAAGACGTTTTCGCCGAGCTCGTGCGCCGCTATGTTCCGGCCAATTCAATCGACGACCAATGGAATATTCCGGGCCTCGAAAAGGAGCTCGAAACCGAATTCAGCCTGAAGCTTGATCTGAGTGGCTGGCTGGAAGAGCAGGACGAAGCCAATGCCGACCATGTTCTCGCTCGCGTCGAGGATGCCGCCGGTCGATTGTTCCGTGAGAAGGAAGCCCTGCTCGGCGAAGAGACGATGCGCTCGCTTGAGAAGCACGTCATGTTGTCGGTCGTTGACAACTGCTGGAAGGAGCACTTGACCAGCATGGACTACCTGCGCCAGGGCATCTACTTGCGCGGCTATGCGCAGAAGCAACCCAAGCAGGAGTTCAAGCGCGAGGCGTTCTTGCTGTTCGGGCAGATGCTTGAGCGCATCAAGCATGAGCTCGTGCAACTGCTTGCACGGGTGCGCATCCGCAGCGAGGAAGAGGTTCAGGCGCTTGAAGCACAGCAGCGCGCTCAGGCCGAAGAGCAGGCGAAATCGAGACAATTCCAGCATGCAAGGCCGCCCGGCTACGGCGACGAGGGAGATTCGACTCCATTGCAAAGCAATGCCCAGGCTTCGATTCCGATGTCGCGCGATGCGCCGAAAGTCGGCCGCAATGATCCGTGTCCCTGCGGCTCGGGCAAGAAGTACAAGCAGTGCCATGGCAGCCTGACCTGATCGATTGATCTCGTGTTTGTGGTTCAACACGCTCGCCGGGAGCGGAAAGCTGCCGGCGCTTGGATGGCGGAGCTGTTTCCGCGCCGAGCCCGGGTTTCCGCCTGTTTGGCAGAGCAAGCCTCATGACCAGGGCATCAATGGTTTCAACGTCCCGCCTCCACGTTGTCGCCGGAGTGATTCGAGACAAGACTGGACGCGTCCTGCTGGCGCAGCGCCCTCCCGGCAAGGAGCTGGCGGGCTACTGGGAATTCCCGGGCGGCAAGGTCGAGAGCGGCGAGCGAGCAGATGCCGCACTGGCGAGGGAGCTTGAGGAAGAGCTCGGTATCGATGCCAGCATCGGCAAACCGGTGATCTCCATTCCGCATGGTCGGATCCGCCTGGATGCAATCGAGGTCGCAAGCTTTCGCGGCCGGTTGCGTTCGCGGGAAGGCCAGGCATTGGCCTGGGTTGCGCCCGAGAGTATCGATCTCGATTGTCTGGCCGAGGCCGACCGTCCGGTTGTCACCGCGCTGCGCTTGCCCGACCGCTATATGATCACGCCGACACCGAGCGAAAATGGCATCCCGGCGTTTCTCCGCTCCATTGAGCAAGTGTTGGCCCGTGGAATCCGACTCCTCCAATTACGCTTGCCGGGTTGGAAAAGGGAGCAGGTCGTCTGCGTCGCGCGCGAGGTCCGCGATCGCTGCCATGAGCACGGGGCCAGCCTGTTGCTCAATGCCGACTGGCAGTTGGCCGAAGTCCTCGGCCTCGATGGCGTCCACCTTCCGGCTCGCATCGCGATGACGTTGAATCGACGACCGCTGGCCGGATTCCGCTGGCTGGCGGTCTCATGCCACGACGCGGAGGAACTTCATCACGCTGCTTCGATCGGCGCCGACTTCGCGACACTTTCCCCAGTCAAATTGACGCCCGGACATGCCGGCTCGTCGCCCCTCGGATGGCAATGCGTCGCTGAAATGATCGCCGAGGCGACGTTGCCCGTGTTTTTACTGGGGGGCATGCGGCCTGAGGATGTCGATCAGGCACGAGCATGCGGCGCACAGGGAGTCGCGGCGATTCGGTCGCTGTGGATGGAATAGCTCGGAGTCAGGCGCGGGTGTTGCCTAGCGCACGTTCTTGCTCGCGGCCAGCGACAGGTACCGCTGATGCAACATTTCGACAACAACATCGAGCTGATCCAGGCTTGTGCTGTTGTCGATCACATCATCGGCCACGGCGAGCCGCTGTTCGCGCGTGGCTTGTGCATCAAGCATCGATTCGGCCAGTTCCACGGTGATGCCATCGCGCGCCAACAGACGCTTGATCTGGAGCGCGCGCGGCACATCGATAACCAGCACGCGGTCGACCCAGTGGTATTCGCCTGATTCGACGAACAACGGAATCACCAGCATGCCGTAAGCGCTGCGGACAACCGCAACGCGCTCCTGCAGGGTCAGGCGGACGCGCGGGTGGATGATCGACTCGAGACGGTGGCGTGCGCCCGCATCGGTGAAGACTCGCTTGCGCATGGCTTTGCGGTCGAGGCTGCCATCCGTGTCGAGAACGTCGGCACCAAACGCGTCGATGATCGCAGTCAGCCCGGCTGAGCCTGTAGCGACGACCTCGCGCGCAACCAGATCGGCATCGATGATGCTGATGCCGCGCGCGGCGAAGCGGCGTTCAACCTCGGACTTGCCCGAAGCGATGCCGCCTGTCAGTGCGACTGTGAACATGTCAGGTGCTCAAGCCTGGACAAGGTTGCGATGACGATTGATCTCGTCGCGCAGGGCGAGCGTTGCCTCGCGTGCGGCATTGGCGAATTCGTCATTGTGGCCGGCGTAGAGGATGGCTCGTGACGAACTGATCAGCAAGCCGCTGCCGTCGCTGGATTGACCATTGCGCATCGTCGCCTCGACATCACCGCCCTGGGCGCCGATCCCCGGTACCAGCAACGGCAGTTCACCAACGATCGCGCGAACCTCGGCAAGTTGCCCAGGCCAGGTCGCGCCAGTTACCAGCAAACAGTTGCCGTTGGCATTCCATTCCGTCGAAACCATTTTGGCAACATGCTGATACAGCGGCCCGCCACCGACATCGAGATCCTGCAGATCGCCGGAACCCGCATTCGAAGTGCGGCACAGGATGACCACGCCCTTGTCGGCACGGTCAAGGAAGGGTTGTACGGAATCGCGACCGAGATACGGGTTGACCGTGACGGCATCGGCCTCATAGCGATCGAACGCCTCGCTGGCGTAATGCTGGGCGGTCGAACCGATGTCACCGCGCTTGGCATCGAGGATCACCGGCACGCCCGGTTGATGGGCGTGGATATGCGCGATCAAACGCTGCAGCGCATCTTCAGCACCGATCGCCGCGAAGTGTGCAATTTGAGGCTTGAAGCAGCAGACCAGATCGGCAGTGGCATCGACTATGTCGCGACAAAAATGAAACACGGCGTCATCGTCACCCGCGAACCGTTGCGGGAATCGCGCAGGCTCCGGATCAAGTCCGACGCAGACGAGGGAATTGTTTCTGTGCCAAGCCGCGCGAAGCAATTCCATGAAGGTCATGCAAGATCTCCGGTGATCCATGCATCAATGCAGGAGCCCCTTCTGGGGCGAGCATTTCGCTCACTTTGAATCGAAAGCTCGCCCGTAAACGGGCTCCTGCGGAGAGTGAAATTGGCGTCTACGCCAACTTCTTGTAGCGCAGTCGATGCGGCGTCGAGGCATCGTCGCCGAGACGACGCTTCTTGTCATCCTCGTATTCACGGTAGTTGCCGGCGAAGAACTCGACATGCGAATCGCCCTCGAACGCGAGGATATGCGTGGCAATGCGGTCGAGGAACCAGCGGTCATGCGAGATCACGAAGACATTGCCTGGGAACTCGAGCAAGGCATCCTCGAGCGCGCGCAGGGTCTCGATATCGAGATCGTTCGAGGGCTCATCGAGCAGCAGTACGTTGCCGCCCTGGAGCAGGGTCTTGGCCAGATGCAGACGGCCGCGTTCACCGCCCGAGAGCGAACCGACCATCTTCTGCTGATCCTGGCCCTTGAAGTTGAAGCGGCCGAGATACGCGCGTGACTGGATCTCGATGCCGTTGATGTTGAGGATATCGGCGCCGCCGGAAATCTCCTGGAAGACATTGTGGTCGCCTTCGAGCTTTTCGCGGCTCTGGTCGACATAGGCGACCTTGACCGTCTGTCCACGCGTGATCTCGCCCTTGTCCGGCTTCTCCATGCCCATGACCATCTTGAACAGGGTCGACTTGCCGGCGCCGTTCGGGCCGATAATGCCGATGATCGCGCCATGCGGCACGACAAAGTTCAGGTCCTCGATCAGCAGGCGATCGCCGAATGCCTTGCTGACGTTCTTGAACTCCATGATCGATGAGCCCAGACGTTCTCCGGGCGGGATGAAGATCTCGTTTGTCTCGTTGCGGCGCTGGTAATCGATCGCCTGCAACTCTTCAATTCTGCCCAGACGGGCCTTGCCCTTGCTGCGACCACCCTTGGCATTGCTGCGCGCCCACTCGAGTTCGCGCTGGATCGCTTTCTGGCGCGCCTTCTCCTGGTTGTCCTCTTGCTTGAGGCGCTCGCCTTTCTGCTCGAGCCACGAGGAGTAGTTGCCCTTCCACGGAATACCGCGACCGCGATCGAGTTCAAGAATCCACTCGGCCGCATTATCGAGGAAGTAACGATCATGGGTGACAGCGACGACCGTGCCGGGGAAATCGGCAAGGAAGTTCTCCAGCCATTCGACCGATTCTGCATCGAGATGGTTGGTCGGTTCGTCGAGCAGAAGCATGTCCGGTTTCGACAGCAACAGGCGACACAGCGCAACACGGCGCTTCTCACCACCCGAGAGCTTGCCGACATTGGCCTCCCAGGGCGGCAGGCGCAAGGCGTCGGCAGCAACCTCGAGCTGACGTTCGAGTGCGTGCGCATCGGTTACCGCGAGCAGGCTTTCAAGGCGCTGCTGTTCGGCCGCGAGTTTGTCGAAATCGGCACCTTCTTCGGCATACGCGGCATACACCTCATCCAGGCGCTGTTGCGCATTGATGATCTCGGCGACGCCTTCTTCTACAACCTCGCGCACGGTCTTGTCGGCGTCGAGATTTGGTTCCTGTTCGAGGTAACCGATCTTGGTGCCCGGGTTGGCGCGCGCCTCACCCTGAAAATCGGTGTCGACACCCGCCATGATGCGCAGCACGGTCGACTTGCCGGCACCGTTCAAACCAAGCAGGCCGATCTTCGCGCCTGGGAAGAACGAAAGGGAGATGTCCTTGATGATCTGGCGCTTGGGCGGGACGATCTTGCTAACGCCATTCATCGTGTAGATGTATTGCATGCCAACTCCGGGTAGGGCGAGGCCGACGCCGCCAATCAGGACAGGGCTGTCGGTCAGGGAAAAGTGGGTTGCGGATTATCGCCGATCCGGGGGCCGGACGTCATGTTTGGGGCGGGAATCGACAACGGAGAGTGAGGGATCGGCACCGGTCAAGCGGCCACATGGATCTGTGCGAGTGATTTCAGTCGCGATGCCCATGAATTGATGGTGTCTGAAAGCATCAAGACCAACGGGAGTCCTTTTTCTCCGGACGCCTCAAGTCGCTCCCACAAGTGTCTCCCACATTCTTGTTGACGTCGGACTCGGCGGTCAGAACCCGCTCTCCTGGTCGTGAGAGGCTCCTTTGGACTGGGCGGTGACACGGTTTCGTTTGCCGGATCAGGCGCTGAACTTGAAGTATCCTCGCTGCAGCTTCCCAAGCCGCACCGGAGAACAAGCATGCAACGTCGTGATTTCCTCAAAGCATCGCTGGCCGTCGGCGCGCTGTCATTGACCTCGACGTCTTTGTTCGCAAAGTCGAGCGACAGCTTGCGCATCGGCATAATCGGTACAGGCATGCGCGGCAAGGTGCTGCTCGGTGAACTGCTCAAGCAGGAGGGTGTGGAGATCGTCGCAATTTGCGATACCGATGCTTTCGCTCTCAAGGGTGCCACCGATATTCTTGCCGAAGCTGGCAGGCGCAAGGCGCGCAGCTTCACCGGCAACAACGATGCCTGGCGCGAGATGCTGGAGAAGGCCCGACTCGACGCTGTGATCATCGCAACGCCATGGGAATTTCATGCACCGATGGCAATTGCGGCGATGCAGGCGAACGTTGCGGTCGGTTGCGAAGTCGTGGCCGGTGTCACCCTTGAAGACCACTGGCAGGTGTTGCGCACCCAGCAACGCACCGGTACGCCGTACATGTTGCTCGAAAACGTGTGTTTTCGACGCGACGTACTGGCCACGCTGAACATGGTGCGCCAGGGGGTGTTCGGCGAGGTCATGCACCTTGAAGGCGGCTACGAACATGATTTGCGCAAGGTCAAGTTCAACTCGGGCGTGCCCGGTGAGCCGTATGGCGGCGGCGTTGAATTCGGCGACAAGGGCTGGTCGGAAGCGCGCTGGCGCACACCGCATTCGGTCGCCCGCAACGGCGAGTTGTACCCGAGTCACGGCGCCGGACCCTGCGCGATGTGGGCCAACATCAATCGCGGCAATCGCTTTCTGCGCCTGACCAGCTATGCGAGCAAATCTCGCGGCCTGCACGACCATGTGCTCGCTGAGGGCGGTGCCGAGCACCCGAGCGCCAAGGTGAAATTCCGACTCGGTGACGTCGTCACAACCCAGATTGCTTGCGAGAACGGCGAGACAGTTTTACTCACCCATGACACCTCCCTGCCGCGCCCGTATTCGCTCGGCTTTCGCGTGCAAGGCAGCAAGGGTCTGTGGATGGACGTCAACGAATCGATCTACATCGAAGGCAGCAGCAAAACTCCGCACGAGTGGGAGCCGGCCCAGCCATGGCTCGATCGCTACGATCACCCGCTGTGGCGCAAGTTCGCTGACAAGGCCGCCGGAGGTGGTCACGGCGGCATGGATTTCTTCGTCGTTCGCGCCTTTGTCGAAGCGCTCAAGGCCTCGGCACCGATGCCGATCGACATCTTCGACGCAGTCACCTGGAGCGCAATCACACCTTTGTCGGAGCAATCAATTGGCCTCGGCAATAGTACAGTCGAATTCCCCGATTTCACTGCGGGCGACTGGAAAACGAGGATGCCGATCTTCGCGCTGGATGCGAGTTGAAGCGGATAACCACAAGCCGCTTCCTACATGAGGTTGCGCGTTCTTTCGCGACTCAAAGGCGCGCTAACTGCTCCCTCAAGCCTGCTTGCGTCTCGCTGAATTCGGTCAGTCGCTGGCGCTCCTGATCGACCACGGCGGCCGGCGCGTTGGCGACGAACGTGGCATTGCCAAGCTTGCCGCTGCACTTGGCGATCTCGCCGTCGATGCGCTTGATCTCCTTGCTCAGGCGTAACTTCTCGGCATCGAGATCGATCAGTCCGGCCAGCGGAATCAGCACGCGCAGAGCGCCGACGATGGCCGAGGCCGAAGCGGGTTCGTCTTCACCATCCGCCAGCCAGTGTTGTGATTCTGTGCGGGCGAGGAAGCTGATCTGGCTGGCGAAGCGTTCGATTCGTGCACGATCGCTGGCGCTGCCTCTGGCGAACAGCAACGGAATTTGCTTGCCCGGCGAAATATTCATTTCACTACGAATGCGGCGAATCTCGCCAAGCACCGATTTCAACCATTCAATGTCGCTGACCGAGCTGGCATCGATTCCTGTCGTGAATTCGTCGGCGCGCGGATACGGCCGTGCAGAGACAGATGTGCCGGAAACGCCGAGCTTCGGCGCAACATTCTGCCAGATCTCCTCGGTGATGAAGGGCGTGATCGGGTGCAGCGCGCGCAGGATCGCTTCGAGCACGCGAAGCAAAGTGTTCTTCGTTGATTCGACCGCCTCGGAATCATCGCCATTGAGCGCGGGCTTGCTTAGTTCAAGGAACCAGTCGCAATAGTCGTTCCAGACGAATTCATAAAGCGCCTGGGCGACGAGATCGAAGCGATAGGTGCCGAAATGGATTTCGACTTCGTCAAGTGTTGTCGCCAATCGCGAAAGGATCCATTGTTCGGCGGCTGTGCGCGGCAAGGTCGTGCCGGGTGCCGTAGATTCGACGTTCATGAGTACGAATCGCGCGGCGTTCCAGAGTTTGTTGCAGAAGTTCTTGTAGCCTTCGGCGCGCTTGAGATCGAAATTGATCGTGCGTCCGTAGGTGGCCAGCGCGGCAAATGTGAACCGCATCGCGTCAGTGCCGACAGCGGCAATGCCTTCGGGATAATCCTTGCGGATGCGTTTTTCAACCTTTTCGCGAACCTGCGGAATCAGCAGCGAGCCCGTCGATTTTTTGACCAGCGATTCGAGGTCGATGCCGTCGATCAGGTCGAGCGGGTCGATCGTGTTGCCTTTCGACTTCGACATTTTCTGGCCTTCGGCGTCGCGCACGATGGCGTTGATGTAGACCTCGCGGAACGGCACCTTGCCGGTGAAATACTGGGTCGCCATGATCATGCGTGCGACCCAGAAGAAAATGATGTCGAAGCCGGTGACGAGCACGGCGCTTGGAATGAATTCCTGGTCCCTCGACCAGTCGGCGACGATTTCGCCGCATTCGCTCACCGGCCCGGGGCCAGGCCAGCCCATGGTCGAGAACGGCCACAGCGCTGAGGAGAACCAGGTATCGAGAACATCTTCGTCCTGGCGCAAGGAGCCGACCGGTTTGATCGAAGAATGCGCGATTGCATCATCGACATGCTCGCCAACAAAAATGTTGCCGGCTTCGTCATACCAGGCCGGAATCTGGTGTCCCCACCAGAGCTGGCGGCTGACGCACCAGTCCTGAATGTTTTCGAGCCATTGGTTGTAGGTGGTCGACCAGTTCTCGGGGACGAAGCGGATCTCGCCATCGCGAACGGCGGCAAGCGCCGGTTCGGTGATCGCCTTGCGCCCGCCGGGTCCGGGATGGCCGTCAACTCGAGTCTCGCTGGTCAGGTCGAGGAACCATTGATCAGTCAACATTGGCTCGATCACCGCATCGGTGCGCTGGCTGATCGGCACCTGTAGCTTGTGCTTTTTCGTCTCAACCAGCAGACCAAGCGCTTCAAGATCGGCAAGGATCCTCTTGCGTGCGACGAAACGGTCGAGGCCGCGATAGGCTTCGGGTGCCTCTTCGACAATTTTCGCGTCGAGGGTGAGGATGACGATCGGGGCGAGCTTGTGGCGTGCGCCGATCTGCGCGTCATTGAAATCGTGCGCCGGCGTAATCTTGACGCAGCCAGTTCCGAATTCACGTTCGACATAGGTATCGGCGATGACCGGGATCTCGCGATCGGTCAACGGCAGTTTCAGCATCTTGCCGATCAGCGCCTGATATCGCTCGTCATCAGGATGCACGGCCACGGCGACGTCGCCGAGCATCGTCTCCGGTCGCGTGGTGGCAACGACCAAACCCTCACCACCATCACTGGCCGGATAGCGAATTGACCAAAGAGAACCGTCCTTTTCCTCACTGTTGACCTCAAGGTCGGAGACCGCCGTCATCAACACCGGGTCCCAGTTGACCAGACGACGGCCACGATATAGCAGCCCGTCGCGATACCACTGCACGAACACCCGACGCACGGCCGCGGACAGGCCTTCGTCCATTGTGAAGCGCTCGCGCGACCAGTCGACCGACGCGCCGAGTCTGCGCATCTGGTTGCTGATCGTGGAGCCGGATTCCTGCTTCCATTCCCAGACCCGTTCGATGAATTTTTCGCGACCGAGATCGTGGCGCGTCTTGCCAATGGCGGCGAGCTGGTTCTCGACGATCTTCTGCGTGGCGATGCCGGCATGGTCGCTGCCTCCCTGCCACAACGTGCGCGAACCGCGCATGCGCTGATAGCGGCTTAGCGCATCCATGATCGTTTGCTGGAAGGCATGACCCATGTGCAATGTGCCGGTCACGTTCGGCGGCGGCAGCAGGATGCAATACGGATCGCCATTGCCTTGCGGCTTGAACGCGCCCGCAGCTTCCCACTGCGCATACCATTTCGGTTCAATCTGGCCGGGTTCGAAACTTTTGTCCATAACGGGGGAGTCGGGAATCGGGAAAAGGGAGTGGGAAATGGGTGGATCAAGAGCAGGGTTGGGAATGCGGGGAGTCTGCTCTATCGATTCCCCATTCTCCATTCCCGTTTCCCGACCATCACATGTCGTGTTTGTTCAACTCGAAGCCGCGCTTCTGGTATTCCTTCCAGCGTCGGCGAGATCCATCGCGCTCAGCCGATTCGGCGGCGACCACTTCGAGAATCCGCTCGTGGTTGCCGAACGCGCAGCCGTCGCGCAGGTTGATCGCCAGCGGGCGATCCTCGACATCGATGCCCGGAGGCACGATGAGTACTGCGGTGATCGAATCATCGTCGTCACCGGCGATCTGGTGCGGGATGAAGGCGTCGTCGGAAAAATTCCATAAGCGATCATCGATTTCTTCGGCCTGATCCTGCGAGCGTGCAAGGATCACGGTCGGTTGCTCGCTGGCATAAGCCTTCCTGGCCAGTTCGCAAACCAGCAGCAACGGTTCCTCGCGGAATCGCGGTTTGTCGATCAGGTAGAAGTCGGCGCGTGGCATCGGCTCAGAGGGTCGCGGTAGGCGCAGTGCCCGGTTGCAGCAAGGCCATCAGGGTCGAGCCGATGACCGAGGTGAACGCACAGGCGAATATGAGGCCGAAAAAACGCAGGATCGGCACAAGCCGTGCGCCTTCCGGGCGCGTCTTGTAGAAGTAGTACGGTACGAAAATGGCCGCGAGCAAGACGATGCCGATGTTCAGCCAGACCGGTCGGCGAATATCGAGCGCGGCACTGTCGGCCTGCAACCAGCGGAAGCCAAGCACGAACAAAATGACATTGGCGACCAACTGAATGCCTAGCGGAATACCGGTTTCGGCGGCAGTTGGTGCCAGCGCGGTGACCA
This sequence comes from Lysobacterales bacterium, assembly GCA_038205505.1. GTDB lineage: Bacteria > Pseudomonadota > Gammaproteobacteria > Xanthomonadales > Rhodanobacteraceae > Dokdonella. The sequence goes on along the minus strand of JBBRBU010000021.1, from coordinate 25,862 downwards.
CAATGCCAGTCGCCAGCGAGACGCCGAACATTCCGGCGATCGCGGTTGCTTTTTGCCGTTGCCAGCGGTCGTTTGCCTCGCTCATGCGCAGCGATCGATCAGATACTGAGTCAGCAACGGAACCGGCCGGCCGGTGGCGAGTCCCTTGCGGCCCTCGTTCCACGCAGTGCCGGCAATATCCAGATGAGCCCATCGGTAACCGGTGGTAAAGCGCGAGAGGAAGCAGCCTGCCGTGATCGCACCACCGTACTTGCCGCCCAGATTGGTGAAATCGGCGAATGCGGAATCGAGCGCGCATTGATAGTCATCCCAGAGCGGCAGACGCCAGGCGCGATCCAGCGTGTGATTGCCGGCAGCGAGCAATTCAGTGGCAAGCTCCTCGTCCTGGGTCATCAGGCCACTGGCATGCTTGCCGAGGGCGACCACGCAAGCGCCGGTCAGGGTCGCTGCATCGATGATCACCTGCGGATCGAATTTCTGCACATAGGTCAGCGCGTCGCAAAGGACCAGACGTCCTTCGGCATCGGTATTGAGCACTTCGATGGTCTGTCCGGACATGCTCGTGAGCACGTCGCTTGGTCGATACGAGTTGCCATCCGGCATGTTCTCGACCGCCGCGACCACGCAGACCAGATTCAGCGGCAGGGCCAGCTCGACGGCCGCGACAAAGGTGCCGAGCATGCCGGCCGCACCGCACATGTCGAATTTCATCTCTTCCATGCCGGGGCCGGGCTTGATCGAAATGCCGCCGCTGTCGAAGGTGACGCCCTTGCCGACCAGTGCGTAGGGCTTGGCGTCGCCGCCGCCGTTCCAGCGCAGCACGACCAAGCGCGGCGTGTTGACCGAACCCTTGGCGACACCGAGCAGCGAGCCCATGCCAAGCTTTTCCATTTCGTCACATTCAAGGATTTCGCAGCTCACGCCCTTGCTGGCTTCGGCGAATTCCACCGCTTGTGTGGCGATATATTCCGGTGTGCAGATGTTCGGTGGCAGGTTGCCGAGCTCGCGGGCAAATCGGACACCCTTGGACATTGCGGCCGCTTCGGCCAGGGCGCGATTGTCGACTTCGCCGTGGAAGCTCATCGATTCGAGCTTTCCGGTTTTCGATTTTTCATTGGGCTTGAGGGTCGCCGTGTAGCGATAAGCGTGCATGTCGGCGGCCAGAGCCGCGGTACGCAGTTTCCAGGCGCTGTCGCGACCTGGCACATCGAGCTCGGTCAACCAGGACGAGGCGCTGGATATTGGCAGTGACTTCAGTGCACGCGCGGCCTCAAGTGCTGCCTTGTTGAATGCGGCGGCATCGAATTTCGCCTTTTCACCAAGCCCTACGACGAGGACGCGTTCGGCCTTGATTCCAGGCAGGGCGAACAGCAACGCGCTGCTGCCGGCCTTGGCCGTAATGTCGCCACTGTCGAGCAAGCGTTTGATCGCGCCCGAGCTCGCGCTGTCGATGCGTGAGGCGGCATCGCTGAGCCCGCCATCGACAAATGCGCCGACAATCACGCACGGGCTGGTCGAGGAATCGCACGGGTCAAGGGTCTGGCTGAATTTCAGGGTCATCAAAGGTTCCGTATTCGGTACAAAGAATGCCGCGGGCCACGCGCTGCGGCGTGCAGGTCGGTAGACTTGCAGCCTCGCGCGGGCAGGACTCGACGCGGAACCCGTCATTCTAAGGCATAGACCCGCTTTGCTGCGCATCATCGACCGCTATCTGCTACGCGAACTCGTCTTCAGTTTCCTCGGAGTGACCGTGGTGCTGCTGCTGATCAGCATCGGCGAAACACTGATTTCGGTACTCAATCAGGTCGCGCGCGGACGTATTCCAGCCGATCTGCTGGTGGCGATGATCAGCTTGCGCGCGATCGACAGCCTCAACGTCTTGTTGCCGCTTGCGTTGTTTCTCGGCGTCTTGCTCGCCTATGGAAGGCTCTATCGGGACAGCGAGATGTCCGTGCTTAGCGCATCCGGCCTCGATATCAAGGGGTTGATGCGGCCGCTGGCCCTGCTGGTTGTGCCGGTCGCCATTCTTTTGACCGTTGTCGCGTTTTGGGTCGCTCCGGCGGCGGTTCGTTTTTCCCAGCATCTGGTCGACGAAGCCAATCGTTCGCTATTGATAGCCGGCCTCGAACCGGGTCGGTTCGTGCCACTGCCGGGTCGCGAGGGCGTCATCTATGTTGGCGACATGTCGCCTGATGGTTCGAAATTCACGCGCATGTTCGTCGAAAGCGAGCAACTACAGGACGATGGCACCTCGCAGATCAACATCATCACCGCGCGCGGCGGCGAGTTGTACCGGGATACTTCGGGAGGCGACCGTTTTCTCGCCCTGAAGGACGGGTTTCGCGTCGAAGGACGGCCCGGAAAGGATGATTTTCGCCTGCTGCGGTTCGAGCGCAACGACATCAAGCTCGCCGACAACGATGCAGTTGACAGCTCCGAAGCGGTCAAGCGTGCCGCGCCAACCATTGAGTTGTGGGGGAGTGACGAGCGCCTTGAGCGCGCCGAACTGCACTGGCGCTTGGCGCCGGTCGTCTCGGTGTTTGTGCTGGCGCTGGTGGCCTTGCCGCTGTCGCGTTCGAACCCGCGCCAACCGCGCTATGCCAGCGTGATCATCGCGGTGCTTGGCTACATCATCTATGCCAATCTCCTCGCCTTGGGACGGGTCTGGATGGTTCACGAGAAGATGCCCATGTCGGCCGGATTGTGGTGGGTCTATGTGCCCTCGATCCTGATCGCGCTGTGGCTGATCCAGCGCAACCAGCGTTTGCGTCAGCGCAAGCACAAAAGGGGGGTGGCGTGACCCGGGCGGGCTTCAAGCGGGTCGATCGACTCGTCGCGATCTCGGTACTGGCGGCGGTAGGCCTGACCTGGTTCGTGCTCGTAGGCTTCGACGCCTTCACGATCTTCGTCGGCGAACTCAACGATGTTGGCCACGGCAGTTACACCTTGGCCAAGGCGGCAAGCTACACCTTGCTGACCGTGCCCAGACGCATGTACGAGATGTTCAGTTACGCGGCGCTGATCGGCGGTTTGCTCGGATTGGGTGGCTTGGCCGGGACAGGCGAATTGACTGCGTTGCGCGCCGCCGGCTTGTCGAAATTACGCATCTGCGCGTCCGTAGTTCTGACCCTGGTTGTGCTCACCGCCGCCGTCGCGGTCATGGGTGAAACTCTCGCTCCCTGGGGCGACCAAAGCGCCAAGGCCTTGTCGTTGGCGGCGAAATCGAAAGACGTCACCCTGGCCAAGGGTGGCAGCATCTGGGCGCGCGACGGCGAAACCGTTATCAACGCTGGCAATGGCCGCACGCGGCGGACCGAGCAAGGTCCTGCCGTCGACCTCAATCGCGTGCGCGTTTTCGAATTCGACAAGCAGGGGCGTCTCGCAACGCTGTCGATAGCAGCACGCGCCGAGCACCTTGAAGGACAGTGGACCCTTTTCGATGTGCGTCGCACGGAATTCGGTGAGGCCTCGGCGACCAGTACCGCGTCGCCACAGGCGCAATGGCCCTCGGGGCTGGATCCGGACGTCCTCGCATTGAGCATCGTCAAGCTCGATTACCTGAACTTGCGCGAGCTTTCGCGCAATATCGCCTATCTGGAACGCAATGGTCAGGACTCGCGCAGTTTTCGCGAAGCCTGGTGGATGCGCGTGTTTTATCCGGTCAACGTGCTCGTGTTGGCGTTCTGCGCCCTGCCATTCGCCTTCGGCGCGCTGCGCAGTGGCGGACTCGCGAAACGCCTGTTCGTCGGCATCGTGATGGCAATCGGTTTTTATTTCCTGCAGCGCGCCGTGGTCAGCATGGGCACGGTTTACGGGTTGCCGCCCGCGGTCGCCAATGCGATACCTCCGCTGCTGTTGATTGCAATGGCGACGGCTTGGTTCAGGCGGTATGCCTGAGGGGCAGGCAATCGCGAATCGAAGGGTCGCCCGATTGCTTGCGTGCAGATGAACTTCTTTCGATTTTCGCGGCAACCCTCGGCGCGCGTGAGCGTGAGTGATATTGCCTAATCCCGAATCCCGGCCTTCAGACCATCCTCGTCTTCGCCATCACATCGTGCCAGGCGCGACGATCGGCATCGAAGAGGCACCAGATGAAGCCAAAACCGGCTATCCCCGAGAGCAGCGCGAGGGCGAAGCGCAGCAGTGATCGCTGAACGGACGGCGAGTGCCCTGCGCCATCGACGATGCGCACGCGCCAAGCACGCATGCCGATGGTCTGACCGCCACGCGTCCATGAGATGACGAAATAGATCGCGCTGAGTATCAGCAGCACCACTTGCAGGGTGAAGTGATAGAGCGGAGGTTGATGGGCGACATCGACCTTGCCTCCAAATACGAGCAGCACCATAGCGGCGGCGACCATCCAGACCGCAAAGAGCACCAGAAAATCGTAGAAGAGGGCGGCGAGACGTCGCCACAGCGGAGCGCCAGGGTGAGCGGACATGAGGGTATTTCGGGTTGGATTTGGCTCTAGTGTAATGCCTCACTCCCAGCGCAACTGCCGAAGGCCAGCCGAATGTGCTGTCCAGGACAAAGCACTACACTGGACTTTGGATTGCGTCGTATAGCGCAACGTTGGTGAGAAACCCAAGTGGCAACCAGCAGCGCAGAAATAAGAGTCGAGGTCGGTGCCGACGACCGCATCCTGATCGATGCATTCCTCGAACGCGCATGGTCGGAGCTGGGGCTCGCCGAAAATACCTTGTCCAGCTATCGCCGTGATCTCGACGCGTTCGCACGCTGGCTGGCATCGCCCGCTCACGCTTCGAACCTGCTCCATTGCCGACGCGACCTGTTGTTTTCGTATCTAGCGTCGCGCGCCGAAAAGGGCGGCAAAAGGGGGCAAGGCTTCAGTCCACGATCGAATGCGCGCCTGCTCTCGGCCTTGCGCCATTTCTATCGCCTGCAGCAACGGGACGGTCGAATCAGCGAGGATCCCACCTTGCTCGTCGATGCGCCGAAACTGCCACGCGGACTGCCCAAGGCGCTCGCTGAGGCGGAAGTCGAGGGATTACTGCAGGCGCCGGCGGAATCGCCGCTCGGCCTGCGTGATCGGGCCATGCTGGAGTTGATGTATGCGACCGGACTGCGTGTCAGCGAACTGGTGGGTTTGCGCACCGACCAGGTCAATCTTCGTCAGGGTGTATTGCGCGTGACCGGCAAGGGCGGCAAGGAGCGCCTTGTGCCGATCGGTGCTGAAGCCCAGCATTGGCTCGTGCGTTACGTAGGAGAGTCCCGAACCATTCTGCTCAAGGGCGCGCGTGTCGATGCCTTGTTCGTGACCGCGCGTCGTTCAGGTATGACCCGGCAGATGTTCTGGACCCTGGTCAAGAAACACGCCTTCAATGCGGGAATCGCGAGCCAGCGCATTTCCCCGCATGTGCTGCGCCATTCGTTCGCCACCCATTTGCTCAATCATGGCGCTGATCTGCGCGCCTTGCAGATGCTGCTCGGACACAGTTCACTGTCGACTACGCAGATATACACCCTGGTGGCGAAGGAAGGACTTAAACGCCTGCACGCAGAGCACCATCCGCGCGGCTAGGTGGCAACCGCTCTTTCGATTGTTGATCGGGGCTGCGAATGCGCCTGTGCGAGGCATGTTCCCGCATCTTTTGGCCCATCAAGCCGCGCAGGACCTGAAGCTCCTCGGCAACCTGGCTTCGCACAACCATAACCTCGCCTCCACCGGCACGGTCCGACCGGCTACCAGTCAGGGTTTCACCGCCGCCGCGTCCATGCGAAAATCAAGGGCTTGGGCGGGCCCGGAACCATTGCCGCTCACGCCGGTCTGATCCAGACCACGACCCGAAAGGTTTTCCTGTTGATGATGGCTTTGCGCGCGCTTTGCCTGTTGGCTGCGAGTCTCACCTTTGTTCCGGCATTTGCCGACGAGGGTGCGGCCGCGCGTGCCGCGATCCAGAAGATTGCGCCGCTGCAGGAAATCACGGTGTTCGGCAAATCGAAATTGCCCGGCTATTTTGAAGGCGTGATCGATGGGCAGGTCGCCTATGCCAGTGCCGATGGTCGCTATCTGCTTCGCGGGTCGGTCGAGGACACTCGGGAAGGCATCAGTCTCAGTGATGCGAGCATGGCCGCCAAGCGCCGTGAGGTACTGTCCGCTCTCGGTCATGATTCGCGCTTGAGCTTCGAGCCGGCCGATCCAAAATATCGCTTGACCGTGTTCACCGATGTGGATTGCCCTTTTTGCCGACGACTGCATTCGCGGATCGATGAATTCAATGCACGCGGTATCGCGTTTGACTATGTATTCTTCCCGCTCAGCATTCACCCCGGTGCCGATCGCAAATCGGTTTCGGTTTGGTGTTCGGATGACCGCAAACAAGCCTATACCGCTGCGGTGGCGGGGCGAGTGCCGGATGCGCCCGATTGTCCGAATCCCTTGCTTCAGATGCGTCGGGCCGGAATCGAAATTGGTGTCAACCAGACGCCGACTGCGATTGCCGCCGACGGATCCATGATCGATTCGAATGTCCTGTTATCACCGGATCGCCTGCTCGCCAGGTTGCAGAAAATTTCCGCAGCCTTCGATTCACCCGCACCGGCCGCTGCAGCGGCTGGTCGTTGACTTAACTCCGAGGTTCTCATGCGTCATTTGCTTGGCTCCATTCTTTTTCTGATTGCTTTCAATGCCATGGCCGCCACGCCCGAGGAAACCGTCCAGGCGGCATTCTCGAAGCTGGCGCCGCAAGTCAAGGTGGATGTTGTCCAGGAGTCGGTTGTGCCGGGCTTCTACGAAGCCATCATTGGCAGCCAGTTCGTCTATGTCAGCAAGGATGGGCGCTTCATACTCGATGGCAGTGCAATCGACGCCGACAGCCAGCGCGATATCACCGAAGCCGCACGGGCGAAGAATCGCCTCGTATCGTTGAAGGAAATCGGCGCCGACAAGCGCATTATCTTTGCGCCGGACAAGCCCAAATACGCGGTCACAGTGTTCACCGATATCGATTGTCCGTTCTGCCGCCGTTTCCATCAGCAGATTGATGGCTACATCGCGGCTGGCATCGCCGTTGAATACATCTTCCTGCCACTCGACATTCATCCGGGAGCAGACAAGAAAGCCGAGGCAGTCTGGTGTGCGATCGATCGAAAGGTGGCACTCACAGCGGCGATGAACGGAGCAGATCCGGGTACGGCAACCTGCCCCAACCCGGTCGCCGAGTCCACGCGCATCGCGCAAGCTATCGGCATCAATGGAACTCCGACCATGCTCGCCTCGGATGGCAGTCGCATTGCGCCGCAGATCTCCTTGTCACCGGAAAAGCTCGCCGCTGAACTCGAACATATCGCCAACAATCCGGTTACCTCGCGCTGAGCGCGGCTTCAAACCGATCGAAAAAGGGATGCCCATGAAATTTGCAGTGATTGCCACTCTCGCCTTGACCGCCTTCGTTCCGCTGGCCCAGGCCGCCGACAAGGGCGAGGCGACCGCCCGTGCCGCCGTCCAGAAGTTGATCAAGGACAACAAGATCGAAGCTTTCGAAAAGTCGCCGATTCCTGGCTACCATCAGGCCGTGGTCGGCAGCCAACTGCTGTATGTCAGTGACGATGGCCGCTATATCCTGCAGGGAACCCTGTACGACGCCAGTGCCAAGGTTGACCTGACGGCTCTGCGTCTGGCCAAGGTCAATATGGCCAAGCTGGATGCGTACCCGGAATCCAAGCGCATCAAGTTTGCGCCGAAAACCAAGGCCAAATACAAGGTCACTGTTTTCACTGATATCGATTGTGGTTACTGCCGAAAAATGCATTCGCATATCGACGAATACAACGCGCGCGGGATCGAAGTCGATTACCTGTTTTTTCCGCGCAGCGGTCCCGGCACGCCGTCGTTCGCCAAGGCTGTGTCGGTGTGGTGCGCAAAGGACAAGAACAAGGCATTCACGGCTGCCAAGGCTGGAGCCAATCCGGAGCCCTTGCAGTGCGACAACCCGATTGCCGAGGAATATCAGCTCGGTATCAGTGTCGGCGTCGATGGCACGCCTGCCGTATTTGCTCCGGATGGCACCAAGATTGGCGGCTACCTGACGCCGGATCAGCTGCAGGCCCAACTCGAACGCGTTGCCGCCGAAAAGCCGGAAGCCTGATCGGGATACCGTCTGGGCCCAGGGCGCGATGCCTGACCGGGTGGTTCTCGCTCGGTCTTGCGTTCGGCTATCATGCGCAACCCGCGCACGGTGACGCCGTGCGGTTCTGTTCTGAGCATCCCGGACACCGACTGTCATGATCGTTCTCGACGGCCAGCCGGCCCTGTCAGCATTCCGTATTGATCGTCTCAACGGCGAACTCGGTCGAGTCGCGCCTGGTTACCCCCTCCGCTCCGCCCGGTACGTGTATCTGGTTGCAGCGGATGACATGACCGACATCGACCATTCCCGTCTCAAGCGCATTCTGCTCGCCGAGGACAGGGCAAAGGTTGACGCGACATGGTGGGTTGCGCCTCGCGTCGGCACCATTTCGCCGTGGTCGAGCAAGGCAACCGATATCCTGCGTCGTTGCGGGCTGCCCATCCGTCGCGTCGAACGCGCCTTGGCTTTCGAATTGACGAATGTCGCGCCAAATGATTCCGACGCGTGGCAGGCAATCATCCGTACCCTGCATGATCCGATGACCGAATCGGTGCTGATCACGCGCGCACAACTCGATCAATTGTTCGCCGTCGGCGATCCATTGCCGCTCGACCGCATCGAGCTCGGAGCCGATCCTCGCGCCGCGCTTGAGGTGGCCAACAAGCGTCTCGGCCTGGCCCTGGCTGGTGACGAAATGGATTACCTGGCGGAGAGCTACGCGCGTCTGCAGCGCGATCCGACCGATGCCGAACTGATGATGTTTGCGCAGGCGAATTCCGAACATTGCCGGCACAAGGTTTTCAATGCCGACTACACGATCGATGGCAAGGTGCAGCCATACTCGCTGTTCGCCATGATCCGCAATACACACAAGCAATCCCCGGCTCATACCCTGTCGGCTTACAGTGACAACGCAGCGGTGATTGCCGGCACTCAAGCAGAGCGATTCTTCGCCGACCCCGATTCTGGCGTCTACGCGGCGGTGAGCGAGGCGGTGCCGTATGCAATCAAGGTCGAGACGCATAATCATCCGACTGCGATCTCGCCGTTTGCCGGCGCCGCAACCGGTGCGGGCGGCGAAATCCGCGACGAAGGCGCGACCGGCCGTGGTGGCAAGCCAAAGGCAGGACTGACCGGGTTCAGTGTTTCGCATCTGCGTATTCCCGGCCTGCCACGACCATGGGAACCTCAGCGAGCGCATCCGCCACGATTCGCCACGCCCTACGAAATCATGCGCGACGGCCCGATCGGCGCAGCGGCCTTCAACAACGAGTTCGGTCGGCCTTGCCTCGGCGGATATTTCCGAACATTTGAACATTCCTCGGACGAAGCCGGCCTGCTGCGCGGATACGACAAGCCAATCATGATTGCCGGTGGACTCGCCAACCTGCGCGAGTCCGATGTACAGAAGAACATCCTGCAGCCCGGCGATGCCGTGATTGTGCTGGGTGGACCGGCGATGCTGATTGGCCTCGGTGGAGGAGCGGCATCGTCGGTCTCCGCAGGCAGCAGTTCGGTGGAACTCGATTTCGCCTCGGTGCAGCGCGAGAATCCCGAAATGCAACGGCGCTGCCAGCAGGTCATAGACGACTGCTGGGCGCGTGGCGCAGGCAATCCGCTGGTTTCGATCCACGACGTGGGTGCCGGAGGTCTTTCCAACGCCTTGCCGGAGCTCCTCAACGATTCCGAAGTCGGCGGAACGCTGGAGCTGGCCAAGATTCCCTGCGACGACCCGCACATGTCGCCAATGCAGATCTGGTGCAACGAATCGCAGGAGCGCTACGTGCTCGGCGTGCGAACCGAAAATGTCGAAGTTTTCGCCGCGATCTGCGAGCGCGAACGCTGCCCATTCGCCGTGGTCGGTTACGCTACCGCCGAGCGCAGGCTCGTGCTCTCCGATTCTCGATTCCCGATATCCGATTCCCGCCACACGCCAATCGATCTGCCACTTGACGTTCTGTTTGGCAAACCGCCGCGCATGTCGCGCACTACTCGACGCATCAAGGAATCGCTCTCGGTCATTGCCGATACCGAGAACCTTGAACTCGGTGAAGCCGTTGAGCGCGTGTTGCGATTTCCTGCGGTTGGCAGCAAGTCGTTCCTGATCACGATTGGCGATCGCAGCGTCGGGGGTTTGTGTTCGCGCGATCCGATGGTCGGGCCCTGGCAGGTTCCGGTCGCCGATTGCGCGGTGACGCTGAATGACTTCCTGGGGCACGCCGGTGAAGCAATGGCAATTGGTGAGCGCACCCCGCTGGCCCTGCTCGATGCGGCCGCTTCGGCACGCATGGCAGTCGGCGAGGCGCTGACCAATCTGGCCGCGGCACCGGTGCGCCTCGATGAAGTGCGCATGTCGGCCAACTGGATGGCCGCGGTCGATCATCCAGGTGAGGATGCGGCACTTTACGACGCCGTACATGCGGTCGGCATGGAGCTGTGCCCGGCGCTTGGCATCTCGATTCCGGTCGGCAAGGATTCGATGTCGATGCAGGTTTCCTGGAAGCAGGGAGACACCACCCAGCGTACGGTTTCGCCTGTCTCGCTGATTGCCACGGCGTTCGCCAGTTGCAGCGACGCGCGCCGCGCGCTGACGCCACAACTACAACTTGATCAAGGCGACTCCGAACTGTGGATCATCGATCTTGGCGCGAGTCGAGGACGTCTCGGTGGATCGGTGCTGACTCAGGTGTTCCTGCGTGCCGGCGATCTGCCACCTGATGTTGATGATCCGGCGCGCCTGAAATCGTTCTTCCAAGCCATCCAGGAAGCGAATGCCGATGGCTTGTTGTTGGCCTATCACGATCGCTCGGATGGCGGTGCCATCGTCAGCCTGATCGAAATGGCCCTGGCTGGACATTGTGGTCTCGAGATCGAGTTGTCGGGCTGGGCCGACAACATGCTGCGCGGCCTGTTTAACGAGGAGCTCGGCGCGATCGTGCAGATCCGCCAGGGTGATCGCGAATCGTTCGTTGCGCTGATGCAGCGACATGGCCTCGGAAAATTGATCGCCAGGGTCGGCACGCCGAATCGGAAGATGAAGGTCAAGATTCGGCACGACAACGAGAAAGTGATCAGCTGGGGCTGGAGCGAGCTAATGCGGGCATGGTCGGAAACCAGTCATGCGATGCAGCGCCTGCGCGACAATCCGGTCTGCGCGGATGCGGAAATGGCCTGGCGCTGCGACCAGGACGATGGCGGCATTTCACCGCGCCTTAGCTTCGATCCCGCCGAGGATATTCGTAGCCGGCACTTGCTTGGCAAAGCGCGCCCACGCGTGGCGATCTTGCGCGAGCAGGGCGTCAATGGTCAGGTAGAGATGGCTGCCGCGTTCGATCGCGCCGGTTTCGAGGCTGTCGATGTCCACATGAGCGATCTTGCCAGCGGTCGCCATCGGCTTGCAGAATTCAAGGGGCTCGCGGCTTGCGGTGGCTTCAGCTACGGCGACGTGCTCGGCGCCGGGCGTGGCTGGGCCGCATCGATCCTCTACAACGAAGCGTTGCGAGAGCAGTTCCTGGAGTTCTTCGCGGATGACTCTCATTTTGCCCTTGGCGTCTGCAATGGTTGCCAGATGATGTCGGAACTCAAGTCCATCGTGCCTGGTGCAGAACATTGGCCGAGATTTCAGCGCAACACATCCGAGCAGTACGAAGCGCGTCTGGTGACACTGGAAATCGTCGAATCGAATTCGATTCTATTGCGTGGAATGGTCGGCTCACGCATCCCGGTCGTGGTTGCACACGGCGAAGGTCGCACGGTATTTTCAGATGCGGGCTCGGCGAAAAAGGCAAAACCCTGCGTGCGCTTCGTCGATGCGGCTGGTCGCGCGACCGAGCACTATCCGCTCAATCCGAATGGTTCGCCGGGCGGAGCGGCAGGATTCTGCGCAGCGGACGGTCGAGTGACCATTCTGATGCCACATCCGGAGCGCGTGTTTCGATCTTCGCAGATGAGCTGGCATCCGCGCGAATGGGCGGAAGTCTCGCCCTGGCTGAGAATGTTCCGCAATGCACGGGAGTGGGTAAGCTGATGGATGCTTCTGAAATTCGCGCGGTCGGCTTGCGCGCCTTGCTCTGGCTGCCGTTGAGCTTTTTTATCTGGTTCGCCTTTGCGTCGCCGTTGACCTGGCCGGTGATCCAGATCGCCAAGTTATCCATGTTGACAATCTGGCCTTCGTTGATCTCGGAAATTATCCAGAACGGCCACAGCATGGAGGTGACGACCCATGTTCTGGTGAATCAGGTTGCGCCCGACGGGCGCAGCGGCATTGGCGAGCTGATCCTGATCCAGAATCCGCTGTTGTACGGCTATTCGCTGCCATTGTTCAGCGGCCTCGCGATGGCAACTCCGATGCGCTTCCTTCGGCGATTGTTCCAGTTCGCGGTCGCACTGGCCGTGATATGGCTGACTCAGGCGTTTGGTGTCGTTGCCGAAACCCTCAAGGTGCTGGCTTTTGATTCCGGATCGCCGGGCGCGAATGCCATCATTGCCGCCGGCATTGCGCCAGATCCGGTCGCGCTGGCCTACCAGTTCGGCTACCTGATTCTCCCGGCGGTCACGCCGATTGCCCTCTGGGCGATCCTGAATCGGCATTTCATCGAATCCCTCGTGCATCCTGTCGAGGAACCGAATACCGATTCGTCGGGTCAAAACGACGACGCCAAGGAGTCCTGATGTCGGCAATTTCTGAAATGCCCGCGGTCGAAGTCGCGCTGCCTGTGCTTAGCGGCCCGGCTCTGGACGAGCGCATCTGCCAGTTCCTGGTCGCCAAGGGCCGTCTGAAGGAGGCCGATCTCGTGCGCGGTCGACGTTTGCATGAGGAGGATCCGTCGGGTCGACTGGTCGCCCTGCTGACCCGCCTCGGATTGGTCTCCGAGCGCGAAATGGCCGATGCGGTCGCGGAAATCATGAACCTGCCGCTGCTCAGCGCCAAGGATTTTCCTGAATCGCCGCCACCGAACGTGCAACTCTCGGTACGCTTCCTGAAACACCATCATGTCGTGCCGATCGGCGAAACGGAAACCGAGGTCAAACTGCTGATTGCCGATCCGGCCGATCACTATCCGCTGGAAGCGATCGAACTGGCGACCGGTCGCAAGGTGTCGCTCAGCGTCGGCCTGCGACCTGAAATCGATGATCTGATCGAGCGCTACTATGGGCAAGGACGTTCGGCGATGGGCTCGATCGTCGAGAGCCTCAGTGACGACAATTCGCGCAGCGAAGACGACATCGAGCATTTGCGCGACCTCGCCTCCGAAGCGCCAGTCATCCGTCTGGTCAATCTCGTCATCCAGCGCGCGGTCGAGCAACGCGCTTCGGATATCCATATCGAACCATTCGAGAGTCGGCTCAAGGTGCGCTACCGAATCGATGGCGTGCTGCACGAAGTCGAGTCACCTCCGGCGGCATCGACTGCGGCGGTGATCTCGCGCGTCAAGATCATGGCCAAACTCAATATCGCCGAGCGCCGCCTTCCGCAGGACGGCCGCATCATGATCCGTGTGCAGGGCAAGGAGCTCGATCTTCGTGTGTCGACTGTGCCGACCTCGCATGGCGAATCGGTCGTCATGCGTATTCTCGATCGCGAAGCCGTCGTCTTCGATTTCCACACCCTCGGCTTTACCGACGAGTTCCTGCCCAAGTTCAACAAGGTGCTGGAGTTGCCACACGGTATCCTGCTCGTCACCGGGCCGACCGGTTCGGGCAAGACGACCACCCTGTACACAGCGCTGAGCAAGCTCAATACACCGGATGTGAAGATCATCACGGTCGAGGATCCGGTCGAGTATCAAATCGAGGGCATCAACCAGATCCAGGCCAAACCGGCGATCGGCCTCGATTTTTCGCATGCGCTGCGCTCGATCGTGCGCCAGGATCCGGACATCATCATGATCGGAGAAATGCGCGACCTGGAAACCGCGAAGATCGCGATCCAGTCAGCACTGACCGGCCATCTGGTGCTCTCGACCCTGCATACCAACAATGCCGCTGGCGGCATCACGCGTTTGCTCGACATGGGCGTCGAGGACTATCTGCTGACCTCGACGGTCAACGGCATCCTCGCCCAGCGCCTGCTGCGTCGCCTCGATCTTCCCAGCGCCGAAACCTATGAGGCGTTGCCCGAAGTCGTCAAGGAGTTCGGTCTCGAAAAGCTGACCAGCGAGCGGCCTATCAAGCTCTACAAGCCGGTGCCAAGTGCAGCCTATGCGAGCGGCTATTTCGGCCGTACCACGATCATGGAATTCCTGGTCATGTCGGACTCGATTCGTCGCCTGATCATGCAGCACAAGGGCGCGGGCGAGATCGAGGCCCAGGCCCGTGCCGAGGGCATGCGTACGATGTACGAAGACGGTCTGGTCAAGGCTCTTGCCGGCCAGACCACGATCGAGGAAATCCTGCGCGTGACGCAGGAGGGGTGACCATGGAGCCGGGAATCGGGAATCGGGAATCGAGAATGGTTCAAATGCCGGAAATGGAGAATGGGGAATGGAGAATAGGTAGAGCCAAAGGGCAGCATGCGTCTGGAAATCGGCTTTATACCCATTCTCGATTCTCTATTCCCGACTCCCAGCTCTCAAACCACTCCCCATTCTCCATTCCCCATTCTCGGCACTCCAAATGACTCTCTACCACTACAAGGCTGTCACACCGTCGGGTGAGACGCTCGAGGGGCAGATGGACGTTGCTTCGGCGGATGACGTCATCAGCAAGCTGCAGGATGCCGGCAATATTCCGCTCGATGTACGCGATGCTGACAGCGTCGATTCCGGGGGGCTGTTTGCGGCGCTGATGAAGCGCCCTACATTGAATGATGCCCAGATCGTCCAGTTCACCCAGCAGCTCGCGACCTTGCTTGGTGCGGGCCAACCGCTTGATCGCGCCTTGCAGATCCTGCTTGATTTGCCGGAAAGCGAAAAGGCCAGGAATCTGCTCGAGCGCGTCCGCGACCTCGTGCGTGGTGGTGCGACGCTATCCGATGCGCTTGAAGCCGAGCGCGGTACTTTTTCGCGCCTCTATATCAACATGGTCCGAGCCGGTGAAGCCGGAGGTTCGCTCGAAGACACCCTGCGCCGCCTGGCCGACTACCTCGAACGCTCGCGCGCGTTGAAGTCCAGCGTGATCAACGCCTTGATCTATCCGGCGTTTCTCGTCGGCATGGTGCTGGTATCGCTGTTCGTCCTGCTCGTCGTCGTCGTGCCGCAGTTCGAGCAGATGTTTGCCGACATGGATGTCGAACTGCCTCTACTTACGCGGATCGTTGTCGGAGTCGGTTCGACACTGCAGAGTTTCTGGTGGCTGATGCTGGCCGGATTGATCTTTTTCGTTGCCTGGTTCCGGCGCAAGCTGGCTGACCCTGACAGTCGACTCGCCCTCGACGAGCGCCTGCTGCGCGTACGCATCGCCGGCGAGCTAGTGCGCAAGCTCGAAACCGCACGCCTGTCACGCACGCTCGGCACCCTGCTCAAGAACGGCGTGCCCTTGCTGGGCGCACTCAACGTCGCGCGCAACGTCATGGGCAACTCTTTCCTCGGTGTCGCTGTCGAAAAGGCCAGCGAAGAAGTAAAAACCGGCAGCGGCCTCGGTTTCTCGCTCGGTCAATCAAAGCAATTTCCGAAACTCGCCTTGCAGATGATCAGCGTCGGCGAAGAATCCGGTGAACTCGACTCGATGTTGCTCAAGGTTGCCGATACCTTCGATGTCGAAGTGCGCAATTCCCTGGAGCGCCTGCTCGCCGCCCTCGTACCAGCGACTACCGTGGTGATGACTGTGGTCGTCGCGATCATCATGATGGCGATCATCCTTCCTATCCTGAAACTGACAAGCTCGATTCAATAAGGAGTCCGATCATGTACAAACGAACCTTGCGCAACCTGCGCCCGATGCCGCGTACAGCCGGCTTTACGCTGATGGAAATGATCGCGGTGATCGTCCTGCTCGGCATCGTCATCACGATTGTCGGCGGCGGCATGATGAACACGTTTGGTGGCGGCAAATGGAAAGCCGGCACGATCCAGGTCAAGAAGCTGGCCGGCTCGGTCGAGCAATACCAGATGGCGGTCGGTTCCTATCCGGGTTCGCTGGAGGATCTGACCAAGCGCGAAGGCCTCGGGCCGTATGCCAAGGACACCGATCTCAAGGATCCGTTCGGCCATCAGTTCATGTACAAGAAGCCTGGCGATGCAGGACGCGACTTCGATATCGTTTTCCTCGGCAAGGATGGCAAGCCAGGCGGAGAGAGCACCGACAAGGATTATGGAAGTTGGGAGTGAGTAGTCGGGATTCGGGATTCGAGATCCGGGATTCGTCGAAAAGCGGGCGATCCGCAGCGATGCGCGAATCTGCTTTTTCGAATATCGAATATCGAATCCCGAATCTCCGCTCGAAGGGCTTCACCCTGATAGAGATGATCATCGTGATCGTCCTGATCGGCATTGTGGCAAGCGTTGTCACGTTTGCGTTCACGCGCAGCCTGGCGGGCGCGCGCATCCAGGCTGCGAGCAATGATCTGGTCGCGGGTCTGCGCTACACCCGCGGCCAGGCCATTGTCAAAGGTGAACAGAAAGTACTCTTGCTGGATCTGGAAAAGAATACCTGGATCGCTCCGGGCAAGGCGGAGAGGGAGTTGCCCGAGGGCATGATCCTGCGCCTGACCACGGCCCAGCAGGAACTGACCAGCAACAAAGCTGGTGGCATCCGTTTTTTCCGGGACGGAAGCTCGACCGGCGGCAATATCGCGGTTGTCCTCGGCGAACGCGAATGGAAAATCAATGTCGGTTGGTTGACCGGCGAAGTCACCCTCGACAAGCCGGATTCCGAAAAGTGACGAACTCTGCAGCGCAGTCGCGGTCTGTTCGGGGCATGCGCATGATGCTTCCACGACCGAGCCGCGGATTCACCCTGATCGAGATGATCGCGGCGTTCGTGATTTTCGCGATTGCGGTCGGGGCGTTGATGCAGATCCTGACCATGTCGATGAACAACGCTCGGCGCTCCGCCGACGAGACCCGTGCAGCGTTGTGGGCACAGTCGATGCTCGACATCGTCGGTATCGGCGAGCGGGTCGAGGCCGGCAGCAGCGATGGCGAATTTGACGACAAATACCATTGGGAGATGCAGATCGACCAGATCGATCCCGAGCTCGTTGTCGCTGATGTCACGCAGCCCGCTGGCGGAATTGGCCTCAATGGTTCGAGCATGGCAAACCAGGTGCAAGGGCTTCAACAAGCGGGGCAGGCTGTCTTCGGCATGCCGCAAATCGATCTTTACCATGTTGCGCTGACTGTTATCTGGGGCGACAGCGATCGTCAGCGCACTGCGGAATTCACCACCTTGCGCACCGCTACAACTGATGCGACCCGATCCCAGGGCATTTCCGGCGGCTTTGCACCAGGCGGGCAGCAGGGTGGTGCTGCGGGCAATACGATGCGCCAGCCACAGCCGAATCCCGCCGCGGGAGGTCGCAAATGAGGGGCTGTCTGATCAAGAAACAAGTTCGCGGCTTTACCTTGATCGAGGTCATGCTCGCGATCCTGTTGCTGGCAGTCCTGCTGGCCGCGGCATTTGGTGGCATTCGCTCGGCGGTCAAGGGCATGCATATCGGCGAGAACCTCATGGATCGCACCAATCGCCTGCGCGTAGCCCAGGAGTTCATCCGCCATCAGCTCAGTCGCACGCTGCCACTGCCTTTCGGTCAGGAGCGCGGAACCGGCCAGAATCTGATGTTCGAGGGCAAGCGCGATCTCATGCGTTTTGTCGCGCCGATGCCTGGCTATCTTTCCAGTGGTGGCGCCTATGTGCAGACTCTGGAATTGTCCAATACGCGAAATGGCAAACAATTGCTGTTCAACCACTGGATGCTGAACGGGTTTGACAAGGACAAACTGGGCAACGGAGAGAGTGAGCCGGTGGTGCTGATGGACATGGTCGACAGCGGCAAATTCGAATATCGCAAGCTCGATGACCAGGGCGAACTGGAAGACTGGACCGATGATTGGGACGATCCGAGCATTACGCCGGTGATGATTCGTGTCGAACTCAAGATGCGCAAGGAGGCCCTGGTTGGCTGGCCGAATATGGATATTCCGCTGATGCTCGATGGCGGCTCGGCGCGACAGTCAAATACTGTGCGTTTCGATGATCCGCAAATCCAGCAGGATCCGTCGAATCCTCCCCCAAGTGGCGTGAGTCCAAGCCAATGAAGCCGGGTCCAGCCGACATGACGCGCATGCAGCGCATGACCCTTCGCAAGTCGCGGGGCATTGCTTTCGTCCTGGTCATGTGGGTCGTAGCCATGCTCTCGGTACTGCTGGGCAGCTTTGCCATGGTTGCTCGCACCGAGGGCATGCAGTCGCGACACCTGTTTGACACAACGACCGCGCGCTATGCCGCGGAGGCCGGAATCAATCTTGCCGTGTATGGACTCAGCCAATCCAATCCCGAGCAGAAGTGGGTTGCCGATGGTCGTCCGTATTCGTTCGTTTTCGATGGCGTCCAGATCGAGGTTTCGCTGACCGACGATTCCGGCAAGATCGATATCAACGTCGCGGACGTTACTTCTTTGACGAATCTGTTCATGGGCACCGGGATTGAACAGGTCAAGGCCGAGGAGTTGGCCGACGCGATCCAGGATTGGCGCGATCCCGATGACCTGACCTCGCTGCACGGCGCCGAACGAGGCGACTATCGAGCCGCCGGTTTGCCGTATAGCCCGCGCAATGCTCCGTTTGAAACACTCTCCGAAATCCAGCAGGTTTTCGGCATGGACTATGAGGTCTACTCGAAGATCGAGCCGGCGATCACGATGTTTTCGGGACGCAGCTCGCCTAGCGCCGCCTATGCACCCATGCAGGCATTGATGGCGATCCCGGGCATGACCGCCGATCTGGCCCAACAGTTGATCCAGCAACGCCAGCAACTGGCACCGGGCATGCTTAACCAAGGTGCTTCCGGCCTGCTTCTGCCGGATGGCTCGCCCCTAATGGCGGACGGTGGAGGCCTCACGTATAGTGTCAAATCGCGTGCCAAACTCCCGAATGGAGCCAGCACCGTGCTCGATGCGACCATCCGCATGGGCGGTATGAATTCGGCGGGGCGGCCCTTTGTGGTGCTGCGCTGGCGTGATGACGAGAACGCGTAACCAACGTGAAAGAAGCCCTGGACAGACAACTGGCCCGTCTGCGGACGCGCCTTGCCAAGACACCACTGCCACGCTTCTTTTCGTGGTGGGGAGCGCAGCTGATTGCCTGCCTGCCGGAACGCTCGCGAAAATTCTTCAACGGCAACTCCGAAGCCCTCCTGTTTGAGGTTGGCAGCGAGCAGATTCTCGTTCTGCGCGAACGCGAACAGGTCGTCACGCAGTTTGGAACGATCAACGCAAATGCCCCGGCCGAGGAGCAGGCTGGCGAGTTCCGGGTCATGCGCGGTCGCATCGAAAATCCAGGTTTGCGCAATATTCTTTGCGTGCCTGAATCGCGCGCGCTGACGCGCAGCCTGACCTTGCCTGCAGCCGCCGAAGAGAACCTGCGCCAGGTTCTCTCATTCGAAATGGATCGGCAGACACCATTCAAGGCAGACCAGGTTTATTTCGACAGCCGTATCCTTGCCCGCGATCCGGCGACGCGCAGCTTGCGCGTCGAGCTGACCGTCCTGCCGCGGACGCTCGTTGATCCTCAGCTTGAGTCCGTTGCCGGCGGCGCGGTCGAGTTCGACGCTGTCGATGTACGCGGCGAAGGCGTTGCCGGCGCGCGTCGCGGGGTCAATCTGCTCCCGCTTGATCGCCGCGCGCGTCGCCGCGACATGCGCTTGCCGATGAATCTTGGACTTGCGGCGCTGGCATTGGTCCTGCTTGTGATCAATATGTCCGAATCCCTGAGCAACCGCGCCATCGCCGTGGAAACGATGCAGGCCGAGGTGGAGAAGGCAACGGCCGCCGCTCGTGAGGTACTCGATCTCAAGAAAGCCCTGCAGGATTCAATCAACGGGGCCAATTTCCTGGCTGAGAAGAAGCACAACGGGCCGCTCCTGATTGCCTTGCTTGATGATCTCGCCTATCGCCTCGACGACGACACCTATCTCGAACGACTCAGCATCGAGAACAACCAGATCCAGTTGCAAGGTCAAAGCACGAACGCCGCTGGCTTGATCAGCGTTCTCAGCGCCTCGCCGTTCATGTCGAACCCGAAGCTCGAAGGGCAGATTCAGCCCGATCCGCGCACGGGCAAGGACCGTTTCACGATCTCCGCCGAGCCCAAGAGCGTGCCGATCGATCAGCTCATTGCCCACAAGCCCCGCGCCAAAGGCGGCGATGCTGGCGAAGCAACCAAGCGCAAGCCAAAGGATGACAAGGATGGGGGCGCCGGAGATAAAGACAGTGCCGGCAAGAAAGACAGCGCGGCGATGAAAGAAAAGGAGGCCGTCGATGGCTCGCCTTGAATTTCGCCCGAAAGATGGCCGCCTGCTGGCGGTCGTCCTATTGCTGATTGTCGTTCTTGGCGTCTATCTGTTCGGCGTGCACTGGTGGTTCGTCTCGCCGCATCTCGATTACTTCAGCCAGATGGCCGACCTGCGTGAACAGCAACAGCGTTATGCGCGCGTTATCGCCGAACGGCCTGCCATTGAAAAGAAACTCGCCGAAGTACGCTCCTACGAGCAGGGTAATCAGGCTTTTCTTGCCGAGGTTGATGCCAATGCGGCCTCGGCGGGCCTGATCACCCGTCTGCGCCAGTCGCAGACCGACCAATCCGATCCCAAACGTTGTTCCGTGATCAACTCGACGCCGTACACCGGAGGTCAGGACGAGCTTTACATGAAAGTGGTGGTGCAGGCGCGACTGCGCTGCGATCTCGAATCACTGGCCGCCATCCTGTACGACCTCGAAAACGGCAAGCCCTATTTGTTCGTTGACCAGTTGATGATCTACCGCCAGCAGACCTATGTGCCGCCCGGCGGCAAGGCCAGAGTCAGTCCGCTCGATGTGCGCTTCAATCTTGCCGGGTATTTACGCCAGCCCGGCAAACCTGCGGAGACGCCGTAATGGACGTCAGGACCGCGCGTATCGTGACCTTGGCACTGGCTGGCATCTGCGCTCTGCTGCTGTTGAGTGCGCTTGTCCAATTTGCCGGATATGGGCGCGGCTACGGCTGGTTGCCACCTGATTCTGCTTCTGATCAGGTCGTATCCGCAGAGATTGACCAAACGCCAATCAAGATTCCGCCAATGGCCAGCTACGCCGAAGTCGAAAACCGCCCGCTATTCAATGACGATCGTAGACCCTCGCTTCTCGAAGAAGGGGAGCCTGAAGGAGATGCGCCGCCGCCGGTTCCGCTCAACGTTACCCTTACCGGCGTCATCATCGTGCGCAAGACTGAATCGAGGTCCGAGCTGCGCATTGCAATGGTCCACGACAACATGCGGAACGAATCGCTTGCGCTCAAGGTCGGAATGCCATTGAGCGGCGATCAGGCTGCCTGGACACTGGTCTCGGTTGAGCCGCGCATGGCGACCTTCAAGAATGCCAGCGACGAAAAAGCCGAGATTGAATTGACGACGTCGGCGATGCCCGCACGGCCTCCGATCCAGCAACCGCCGAAGGGACCTCCACCCACGCGTCAGCCGGTGCCGGAGCAGAAAGGTGACAATACTGCGGAGTCGGACCTGGCCAAGCGCATCGAGGAGCGACGACGACAAATGCGTGAAGAAGCCGAGCGCTTGCGCTCGCAGCGAGAAAACTCGCCCACTGAGCAAAAGAATTGAACGGAGTGATCCACGTGCTATCAAGAATCATCTATCTCTCGATCGCTCTGGCGTTCACGATCCTGGCGGGGTGTTCTAGCGCTCCGATCAAAAGTCGGCCGACAGCTTACGCGGATGAAGCGGCACCATTGACTGCCGAAAGCCTGGCTGTAGAGAAAACGGTCAGGGTGGACGAAAGAGCGGCAAAATCGACAGCTATTGATGTCGGTGGCGACGAGGAGAAATCATTCGAACCGCCCAAACCCGAAATCCAGTTGGGGACCGGCAAGTTCATCGATGAAGCGGCCGCAAGGCGGACGGCGCCTGTCGCCAAGGGCGAAGGCCAGGTCGACTTCAATTTCGAGAACAATCCAATCCAGTCGGTGGTCAAGGCAATCCTCGGCGACCTGCTTCAGCAGAACTACACGATCGCTCCGAATGTCGGCGGCAATGTGTCGTTTTCAACTTCGAAACCGATTCGATCCGACCAGGCGATGTCGGTGCTGGAAATGCTCTTGTCGTGGACCGGAAACACCTTGATCTACAAGGATGGTCTCTACACGGTGCTGCAGGTCAAGGATGCCCTGCCGGGCAACCTGACTCCAACAATCGCGTCATCGATGCCAGCCAATGGCTACGAAGTTCGCGTGTACCCGCTGCGTTTCATTTCGCCCAGCGAAATGGCCAAGTTGCTCAAGCCCTATGCCAAGCCCGATGCGTTCATCAGTATCGACACGGCGCGCAGCATGCTCGTGCTCGCCGGCACCGCCTCGGAATTGAGGAACTATGCGCAAACCATCGAAGTGTTCGATGTCGATTGGCTGAAGGGCATGTCGGTAGGTGTGTTCACCTTGCAGCGCGTTGAGGTCGGCACCCTCTTGCCCGAGCTGGAGAAGGTCTTTGGCGCGGCTGGCGAGTCACCGCTGGCCGGCATGTTCCGGTTTATCCCGATCGAACGCTCGAACGCGATCATCGCGATTACCGCGCAGCCGCAATATCTGCGTCAGGCTGAGGATTGGCTGAAACGACTCGACCGCGCCGGCGATGAAAGCGCGACCCAGCTATTCGTTTATGACGTCAAGAACATCAAGTCGGTGGACCTGTCGGACTATCTGAGCCAGATCTTCCTCGGCGGTTCCAGCGGTGGAAGCTCTTCGAGAACCGACACCTCAGGTTCCGTTGCGCCGGGTCTCGCTGCAGCAACCATTGGCAGTGCCGGAGCGGCGACAACGCCGGCGGCGGGAGGCCGCTCCAGCCGTCTGGGCAACCGCTCGTCGCGCCCGTCGTCCAAATCCGGCCCAGGCGGCGCGGCAGGGAATGGGGATTCGGATATTCGCATCACTGCAGTTGAGGAAAGCAATCAGTTGCTCGTCATGGCAACTCCGTCCGAGTGGGACTCGATGCAGGCGGCCATCCGCAAACTCGATATCGCGCCGTTGCAGGTGCATATCGAGACCAAGATTCTTGAGGTCACCTTGAGCGGTGCACTGCAGTACGGTGTGAAGTGGTGGTTTGCCGGACTCACGGGGTCGGCCAATTACGAGAATCAGCAATATGTGAATCCGCAAGGCGTCGTCTATCCGAATCGCCTCGATCGCCAGCGCTACCTCGCCGGTGCGGCGACCACCCCTTCGGGCGGAAACTTTTTTTATTCCTACCTCAACAGCAAGTTCCAGGTGGCCCTGAGTGCTTTGCAGACCAGCGGCCAGGCCAAGATCCTTTCCGCGCCGTCCCTGATGGTCATGAACAACCAGGAGGCGCAGATTAACGTCGGTACTCGAATTCCTGTACAGACTCAGAGCCTGATTGGGCTGGGTGGAATTCAGAATGGCGGTAGCACAACCCAAACCGGGATTGGGCAGACCACGTATCTCGATACCGGAGTGATCCTGCAGGTCAAGCCGCGCGTCAACCCCGGTGGTCTGGTCTACATGGACGTCTCCCAGGAAGTCAGCAAGCCGGGTGCTGCCGCTTCAGGCGAAAATCCACCGATCAATACGCGCACGCTGGATACGAGCATCGCGGTACAGAGCGGACAAACCATCCTGCTCGGCGGATTGATCTCGGAAGATGATCAGACTTCGGAGGATGGTGTGCCCGGATTGAGCCGGATTCCTGTTCTCGGCAAACTTTTCGGCAGCACAAAGCGTGATCACCAGCGCACCGAGCTTATCGTGCTGATTACTCCGCAAGTAGTGAACAATTCCGATGAGGCGCAGGAGGTCACCGAGGAATACAAGCGCCAGTTTCAGAGCCTGATCCCGTTGCGCCCGGAATCGAGTGAATCAGGCCGCAAATCCGAAAAAATAATCGATAAAGGAGTCAACCCGTGATTCAAGCATCTATGCGCCAACTGGCGACGCTTATGGCCATCGGATTGCTGATGGCCGGCTGCACCACTCAGGCCACCAAATCAGATCAGGCCGCAGCGAACGACGGCGCGCCGGCAGTCAGCGACAGTGCCAAGAAAATTGTTGAAAAGCGTGCCGTCGAACGTTGGAGCCTGTTGATTGCACACAAGGCCGAGCAGGCGTATGACTATCTGAGCCCCGGATTCCGTGCCACAAAAAAGCGCGATGACTACGCAGCGGAAATGAACCATCGACCGGTGCGCTGGCAGAAAGTCATTCCCTACAGCCAGCAATGCGACAAACCCGATGTCTGCGTGCTCAACATGCAGGTGGACGTCGATGTGAAAATGCCGGGAATCGGAAAAGACGTCTCTTCGGTCGGTTTTGTCACCGAAACCTGGATTCTGGTCCGAGGCAAATGGTATTTGCTGCCGGATTCAATGACTGTTACTGGTCGCAAGTAACTGATCCGGGTTATAGTGCCAGCAAGCGCCAGCCCCACCAGGGGCAGCCGCCTGCTGGATTCATCCCGGCTGTTGAAGGGGTATCGGGCAACAAGATTGCCCGTAGGGATTGCACCGCATGGAACCTTGCCGTACGATTGGTTCGCTGTTGCCTAACCCTGCCCTCTGAAAAGCGGGACAAAACTGCTGTTGGACAGAAGTTAGCCGTAAGCAAAAGCCCTGTGGTCAATTTAGGAGTGTCTGTAATGAAGCGAAATAGCTTGACGACCGCCGTCGTCGCCGGTATCGCCGGTACGGTGGGCATCGCGAATCTCGCGAGCGCAGTTAACCTCAACCCGGATGGTTTGGGTCAGGTTCTTATCTACCCGTATTACACCGTTAACTCGAATGGTTCAGGTGACAATCTGAACACCCTGTTCTCCGTGGTCAACACCACGAATCAGGGCAAGGCCATCAAGGTCCGTTTCGTCGAAGGCTATAACAGCCGCGAAGTACGCGACTTCCACGTTTACCTGTCGCCGTATGACGTTTGGACAGCAACCCTGTTCAAGCTTCCAGGTCAGGATCAGGCAAACTTGGTAACCGATGACAATTCGTGCACGGTTCCGCGCATCAAGGGTTCAACCTTGCCGCCGCTTCAGCAACTGGCTGACGGCCGCAGCTTCCTGCCGTTCACCAACCTGCTGTTCTCCGGCAGCAACAGTGACGGTGGCCCGACCGGCCTCGCACGTACCCGTGAAGGTCATTTCGAGATCATCGAAATGGGCACGGTTGTCAATGACACCCGTAACTCGCTGACAGCGATCACGCACGTCAATGGCGTTCCGGCCAACTGCGGTCAGGTTGTGGGCGCGTGGGTTGCCCAGCCTGCGGGTTACTGGATCCAGGATCGCAACATCGACATCGAAGCTCCAACCGGTGGCTTGTTCGGTTCGGCCCTGCTGGTTGACGTTGTCAACGGCGTCAGCGCCGGTTACAGCGCCGACGCGATCGAAGGCTTCGTCAGCAATGGCGTCGATAACCTGCATGACCGCCCGGGTAACACCCTGCCGTCACTCGCAAGTATCGGCGCAAGTGATCTGACCGCTACTGCCTATGTGTTCGACAATGGTAGCCTGATCCAGGCGACCTACGGCGGCGGTGCAGGTCGCAAGATCGACGCAGTCAGCGCACTGTTTGCTCATGACAACATCTTCAATGAGTTTGTTTTGGGTGGCGCTGGATCT
>JBBRBU010000020.1:0-60810 GCA_038205505.1 Lysobacterales bacterium | reverse complement strand
TCGCGCCATGTTGCGGCGCACGCCCTTGAGTTGCTCGGGCTGGCCACTCGCCGTCTGTGTCGGCGGTGTCGTGCGCATCGGCTGGCCGGATGCCGACAAGGCCGTGCGTTCATTGGTTGAGCGTTGCGGTGGCGCTTCACGTGATTTCGATGGAGCGGCATCGGCCGCCCGCGATGTCGCGGCGCTTGTCGAACCGACCTTCGCGGTTCCTGCTTCGGCGGCCTGCCTGACGTCCTTCAAGGTGACCACGCCATCGGCGCCGCTCGGTTTGACGCGACCGAGATCGACGCCGAGCTTCTTCGCCATCGCACGTACGGCCGGGACTGCCTTGACTCCGCCGACATTCGACGTCTGTTCGGTATGTACGTGATCGCCGGCTTCCATCGCGCCGACCACGGTGCCGGAATCAGCACGTTCCGAACTGGATTTGCTCTCCGGGGATTCCTGCTTCGGCGCTGGGCTCGCTTCGGCTGTTGGCGCAGCCTTTTTCGGGGGCCCGTGGTGATGTCCGGTTTCCTGCGCATCGGCACGCTGCGGCAGGCTGGGATCGAGTTCGATCTCGATCAGGGCTGCACCGGTTTCGATGACATCGCCTTCCTTGCCGTGTTGCTTGACGACCTTGCCCGAATACGGTGATGGGACTTCGACGACCGCCTTGGCCGTCTCCATTGAAACCAGCGGCTCATCGAGCCTGGCAACGTCGCCGGGTTTGACAAACCATTCAACGATGGTCGCATCAGGCAGGCCTTCGCCGAGGTCGGGAAGGTGGAAGGTCTTGTTGCTCATATTCAGGCCACCCTGTTCTCGGCATCAGCACGCAGACGCAAGCGCTGCCAGCCCAGCAAGAGGATGAGCAAGCCGAGCAGTGCGCTCGCGGCTCCTCCGACCGGCAAGGGGGTCGATACAGTCCCGCCGAGGCCCACATTGAGCGTGAACTCGGCAAGCACGGTGCTTGATGCGTCCAGTCCCTGTGCGAATCGAACCGTATAGGTGCCGGCAGGCAGTGCCGGCATCGTGAAGGGGTTGGCAGTGTAGGTTGGCTCCCCCGGCGGGCAGATCCAGCCGCAACCCAAGTCGAACGAGTAGGTGATCACAGTGCCATTGACGACTCTTCGGGGATATTGCTCACCCCAGAAACCCGCACGTCCGGGATTGGCCATGATGTGGAAGATGGCCGCGAACTCCCGATCCGCAGGAACCGGATTGGGCGTCGTAGTCAGCCCGGGGTTCGGAGTGCCTTGGGCAGTCGCCGATGGTCCAAGTCCAAGACAAGTCAGGGTTATCGCAGCAAAGAGGAGCCTCAAAAGCGCGTTCATCAAGAAATCTCCATGGTTCTGTGCACGGCAGCAACGATTCGCTCTGTCGACGGAAGATACTTCATCTCCAGCCGGAACAGCGGGATATGCGTGTCATAACCGGTCACCCGCTCGACCGGTGCGACCAGGTCGTACATCGCATGTTCGGCCAGGCGCGCCGAGATCTCGGCGCCGAATCCGGCTGTGCGCGGCGCTTCATGCACGATCACGCAGCGCCCGGTCTTGCGTACCGATTCGTGGATCGTGTCGAAATCGAGTGGTTTCAGCGTGGCCACGTCGATCACTTCGGCGCTGATGCCTTGCTCGGCCAGCGCGTCGGCAGCTTCCAGGGTTTCTTTCACTTGCGCGCCCCAGGTCACGAGAGTCACGTCGTTGCCATCGCGCAGCACGAAACAGACATCGAGCGGCAGCGCTTCGCCATCATCGGGTACTTCTTCCTTGTACTGGCGATAGATACGCTTGGGCTCGAAAAAGATGACCGGATCGGGATCACGAATCGCTGCAAGCAGCAGACCGTAGGCACGTCCCGGTGAGGATGGCAGGACCACGCGCAGGCCCGGCACGTTCGTGAAAATCGCTTCATTGGCCTCGGAATGGTGTTCAGGTGCGCGGATGCCGCCGCCCCAAGGTGCGCGCCATACGGCAGGGACGGTCAATCGTCCGCGGGTGCGATTGCGCATGCGCGCTGCGTGACAAATGATCTGTTCGAGCATGCCGTAGATGAAGCCCTCGAACTGCGCCTCGGCGATCGGCTTCATGCCCTGTGCGGCGAGGCCGACGGTAAGGCCGGCAATCGTTGTTTCGTCGAGTGGCGTATCGATCACTCGATCCGCGCCGAACTTCTCGAGCAAGCCCTGGGTGGCGCGAAATACGCCACCGTTGATGCCGACATCCTCGCCAAGCACGACCACGCTCGGGTCATGTTCCATTTCCCAGGCCATCGCCTGGGTGACTGCTTCGATCAGGGTGATTTGGGCCATGTCGTTTCGTTCGTCAGTTGTGCATTGGATGGTCGGCGTGAATCGGTGGTGCTGTTGCCAGTTGGATTGCTCATTCCCCGCAGAAGGCGGCTTGCGCCGCTTCCTACCGAAGCAATTGTCAGCCTCTCTTTTCCCAGGCAATTGCCTGGGCGCGCTGCTCGACGAGATCCGGTGGAAGCTCGGCGTAGGTGTAATCGAACATCGCTTCGATCGGTTGCGTGCGCGTCTCGAGGTAAGCGTTGACCTCGCCGTCAACGTATTTCGAGCACTGCTCCTTGAGCGCGACTTCCTCTTCCTCGGTCCATGCGTTGAGCGACATCAGATAGGTCTTCATGCGCCGCAGCGGTTCGCGTTCCCAGGCGTCCTTGACCTCCTGCTCGGATCGGTAGCGACGCGCGTCATCGGCCGTGGTGTGGTCGGACAGGCGGTAAGTGACCGCCTCGATGACCATGCCGCCATGACCGTGGCGCGCGCGCTTGATCGCATGATCCATCGCCGCGCGCATCGCGATCAGGTCGTTGCCGTCGACCTGCAGACATTCGAGTCCGGCGGCGATGCCTTTCTGGGCGAGGGTCTTGGCTCCGGTCTGGGCGTCGCGCGGGACCGAAATCGCCCACTGGTTGTTGACGATCACCGCGACCAGGGGCAGGGTCATCGCTCCGGCGACATTGATGGCGCTGTTGAAATCGGCCTTTGAGGAGCCGCCATCACCGACCGTGCACACCGCGACGCGCGGCTCCTTGCGCGTCTTGAAGGCAAGAGCTGCGCCGGCTGCGTGCAGGCATTGGGTGCCGATCGGTACGCACCAGGCGAAATCATGCGCGGGACCGGAAAAATCACTGCCGCGCTCATCGCCGCCCCAGTACATCAGCAATTCGCGCGGTTTGACTCCGCGATGGAATTGCACGCCGTACTCGCGATAACTCGGGGCGAAGCAGTCGTCTTCCTGCATCGCGCTGCCGATGGCGAGGTAGGTCGCTTCATGGCCGAGACATGGCGCGTAGGTTCCGAGCTTGCCGGTGCGCTGCAAGGCGATGGCCTTGGCGTCGAACACCCGCACCATGAGCATTTCCTGGTACAGCTTGACCAGTTGCCGGACATCCTTGGCGAAGGCGGGCAAGTCGTCACGCACGAGTTTGCCTTCGGCATTCAGGTATTGCAGGTATTCGATTTCAAACGAGGCAGCAATTGGCACGGAATTCTCCATTGGGCGCGCTTCACGATGACAGCGCGTACGGGTCATTGCAGACCGGAGGTTTCAACATTATGGCTGCGTTCCGTCGAAAAACACGACAGATGTCCGGGAGCGGTGCGAACGTATCATGCGGAATCCGGATCCAGTGCCGGACGGCTCGATACTGCGCCGTACTGTGTCCCGGTGCCGCAGACAACGCTTACTTGATAGCAAGCAGCGCTTCGACAAGCAAGGATCACTGCAACAAGATCAAAGCTTTAACGAGGGCTGGCGATCAGCTGGAACGTCCGGTAGCTTGCGCCTTCAAACCTTGCAGGAACCTGACCCGAATGGAAAACCGTCGCGAACTCGAACAAGGCATCCAGCTCGACCTGCGCGACCGCCAGGATTATGGTGGATACCTGCAACTGGATACCTTGCTGTCTGCGCAGAAACCGATCAGCGACCCGCCCTACCACGACGAGATGCTGTTCATCATTCAGCATCATGTCGGTGAGCTGTGGATGAAACTCGTCATCCACGAATTACGCGCGGCGATCGGGCTTCTGGCGATCGATCAGATCGATTCGACCTTGAAGATCCTCGCCCGGGTCAAGCAGATCCAGCGCCAGTTGTTCGAGCAATGGGCTGTACTCGAAACGTTGACCCCGACCGAGTACCAGGAATTCCGCCATGTGCTTGGACCTGCTTCAGGATTCCAGTCACACCAATACCGCATGATCGAGTTCCTGCTCGGCAACAAGAACGCCGACATGCTGGCCGTGTTCGCTCACGATCCGCCGCGCCAGGCGGAGTTGCGCGCCGTGCTCGAAGCGCCAAGCCTGTACGACGAATTCCTCCGTCACCTGGCTCGTGCCGGCCATGCGATACCGGCAGATTGCATTGAACGCGACTGGTCACTGCCGCATCGGCGCCGTGCCGAGTTGGTGCCGGTTTTCAAACGTATTTACGAGAATCCCGATGAGTTCTGGTCGGACTACCACTTCTGCGAGCAGCTCGTCGATGTCGAGGAATCGTTCCAGCTCTGGCGTTTCCGCCACATGAAAACGGTCGAACGCATCATTGGCCACAAACGCGGTACCGGCGGATCATCGGGCGTCGGCTTTCTGCAGAAGGCGCTCGAGCTGACCTTCTTCCCGGAACTGCTTGAGGTGCGCACGGTCATTGGCACCTGAGTTGGGGGCAGCATGGATGCTGCGCCGCAGCATCCATGCTGCCATTTGACGGCGAAGCCCGTGGTCGGTGATCCTCGCCCGGTTAATTCACTGTCCATCCACGGAGAAATGCATGACCGGCGCTACCGACGCAGCGACACCCTCACCGCCGCCCTATAAGTTCGATGACAAGTTGGGCCATCCACGACCGTTGTGGATGCTCTTCATGACCGAGTTCTGGGAGCGGTTTGCGTTTTACGGCATGCGCTGGGCGCTGACCTTGTACATCGTCGCCCAGTTCTTCGACGGGGATGCTTCCGGTCAGGGCTATGCAAGCCGGACCTACGGCGCCTTCCTTGCCCTGGTTTACGCGACGGCCTTGTTTGGTGGCTATGTTGCTGATCGGGTTATTGGCTACCAGCGATCGATCCTGCTTGGTGCGGTGATCATGGCCGCAGGACTGTTCACGATCATGCTGCCGAACAAGGAATTGTTTGTGCTCGGCCTGTCCCTGGTCATCGTCGGCAACGGCTTGTTCAAACCGAACATCTCGACCATGGTCGGCCAGTTGTACGCGGTTGACGACGATCGCCGCGATCGCGGCTTCACCATCTTCTACATGGGCATCAATGCCGGTGCACTGGTTGCGCCGCTGCTGACCGGCTGGCTGGCCAGCGTTATCACCGATACGCCGATGGAGCAGAATTACAAGATCGTGTTTGCCGCTACCGGCGTCGGCATGATCATCAGCTTTCTATGGTTCTGGTTCGGTCGCCGCATGCTGAAGGGAATCGGCGAGCCACCGGCCGACCGCAATGGCACCAAGAGCATGCTTGGCGTGATCGCCGGCGCAGCGGTCGCCGTGCCTATCGTCTACCTGCTGATCGACAAGGTCGGCGCCGAAATTCTCGCCTGGCTGCTGGCAGCGCTGTTTGTCGGGCTTGCCGCCATGCTGCTGATCGAGGCGATCCGTGAAGGCAAGGTGCAGACCCATCGGGTCATCGCGATGCTGATCATCTTCCTGTTCAACGTGCTGTTCTGGATGTTCTTCGAGCAGGCCGGCAGTTCGTTCAACTTCCTTGCCGAAGGCATTGTTGACCGCAAGATGTTTGGCGGATGGGAGTTCCCGGTCGGTTGGTTCCAGTCGGTCAATCCGATTGCCATTGTCCTGCTTGCTCCAATCGCCGCGTTGACCTGGGGATTCCTGAGCAAGAAAAAAATGGAACCGTCGATCCCGCGCAAGTTCGGTCTCGGCTTGCTTGGCAATGCGATCGCGTTCCTCGTTCTGATGTATGCGCTGACCAACCTGGTAGGTTCAGACGGCCTGATCCCATTCTGGCCGCTGGTCCTGGTCTATGTGCTTCAGACCGCTGGCGAGCTGTGCCTGTCGCCGATCGGCTTGTCGATGGTGACCAAACTTGCGCCGATGCGGTTCGTCGGCCTGGCCATGGGTGGCTGGTTCCTCAGTACCGCGATCGGCAACAACTTGTCCGGCATCTTTGCCGGTGAAGTCAGCGGCGAAACCGGCATGACGGTGGGATCCGCCCTCAGCGGATTCACCTTCAGCTTCTGGCTCCTTCTCGGCGCAGGCATACTGCTGTTCCTGATCGCACCGTTGATCAACAAGCTCATGCACGGCGTGAAATAGCGCGACGCCCGTACCTTGTAGGAGCCCGTTCAAGGGCGAGCCTTTCCGCCGATTGCGGAGAAAGCGCATCGCCCGTAAACGGGCTCCTACGACGGGCGCGGGAAAATCGTGACGCCGGATCCTGATGCCGAGCTGGCCCCTGCAGGAGCCCCCTCAGGGGCGAGTCATTCCAGCATCCCAATCGAAAGCTCGCCCGCAAACGAGCTCCTACGACGGGCGTGGGCGAATAGCGACTCAGGTTTCGTTGACATCCCTCGCGTCACTGCTTCGTTGTTCCCTCAGCGCATCGACTCATCCAGCTCCGCTTTCCACAACGTATCGAGGATCCGCGCCAGCCATTCGCGCTCTTCCGCATTGAGGTGGGCGAGCAGGCGCTTTTCATGGTCGAGGGCGAGCGGCACGACCTGGTCGTAGATTTTCCAGCCATCCTCGGACAAACGCAGCACCGACTGGCGCTTGTCATGGCGAGACGTACTGCGCTCGATCAACCCCTTCTTCAACAACCTGGCCAAGGCGCGACTGATCGCAACCTTGTCCATGGCCGTGCGTTCGGCGACTTCCCGCGCGGAAATATCGCTGCGGTAGCCGAGTACGGCCATGGTCCGCCATTCGGTCACCGACAAGTCGAAGCGCTTGTCGTAGACACGCGCAATGGCCTGGCTCAATGTGTTCGACAACACCGACAGCCGGTAGGGCAGAAAGGATTCTAGTTCCAACAGGGCGTGACCAGGCATTGCGGGACCTCTTGCGGTTGGTTTCAATTGTAACTAAAATATCGGGTTCAGTGCGCAGTTCGCGCGGCTATCGAGGAAATCGTCATGAGCGCCCAACTCCAATCCGCCAACACCGGCATTCAGGTTACGACGTTCGAGAATCCGATGGGAATCGATGGCTTTGAATTCGTCGAATTCGCCTCGCCCGAGCCGCAGAAGCTGCACGAGTACCTCCGTCAGATGGGCTTCAGCGCGGTACTCAAGCACAAGAGCCGACAGATCACCGTATATCGGCAGGGTACGGTCAATTTCCTGATCAACGAAGATCCCGATTCCTTTGCCGCCGATTTCGCCAGGGCGCACGGCCCGAGCGCCTGCGGTTTCGCCATTCGGGTCAGCCAGCCTGCCGACCAGGTCTGCACCAAGGTCATCGCCAATGGCGGTGAGGCCATCGACCACAAGGCGGCCAGCAAAGTTGTTGATGCCCCGGTCGTAAAGGGAATCGGTGACTGCATGCTCTATCTGGTCGATCGCTACGGCGATGCCGGCGACATTTATTCGGCGGATTACGAGCCGATTGCCGGCGCCGATCAGCACCCGAAAGGATTCGGCCTGACTTTCATCGATCATCTGACCCACAACCTCATCTTCGGCAATATGCAGAAGTGGTCGGACTACTACGAGCGCCTGTTCAACTTCCGCGAGATCCGCTACTTCGACATCAAGGGCGCGAAGACCGGACTCGTTTCGAAGGCGATGACCGCGCCGGACGGCATGGTGCGCATTCCGCTCAACGAGTCTTCGGACGAGAAATCGCAGATCAACGAATACATCAACGAATACAAGGGCGAGGGCATCCAGCATATCGCCTGTTTCACCGATGACATCTACGCGACCATCGAGGCGATGCGCGCCCAGGGCATCGCTTTCCTCGACACGCCAGAATCCTACTATGACGTGATCGACGAGCGCATTCCGAACCACGGCGAGGATGTGCCGCGCATGGCGAAGAACAAGATCCTCATCGACGCCGACGCCGAGACCAAGAAGAAGCTGCTGCTGCAGATCTTCACCCAGAACTGCATCGGCCCGATCTTCTTCGAGATCATCCAGCGCAAGGGCAACCCGGGCTTCGGCGAAGGCAATTTCCAGGCCTTGTTCGAATCAATCGAGCGCGACCAGATGCGCCGCGGCGTGCTGTAAGCCTTAGCCCCTTCTCCCCTCGTGAGAGGGGCTTTTGAGCAAGACGAATGAACGACACGACTTCGAACAAATACCAAACCGGTTTCGGCAACGAGTTTGCCAGCGAAGCATTACCTGGAGCCTTGCCGGAGGGGCGCAACTCACCAAAGCGTGTGGCGTATGGGCTTTATGCCGAGCAGCTGAGTGGTACGGCATTCACGGCGCCACGCGCAGAGAATCGGCGCAGTTGGCTGTACCGGATCCGGCCCGCGGCCGTGCACAAGCCGTTCGAGATCCTTGATCCCACGCGTTTCCACAACCGCTTCGACGAGGTTCCGGCGACGCCCAACCAGTTGCGTTGGGATCCGTTGCCGATTCCGACAGGGCCAACCGATTTCATCGATGGCTTGCAGACCATCGCCGGCAACGGCGGAGCAGCCGCGCAAGTCGGCATCGGCCTTCACGTCTATGCCGCCAATCGTCCGATGCAGGGGCGCTATTTCTGCAACGCCGATGGCGAAATGGTGTTCGTGCCGCAGCAGGGCAGGTTGGTGCTTGCCACCGAGCTTGGCGTGATCGAGATCGAGCCGCAGCAAATCGCGGTGATTCCGCGTGGAATCCGTTTTCGTGTCGATTTGCCGGATGGTGAATCACGTGGCTACGTCGCCGAAAATTTCGGCAGTGCATTGCGTCTGCCCGACCTCGGGCCGATTGGTTCGAACGGTCTGGCGAATCCGCGCGATTTCGAAACGCCGATTGCGCACTACCAGGATCTCGAGGGCGATTTCGAACTCGTGAACAAGTTCCAGGGACGATTGTGGCGCGCGGCGATCGGGCATTCACCACTCGACGTCGTCGCCTGGCACGGCAACAACGCGCCATACCGCTACGATCTTCGCCGTTTCAACACGATCGGCTCGATCAGCCACGATCATCCCGATCCGTCCATCTTCACCGTGCTGACCTCGCCAAGCGACTCGCCGGGAACAGCAAATATCGATTTCGCGATTTTCCCGCCGCGCTGGTTGTGTGCCGAAAACACGTTTCGGCCACCGTGGTTCCACCGCAATATCGCCAGCGAATACATGGGCCTGATCCATGGCGCTTACGATGCCAAGGCCGGTGGTTTCGTCCCGGGCAGCAGCAGCCTGCACAATTGCATGAGTGGTCACGGCCCCGATGCGGCGAGTTTCGAAAAAGCGACCAGCGCCGATACCTCGCAACCGGACCACATCGTCGATACGATGGCTTTCATGTTTGAAACCCGCGCGGTGATCCACCCGACCCGCCAGGCCCTCGAATCCGTGCAGTTGCAACAGGATTACTTCGAATGCTGGCAGGGCCTGCAAAAACATTTCGATCCGCAAATTCGCTGATCGCAAAACAGGACTCCCCACCGATATGAAACTCGCAAGTCTCAAGGAAGGCGGTCGTGACGGCACATTGATCGTCGTCAACCGTGATCTCACCCGCGCGGTTCGCGCCAGCGGCATCGCAGCGACCTTGCAGGTTGCCCTCGAGGATTGGAGCAACAGCGCGCCCCGCCTGAACGCATTGTTCGAGGATCTGCAAGCTGGCAAAGCCGCCGACGCATTCGATCTTGATCTCGACAAGCTCGCCTCGCCGCTCCCCAGGGCCTATGAGTTCGTCGATGGCAGCGCGTACCTGCCGCATGTCGCTCGCGTGCGTCGGGCTCGCGGAGCCGAAGTGCCTGAAAGCTTCTACACCGATCCGCTGATGTACCAGGCCACGAGTGCTGGCTTCCTCGCGCCGCGCGAACCGATCAGGGTTGCCAACGAGGATTGGGGCATCGATCTCGAGGCCGAGGTCGTCGTCGTCACCGACGATGTCGCCATGGGCGTATCGCCGGCCAAGGCGGCCGAACACATCCAGTTGGTCGGTCTGGTCAATGATGTTTCGCTGCGCGGCCTGATCCCGGGCGAATTGGCCAAGGGTTTCGGCTTCCTCCAGTCGAAACCGCGCTCGGCACTGTCGCCGGTTTTCGTCACCCCCGATGAACTCGGTGACGCGTGGAAGGATTCCAAGCTGCACCTGCCGATGCGAACCTGGATCAACGACAAATGGTTCGGCGAGGCGGAAGCCGGGGTCGACATGCAATTCAGTTTCGCCGATCTGGTTGCACATGTTGCGAAATCACGCCCCTTGAGCGCCGGAACCCTGGTCGGATCGGGTACGATCGCCAATGAGGACACATCGAAGGGCGCATCCTGCCTGGCCGAGCAGCGCACCGTGGAAACCCTGCGCGACGGCAAGGCGGAAACGCCGTTCCTCAAGTTTGGCGACCGCGTGCGAATCGAGGTCACTGACAAGGCAGGGAAGTCGATCTTCGGTGTGATCGATCAAGTGGTTGAGAAGTACTCGCCCGCCTGATCGGCCTTGCTGGCTGACGCGGGCGACCACAGGGGGCGTCTGCTGATCACGGGAGATTGCACATGTCCGATTCAATCAAGCTCTATAGCTACTGGCGATCAAGCGCCGCGTATCGCGTGCGCATTGCGCTCAATCTCAAGCAGCTCGATCACGAGATCGTGCCCGTCCACCTTGTCAACAATGGCGGGGAGCAGTACGCGACCGACTACCAGGGACTCAACCCGCAAGCCTCGGTGCCGACGCTGGTGGACGGGTCGCGCGTGTTTCGCCAATCGATGGCGATCATCGAGTACCTCGATGAGGCCTACCCCGACACGCATCCGCTGCTGCCATCAACTGTGCGTGAGCGCGCGCGTGCGCGCTCGCTCGCTCAGGTGGTCAGCTGCGATATCCATCCGCTCAACAATTTGCGTGTGATGCAGTTTCTTGAGCGCGAATTCAGCACACCGGCTGTCGAGCGTGAGCGCTGGACCCGGCACTGGATCATCGAAGGCTTCCGTGCCCTTGAGCAGATGCTCGGCGAAAGCGCCTCAACCGGCTTGTACTGCGAGGGCGATGCGCCGACTCTCGCGGATCTTTGCCTGATACCGCAGGTCTACAACGCCCGCCGATTCGACGTCGACATGCAGCAATTTCCTGCCATTTCACGGATCGAGCAGCAGTGCCTGGATCTGCCGGCATTCGATGCCGCGCGACCCGAAAATCAGATCGATGCGCCGCATCGCAAGACTTGATCAACCGGCGATGTAGCGCTGCAACTGTTCGATCTGCTCGCTCTGTTGACTGATCACGGCCTTGACCAGGTCGCCGAGTGACAGCACGCCAATTGTCTTGCCGTTTTCGATAACCGGAAGGTAGCGCACGCGTTCGTTCGTGCACAGTCGCATGCAATGGTCGACGCTGTCGTCGGGGCCGACCGTGATCATGCCGGTACCCATGATCTCCAGAACGTTGGTTGATGAGGACGAGCGTCCCTTGAGCACAACGTTGCGTGCGTAGTCTCGTTCGCTGACGATGCCGACCAGCTCATCGCCGCTCATCACGAGCAAGGCGCCGATGCGACGCTCGGCCATGATCTTGATCGCATCGAGAACCGGCGCGTCCGGCGTAATGGCGAGTATTTCTCGGCCCTTGTCATT
The DNA here is from genome assembly GCA_038205505.1 of Lysobacterales bacterium. GTDB lineage: Bacteria > Pseudomonadota > Gammaproteobacteria > Xanthomonadales > Rhodanobacteraceae > Dokdonella. Next base: position 49,092 of record JBBRBU010000020.1, on the reverse strand, counting down.
GAGTAGGTGCTTGACCTGCAACATGGGTGCCTCCGCTGGGATACAAGTCCCGCTGACAATCGCGGAATTCCAGTCTAGCGCTGTCGGCGATCCTTCGCGACGTCCACCGGGCAAAATCCTGCATGAGTGACTCTCTGGAACATGCGCGGCCGGCAACTACCCAGAACCACCAATCGGGGCGGTTAAAATTCGGCGAACGGCCAAGATTCAAGCCCGCAATCAGAATTCTGGCGGCAAGTACTTGAACCGCGCCATCTGCTCCCGATGCTGCGCGACAAGTTGCCCGATCTGTTCCCGACTCAGCACATCGCGCCATTCGCTCATGCGCCCATTGCGGAAAAATCGCTGACTCTTGTCCGAAACTTCCTTGAACCCATCCTTCTTTTCCATCGATGAAAGGTTTTTGAAGGCGGAGTGACGTACAGCCCGGTCGATGCGTGCTCGATCATTGCCAAGTCCTACGAATCGCGCAACTTTCGCGAAATGTTTGCCGGGATTCTGCAGCAAGTCTTCGTAGCGAAGCGTAAGTGTGCGAATTGCTGCCAGATCGGCCCAGCCTTTTGTATGGCTCGACCACGAGCCAAGAATCTGGGTGACGAATAATTCATCGTTCTGGGTGGCGACATTTTCGTTGCCCAGCCGCTCGATCGCTTCGTCAATGGACAACCCGAAATGGTGGGTCATGCTGATCGCCACGTCCATTGGATTCCGTACCACGTGGATTGCGCCCGCAGTAACGCTCATGTTCTGCAGCGGGAAATAGTCGAATGTGCCCATCATGTTGTGGGTCTTCACGAATCGCGTTCCATTCGACCGCGCTGCAATCTGCGCATGAACTTGCGGACGCAGAATGGATATCTCATCCAGCGCCAACTCGTCGCTGGGTTTTCCCGCGAGTTCGCTGAAGATTTCCGGGCGCGCCTCATCCTCGCAATAGTGGGAAAGGCGATCCAGCGGGACGGGATCAGATCGATTCGCGATCAAATTGGCGAGGAATGCGCGCAACCACGTGTTGCCGGATTTCGGGTACGAAGCCAGCCAGACGATGTTTCCCATGATCTTTGCAAGGATGAGCGGAAAAGGGATTTTAACATGAGCGGACTATCCGCCCTTGCCGAAGCGAGTCTTCATTGCGATTTATTTACTGATTCGACCCACATTACTCTTTTTGAATTTGCGTGCGCAAAATCAAGATCGCCACGCATGCGCCAGGCCCGCGCACTTTCTCGAAATCACGGCCACCTCCGATGTCATATCCAGGCAGTCGAAAACGCTCGTCCAAATCATTTTCGTGGTCCTTTCAGATCGAAATGCGAACGCATGTCGGATATTGCGGAATGCAGGCGTTGATCGTCTTAGACGTTGTCCAGCGCCTTGAGCTTTGCGGATGAGCGCGCGACCATAGTCTGGGATGCCGCCGCCGCGATGATCTATAGCGCGTTGTTCAATCGTCCCGGCATCGCCGCCCTGGTTTGCGCCGCAATTGCGATTGCGCTCTTGACTCTGATGAAACGCCTCTCGGCGACGCATTGTGTCGAGGGCGTGATTGAACACTCGGGCGCCGGTGGCGGTAGCCTGGCCGTGGCGTCGAAAGAGTAAGGCGGTTTTCGGGTTGGCTGCGTCAAGTATTGATCTGGCCAACCCGCAAGCGGGTCCTCAGCCAAACATCAAATACGATCGCGGAACCAGCAATTGAACGCCACCGTGATGCGTTCGCCGTCGCCTTGAAACGGGAAGACCTCGTGGAACAGCCACGACGGGAACAATACGAGCTCGCCGGCCTTCAATGAGAAATTGCGACCTTTGAGCGTGTAATCATCGGTCAGGTTGGCATTGGCCGGATCGATGTACATGCCGGCCTGCTGATGCGGGTTCTGGAAGTGCAGAACACCCGACTTGGGCTGATCGGCATCATTCTGGCCCGGACTGACGCAATAGACGCCCGACCAGGAGGCCATCGGATGATTGTGTGCATTGAAACGACCGCCGCGGCGCGTGATGTGGAACCAGGCATGGCTCTGCGATTCTAAAGTCAGCAACTTTTGACGCGAGTAGGCATTAACCTCGCCGACCAGATCGAACAGCCGGGTCAGACAAGCCTCGTGCAGTTTCTGGACGCACGCTTCGGGCCAGGTAAACAGCGAGAAATGGCTTTCAAAAAGCCCTTGCTGGATGCTCATCGACGGATCCTGGTTGCGCCAGCGCGTGCCCTCGGTTTCGCGCTGCAGGAACAAGTCACGCAACTCGCCATTGAGCGCGTTTGCATCGGGTAGTTCGGTTCGAACAATCGGGACGGAAAACAGGGACAATTTTCCCATGGCTATCTTGGATTCCAGAATTGATAGAAATGCGCAGAAAGGGTCCGGATTGAATCCGCCGAGAGACCAGGATCGAATCTTGGGCTTACGTATACCGCGTGGTCGGACCGAAATGCCACTCGATCAGTCCTCAAGATAGGCAGCGCCACCCAGTTGTCTCACTTGTCGCTCGATCCAGTTGGCCCGGCGTTGGACATACGTGGAAGGTCGATCGGCGTGAAGCTTGCGCGGATTCGGCAGTACCGCTGCGAGCAATGCGCATTGGTGTGAATTCAACTGCTGCGGCGAACTGCGAAAAAAACGCTCGCTGGCTGCGCCGACGCCGTATACGCCGTCACCGAATTCGGCAATATTGAGATAGACCTCGATAATGCGTCGTTTAGGCCACAGCGCTTCGATCAGCACGGTGAAATATGCCTCGAAACCCTTGCGTACGAAGCTCCGGCCATTCCACAGGAAAAGATTCTTGGCGACCTGCTGGCTGATGGTGCTGGCGCCGCGCAGGCGTGAGCCGTCCTCTGCATCGGCCAGAGCGGTCTGTATTGCCTTGACATCGAAACCCCGGTGCTCCGGAAACTTCTGGTCTTCCGAGGCTACCAGTGCGATCGGCAGGTTCGATGATACTTTTTCGAGCGGAACCCATCGGTAATGCAGGGTGAAGTCATTGCCACTATCGAACAACGCCTCGACGCGCCGTTCGAGCATGAAAGCCGAGGACGGCGGCGGCACGAATCGCAAGACCAGCACAAGCAGCACGCTGGTGACGGCGCCGATCAGCAGTGAGAAGACGAGCCAGCGAAGCAGGCATCGGAACCGGGATTTGCGTTGAGGTGTCTTTGATGGGTGCATATTGCCGATTGTGCCATCCCGAGCATGTCAGCTCCTGCTCAGCACCAAAAGCCGGAAGGAATCCGGGTCTCGACCGTCTTGTTCCAGCAGGAGGTTGATCAAGGGAAGGCCCGATCGACGCGTACGAAAGGATCTGTCCCGAGATTGTCAAAAGAAGCCATGATCGCAAGTTGGATCGCGGAAGGGATCACGTTGGATCCGTCCTTCGGCGAGCTCGGAGGTTGGCGCGGCTTCCAGCTCGTTGGGACAAATGCGGCCTTACATTTGATGGTGTCCTGAAGAGTGAATGTTTCCGTCTGGCGCAATCCTGCGCACTTGCAAGCCGGCTAACCGGCCGCATTTCGACTCCCCACGAATATCGAGTCGAGTGATGACTGAAGTCAGTGACATGCGCCACACATTCCAGCTTGCGCGAGCCGGTGTTCGCGGTACGTTGGTGCGCCTGGAATCGAGTTGGAGCGCAATCCGCGCCCACGCCGTCTACGCACCCGAGGTCGAGGGCATGCTCGGCGACTCCCTGGTTGCAAGCGCATTGTTTGCCGGTGGCCTCAAGTTTGAAGGGCGGCTCTCGATCCAGTTGCGCAAAGCCGGCCACCTGAGCCTGCTGTTTGCCGAGTGCACACACGACGGTGCCGTGCGCGGAATCGCCCGTTGCGCAGAAGAGGCCGGCGACTCGCCGGTCATCCAGTTTCGGCCCGAAACCCAGCTTGCAATCACCATCGAAAACCAGCAAACCGACACCCGCTATCAAGGCCTGGTAGCGGTCGAGTCGGAAAATCTCACGGCGGCGTTCGAAGGTTATTTCGAACGCTCGGAGCAATTGCCGACGCGCCTGGTGCTGGCCCAACGCGGAGAGCGCTGTGCCGGAATCATGCTGCAGAAAATCGCCGACGCGGGCGGCAACGACAACCCAATCGACGCCGATGCCTGGAATCGCATCGGTCATTTGCTGGCAACGCTGAGCGATGCGGAATTGCTGGATCTGCCGGTTGAAACCCTGCTGTTGCGCTTGTTCCACGAAGAGGGCGTCACCTTGCAACCTGGTGTGCCGTTGCGGTTCGAATGCAGTTGTTCGCCGCAGCGAGTGCGCGACATGCTGCGCTCGCTAGGGCGCGACGAAGCGCAAGGCGCCCTCGGTGAAGACGACAGTTTGGAAATCATCTGCGAGTTCTGCAATCGTCGCTATGCGCTTGATGCCGTGGATATATCGGGCGTATTTGCCGAAATTCCGCAAGCGCCCGGAAGCTTGCGCAGGCAGTAGGTCATTGACGCGGTGAGGAGTTGATCGATTTCATCGCGTGGCGACCAGGACGGTTGCAAACCTTGTTGCAGATAACCTTGATAAAAGGTTGTCGCAGCGGTTGAGGTTTTTCCCGGAACCGGCGACACCATTGATCACGAAGCGCCCCCGGGCCGGGCACGCCCCGATTCGTTGAAGTTCAAAGCAGAGTCACTGGGCCCCTGCCTGTGCAGGGGCGACGAATTTGACGGCGGTGTACATTTTCACTGATCGGATTGGGCCCCTGCCTGCGCAATAGCGACGGCCTCGGAGTGGATTGCCGAACACGCCTCATGATTCAGCAATAGTCTCGATTGCGCTTTTTCGCTCCACGAGAGAAGCCTTGATGGGGTTCGACCATCTTCGTGTCGTGGTGAGCCGTGCCTGTCCCGAGCCTGTCCCGAGCTTGTCGAGGGAAACCGTGATCGGCAGTTGTTGCTGTGAATCAGCAACTTGGGATCAGCCTTCGGCAGTTTGGGAGCCCGCCCAGACCCCGATCAGGCGGTGAACGGCAGGAAGGAAACCCGGCGCTTTTCAGGCACAATCCGGAATTATTGGGCCGAATCAACAAGGTCGTTCGTTTCTCCCCTGAATGATTCCGAAACCACCGGAATTCAATCGCTTGGCGGCAGAACTTCAGAGTCAACAATCTGTTTGTTTTTCGTAAAATGGCGTACAATCCCGGTCACCGCGAGCCAATGGCCATGGACCAAGGCCAAATGGAACTTGGGTCGCGGTAGTTCAGTCTTAAGTTATCCAACTAACGGAACGCCCTAGAGATGTTGTTGCGCCTTGCCACCGCCTTGTTATCGTTGATGCTGACGGTTGATGCCTCAGCGCAGCGAGCCGTACCCGCTTCCCTGGCCGATGCGCAACGGCCCATGTTCGATCGTTTGCTTTCCGTCGAGGTCGACTCGCCACTGAGTGGAACCAGTAGTCAGGTGGTTCCTCTTTGGGCCAGCCCGGACGGTCGATTGCTGGCGATTGTCGCTTTGTCAAAGAATTCCGGAGCGCCGGCCTTGCCGCCATCTCCCGCATTCGGAGGCGTCTCCGATTTCCGCATCGTCGATGCGACTGATTTGTTTTCGGCTGGCCTGCGCCTCCGGCTTGGTCAAGGCACTCGTGCGGATTTGACCCTCGGTCAGGTAGCTTCGACGATTTCTTACGGATTCTCAGATCCAGCCCAATGCGCCTTTGAAGCCTGCCTCGGCGACCAGCCAATCGCGACAGGTAACTCGGCGCTGTCTGCACGCGTTGGTCTCGGCTGGTCGCCGGCGTCTAGCGACAACGCGGATCTTTCTTTCGGGCTGACCTGGCTTGATGGAAGTAGTGCACAGCTCCCAGTGCTGACCCAGTCGTTGCCGGGTACCTCGCCGATCAACCTCGGTTTGCTCGATTTTCCGGAAATGGCCAACTACAAGCTCGACTCGGCGAACAGCTTGAGTGCGCGCGGAACGTGGCAATTGGACCAGGGTCCGATTTTCGATCTGACCGCAGCACTCGGTCGTGCCAAGTTGTCCCCGATCTGGTATGGAATTGCGGGTGCTGATCTCGATTTGAACCAGGCGTCATTGGGCCTCGGTATTGCAAGTGGCGCATTGCGCGGCAGCATCGTTGGACGAATAAGCAGCATCGACGAACCTGGAAACATCGGTAACCATCGTTGGAGCGGGATTGATCTTGGTGTGTCCTGGCGCACGCCTTGGCGCGGTGAGGTCACGGTCGGCGCACAGAATCTGTGGTCTGCTCCCCTCGATCCCGCCACCGCACGCGATACCGATTCCAGCAAGGCGCGCATGCCCTACGTGCAATATCGCCAGGATCTTTGAGCGGCGAGCGTTTTCTGCAGGCGGCAAGATTCAGGTTTTCCGATACGTCGTCATACCGCCGCGCATGATTCTTGTTTCCGCAAGCTCGGAGACCGCAGCCAGCCTGCATATACCTCTGCTTCATTGTCCCGGCGCAAGCGCGCAGCTGACCAACTCCCATCCAGCCAAGTGGCGTCTCGTGTCGACCCCGGATGCACGTCGGCCGCTGAAGACGATCGTTTTTGCGCTGGCAGCCCGGTCAAGGCAGAGCCTTTCCTCGACTTGATCCGGAAATGCCGAGATCAACTCTCGCATCGTGAATGACCCGAAGATCCTGCCCCGGACGTGATCCCTGTCCATTGATCATGAATTTTGTCCTGAATGAAGGTACTTCAAGACGTTGCCGTACAAAGAGGGCGGGCATGATGAGTTCTTGCGTTGCAGCGTCAACCAAGTCGGTGCAACGAGCTGCGGTTCTGGGGATCAACGGCGAAAACCGAGATCAAGAGAGTGTGCGCTTGCGTGAGGGTGTCGCTGTATCTGATCGATCGGTGCGTGGCCTGGAGTCTCCACACTTTGAAAGGGTCTGATTTTGCTGCCAGTTCCCGCTAAGTCAGCCAACCTCTTTGCGCCGCGCTCGACGTCATCTTTCGTACATAATCGCAAAGGGATTCCGGTATATCGCGTTCGGCAGGCGTTTCTCGATATCTCGCTCGAGCATTCCGGTAGGGCTTGGCAATCGTTGGAATAGGCAGGTATTGCGCCGAAATACAGGGAAATATCATGTCTCGTGGTCGAATATCGGTGCCTCAACCTCGCGTAACGATATGTTTTAACGACTGTTTTGATCGCACGGATAGCAATTGTTAAATACTTGGTAAGGGATTCCCATAGCGTGAGAATGTTGTTAGTATCCCGCTACTGCCGAAGGTCCAAAAGGACTGTGTGCGGCACAACTGCAAGCTAGGAACAGAAGCCAATCCGTTCCTGGCCTGTGTCATGTCCCGAATCCGCGTCACCAGTTTCACCACTCTAAAAACGTTGGAGAGCGTAATGAGATTAACGAACAACGAGCTTCTGAAAGCTGTGCGTCTCGCTTTGTATGCGGGTACCACGGCTGTCGTAGGTTTGAGCTCCGTAACTGCCTTCGCTCAAGAAGATGCAGCGAGCGAGCGCCTTGACACGATCGTCGTGACCGGATCGAACATCCGCCGCGTCGACATTGAAACAGCGAACCCGGTCATCACGATCGATCGCGCCCAGATCCAGAAGAGCGGCAAGCTCACCGTCGGTGATCTGGTCCAGGAACTGCCGTCCATCGCAGGTGCCGCGACCAACCCGCAGGTCAACAACGGTGGCGGTACTGGCGCCTCCTCGGTCTCGCTGCGTGGTCTCGGCAGCAACCGCACCCTGATCCTGATCGATGGTCAGCGCATCATCAATAACGATATCAATGCGATCCCGGCGAACGTCGTCGAGCGCATCGAAGTTCTTCTCGACGGTGCCTCGTCGACCTACGGTTCCGACGCCATTGCCGGTGTTGTCAACTTCATCATGCGCCGTGACTATCAGGGTGCCGAGTTCACTGCTGATTACGGCATCTCCGATCGCGACGACGGTGAGCGTACCGGCGGTTCGTTCACGTTCGGCCAGTCGACTGATCGCGGCAGCGTTGTTGCCGGTATCAACTACAACAAGACCGATGCAGTCAGTGCAGCAAAGCGCGACTTCTCGTTCAGCGCCCTCTACCTGTATGGCGGCAACGTCTACGCCGGTGGTTCAAGCCGCACCCCGACCGGCCGTATCTTCCTGCCGAACACGCCGAACGCCAGTGGCGTCAACCTGCGTACGTACTACGGTTGCAGCTCGATCACGCGTATCGCCGGCACTGCTGGTACCACGCTGGATCAGTACCGCTGCTTCGTTGCGGGTGGTGACAATGCTGACTTCTACAACTATCAGCCGCTCAACGTCATCCTCGTTCCGCAGGAGCGTACCAACGTCTTCGCGTTGGGCAACTACAAGCTGACCGACAATGTCGAGGCTTACTTCAAGACCTTCCTCAATCGTACCTCGTCGTCGTCGTTGATCGCACCGTATCCGTTCGACAACTTCGGCAACGCGGTTACCGTCTCGGCCAACAATCTGTACAACCCGTTCGGCATCGAATTCAGTCCGCAGTCAGGCAATCGCCTGCTCATTCGCCTGACCGGCGTCGGCCAGCGTGTCAGCCAGTACGACACGCAGACTTCGCAGATGATGACCGGCTTGCGCGGTAACTTCGGTGATACCTCGTGGCGCTGGGACGTGAATGCCAACTACGGCCACTTCACCCGGGATCAGTACACCACGGGTTATCTGAACTTCCCGCAGTTGGCCGATTCGCTCGGTCCATCGATGCTGGTTGGTGGCGTTCCGACCTGCGTAAGAACAGCAGGCAATGCGGCCACGGCAATCGCCGGTTGCGTACCGCTGAACCTCTTCGTGCAGGATGATCCGACTTCGGTTGGCTTGTTGCGCGCTGCTGGCTCCAACCCGTTCACGAACTTCCTGGCGACCTCGCGTGAAGCGACGGCCAACGTCAATGGTGAAGTGTTCGATCTGCCGGCCGGACCGGCCAGCCTCGCGGTCGGTGTGCTTTACCGCAAGGACTATTCGAACTTCCTCGCCGATTCGACGATCATCCTGAACCCGGCTACCGGCACCTGCGATCTTGGTACCGCGTGTACCTCGCAGCTCTCGGGTAACCTGGAAACCAAGGAAGCGTACGCCGAGGCATTCATTCCGGTCCTCAAGGACCTGCCGTTCGCGCATAGCGTGAACCTCAGCCTCGGAACGCGTTACTCGAAGTTCAACCTGGCCGGTAACACGACCAACTCGAAGATTGCCATCGAATGGCGTCCGATCGAGGATCTGCTGTTGCGCGGCACCGTGTCGGAAGTATTCCGCGCACCGGGCATCAGTGAACTGTTCGCTGGCGCAGGCAGCGATGCCCCGACCTTGAACGATCCTTGCCAGGGTTACCTGCCGGGTCAAGCGCAAGGTATCAATGCTTGCGGACCGTCCACCGGTGCAACAGCTATCGATCCGGTCACGGGTATTCCGGCCGAGCCGAACAGCCAGGTCAGCGGTATCGTTTCGGGTGCAGTGGCTGCTGGATTCACGCTCAAGCCGGAAAGCGGCAAGAGCTTCGATTTCGGCGTGGTCTATAGCCCGGGCTTCCTCGACGGCTTCTCGATCAATGCTGATTACTACCGCATCTATCTGAAAGATACGATCCAGGGAATCTCGGCGCAGACTGTTGTCGATCTCTGCTACAGCAACCCGAACAGCCAGTTCTGTCCGTTCATCAATCGTCTGCCGAACGGCAACGTCGACTTCATCCAGGAGCCGACCGTGAATCTGGGTCGCCTGGATACGTCTGGCTTCGATCTCGGCATCAACTATCGTTTGCCCGAGTTTGACGCTTTCGGACGCAACGTCGGTCGCTTCGCTCTTGGCTTGAACGCAACCTACATCAAGGAATACGACAACCAGGTCGTTGACCAGCGTACGTCGGTTGCCGGCACCTTCTCGAACCAGTTCGGTAACTTCCCGCGCATTCGCGGCGTCGGAAACCTCGACTGGAGCATGGGTCCGTTTGAAGCCGCTTGGCGCGTGCGCTGGGTTGGCAACACTCGCGTAACCAATGCTGATGGTGGTAATGGTGATGATCTGCCGATCGGTGGTGTTGCTTACCACAACTTCCAGTTCGGCTACACGGCCGAGCCGATCAATACGCAGTTCCAGATCGGTGTCGACAATGCGTTCGACAAGCAGCCGCCGCTGTATTACCAGAACAACGTGGTCAACGCCAATACCGACGTCCGTACCTACGACACGATTGGCCGCTACTTCTGGGCACGTGCAACCGTCAAGTTCTGATCTGACGTAAACGTTCCAATTGAACCGCGCGGCGCAAGCCGCGCGGTTTTTTTTTGCTCCTCGCGATGCCTTGAATCAAGGCGATTTGCTATCAGCTTGGAAGAGGGTCCGAAGGCAGTCTCAGGACTGCTGTCGATCAGTTGCTCGTTTCACTGCATCTGATCGGTTTTCACTCGAGCCCCTGGAGTGCCGGCAGAATGGTCAGACACGATAGAGTGTCGAGATTGTCGGGCAAGAGCGACAACATGCTTCCTTGATTGAAGGCATGCGGCGATAACTGGCAGACAACGCCCCAATCTACAAATCATTTCAGGCTTTTCCTGTGACCAAGATCGCTATTCCTCCTACAATTGAATCCATCAGCGCAGCGCTTCAATCCAGGGATTTGGCTCGCGCCGAACAGCTCGCCAACGAGCGCATCGCAGCGCATCCCGAGGACTCATTTGCCCGAGTCCTCCTCGGTGTCTCACTGGCCATGCTCAAGCGTCCGCTCGAAGCGGCTGCGGTGTATCGCGATTTGATCGAACGCGAACCCCTGGAGCCAACCCATCATTTCAATCTCGGCTCGGCTCTGCGTGAGACGACTGATCTTGATGGCGCGGAAGCGGCCTACCGTCATGGTCTTTACCTTTCGCCACGCGATGCGGGTGCGCTTGCCGATCTTGGTTCGTTGCGCTGGCAACGCGGTGATGCAGTCGAGACCAGGGAGTTGATGCTCAAGGCATGGCGGATCGACCCCGATCTGCCCGAACCACGCATTTACGGCGCACCGGCGTGCGTGAAATGCGCCGACACGGAATCCGCAGAAAAGCTGCTGGAGGGCTGTGAAAACTGGCCATTCCTTGGAACCACGCTGGAGGCTGAGCTCGGTGCGAATCTGATAGAGATCGATCGTCTGGACGAGGCCGAGCGACGACTGCGAGGATTGCTCCACCATCCTGACGCCGTAAGTATCGCTACCTTGCGACTCGCTGCACTGATGGAGCGCGTAAACCGTCTGGATGAAGCGGAATCGCTGCTTTCGGGCGCCGTGTTCTCGGATATCGATCGAACGGAGGAGCAAGTACTTCGAGCGACTCTTGCTTTACGACGTGGTCGTTTCGAAGACGCCATTCCACTTTACGTCAGCGCACTTGGTCGCCAGGTCGAAAGCATCAACAGTGCACCGTCGCTGTTTTCGCTGGCGAAGGCCTACGACAGTAATGGCGATACGACAATGGCGATGGAGACGCTGCGCAGCGGGCATCGGGTCCAGGTCAGCCACGCCGGTCGGCTGATGCCGAAGATGCTCGAGCCCGATTCGAATCCGCTGAATATCGTCGAGTTTCCGGTCACCGAAGCGTCATACAGAAAATGGCAGGCAGATCCGAATGCGCCGGATATTTCAGGATCGCCGATCTTCATCGTCGGCTTTCCGCGATCCGGTACCACGCTGCTTGAGCAGATGATCGAAGCGCATCCAGGTGTTCGCTCGATGGATGAGCGCGCGTTCCTGCAGAACGTTATCACCCGGATGCAATCGATGGGTGACCTCAATTATCCGGATGATCTCGACAAGCTAGATGCTTCTGCATTAGACGAATTGCGGCGTGTGTACTGGCAATGTGTTGAAAGCGTGGTGAAGCTCGAGCCGGGTGAGCGTCTGGTCGACAAGAATCCTCTGAACATCCTGCGCCTGCCATTGATTCATCGCCTCTTTCCGAACGCGCGCATCATCCTGGCGCTGCGGCATCCCTGTGATGTCCTGCTCAGCAACTACATGCAGTGCTTCCACGCTCCGGCCTATCAGATTCTGTGTTCATCGTTCGAACGATTGGCGCGCGGCTACTCGGATGCGATGAAGTTCTGGGTGGCGCATGCGAAACTGTTCGATGCGGCCATCCTGGATCTGCGCTATGAGGACCTGGTTGACGACATGGAGGTTCAGGTAAAGCGAATAGCCGAACACTTGAAGCTCGACGATCCGGGTGCGATGCACGGCTACCGCGAGCACGCCATTGCAAAAGGCTTCATCAGTACGCCGAGTTACTCGCAGGTCGTGCAGCCGCTGAACAAGAAGGCGGTGGGCCGCTGGCATCGCTATCGAGAACATCTGGAGCCGGTTTTGCCGGTTTTGAAACCGGCGATGGATCGATGGGGCTACGAGGCGTGATCGGCGCACGGACCTCCATCGTTGACGGTCTGCCTGATATTGCCGGGATTACGCGCTGATAAATGAGATGCCACGAGGCGTGTTCATCCGATGGTCGTTGGCCGGAAACATTCGGTAGAACAAGAAAACATTCAGGAAAATAGATGCAGGAACAAGTCAACAACATCCTTGAAGCCATCAACAGCGGCCGACATGCTGAAGCGCTACGGTTGTCACGCACGCTCGCGGAGTCGTTTCCGCGCGACGAAGGCGTTCGCTCCTTGCGCGCCGTTGCCGAGCAGAACGGTGGAGACCTCGCGGTGGCAAAAACTTTACTGATCGATCTGACGGCGGAGCATCCGGATCGATGGCAGCACTGGAACAATCTCGGCAATGTTCAGCGCCTGCTTGGCGATCTGGATCATGCCGGCGAATCCTATGCAAGCGCGTTGCAGCTGAATCCGCAAAGCCCGCGTCTGCTCGCCAATCTGGGTTTGCTGCAACTCAATCTGGGCAACTTCGGCGCGGCGCGCGAGCATCTGTGTAAAGCCTGTACCTTGCCGGGCTCCGAGCACGGCATGCGTATCTGGGCAGCAGTCGCTTGTCAGGCCAGTTCCGATGACGAAACAGCCCGGATGCTGATCCATGACTGGCAATCCTGGCCCGCGACTTCGGAGGAAACCAGGCTCGAACTCGGCTGGTTGTTGATCCAGTTGGGCGATAGCGCAGGAGGCCACACCATCCTCTCTGGTGAATTTCAGGATGCGAACTTGCGCACGCGGGCGCTTGCGCGACGGGCGCTCAGCCTGGAGCGAACCAACCGGATCGAAGAAGCCCGCGAATTGACCCGACAAATGACCGAGCCGGAAAAAATCGCCGATCGCCAGTCACGAATGGAAATCCTCCAAGCATTGGCGATCATCGCTGCTCGATCGAAGGATTATTCCGCTGCGCGCCAGCGCTATACCGAAGCACTCGCCCTGGATCTTCCAGCACGCTATCGTCGCCCAATGAGCTTTGGTCTGGCACACGCCTGCGACAAATTGGGTGATCCTGCCGCGGCGATGGATGCACTGCGCATGGCGCACGGCGGTTTCGAGACTTCGAGCAATGCGCAGCAGCGTCTTCCGGAAACCGGCTTGCTGGCACTGCTCGCGGCTGAAAACGGGCTTTCTGGCCCCGTTGCGTGGAATACCGGTGCAGCCGGCATCGATAGCCAATCGCCGGTATTCGTCGTTGGCTTTCCGCGGTCCGGTACGACCTTGCTCGAACAGATGCTCGCCGCACACAAGGCGTTCGCATCGACCGACGAACAGCCGATGGTGCAACGCATGCTTGCCCACCTTGCCCAGCGCGGGGTGACTTATCCAGAAGGTCTGGCGACGCTCGACGATGCCGATCGCAAGGAACTGCGTGAGGTCTATTTCAAGGAAGCGGCCAATACCGTCGAACTCGGTGCTGGCGTACGCCTGGTCGACAAGCATCCACTCAATTTCCTGGCCTTGCCGCTGATCCGGTTTGTTTTCCCCGAGGCGCCGCTGATCTTCTGCCAACGCCATCCATGCGACTCGCTATTAAGCAGCTACATGCAGAATTTCCGCGATCCGGGTCTGGCCGCGGAGTGCTCGAGCCTGCAGCGGCTCGCGGATCTTTACGTCCGATTGACCGAACGCTGGATCAGCGATTCAAGGCACTTGCCCTCCGCTATCCACTATTGCCGCTATGAAGACCTGATCTCGGATCCGGATACACAGCTACGCCGGATCGGCGATTTCCTCGGTCTGGATGATGTCTCCGCGATGCACGATTTCAACAAGGCGGCCGAAGCCCGCGGGTTCATCGGTACACCGAGCTATTCGCAAGTGGTTGAAGGGCTCAATACTGATTCCGAAGGGCGTTGGAAAGACTATGGGGAATATCTGCAGCCGATACTGCCTACCCTCAAACCCGTCCTGGAGCATTGGGGCTATGACGCCTGAGTCCAATCAGATGGCAGCTCTGCCCTTGAGTACGCTGAGCCACTACATACGTTGGTACGACGCCGCCTTGCCGGCCGAGTTCTGCCAAGGTCTGATCGACGGCTTCGAAAAGATGAGCCACGCTCACGTATCGAATGGTCGCGGTGTGCGCTCCGGACTCGAGAACAGCAAGTGGACGGAAATCAATTTAAGCCAGTACGCCGATGAGGCGATGAAGGGTTTCTTCATTAGCCAGATGGATCAGTATCTGGCTCGCTACAACGAGGATGTCGGCTTGGGCTTGCCGATTCCACCCTCGATCCGAATGGCCGACCTTGGCTTCAAGCGCTATGAGGCCGATCAGGACGAGGGGTTCCAGCCGCATTTCGATGCGATCTACGAAAAATCCGATCGCTATATGGTTTTTCTCTGGTACTTGAACGACGTCGCTGAAGGTGGCGAGACGCGATTCACTGATCTCGACTTCAATGTGCAGGCGCGCTGTGGACGTTTGTTGATGTTTCCGCCCTACTGGATGTACCAGCACGCCGGCTTGCCGCCAGTCTCAAACGCCAAGTACATCATTTCGACTTATCTTCTGTTTGAAAGAACCCACGACCTGGCCCTGAAATCGGATCGCGACTGATCGGCTTGTAAATGACCACGGTCCCGCTTCATCAGCGAGCAACAGAACTCGGAGAAAGGTTTCGTCAACCGCCGTTCGTGGTGCGATACGGCTGTCCTGAGCTTGTCGATGGAATCCATGTCTGGAAGTTGCCGGACGGGTTCAACTAGTCGGAATCGCTCTGGAACAGGCTCGGGGCGAACGGCTGCCGTAAACGGAAGTCTTCACAAGGCAGAGTCGTATTATTCACGGCCCGATCAATAGTCCCTGGCGCCAGGCTCTGTCAGACTCTCGTACGATGAACTCATCGATCGACTCCCGAACAATCAGCGCGATTGCGAATGATGCAGGCGCGTTCCCCTATCAGCTCGATACGGTCCAGCGTCGTACGCTTCTCCTTCGGCTAACGCAGGATCAGATTCAAGCAGCGTCGTTCCTGGATGAGAGGCTCGGCACGCAGGGGCGCGACGGGTTCTGGTTGCCCGTGGAATCGTTTCTGAACGTTGCACGGGCGGTCGCTGCTACGCCCATGCCGGCTTTTATTTTCCACATAGGCCACTGTGGCTCGACCTTGCTGAGCCGGTTGCTTGAGCAGTTCGGCAATGTGCTGGCTCTGCGCGAACCGATGGTGCTGCGTACTCTTGCCACGACACGGCGCGAACTAGAGACGCCATTGGGCCGCCTGTCGCCGAATGATTGGAGCGATCTTCTGCTGTCGGTTACCCGGCTACTCGGCAGACCGTTCTCGTCTGACCAACGCGTCCTCATCAAGGCAACGAGCAACTGCAACAACTTGATCGAACCATTGCTTTCGATGCCCGGCAACGCTCGCGCCGTGCTCCTCCATGTTCCGCTTGAGAGCTATCTGGCGACGATGTTGAAAGGCTCGGGCGGAGGCGTTGATGCGCTGCACGGCGCGCCTGCGCGATTGCAGTATCTTCATTCGCGTCTCGGTGATGACCAACTGCGCCTGCACCAGATGAATCACGCGGAAATCCTCGCGATGGGCTGGTTGGCGGAGCTGTCCAGATTTCAGCAGATCGAGTCGCGATTCAGCGCGACCGAGCAGATCATGCGCTCGAACTTCGAGAGTCTGCTTTCGGGCCCCGAACAGCACACGGCGGCTATCGCCAGACATTTGAGCCTGCCGCCGAAGCTTGGCGACAATGCGCCATTGCTCGACTCCGAGGTCATGAAGACCTATTCAAAGAGCCCCGATCACGCCTATTCGCCAGCAGATCGCGATCATGATCTGAATTTGTCGCGCCGCAAGTTCTCAGCTCAGATTGCCGAGGGAATGCATTGGGCCGAACAACAGATCCATCGCAATCCAGCGCTACACGATGTGGAGCCGCATTTGCGTTGAGTGCGGTCCGCTCAGGCGTCCGACCATTTGCGGAACAGGTTGTTGCCGACCGCGCCGAGCAACAACAGCATGCGCATTTCGGCTTTGTCACCCCGCGACATTTCGATCGCCCGCGCTTCCTCTACCTGTTGCAGTATTTCGCGCTGATGGACATCCGGAATATAGCTTTGCAGCCATGTGATGCCGACCAAGCGTACTCCACGCGTGATAGGTGCGACCTGATGGATAGTGGTTGATGGATACAACACGGCGTCGCCGGCAGCCAGTTTGATCGGCAAGGCGTGCTGGCCCTGCGAGATCATCAATTCGCCACCCTCGTAATCCTCGGGATCGCTCAGAAAAACCGTGCACGAGATATCCGAGCGCATCGCAGGTTTCGAGGCGAAAAGTGCCTCGTCCAGGTGCCATCCATAGCTCATGCCGGGTTCGTACCGGGAGATGGTCGGATTGGCCATGATCTTGGGAAATGCAGCCACGCGCATATCCGGATGTCGAAACAGCGCGTCTCGGATAATCGTGCCGGGCTCAACGCAGGCCGGATCCGTCTGCGGAATCTGCTGGTTGTTCTTCAGCGAAAAATGCTGGTTGCTGATGCGGCCATCGACAAAGTGCGAGGTTTTCGCGATTTCCCGAAGCCTGGCCAATTCACCAGGCTCGAGCACGTTGCGAAGATGATGAATCATTGGGAGCCAACCCTGATGCGGTAGGAGGCCTGCATTGTCTCATCACCTCCACGTCAACGTCCCGTCCGTGACACGGCATCCAATTGCGCTTGCGCACAATTCGGATTCGATCGGGTTTTGGCATGGACAGGAACTCGCCAACGAGCGAGCATTTTTCGGATTGATCTGCGGAATGGCTCGCCCCTGGAGGGCTCCTACGGAGCTGGGATGTTTCTCGCTCGGCTCATGAACCTAGGGTTGCATCTGCTCAAAAATGCGAATCCTCGAAGCCCTCGTCCATCGGCGTTTCGCCGCCTTCCGCGAGGCGAATCTTGAGGGCGAGGCCGTCACGGGAGTCGGCCTTGGCAAGGGCTTCTTCCAGCTCGATGCGACCTTCCTTGTACAGGGCGTAGAGCGCCTGGTCGAAGGTCTGCATGCCTTCCTGCAAGCTGCGATCCATGGCTTCCTTCATTTCATGGATCTGGCCGCGACGGATCATGTCGCGAATCAACGGAGTATTCAGCAGCACCTCGACGGCTGGCATGCGACGCCCATCCTTGCCCATCACAAGGCGCTGCGAAATAACCGCGCGCAGGTTCAGAGCAAGGTTCATGAGAATGTTGCGGTGCGCGGATTCAGGGAAGAAGTTGAGGATGCGCTCAAGGGTCTGGTCGGCGTTGTTCGAGTGCAGGGTGGCCAGACACAGATGCCCGGTTTCCGAGAACGAGATCGCCGCCTCCATGGTCTCGGCATCTCGAATTTCGCCGATAAGAATGACATCCGGCGCTTCGCGCATTGCGTTCTTGAGCGCCTGGTGATAGCTATGCGTATCAAGACCGACTTCACGCTGATTGACCACGGATTTCTTGTGCCGATAGAGATACTCAATCGGATCCTCGATCGTGAGGATATGGCCAGAGGTATGCATGTTGCGTTGATCGATCATCGCCGCCAGCGTGGTCGACTTGCCGGAACCGGTTGCGCCAACCACGAGGATCAGCCCGCGCGGTTCCATGATTAATTCCTTGAACAATTGCGGCAGGCGCAATTGCTCGATGGTAGGAATCTCGCTCTTGATCGCACGGATGACCATGCCGACTTCGCCACGTTGCTTGAACACGTTGATGCGAAAGCGACCGGCGTCCTTGACCGCGATGGCCATGTTCAACTCAAGATTCCTCTCGAACTGGGGAACCTGGCCTTCATCCATCAGGGAGTAGGCGATTTTCTTGACCATGCCAGCGGGGAGGCCGGTGTTGCCCAGTGGATAGAGCTTGCCCTCGACCTTGATGTTGACCGGGGCACCCGTCGTCAGGAACATGTCCGACGCGCCTTTCTCGGTCATCAGCTTGAGGAAATATCCAATATCCATCTGATCAAACCCCTATGAACCCTGGCATGCAAAAAGCCAGCGGCATTGCGAATAGTCCGCCGCATTCCCACAATAGGGAATCGCCTTGGCGCAGAGCACAGTTATGACACCAAGTGGTATGAAAATCCATGCTTCAATACTCGTTTTGTCGGCGGTGCTGCTGGCTGCCTGTGGTCCAACCCGGCCGCCGTCCGATGTGCTCGGCAATGCCCAACTGAACCTGGCCAGCGCACGAAGCTCGGGCGCGGCCACGTTTGCGCCTCTCGAGCTTCGTTTCGCTGAAGAGCGCCTCGAGCAGGCGCAAGTGGCTTTGCAGGATCGGAATTATGCCCTCGCCACCAGCCTTGCCGAGGAGTCGGAAGCCAACAGCGAGCTGGCTGCGATCAAGGCAAGGCTTGGCAAGCTGCGCGAATCCGTTGATCGCGTGCGCCAGAAGAATGCTGATATCCAGCGCATGCTCGATGCCTCTGCACGAGATCCGGGAGGTGACCGATGAACCGTCTTGCCTTGTTGCTCTGCTCGTTCGTTTGCGTGGCAGGGACGGCAGTTCGCGTCGAGGCCGCCCGCATCGACGTCGACCATGAGCGCCTGAGCCGGAGCCTGAGCCAGCTCGAAACCGATGCCAAGCTCGGCAGCTACGCCGCCAGCGAGATTGCTCGTGCCCAGGCCGCGTTGCTGGCCTTGAGCGAGAATGGCAAAGGCAGGAAACGCGATCACTTGTTGTACATGGCGGAACGACGCGTCGACATCGCGTGGGCGACCGCCCAGTTGCACGATTTCGAGAAACAGGACGCCGAGCTGCAGCGCGAGCACAACCGCCTGCAATTGGCAGCCGCGCGGCATGAAGCCGAACAAGCGCGTCGAGAACTTGATCAGCAACGATTGCTCAACCAGATTCGCGCCGAGGAAGCGCAACGTCAAGCCGAGGAAGCCAGGATTCTGGGCGAAGAGGAGACCGCCGCGGTCCGCGAAGAGGCCGACCAGGCACAGCGACTGGCCGACGCCCAGGCGCGTGAGACAGCCCTGGCGCGACGAGAAGCCGAGCTGTCCGGTGCGGCTGCCGACGCGCTGCGCTTGCGCCTCAACCCAATGAGCGCGACGCGTGGGGCGAAAGGAATGCAGATGACCCTGGATGATCTTGCGTTCGCGCCGGGTCAAGCGGATCTGCGTGCGGACGCCAGCGCATCATTGGCCAAGGTGGTTGAATTCGTGCGCAGGGATCCGGGCAAACAGATCCGCATTGAAGGGCATACCGATTCGACCGGTAGCGCAGACGTCAATCAGGTCCTCTCGCAAAAGCGCGCCTATGCTGTCCTCGACGCACTCCAAGCGGCAGGTATCGACGCGTCGAGGATCACTGCCATTGGCGTGGGCTCGGAGCAGCCCGTCGCTTCGAACGAGAGCGCGCAAGGTCGCGCTCAAAATCGGCGGGTAGATATTATTCTTCTTGAAAAACAATGATTTAACGATTTCTTTTCAATCGCGATTGGTCCGGAAAGCGGTTGCCAAGGGGAGGTCAAAGGAGTAATTTCTAAATCCCATGCGACCCGGTGTTTCTCCGAAACCCGTATGGGATAAATGCCTAGCCCATGAGTTCAGCACAGAAGACCGTTCATCCAGCGCCATCGACCCCAGCCGGTCGATACGCACGGTCGGGTGCCTGGCAGTGGCGCACGCCCGTGTCGCAGCCCGATTGCGATCCGAGAGCTGCTCTCAACGGTTCAGGCCATCGCGTTTCTGTTCCATCGTCCCCGCAAACCCATGACGCGACGCCCTTCGGTGTCGCGTCATGGTGTCTGCATTTTCGAAGCAACGGAGGTAGCCTGATGTTCGAACAAGCTCAGCGAGAAGATCTGGAATCCTTGATGCATGACAACACCGAGTTCCGCCAGCTTTATCACAAGCACAGAGAACTCGACAGCAAGGTTCGCGACGCCGAACTTGGCGTATTGCCGATGGATGTTGTCACCTTGCACACCATGAAGAAGGAAAAGCTTCTCGCCAAGGACAAGCTCACCTTCATGTGGGCCAATCTGCACGAATCCCCCACGCACTGAACCGGTTCAATTCACGCGCCGCTGAATGTCCTGACCAATGGACTTCCGTTGGTTGCCCTCGGCGCAGCGGCGCGTTTGTCCGTAGACGTGCAGTAGCCCCTTCAGGGGCGAGCATTCCAACAAGACACCGAAAATCTCGCCGGTAAACGGGCTCCTGCAAGTGCAGATCGCTTTACCATTTCAGGCAACTCCTGTCGCGATGCGGAACCATGGGTTTCGACCCTGAGTTATCATCCCGCGATCCCCTGAACGCCGCGCGGAGTCCGCATGCCGATTCATCAAAGTGTCCTCGAACTGATCGGCAACACGCCGATGATCCAGGCCCAGCGCCTCGATACCGGAAGCTGCGAGCTGTTCCTCAAGCTCGAATGCAACAACCCTGGCGGCTCGATCAAGGACCGTATCGGCCTTAGCATGATCGAGGCGGCCGAGCGCAAGGGCCACATCAAGCCCGGCGATACCCTGGTCGAAGGCACCGCTGGAAACACAGGCATCGGCCTCGCCCTGGTCGCCCAGCAGAAAGGCTACCGCCTGATCCTTGTGGTTCCAGACAAGATGAGCCGCGAGAAGATCTTCAATCTCAAGGCGATGGGTGCCGAAGTCATCTTGACCCGCTCCGATGTGGCAAAAGGCCATCCGGAGTACTACCAGGATCTCGCCGCGCGCATTGCCGATGAAACTTCCGGCGCCTATTTCATCAACCAGTTCGGCAACCCGGACAATCCGCTCGCGCACAAGCTGACCACCGGTCCCGAGATCCTTGAGCAGATGGACGGCAAGGTCGACGCGATCGTGTTTGGCTGCGGCTCATCCGGCACGATGACCGGCCTCTCTCAGTATTTTGCCGAACACTCGCCCGATACCGAGTTCGTACTCGCCGATCCGGTCGGCTCGATCCTCGCCGAATACATCAACGACGGTGTGCTCTCGGACAAGTCGGCTAGCTGGATGGTCGAAGGCATCGGTGAGGATTTCCTGCCAAGCATCAGCGATTTCTCGAGGGTCGGGAAAGCCTATGCAATCAGCGACAAGACAAGCTTCCTGACTGCCCGCGAACTGCTCGAGAAAGAGGGCATCCTCGGCGGATCATCCACCGGCACCCTGGTCGCCGCCGCGTTGAAGTATTGCAGAGAGCAGGTCGAACCCAAGCGTGTGGTCGTATTCGTCTGCGATACCGGCAACAAGTATCTGTCGAAGATGTACAACGATTACTGGATGCTCGACAACGGCTTCCTCGAACGCGAAACCCACGGCGATCTACGCGACCTGATCCTGCGCCCCTACTCGATGCGCGATACCGTCGTCGTCGCGCCGAAGGATCTGCTCGTCACCGCCTACAACCGCATGAAGCTTTACGACGTTTCTCAACTTCCGGTCATGGAAGGCGACGCCATCGTCGGCATCCTCGATGAATCCGATGTGCTCATGCATGTCTACGCGGACGAGACCAGATTTCGCGATCCCGTATCGACCGCGATGGTCAGTCGCCTCGACAAGCTCGAGGTGAAATCACCGATTGAAAGTCTGCTGCCGTTGTTTGACGCCGGTCATGTCGCGATTGTGATGGACGGCGAGAAATTCCTCGGTCTGATTACCCGTATCGATCTACTCAACTATTTGCGTCGGCGAGTTCAATGAAGACCACTGCAAGTGGAAGTCCAATGAGCCTCTTCAACAGGGTACTTCGCCGACTTCGATTAGCTACCCGTGGGCAACTGATCGACCCCAGGAAGTACCAGCCACCCTTGCCGCTTCCGCAGGGTTTCTCCAAGCAGCAGATTCACGACGCATTGACTGCAGTCTCAATCGACAACAGTGCCAAAGGTGAGCTTTTTGGATACGCGTCGGCGGATCTCGAGCGTTTCCTTTACACATTGGCAATGCTTCCCGAGGAGGCATCCGGACCCCTGCTCGAAATTGGTGCAAATCCATACTTCAACACGCTCTTGATGCGGCGCTTCAGGCCGGCGCTTGAGTTGACCTTGGTCAACTATTTCGGACCAGGTGCAACCAGCGGCCGCCAATCCGTCGCCTTCACGGGGTTCGATGGTGTTCCAGATGCGGTCGAGTTCGACTTCTGCAACATCAATATCGAGGAATCGGCACTTCCCTATGAGGATGCTGCATTCAAGTACATCGTGTTCTGTGAAGTGCTTGAGCACATGACTCATGATCCGCTACGCGCCGTGCTTGAACTCAAGCGAGTATTGAAGCCTGGCGCGACCATGATTCTGACGACTCCAAACGCCGCCAGACTTGAAAATGTGGCTGCATTTCTTGAAGGGCGTAACATGTACGATCCGTTTTCGGCGTACGGGCCGTATGGAAGACACAACCGCGAATACACCCGCCATGAACTCCATTTGCTCATGAATCACTGTGGGTTCGATGCGGACGTCAGTTTTACCGGGAACGTTCATGCGGACCTTCCGCTCGAACAAGCCAGCTCAAGCGGTTTGAACACGCTGTTTGGGCAAATCCAGAATCGGGAACATGATCTCGGCCAGTATCTTTTCACGCGTTGGACAAACTCGCGGCCGGCCGCTGACGGACTTCCACGCTGGTTGTACCGGAGCTATCCAGAAGCAAGAATGACCTGTAGCGAAACCCGTTGACGGAACGAAGTGAGAGCAGCCCAGAAAGCTTCATGGACAATCGCGCCATGATCTGATTGTCGACGCACGAAGATGGCTCCCGCACGCCACCATGTTGCTTTAGGATGGCAAACAGATTGTTTTGCGGGCGGACTTTCAAAGCAAGTCGTTCGTACCATGACTAGTTTCAGTCTGACATGCTGACGTCGGAGTCGCTCACAAAACGCGAGCTGCTCGCATCCCGAAAATCCGGTGACATTGCATTGTAATTGAGGAGGCACTCATGCACTTCCTTTCGATAGTTGCCACATTTTCTGGATTGTTGCTTGCCGGCCAAGCTGTCGCTGCCGTCACGCTCGTTTGTCCTACCCGGAGTAATCCGGGTATTTCCAACAATCCACCATGCCAAGAAGGTTTCCCGTCCTCGCTGACGGAGTTGGGCAACGACAGGGTCGGTCCTTCTAGCCCAACCATCGTTGATTTGAACGGTGACGGTAGTCCAGAAATCGTGTTCGGCACTGAGGGCGGTCGGGTCGTTGCAGTTCGTTCCAATGGGACACTCATGTGGTCGTATCGAACGGGGACTGTTGCGGTCCAGAGCAAGGCTGCAGTGGCCGACATTGATGGCGACGGCCTTTTGGATATTGTGGTCGGCGCGGGCTCGCCTAGTTCCAATGGTGGTGGAATTTACGTCATCAGCAATACCGGTCAATTGAAGTGCTCGTTCACCTCATTGAACCCTGCGCATCCGCAAGGTATGTACAGTTCGCCTGCCGTTGGGCGGCTGGATGCAAGTACACCGAACAAAATGCAAATCGCCGTCGCCAGCTTCGACTTCAAATTCCGGGTCCTACGCGACAACTGCAGCGTCTGGTGGGAAAAAGGTGTATCGGAGTATGTCGTCGACACGATCTGGTCATCGCCATCGATCGTCGATCTTGATCGGGATGGCACGCTTGATATCGTGGTCGGTGCCGACAGCAACTTTCATCAGTTGCCCGGGATTACGCTTCCCGATGGAGGCATGCTCCGCGCGATGCATGGCAATGGAGTCGGTGAGCTCACCGGATATCCGCGATTGTTCGATGAGGTGGTCTACTCGTCGCCCGCCATAGGCGACATTCTCGGAGATGGAGTCCTGGCGACCATTGTTGGCAGTGGTCGATGCTGGGATCTATCGATTTGTGCAGTGACACATCCAGTGACCAAGGTCGTTCATGGCATTCGAGCCAATGGTACGAATCTCCCATCCTGGCCGCGCCCGACGCCGTTGCAATCTTCCCGCACAGCTTCCCCTGCATTGGCAAAAATGGCTGGTACCAGTGGGTTGATTTCGTTCATCAACACCATGCAGAACGATGACGTGACGGGAATGGTGCATGCGTTCAAGCCTGATGGTACGGAGCTACCAGGCTGGCCGGTGCTGCCAAATATTCCTGCAGATTGCGTTGGTGGTACGTTTCACTACGGAACGCAGGCATCGCCGGTAGTTGCCAATCTGGTGGGCGATTCCAATCCGGAAGTTATCCTTCCATCCGGTAACGAGTTCGTTGTCTGGAGTAGCACGGGTGAGCAACTGAGTGCTTCAACCAGTTGTCCTGTCCCTACCGACAAGCTCTCTCTCTCAAGTAATAGCTACGGATTTTTCAACTCTCCGGCTGCGGGGGATATCGACGGCAACGGCACCATCGAGCTCGTTGCTGCAGGAACCAATGCTTCCGTGCCTGGCCATTCCGGAGATTACGTAACCGTTTACGCTTGGACGTTTTCCGGCAGCAATGCGAGCCCTGCGAATCTCCAATGGCCAATGTTTCGTCGCGACGCGATCAATAGTGGTGTCTATATCGAGGATCGGGTTTTCCTCAATGGCTTCGAGACGCCTTGATAGTTTCTCGGGCAAGGCCAAGGGGTTGGTATGGCGTAAGCAAATTGGGCTGAAAGGGCTAACGCCAAAGCGAATGCCCGTTCCAAAGGCGCTCCCCTACGGCTAACTTCGGACATTCGAGATAGACTAGGCGGATTACCTTTCAGGATCTCGGCATCATGAAGAAAGCAGCTCTCGCCCACGGCCTCGGCACGCGCGCCATCCATGCCGGCCAAAGCCCGGATCCATCGACCGGCGCGATCATGGTGCCGATCTATGCGACCTCGACCTATGTGCAAAAAAGTCCCGGTGTGCATCAGGGCTACGAGTATTCGCGTTCGCAAAATCCAACACGGATGGCCTACGAGCGTTGCGTGGCTGATCTCGAGGGCGGCAGTCAGGGCTATGCGTTTGCTTCCGGATTGGCCGCCGCGAGCACCGTTCTCGATTTGCTTGATTCAGGTAGTCATGTGATCGCGATGGACGATCTCTATGGCGGCACCTATCGATTGTTCGAGCGAGTGCGCAAACGCTCCGCCGGACTCGATTTCAGCTTCGTCGATCTCAACGACATGAAGTCGGTAAAAGCTGCGCTGAAACCCAATACGCGCATGATCTGGGCGGAAACGCCGACCAATCCAATGCTCAAGCTCGTCGATCTCGCCAAACTCGGTGCGTTCGCGCGCAAGCATGGCCTGATCCTCGTCGTAGACAACACATTCTGCTCGCCGATGTTGCAGCGTCCACTGGAGTTTGGCGCGGATCTCGTCCTGCATTCGGCGACCAAATACCTCAATGGGCATTCGGACATGGTTGGCGGTATCGTTGTTGCGGGCGACAATGCCGAGCTCGCCGAGCAGATGGCCTTCCTGCAGAATTCGGTCGGCGCGGTTGCCGGACCGTTTGATTCCTTCCTTGCCATGCGTGGCCTGAAAACCCTGCACTTGCGCATGCGCGCGCATTGCGAAAGTGCGATGGAAATCGCGAAGTGGCTGGAAAAGCATCCCGCCATCAATCGCGTGATCTATCCCGGCCTGAAATCACATCCGCAACATGCCTTGGCCAAACGTCAGATGGATGGCTTCGGCGGCATCATTTCAATCGAAGTGAAGGGTGGGTTACGCAAGTCCCGCCGCATGCTCGAACGTTGCAAGCTGTTCGCGCTGGCCGAGTCGCTCGGCGGCGTGGAAAGTCTGATTGAGCATCCGGCAATCATGACCCATGCCTCGGTACCGCTTGCTAATCGCAAGCGGCTCGGGATTTCCGATGGCTTGATCCGCCTGTCGGTGGGTACTGAAGATCTCGCCGATCTGAGAAACGAGCTTGAATCGGCACTCTCGTAGCAGGGAAGAGTGATCTCCCCTTGGTTGATTCACCGGCTCACCCTATTCGAATCGCAGTCTATACATGAATACGGCGAGTTTCCTATCATCGGTACTCATGCCAAGTTCGGCTGGGCTGATCGCATCGGGAAAAGCGAACCGAAAGGTGAGTTGGGACGAATTGTCTGCAGGCAATGGGATCGCAATCGTGTGCGCGGGAGTTTGCGTGGTGTACTCGATTGTTTGTGAGGGGGTATCGTTGACTGAGATGGCCATGCGTTGCGTATGCGAATCCGTTACGAGACCCGCGGTATAAAAGTAGGCAACCGCTGACGCCGGGTTGCCTTGCTCACAAGTCAATGTTGCTTCTGGTCCCTCGCTCCAGCGACCCTCCGGGGAGGGAATAGAGAAGCCACTGCTGCCTCTGTCCAAAGCCCCCTGGGATGAAAACTCGATCGTGTCTTTGCATTTGAGAGCATGGAAATTGCCGTAAGCGCAGGCGCCATCAACGACGACCATTTCGCCGGCTCTGCCACGGCGACATGCTGGAATGTCCCAGGGTATTGAGCCCTTGCTGGTCAGAATCTGATTGACTTGTTCGGACAATTTCGGAATTCGTGCATAAAGCACATCCATCGAGATACCGAAGCTGGGCGACCCCAGAATGCCGTGGGAAATGAAATAGTTGCCGATCGCCGGAACCCCATCGATTCCCATCGCGAAGTTGTACTTCCCCGCCGCCGGAGCAGATTGCGAGCGTTCAAACTGACGGGCCTCCAACTCTGCCGACACAAGAGCTTCAGTATGGAAGGCAACGGGGCCAGAGAAGATGCACGCACACGTGGCGACGGCAAACAAGCTCGCAGCAATTGATGCGCTTGTCGGCCAGCGCGTGCGCGCTGCGCTCGATTCCCTGATACATAGTGCCGCCAGCAAGGCGGCACTGATCGCGAGCTGAGACTGCAGCGCGATCACGTACTTCAAGCATGCATACTCGGAACCCAGGGAGAATAGTCGAAACACGATTATCTGGGTAAGACACAAGCCCGCTGTTGCGAGCCCGAACGCACCAAAATACTTGTGGAGTAATTCCAGGTAGGTGCGAGGTTCACTCCGCTTTCGCCACCACTGGTACAGCATGCAGCAGGACACAAAAGCAGCTACGATCGCCAGGACAACGGCATCCTGGATGCTGGTCACATGACGGAGTAAAATTCCACCATTGTTTGTGCTGATACGAACCATGCTGAGGAAGTCAGGGTTGGCAGCAAGTAGCGCCAGACTGATGACGAAAACTGACGAGCTAGTCAGGATTCTTCTTGTCCATCTCTTGGGGCCGGATTGCAGTCCATGCAACAAGATCAGAATTGCCAAGGTGCCGAGCAACTCCAAGGCGGCGAGTAAATGGACGCTTGCCAACAGCGGGACACAAATTGCAATCAGCGTGATCGGCCAGATGGAGTCTGGCGCCGTCCACTCCTTGCGAATCGCGAAGACAAGGATGGCCATTCCCAGCGCTTGGGCAACCAACTGGGCAAAGAAATATGAGGCGATTAATTCACTACCGAAGAACTCAATCCCGAATTGCAAGTGCCCGATCGCGATAATTCCCGTCAAAGTGGCAATTGCAGCGATGAATCGATTTCGCGTCAGGCCGGAAAAGCCAACACCGACCATGCTCCATAGCAGGAACAGGGAGATGATTGCAGTCTGCTGCATGCCCTGGATTGCTGAGCCAGTAAAGTGCCCCGCGATCGAGGCTATTTGATGTGCCACGCGCGGATAGCTCGCCATTTCCGCGAGGCTCGCATCTGCTTCCGGCAGCGACCAACTCGACATGAGCTCTGAGACAAGGGTGCCATGCGCTGCAAAGTCGATGCTGGTGGAATACAGACGATCCTGATATCCGACCGCTACGGCTACGACAAGCATCAGCCAGACTGTGAAGGAGCGCCAGAAACTCCAGTTTCTATCCGGCGCGAAAGTTTGTGAATTGCGAAAGGATCTCAGCGTAGGCATTGGTCGATTCGCTGCGCCGCAATTCGACCTTCTCGAATTGCATAGTTCGTTCCGCGATCTTCGGGATAGATATGCGCCATCGTTGAGATGGAGGCATTGGCGAATGCTGTCTCATGATCGGGCATGTATCCGGAGTAGCCCCGCTCGGTAATTGGCTGGGCATACTCGGCTCGCCACACGCGATAGTCCAGGATCCAGGAGGGGTCGAACGCGGGAAACATGCGTTTGAGATGTCCGCTCGCGAATTCAAGGTAGTCGGAGTCAGCGCAGCCCCACAATGGATCGCTGGTTGGCAGATAGCGTGAAAGGTAGACGACTCGCTTGTGGTTGTAGTTTTCCGGCAAGTCAAAATTCGTGTGCTCGATGACGCCGACGAACGGGAAGCCCGGGTCGTTGACGTTGAGCCAATAAGTGTCCGACAGACTTCGATCAAGTTCGAGCACCAGGCACATGTTGCCGAGATAGTTGACGCGCCGCCAACGCTGAAGCTGGGACGTATCTGCATGATCCTGAAAGATGTCGGCGATCACGGGAAATGCCGGTGTGAAAAGGTAGTGGTCGGCGGTGAACTCGCCGTTGCTTGAGGTCAGTCGCGAAATTTTCTGGTCATCTTTCCCCAAGCCGGTTACGCGTTCGCCGTAGCGGATTTCACCGCCATGGCGACGAATCGCGTCCTCCATTGCGTGGGCGAGCTTGCCGAATCCACCCTTGAAGTAGGCGAGTTGCTCTCCGCCCTTGCTGTCTCTGGTGCTGCCGCGTAGTGCGAGTTTTTTCCAGAACCAGACAGCACTGACCTCGTCGGCGTAGATCGAAAACTTGGCCCGAATCAAGGGCTCCCAGACTACGCGGAAAGCTTCTTCCCCGCACAGTGGCTCGAGCCATTCGCGGATGCTTAGATGCTCGATCAATCGCCAATCCTTTATTTGCCGTACGCGAAAGACAAGCAAGCCGAGGCGAATGCGACTTAACAGAGACAACGGTTTGAATCGAATAAGATCCCAAGGCGTGGACAATCGCCATTGCTTGCCGTTGAAGTACATGCCAGTGCGCGAGGGCAGGGTGAGCATGTCGCTACTCAGCCCAAGCTCGTTGACGAGTTTCGGAACGAACTCGTCGTTGTTGAACCAGTGATGGTAGAACTTCTCAATTCTTACACCATCATGAAATTCGAAGGTGCCGGCAAGGCCCCCCGGGACGGAATCACGCTCTAGAACGAGGACTTTTCTGCCGGCTTTGGCCAGGTCGATCGCGGCGGACAAGCCGGTAAACCCGGCCCCGACGATGATGACGTCGTAGTGGGGCGTAGATTCAATCATTGGATTCTTCTTTTGCAGGTGGGCGTCGGAACAAGTCAGGGGTAGCCACCATTCCGATCACGCCGGCAAGTGTGACGGGCACCCATAGCGCCAGGTGGGTCAGCAAAGCAAACCCGGCCGCCTGCGCCTCGCTGCCGCCGAACAGGATCACGGCTGAGAATGCTGCGAGGTGGAAAGGGCCGACATAGCCAGGTGACGAGGGGATCAAGGTTGCGAGCGTAGCCAACGCCATGATGACCAAGGCTGCTTGAGGGGTTGCGACCAGACCGAACCCGTGCAGCAAGGCGAGGAACAAACCTGCTTCTCCCAACCAGATCAACAGCGAAAGGCCACCAACAATAGTCAGAATCCGCAGGCGCGCCATTTCGGCGAGACTCGCCATCAGTTGCGAGAGTTGCGATGAAATCAAGGCTAGCCGGGGTCTGTTGCTGCGGTTCTGCTGGTTTGAAAGGGCCGCCAACATTTGGGCAATCGGCGCGGCAAGCGCAATTGCTGCGACGAGTGCGGCGACCCCAGCTGCGCTGATCAATGTGATCCAGTGTTGTTGGGTGTCTGGAATTTGGTGTCCTCCGGCGAGCGCGGTGGCTATTCCAAGGCAGGCGAGCAATGCCAGAAGGTCAACCAGTCGCTCAAGAACCAGACTCGCTGTTGATGTTGCCCGTGAAATCCCGAGTGATGCAGGAAAAACCAAGGCGCGGACGATGTCTCCGGCGCGAAGCGGTAGCAGATTGTTTAGCGCCATGGAGCCAAGAAACGCCGGTGCGCATCGGCTGAACGATACCTTTGCGCCTGCAGCTTGCAGCATGATTTTCCAGCGCACAATGCGCAGCGTGTAGTCAAAGCCAAGTGCCATGATTCCTGCGCCGAGCAAAGGCCATTTGAAACTCTCCAATGCCTGTACAAGTGCACGAGAGTCGATTTTCGAGAATATGAAAACAAGACAGGCGATCGAAATTGCGATGCCAATACCGGTTTTGACCCAGCGCCGATAGGACGGTTTCATGCGGCTGGGGTTTTCCGAGTGGCGCCAGTAGCCCAATGGAACTTCGAGCCAGGTGTCATGGGTGGTTGCGAGCCTGTCCTGAGACGGAACTCGTCTGCATTTCGATAAGGTAGACGGGCTTTCTGTACGCGGCACCCATGAGTCGTGCGACATATTCACCGAGTACGCCGAGAATCAGCAGTTGCACGCCGCAAGCGAACAGAATTACCGACATCAACGACGCGTAACCGGGGTTTACGATTCGCTCGGTGAAGTAGGCCCACACGATATAGAGCATGTAGAGAAAGTTGAAGGTTGCAAGAGCCGCACCACCGTAGCTGGCGATGCGCAACGGCAAGTGAGAGAAGGTCACGAAGATGTTGACTGCATGCGAGATCAGTTTGCGCCAGGTGTAGGCGCTCTCCCCGTGATGGCGATCACCATGCGTGACTTCGACTGTCTGTGCGGATGAGGTCATCCACGAAAGCATGCCGTCGATATAGGGCCTGGCGAGTCGGAATCCGGTCAATTGGCGGGCGAGCGGGGCATGGATGGCGCGGAACGACGAGTAGTGTTCGTTGAGATCGGGGAACGCGCGTTTCAGGGTCCAGCGCATCAATTCTGAAGTCAGGTTGCGGGCGCCTGAATGGGTGCGGCGTGGAAACAGGCCGTAGACCAAGGGTGTTTCCTCGTTGCCGGCCTCGAGCATCGATGCGATCGCTTCGGGCGGATGCTCAAGATCATCGTCCATGGTGACGATCCATCGTCCGCGAGCGTGCTCGATGCCGCAGATGGT
Source organism: Lysobacterales bacterium (assembly GCA_038205505.1). Taxonomy (GTDB): domain Bacteria; phylum Pseudomonadota; class Gammaproteobacteria; order Xanthomonadales; family Rhodanobacteraceae; genus Dokdonella. The sequence goes on along the minus strand of JBBRBU010000020.1, from coordinate 17,850 downwards.
CGCCGCGTGCTGGCCAAAGTTGCGACTCAGGCGCAGGCCGGTTACTTCGGCATGCTCATTTGCCAGCGTGCGGATTGCGGGCCAGGATTCCGTGCGGCCGCGATCATCAATCAGGATCAACTCCCAGGACAATCCGGCTTCCGTCATGCTCGCCGACAGGCGTTGGCGTAGCTCGGCCAATGCATCGCTACCGCCGAAGACGGGAACAACCACGGTTACATCGATGATCGGGGGTGTCGATGGCTGGGGCATTTGGTGAGGTCTCGATGGGGGCTCAGGCAACAGACTGGGATTGATGCCAGTTCCAGGTGCGCTGTAATCCACTGGCAAGGTCGACGCGCGCATGCCAGCCCAATTCAGCGGCAATCAGGCGGGGATCTGGCGAGACGCAGGCGACATCGACGCCTCGTGCGGGTTGAAATTCGATGCTGATGCGGCGACCGCTGGCCAATTGACAGGCTTCGATCAGTTCAAGAATCGATGCCGTGTGACCGCTTGCCACATTGTAGCAATTGAATTGGTTTTTCAGCCGGGCGAACAGCGACACCGTCGCAGCTTGAACCAGATCATCGATGTAGCAAAAATCGCGAACCGTCGACCCATCGCCCCAAATCTGAAAGACCTTGCTGTCGACCGCTCGATCGAACATGGTTGGCACTATGGCAAATCCCTTGGTCACTTTCTGACCTGGCCCGTAAAGATTGCTCGGCCGCAAAGTGACGGCTGACCAGTTCCCGGTTGCGACGCAAGCATGCAGAAAAGCCTCGGCCGCCGCCTTTCCAGCGCCGTAATAGGAGCGCGGTCGTAGCGTGCTGGATTCCGCTGCACCCTTTGCATCATCGCCGTAGATTGCGCCTCCTGAAGACAGGTAGACAATGCGACGGTCGGGAAACTCGGGCGCACACTCAAGCAATCGCGACAAGGGCAGCAGGTTGCCGAGAACCTCGAGCGAGGGATCGTGCGCTGAAACCCCCGGAGTCGTTACCGACGCTGCGTAAACAATGGCGCTGCACCTGCCGAGTGCATCGCGAAGAAGCTGACGATCTTCGATTGAGCCGCGAATGTGAGTGATCCCATCCAGGCTTTCGTCAGTTTCCGAGCGCCCGAACGCAAGGACGTCATGACCGAGCCTGGCCAACTGCGAACACAAGGCAGAGCCGATGAAGCCAGCCGAACCGAGGACTAGTATTGATCCGGAAGCAGGTTTCATGGCCGGGATTCGTGGCAAGTTGGGTCAAATGACGATTGTATCGGGCCTTTGCTCTGATGTTCATGGTTTGCGCCGACGCAATCGAGCGATCTCTTGCCGGAAGAAGGGCGATGGCAAGCCGAGCTTCGGCACCAACAATGTACTTGTCAGAAGATCGAAGGACTGACGTTTGGAACGCGTTGCCTTTGAAATTGGAATAGCTTGCAGCCTCCCGCATCTCCCAGCTGGTGAGGGATTTGTTGCTTCACCATTTGGTCGGGGCTATCTTCAGCCAACCAGCGCAAGTGGATGTTCCATGCAATGGCTTCGTCTCGGACTGTCCCGGGCACGATTGAGCGTTACAAGTGGGAGAGACGGTGTGGGTCTGCTCGATGAACTCGAAAGCGAGGCACAGCGGCGCAAGTCGAACGAGGAAGACGCGACTGCGCTGAAAGCTGCCCGTGAGAAGGCGTATCGCATCGTGCTGGAGCCGGCGATGGCGGATCTCTTTGCCTACTTGAAGGAACTCGCCCTCAAGCTCAAGGAGTTGCAGCCAAAAATCACGATCCGACATGGCTTGCCGGGCTACGGAGATGTCGTGGCCCATGTTGAACATGAGTACGACATTCGTGAAGCGCGACAACCCTCATCGAAGGAAATCAACGTTTCGTGTTTTGCCGCTGTTGCCAGTTCGGAATGTCCGAGCGTCCAGGTTGAAGGGGCAGCGAGGGTCAGGGCCGTCTCTGCCCAGTTCCAGAGGCATCGTCTCGGGGCTCCGCTCGCTGCGAGCAAGGATGCGGCAGGCGATGTCGCGGGTGCAACGTTCAAGGCCAAGGGGCGTATTCCGCTGACCGCCGTCTTTTTCGCCGATGCGGCCAGTGGTCAGCTGAAGATGAGTTTCACCAACTTCGATGATTTTGCAACAGCGGTGAAAACCGTCGCGTCCGACCAGGTGAACGAGGCGCTCTATGACAAGATCGGTCGTTATCTGATGCGCGAGCCGACCGACTTGATGCGCGAAGTGTTGTCGGAGAATTACCGCAGCGAATTGCGCGCACGCGTTCACCACGAAGAGGTCAAGCGGCGCTGGGAGTCGCAGATCGTGTCGCGCCAGCAGGAGGACCTCGCCATGCTCAAGCGCGAATACGGCATGGGCTCGCGATTCAATCGGCTCGGCGATGCAATGGGCAAGCTGCGCGGACTGGTCTCGAAAAAATCCTGACTCGCAATGCGAAAGCTCGCGCGATGTCGCTCCTGCAGGAGCTCCTTCAGGGGCGAGCTTTACGGTAATACGAAGCAAGAAGCTCGCCTGTGAACGGGCTCCTACACTTCACGGCGCACAATCCACGGTACACCTGTCGTTTCCAAACGAACGACCCGAACGCCCGGCAGTGGCGTGACCAGTCAAGCAACGGGGCTGACGTCTCTCTCGAAATGACACGAGAATCGACACGGAGCGGGCAGAAAAAACCCCCGGATTCCGGGGGTTTTTCTTGTTCAATTGAAACGTGTGAATCAGCCGATCAAAGCAGCGGCACCAACAGCAGGGCGACGATGTTGATGATCTTGATCAGTGGGTTGATCGCAGGGCCGGCGGTGTCCTTGTACGGATCGCCGACAGTGTCGCCGGTGACCGCGGCCTTGTGCGCCTCGGAACCCTTGCCGCCATTGTTGCCATCCTCGATGTACTTCTTCGCGTTGTCCCAGGCGCCACCGCCGGTGGTCATCGAAATGGCCACGAACAAACCAGTGACGATGGTGCCGATAAGTACGCCGCCGAGCGCCTGAGCGCCGGCGATCGGACCACCGATCCAGCTGAAGCCGAAGCCTACGATGACGGGCACAAGCACTGGCAGCAAGGATGGAACCATCATTTCCTTGATTGCCGACTTGGTCAGCAGATCGACCGCACGCGAGTAGTCGGGCTTGGTCGTGCCTTCCATGATGCCCTTGATCTCACGGAACTGTCGGCGGACTTCCTCGACAACCGAACCGGCTGCGCGACCCACAGCTTCCATCGCCATCGCACCGAACAAGTACGGGATCAGTCCGCCGATGAGCAGGCCGATGATGACGTAGTGGTTCGAGATATCGAACGTGTAGATATTCTCGGGATGCTCGACACCAAGCTTGTGCGTGTAGTCCGCGAACAGCACCAGCGCGGCAAGTCCGGCAGAACCAATCGCATAGCCCTTGGTCACTGCCTTGGTCGTATTGCCAACCGCATCCAGCGGATCGGTCACAGCGCGGACTTCAGGCGGCAGATCGGCCATTTCGGCGATGCCACCCGCGTTGTCGGTGATCGGTCCATAGGCATCGAGGGCGACGATCATGCCGGTCATCGACAGCATTGCGGTGGCGGCGACGGCGATGCCGTAAAGGCCGCCAAAGTGGTAGGCCGCCCAGATCGCAGCGCACACGGAAAGCACCGGGTAGGCCGTCGACTTCATCGAGATACCGATGCCGGCAATGATGTTGGTGGCATGTCCTGTGGTCGAGGCCTGGGCGATGTGACGAACCGGGGCGTATTCGGTGGCCGTGTAGTACTCGGTGATGACGACCATGGCGCCGGTCAGGACGAGACCGACCAGGGCGCAGTAGAAAATGCTGTTCGACGCGATGATGATGCCGTTGCCGACATCGAGTCCGGTCGGAAACAGCTCGCGCGTGACGAACCAGAACGCGATCGCCGAAAGCACGGCCGAAACTACGACGCCTTTGTACAAGGCATTCATGATCTTGCCGCCTTCGCTGGTCTTGACGAAGAACGTGCCGATGATTGAGGCGATGATCGAGACGCCGCCGAGTACGATCGGATACAGAACCGCATTCGGGTTGCCGGCGAACATGACGCCGCCCAGCAGCATCGTCGCGATCAGGGTGACCGCGTAGGTCTCGAACAAATCGGCGGCCATGCCGGCGCAGTCGCCGACATTGTCGCCGACGTTGTCGGCGATCACCGCCGGGTTGCGCGGGTCATCTTCCGGAATGCCGGCTTCAACCTTGCCGACCAGATCCGCGCCGACGTCAGCACCCTTGGTGAAGATACCCCCGCCGAGGCGCGCGAAGATAGAGATCAACGAGGAGCCGAAGGCGAGGCCGATCAGCGCATGCAGCGCCTCATCCATCGAGTAGCCCAATCTCGCCAGCACGACGTAGTAACCGGCAACGCCGAGCAGGCCGAGGCCGACCACGAGCATTCCGGTGATCGCTCCACCACGGAAGGCCACCGCCAAAGCGGCGGCAATGCCGCTGCGGGCGGCTTCGGCGGTGCGCACATTGGCGCGGACCGAGACGTTCATGCCGATATATCCGGTCAAACCGGACAGGATCGCGCCGATCGCGAACCCGATCGCGGTCAGCCAGTTCAGGGCGAATCCCATGGCAACAAGCAAAACGACGCCGACGATCGAAATCGTCATGTATTGGCGGTTGAGGTAGGCGCGCGCACCAAGCTGGATCGCTGCGGCGATCTCCTGCATGCGCTCGTTGCCGGCTGGTTTGGAAAGGATCCAGCGGATCGACCAGACACCATACAGAATGGCGATAACCGCACAGATGATTGAAAACAGTAGGCCATGTTGCTGCAGCATTTATTCCTCCCAAGGAACGGGCAAGCAAAGAAAAAGAAATGGAGACCCCAAAAGCCGGTCGAGTATAGCCGTCCTTGGCCGTGATCCTGTTCTTGCAATGCAACAATCGGCACGCACGAGGACACCGCTGGCAAGCTCACCTCGGATCAAGTGGCCGCGGGATCGAGGGAGGGGCAACCGCCATGCGGCAGCTGTGCCACTCCCCCTTCGGCTACGTCTACCGCCCGCGGGAGAAGTGCGCTACCTGTCGCCGATGCTGTAAGGCGCGAGTTTCTGTTTGACCGCGACATTTTTCAGGCGAACATATTTCGGCAGGCCATCTTTGCCCCACGGTGGCGCATCTTCGCCACGAATCAGCGGTTCGAGATATCTTCGAGCGGCATCGGTGATGCCGTAGCCGTCGCGACTGATATAGCTCTTGGGTAGTTTCTTCTCGTGGTTGGCGACCTTGCTCAGCGATGCGGGTTCGATCTTCCAGCGATATGGCGCGTCCGAGGTACGCACAATCACCGGCATCACGGCGTTCATTCCGGCCAGTGCATATTCGACGCCGGCCTTGCCGACTGCGTAGGCCTGCTCCACATCGGTCTTCGAGGCGACGTGCCGGGCCGAGCGTTGCAGGTAGTCGGGCAGGGCCCAGTGGTATTTGTAACCGAGCTTCTGCTTGACCAGATTGGCCAGCAGCGGGGCGACGCCGCCGAGCTGGACGTGACCGAACGCATCGCGCGTTCCGACCTCGGAAAGAAACTTGCCGTCCTTGTTGCGTACGCCTTCCGAGACCACCACGGTGCACCAGCCGACGCGCTCGACGGTTGCCTTGACCCGGGCCAGAAAGGACTTCTCATCGAACGGGATTTCCGGAAACAGGATGATGTGTGGCGCTTCATCGGCTGACTTGCCGGCCAGCCCGGCGGCCGCGGCAATCCAGCCCGCGTGGCGACCCATCACTTCCATGACGAAAACCTTGGTCGAGGATTCGGCCATCGAGGCGACATCGAGGCTTGCTTCGAGCACGGAAACCGCCGTGTATTTGCCCACCGAGCCGAATCCAGGGCAGCAATCAGTGACCGCGAGATCGTTGTCGACGGTTTTCGGCACACCGATCACCTTCACATCGTGGCCGAGAGCCTTGCCGATCTGCGAGATCTTGTTCGCGGTATCGGCCGAATCATTGCCGCCGTTGTAGAGGAACCAGCGGATGTCGTGGGCGCGCAGCACCTCGATCAGACGCTCGTACTGGGCGCGATTGTCTTCCAGCGACTTGAGTTTGTAGCGGCAGGAACCGAATGCGCCGCCTGGCGTGTGGCGCAATGCCGCAATCGCGCTGGCCGACTCCTTCGAGGTGTCAATCAGCTCTTCGCGCAAGGCGCCGATGATGCCGTTACGCGCCGCGTAGACGCGAACCTTGTGTTTTCTGGCGGTTTCAATGACCGCGCAGGCGCTTGCATTGATGACGGCGGTAACGCCGCCGGACTGCGCATAAAGCAGGTTGCCTTGCATCGAGAAGACTCCTTGTAGATCGGACAGGTCAGTGGGATGGTTTGACTGCGATGGCTCCAGCGGATAGCTTTACGCCGCGTTTACCCGCTTCAAAGTCTAGCGCAGCGTCGTGGGTTTCCTCGAATGCGCGCCCTGTCTCAAGGATCTATATGCGACTCGTGCTACTCGGCGCGCCCGGTTCGGGCAAAGGCACCCAGGCGTCAATGCTCAAGAAATCCCTAGGGATCCCGCATGTATCGACGGGCGATCTATTGCGCGCCGCGGTCAAGGCCGGAACGCCACTGGGTCTCAAGGCCAAGGCGGTCATGGATGCGGGCAATCTGGTTTCGGACGATATTGTCCTCGGCATGCTCGAGGAACGCGTCTCCCAGGACGATGCAAAAACGGGTTTCATTCTTGATGGCTACCCGCGCAATGTGGCCCAGTGCGGAGCTCTGGAAGCCTTGCTCGACCGACTCGGCCAACCACTTGACGTGGCGGTCAAGCTCAAGGTTCCGAACGAGTTGATCGTCGAGCGCATCGCCGGGCGCGTCGCTGCCGAAGGCCGACTCGATGACACGCCAGAAACCGTTCGCGCGAGACTGCGGGTGTATGCGGAGCAAACTGCCCCGGTCGCGGATTATTTCGCCACGATTGGCAAGCTCGTTACTGTCGATGGGGTTGGCGAGCTCGATGATGTCTTCCAGCGGATCATCGACGCGTTGCCGGCTTGATCCGTGAACTTCGCGGTCCGCTCCGCGAATCGGCAACCCGGACGCGGCGTATCAGTCGATGACTGACGCGCCACAGGCCGAACCTGGACTCCTCGCCAGAATCTTGAATCTTTGCCGTTTTCGCGGTGGACCGCAGGACTTGCCGCACAGGCCTGCCTTGCTGATCGCCTTGTTGGCGGTGAGCGTGGCGCTCGATCTCGGCACATCCAGCTTGTTCGATATCGGTGACAGCGCACTCGGGCGCAGCCTGTTCTCGACCAGCCTGCTGCTCGCGTTGTGCTGGATAGCACTGGTTATCCGTCGACTGCGCAGCCGGTTTGTGCAAACGGCGACTGCCCTGATCGCCTGTTCGCTGGTTTTTTCGATCCTCGTTGTCCCACTGGCCCTGCTGTTCGGCACCCCGGCCGATACGGACAAAGTGCTGTCGCCCGCGCAGACCCTTTTGGCATGGCTGGCTTTGGGGGTGCTGGTATGGAAGGTTGCCGTCGATGCGCACAACGTGCGCCAGGCGATCGATGCACCATTCTGGATGGGTATGTCGATGGCATTGGCGTGGTCGATCGCCGATTTCGCCCTGAGTCGCCTTCTGTTTGGCGGCGCTGCCTGACCTCTCGAAACGCTAAACTTCAGCGATGAAACTACATATCCTCGGAATCTGCGGCACTTTCATGGGCGGAATCGCGGCGCTCGCTCGCGAGCTCGGCCACGAAGTTGAAGGCAGCGACACAAATGTCTATCCGCCGATGAGTACCCAGCTTGAATCGCTCGGCATCGTACTCAAACCCGGGTACCTCGCCGAACATATCGCTGCCGAAACGGACCAGGTCATCGTCGGCAACGCGTTGTCGCGCGGCAATCCGGCGATCGAACATGTGCTCAACAAGCGCGAGGCCTACATTTCGGGTCCTCAGTGGCTCGGTGAACAATTGCTCGGAACGCGTCAGGTGTTCGCAGTCGCGGGAACACACGGGAAAACGACGACGACGTCATTGCTGGCCTGGTTGCTGGAGTCAGCCGGTCTTGAACCCGGTTTCCTGATCGGTGGAGTGCCGGGCAACTTTGCGGTTTCGGCACAGCTCGGCAACGGAGCGCCCTTTGTCATCGAGGCGGATGAGTACGACACCGCATTCTTCGACAAGCGCTCGAAGTTCGTCCACTACCGGCCGTCGATCGCAATCCTCAACAACCTCGAATTCGACCACGCCGACATCTTTCCGGATCTCGCCGCGATCCAGCGCCAGTTCCATCATTTCGTCCGCATCGTGCCCGGAAACGGTTTGCTCATCGTCAATGCCGAGGACGCGAATCTGGCCGAGGTATTGAAATTGGGCTGCTGGTCGCGTGTCGAAACCTTTGGCATTGATCGCGGAGATTGGCAAGCGAGTTTGCTTGAAGCGGACGGTTCGGTATTCGAGGTCAGCTACAAGGACGATCTGATCGGCACGATACGCTGGCCGCTGCTCGGCCGACACAATGTCATGAATGCCTTGGCGGCGCTTTCGGCTGCCCATGCGGCTGGCGCAGATGTCGCTGAACTGCTGACCGCTTTCGCCGATTTCCGTAGTGTCAAGCGACGCATGGAGCGGATCGGCAAACGTGGCGGCATCGTCGTCTACGACGATTTCGCTCATCATCCCACCGCAATCGAAACAACGCTCGCCGGTTTGCGCGCGAGCGTCGGCGAGGCTCGCATCGTGGTTGCCCTGGAGCCGCGCTCCAACTCGATGCGACTCGGTGTTCACGCCGAGCAACTGGCCCCCTCGCTGGCCGCGGCAGACCATGTGGTTTTGTTGCAGCGTCCAGAGTTGCCCTGGGATGCGCAAAAGGTCATCACCGCGCTCGACGGTCATGCGCAGGCAGTCGCCGATGTCGATGCCTTGCTTGATGCAATGCACCGACAAGTTCGCCCAGGCGACCATGTTGTGTTCATGTCGAACGGTGGGTTTGAGGCCGCACCGCGCCGTTTCTTCGATCTTCTGCGTGCAGACTGACCCGCTTGGAGGGGCTGTTCGAGCGTGAGCACTGATCCGCAACGGGGAATCTGGTTTCGCCGCTTGACCTGGTTGTTGATTGCGGTCGCGATCGTGCGCGGGTTGCTGATCGTCGCCAGCGACCCGTTGCTGGCTGTCGCGAACAACTACGACCAGATTCGGGTGCAAGCATGTCTCGGTGCCTTTCCGGACCGGGATGCGACCATCGTGCCGGCAGCAAACAGTCCACAGGCGCCATACGAACGATTTCGCTTCATGCCCGAAGTCGAGGCGCCGTGCTTCCTGTCGTCGGAACTACTGTTTGCTTGGGCAGCATGGCCGGCAATGCAGGTCGAGCGACATTTGCGTGCCGATCACAGCTTCTCGGTGCGCTGGAAAGGGGGCTTGCAGTTCGTGGTCTGGTTGTTGCTCGCGGTTGGCTGCACGCGCCGGCTGATCAGCCTTGATCGAGCGGATCTCGCACTCGGCCATGCGATCGTCTGTGCGGTTGTGGTCTCGGATCCCGGAAATTTTCTCTATTTCAACACGTTCTACGCCGAATCGTCTGCCATCCTGTTCTGCTATGCCTTGCTGGTCGGAGTGCTGGTAGTGCTTGCGAATCCACAGAGCAGCAGCCGCCCGATGCTACTCGCCATCATGGTCGCTGCATTCTTTCTTGCAACGGCGAAGATCCAGCACCTGATAGTTCCTATGATCATTTTGCTATCTGTTGCGTTTTGTGAATTCGCAATGAGAAAGCCGCCGAAGACTCTACTGTTCGCACTGGCGATCGGGGCCGCGGCGGGTGCCGGTGCGCAAGCTGTACATATGAGCACGGCGAGCAATGAGTCGATCCGCTCGGCCAATCTGGTGGATACCTTGTTCATGGCGATGTTGCCAAATGCCAGCGACCCCGAGATTTTGCTCGCACAGCTCGGTTTGCCTGATCAATGCATCGAGCAATCGGGGAGGAACTGGTATTCGCCGGGCATGGTCAGTCGCCAGCATTGTCCGCAGGTATTTGAGCTCCAGCAAAGCGATCTCTTGCTGGCGTCACTGCGTGATCCGGCGATGGTTGCTAGGGTTATGCAAGAGGGTGCCACGCATGCGATTCCATGGATTCCAGCGCAACTTGGTCTTGTAGAAGGAGAAAACCATGGCGGGTTGCCGTCTACGGTTCCGAGCTGGAACAGGCTGACTGCTTTTGTCGGCCCGGCTTCGTTGGGCCTGCTGGCAGGCTTGCCTGTTTTCGCGATCGCCTTGGTCATGCTGAGACGGAGCGCTGGTCAGCTCGCTGCCAATGCGGTCCTGTTGAGTGTAAGCATTTTGCCGTTGCTGGTTTTCACGACCTCGGTGTTCGGGGATGGCTACGTGGAACTCTCCAAACACAACCAACTGGGAACGGCATGTCTCCTCGCTGCCCTGACCATCATCGTCTGCTTGCTGATCCAACGCATTGCATTGACTACAAGTATCAATAGCCATGACTGACCTGCCCCTATTTCCACTTGCCTCGGTGCTCTATCCCGGAGGCACATTGAGTCTTCGCATATTCGAGGCCCGGTATTTGGACATGGTTCGCGACTGTGCGCGGAATAATTCCGGGTTTGGCGTCTGCCTCATTCTCGAGGGCAACGAAGTGGGGGAACCCTCGCTGCCCGCCGCCGTTGGAACTCTCGCGCGCATCGTCGACTTCCACACCACCGACGATGGTCTGCTTGGCATCCATGCGCAGGGTTTCGAACGCTTCCAGGTCCGGCAAACCCGCATCCGTCAAAACGGCTTGATTCATGCCTCGGTGGACTGGCTTGTCGAGGTGGAGTCACTTCCGGTTCCCGCCGAGTGCGGCTTGCTGGCGACGATTCTCGAACGATTCCACGAGCAGGCGGGCGGAGAGTACGCTCGCGTCGAACGTGATCGCTATGATGATGCGGCGTGGGTTGGTTTTCGCCTCGCTGAAGCCTTGCCACTGGAGCCCGCCGAACGGCAGTTGCTGCTGCAACTGAACGATCCGGTCGAGCGTCTCGTCCAGTTGATGCATTACCTGCCACGTTTCCAGACCTCCTGAGGTGAGCGCCATGACTACCCTGAAAGGCAAGACCCTGTTCATCACCGGTGCTTCGCGCGGCATTGGACTGGCGATCGCCAAGCGCGCGGCACGGGATGGAGCCAACATTGTCATCGCCGCGAAAAGTGCGGTCGCCAATCCGAAGCTGCCTGGCACGATCCATACGGCCGCCGCGGAAGTCGAAGCTGCGGGTGGCCAGGCATTGCCGCTGCAGGTTGATATACGCAGCGAGGAAAGCGTTGCTGCTGCGGTAGCAGAAGCGGTCAGCCGTTTTGGCGGCATCGATATTCTGGTCAACAATGCCAGCGCCATCTGGTTGCGCGGCACCGCCGAGACGCCGATGAAGCGTTACGACCTCATGCACCAGGTTAACGCGCGCGGAACATTCCTGTGTTCACAGGCGTGTTTGCCCTATCTGAAGCAAGCGGCCAATCCGCACATACTCAACTTGTCACCACCGCTTGCGATGGATCCGAAATGGTTCTCGCCGCATGTCGCCTACACGATGGCCAAGTACGGCATGAGTCTGTGCGTGCTGGGCATGGCTGCGGAGTTCCGCGACATCGGCATCGCCGTCAATGCGCTCTGGCCGCGCACCTTGATCGCGACCGATGCGTTGAACATGATCCCCGGCGTCAATACCGAGAACGCGCGAACGCCCGAGATCGTCGCCGATGCCGCGCATGTGATCCTGACCACGCCGAGTCGTGAGCAGACCGGCGGCTTTCTGATCGACGATGAAGTGCTGGCGGCGCACGGCGTAACTGATCTTGATCAATACGCGGTCTCGCCCGGAAAGCCCTTGCTGCCGGATCTTTTTCTCGACTAGGCATGGCGAATTTGCGCGCGCTTGCCCAGAATCGGCGATCTTCCGCGGAGAAACTCATGTTCAACACCATTCGACTTGCTGCAGTCGCTGCACTCGTTCTCGTTGTTTCCGTGTCGCCGGTGGCCGCAGGCGATTTGCTGATTCACGATGGTTTCGAGACCTGCTGGGTGGCGGCGAAGTCCAAGCCGCAGTTTCTCGAATCGATACGCTTGAGCATTGATGGCACGACGGCCTGCATTCCACCGGGATCGGGAAACCAGTCAGGGATTGGTTACACGATCTGCCAGACGGTCAATGGCTGCGGCAGTGGCACCGATGGCTGTGCGGTGACGATGCAAGCGGGTACGTTTTCGGGCAATTTCATTACTGGCGAGTTTGCCGGCCCCGGCAGCGCAAACAACATTGCAATCCCGGTGACGACCTCGGCTCTCGGCAATTGCACGATCAACCTGATCGGTATTTCTCTGGGCTATTCGCTCGATTACCTCATGCAGGCGGATGGTGTCGATGGCGTCTACAGCGCTGATCTGATGCCTCCGGGCGTGAGCATCACCAACTACACCACCAGTAATAACTGTAATCCTTTACTGGCAGGCTTGATTGCAAGCTATGTCCCGCAAACGATTGCCGCTGCCGAAGCCAATGCCGCATCGACCATCGAACCCGATCTGCGTACGGATACGCTGGCGCAATCGGTGTGCCCGCTATCGACGCCCTGATCCCAATCTAAATATACAAATGCATCGGCCATTCCAGACATGAACGAAACTGGCGATCTGATTACCGCAGCGCGGGAATCCATGCTGCCGATCTACCGTCAACGCGAGCTGATTCTGGATCGCGGAAGGGGTTCTCGGATCTGGGATCTTGAGGGCAAGGAGTACATCGATTTCACGGCCGGCATCGCGGTCAACGCGCTCGGTCATGGCGATGTGGAGATCCTTGATGCGCTGCACAGGCAGGCCACGAAGCTCTGGCACACCAGTAATGTGTTCTTTGCCGAGCCGCCGATCCGGCTCGCCGAAGAACTCGTCGCGGCGAGCGGATTCGCCAGCCACGTCTTCCTGTGCAATTCGGGGACGGAAGCCAACGAAGCGGCGATCAAGCTGGTGCGTAAACATGCCGCCGATCAGGGCCGAGCCGCCGAACAGCGTGTCATCCTGAGCTTTGCCGGTTCTTTTCATGGACGAACGCTGGCCGCCATCACGGCCACCGCGCAGCCGAAATACCAGCAGGGCTACGAACCGTTGCCGGGCGGATTCCGCTATTCAGCGTTCAACGACATCGATGCGCTCGATCAGTTGCTGACAGACGACGTTGCTGGCGTGCTGGTTGAGCCGATCCAGGGGGAGGGTGGTGTGGTTCCGGCGACGGACGAATTCCTGCGCGCGCTTCGGGAACGCTGCGATGCACTCGATGCTTTGCTCGTGTTCGACGAGATCCAGTCGGGAATGGGCCGCAGCGGAAAGCTGTGGGCGCATCAATGGTCGGGTGTGCAGCCCGATGTCATGACTCTGGCCAAGGCGCTGGGTTGCGGTTTCCCGATCGGCGCGATGCTGGTTGGTTCGCGCGCCGCGCAGACGATGCAGTTTGGTGCCCACGGCACGACCTTCGGTGGCAATCCGCTGGCTGCAGCAGTTGCTCGCGTGGCCTTGCGACGACTGGCTTCGCCTGTAATCGCCGCCAACGTCGAACAGCGTTCGCAGCAACTGCGTGAAGGTCTGCAAGCCATTGGTAGCGAACTCGGCGCGTTCGCGCAGATCCGTGGACGCGGCCTGATGCTCGGTGCCGCGCTTGCACCGGGCTGGGCTCAGCGCGGTGGTGAAATCCTTGATGCAGCGGCAGGCGAGGGTTTGTTGATGCTGCAGGCAGGGCCGGAGGTGCTGCGCTTCGTGCCGGCGCTCAATATCGAAAGTGCGGATGTCACGGCGGGATTGCAGCGACTGCGCTCAGCGCTGGTTTCGCTATGCGGCTGAGCCAGCGCCGGTGCTGGTTCGGCAGAACGCGACTAGTCGAGAGCTTGGGCCAGATCGGCGATCAAGTCGTCCGGATGCTCCAGACCGACCGAGATGCGCAGCAGGTTTTCCGGTGAGGTCGGATTCGTTCCCTCCACCGAGGCGCGATGCTCGATCAGTGATTCACAGCCGCCCAGCGAAGTGGCATTGGTGAATACTTTCAATTGGCCTGCCATCGAAATTGCTGCGTTTCGCCCGCCGCGTAATTCGATACTGAGCATTCCGCCGAAATCGCTCATCTGACGCGCGGCGATTTCATGTCCTGGATGACTGGGCAGGCCTGGATAGTTGACCCGCTCGATTGCCGGATGGGCGGCGAGGAAAACGGCCACTGCGCGCGCATTCGCGCAATGCATCGCCATGCGTGCCGGCAAAGAACGGCAGCCGCGTAACGTAAGCCAGGCGCTGAAAGGAGCCAGAACCGCGCCGGTAATATGCAGGCGATGGGCAACGCGCTCCTGCCATTCGCCGGCCTGCCCGAACACCAGCGCGCCACCGAGGACATCGCTGTGGCCACCGAAATACTTGGTCGTCGAATGCATGACAATGTCGGCGCCGAGTTGCAATGGACGCTGCAGCACCGGCGAGGCAAAGGTGTTGTCGCAAACCAGCAAGCAATCGTGTGCTTTTGCGATGTTGGCCAGCGCCCTGATGTCGCTAATCTTCATGCGCGGATTCGACGGCGTCTCGACCCAGATCAGGTTGACGCCGTTCCGGCAAAGCCGTTCCAGCGAATCGAGATCGGTCATGTCGACGGTGCTCACGCGGACGCCGCGTTGCGGAAGAAACTCGGCACCGAGTACGCGCAAACCGGTGTAGCAGTCATCCGGTATTGCGATATGTGATCCCGGCTCCAGTGATTCGAGCAGGCAACTGATGGCGGCCATACCTGACGCGAACGTTAGTGCGATTGCGCCGCCTTCGAGTCCGGCAATTGCCGTGCAAAGTCGATCATTGGTCGGATTGCCTTCCCGCTGGTACTCGTAACCAGCGACGCGCTCTGCCTCGGGGCCATGGCGGAATGTGGTGGCCAGGTGGATCGGCGGCGTCACCGCACCAGTCGCGGCATCGCTCTCACCGCCGGCATGTACGGCAAGGGTTTCAAGGCGCATGTTGAATCTCCGCGAAAGGGCAGGTCGGGAATTGCATCGTCAAGTCTACGTCCGCACGACTCCGAGCTTCATTCGGCCAGTGTCTTGAAGGCTTCGCGAGCGACCCTTAGCGTATCGGCAATGATCTCTTCGCTGTGCGCCATCGACATGAAGCCCGCCTCGTAGGCCGAGGGGGCGAGAAAGACTCCGCCCTCGAGCATCGCCTGGAAGAAACGATTGAATTGCGACGTATCGCAAGCGGTTGCCTGTGCGTAGGTTTCGACTTTGTCGGCGCTGAAGAACAACCCGTACATGCCACCGACACGCGTCGTGCTGAATGCAATTCCTGCGCCGTCCGCCAGTGCTTGCATGCCATCGACGAGAAGTTGGGTGCGACGCGCAAGCACTTTGTGGAAATCAGGCTCCTGGATCAACTCAAGCATCGCCAATCCCGCGGCCATGGCCACAGGATTACCGCTCAGCGTACCTGCCTGGTAAATCGGCCCGGACGGAGAGATCTGGTTCATGATGTCTCGACGCCCCCCATAGGCACCGACCGGCATGCCGCCACCGATTATCTTGCCGAGAGTGGTCAGATCGGGAGTGATTCCGTAGTGTGCTTGTGCGCCACCCAAGGCGACACGGAATCCCGTCATCACTTCGTCGAAGATCAGCAACGTGCCGTGCTTTGTGCACAAATGACGAAGATGATGCAAAAAGCCGTCGCGCGGCAGGATGCAGTTCATGTTGCCCGGGACCGGTTCGACGATCAGGCACGCCACTTCATTTCCGATCTCGTCGAACAAACGCGTGGCGGCCTCGAAATCATTGAATGGCAGGGTCATGGTCAGATCTGCAAGCGCTGTCGGCACGCCAGGCGAAGTTGGTGTTCCCAGGGTCAGCGCACCGGAACCGGCTTTGACCAGGAACGCATCGCCGTGACCGTGATAGCAACCCTCGAACTTGACGATTCGCGAGCGACCAGTGAAGCCACGGGCGAGACGGATCGCTGACATTGTCGCCTCAGTGCCTGAGTTGACCATGCGTGACACTTCGATCGACGGAACCAGCTTGCTGATCGTTTCAGCCATCGTGATTTCAGCCGGACACGGTGTGCCAAAGGACAACCCGTCCTTGACCGCTTTTTCCACTGCGCCCCTAACTGCAGGGTGGTTGTGGCCGACAATCATCGGACCCCACGAGCCGACATAGTCGATATAGCGATTGCCTTCGACATCCCATAGATAGGGGCCGTCCGCACGTTTCGTGAAGAACGGCTCGCCGCCGACCGACGTGAACGCGCGAACCGGTGAGTTGACGCCACCCGGCATCAGGGTCAGGGCGCGCTGGAACATCTCGTGGTTTGAGTTCATTGAATTCTCATTGGAATCAGGGGAAAAGTTGGCTGAAGCGTCGTGCGACAGTTTCGATATCGGTCGCGTCAAACAGCGCTGAAATCACCGCAATACAATCGGCGCCTGCAGCGATCAATGGGGGCGCATTGTCCGGTGTGATGCCGCCGATCGCCACCATGGGAACACCGAGCGATCTTGCCTCGATCAGCAGCTCCGGGCTCGCTCGCGGAGCCAGCGGTTTCGTCGGCGATGAGTGGAATGCACCAAACGCAATATAGTCTGCGCCATCATCGGCCGCGCGCTTGGCTCGATCGAGTGAGTCGTAGCAGGAGACGCCGATCATGGCCTTGCTTCCCAGGCGAGCGCGCGCAGCGGTCATGCTGATGTCGTCGACTCCAACGTGCACTCCAGCCGCGCCACACTCGAGGGCGAGTTCGATGTCGTCGTTGATGATCAGCGGCACCTGATGACTCAAACACAATTCGTTGAGCAATGTTGATTCGGAAAGTCGTCGTCGCCTGTCCGCCGTTTTGTCGCGGTACTGGACTACTTGTGCGCCACCCCTCAAAGCGGCGGCAACAACCATCTGAAGGTCAGGTCGCGGGCCATTGGTGATGGCGTACAAGCCTCGGGCTACGAGCATGGTGATCTTTCTTCCAGACTTTGCGCCGCATGCGCAAGCTGACACAATGCAATGCGCAGCGTCCCTTGTCGACGCCCTCAACTCATTCAAGAATCGATGATGACCCAGGCTGATACCCCATTTCGAACCTTCATGTGCGTGGTTTGCGGATTTCTCTACAACGAGGCCGATGGCTGGCCCGATGATGGCATCGAACCCGGTACTCGCTGGGAAGACGTCCCCGAAACCTGGACCTGCCCAGACTGCGGTGTGACCAAGGCGGACTTCGAGATGATCGAAGTCTAGTCCGCGCTTGATCTATCTTCCGCGCAGTCATCGGCTTGCCACATTCGTTCACCGGTGAGACTCATTTCATCGCCGTAACTGCCGTCTGGCCTGCTTGACTACCATCCAGTCAACAAGCGCCAGTCAGGCGAAGGTGGTTCAGATGCGAGTTTTTGTCCCGGTGGAAGATGCTCCTCCAGGCATCGCCATTCCAATGCTTGTGCCTTATCAGTGCGGCGTGGTTTGCGAACACGCCTTGCGCAAGCTCCAGGATCGGCCGCCATGGCGTCCACAGCCGAGCGAGAATGAAGTCGAATCGACATCATGCATGCGATCGCAGTCACTCGAAGTCTTCTGAATCAAGGGTTTGCGCGAGGAACCGGCCAAGCGGCCGAAATTTCTCGTCAAAACCCCTTCCGCAAACGCCAGTGTGCGGTTAGGATGCGCGCCCCGCGGACGGAAGGCAGAGCAATTGTCATGGGTTCGGGGGTGGTCGTTGGGATGTTGCGGGACAGCAAAAATGTTTCCGCGAGGTGTTGACGGTCAGGAAATAGGTTGTATGATGTGCGGCTCGCTGACGACGAAAGGTTGTCAGTTGCGGGGATGCAAATCTTCGCGTC
>JBBRBU010000019.1:0-61082 GCA_038205505.1 Lysobacterales bacterium | reverse complement strand
CGACGTCCTTGGCGATTGTCTCGGGCTTGTCGGTCGGAGCATATCGCTTGATGACGTTGCCATCGCGATCAACGAGAAACTTGGTGAAGTTCCACTTGATTGCACCAATCCCGAGCAGGCCCGGCTTTTCTTTCTTTAGCCATTCATAGAGCGGATGCGCACCCTTGCCATTGACCTCGACCTTGGCAAACATCGGAAAGGTCACGTCGTAGTTCAGTGAGCAGAAATTCTTGATCTCGGCTTCGTCGCCAGGCTCCTGATTGCCGAACTGGTCACACGGAAATCCGAGCACCTTGAAGCCCTTGTCGTGATAGTCGTTGTGCAATGTTTCAAGCCCGCCGTACTGCGGCGTGAATCCGCACTTCGAAGCCACATTGACAATCAGCAGGGCGTCGCCCTTGTATTGGGACAGCGGCTGCTCATTGCCATCAATATCGCGTGCGGAAAAGTCGTGGGTGGTGGTCATTGAAATGTCATCTCCTTGAGTGGCACCCAGCCTACAGCAAGCGGCCGTTCGGGCGGGGTTAATCGCCGAAGGCGAGAATCATGGCCCGCATCACCAACCAGGAGGCATTCCATGAAATATCTGATGGGCGGTTTGGTTCTCTCTGCATGCGCCGTGCTTGGCACCCAGGTAATGGCTCAGGACTCCGAGGGCAATGTCACCGTGCGCAGCGCCGGAACCGGCTACACGCCATCCGGTCCCGCCCCGGATTTCGCGCAACTTGACAGCAATGGCAACGGCAGCATCGACCAAAGCGAGGCCAGCGGGTACAAACTGCTCGCGAACGATTTCATCAAGGCCGATGGCAATCAGGATGGTCGCATTTCCACCCGTGAATACGAGCGGTGGGCGTCCCTGCCCTAACCAATTCGGAATGCTCGGCTGAGCTTCCTCGAAGCATCGGGACTTCTTGAAGTCTCTCCCCCCGCGAACCGGCAGTTTCTATTCCAGGCGGTGGGAGAGGCTTCAGGCGCGATGTCTGCGTTCATCGAGATGCGACATCGAGGAGATGCGACATCGAACCTGGAGTCGCATCGACACCAGCAGTCGGCACCCTTCACTTGGCAATCTCATCGAGCACTTGCCAGCGCGCGTAAGCCCGATCCAGGTCAGCTTGCGTCTTGGCCATCGTTTCGTTGGCACTGACAATGGTGTCGGCTGATTGCTTGAAGAAAACCGGATCGTTCATCGCTGCAGTAAGCTCGCCGATCCGCTTTTCCAGAGTCTCGATCTCTCCGGGCAATTTCTCAAGTTCGCGCATTTCCTTGTAGGCCAGCTTGCGTTTGGCCGGCACGGGTGCCAACGGCTCGACCTTTTCGGCGGCGGCTTCGTTGCGAGGTCGCATCGACATCGCTTGCGGTCGTTGACGCAACCACTCGGCATAGCCACCGACATACTCTCCGACCCTTCCCGCACCTTCGAGCGCCAGTGTGCTGGTAACGACGTTGTCGAGGAACTCGCGGTCATGCGAGACCAGCAGCAAGGTTCCGGCATAGTCGACCAGCATCTCCTCGAGCAATTCCAGCGTCTCGACATCGAGATCGTTGGTCGGCTCATCCATGACCAGAAGATTCGACGGCTTGGCGAACAACCGCGCTAGCAAAAGACGATTGCGCTCGCCACCCGACAACGCGGAGATCGGCGCACGTGCCCGCTCCGGGGTGAACAGGAAATCCTGCAGATAGCCGATTGCATGCTTGCGTGAGCCGTTGATCTCGATGAACTCGCGTCCATCGGCGACATTGTCGAGCGCGCTCATATCCTCGCGCAGCTGCGTACGATGCTGGTCAAAATAGGCAATTTCGAGCTGGGTGCCGATGCGTACCTCGCCTGAAGCCGGCTGAAGATCGCCCAGCAACAATCGGATCAAGGTTGTCTTGCCCGAACCGTTCGGACCAATCAGGCCGATCCGGTCGCCGCGCATGATCGTTGTCGAGAAATCCGCAATCAAGCTGCGTCCTGGTATTGCGTAGCTGATGTCCTTGGCTTCAATAACCTTGCGTCCGGAATTCTGTGCGCCACCGACCTCCATGCGCACGTTGCCGGTCTGATTTCGACGCGCACTGCGCTCGTTGCGCATCGCTTCAAGACGACGCACGCGACCTTCATCACGGGTCCGCCGTGCCTTGATGCCCTGGCGGATCCAGACTTCCTCCTGCGCGAGTTTCTTGTCGAACAGCGCATTCGCCTGGGTTTCGGCATGCAGACGTTCCTCGCGGCGGCGCAAGTAGTTTTCGTAGTCGCCCGGCCAGCTGGTCAGGCTGCCACGGTCGATCTCGACGATTCGCGTGGCCAGCGAACGCACAAAGCGTCGGTCATGGGTGATGAAGATCACACTGCCTGCGAAGTTCCTGAGAAAATCCTCAAGCCAGGCGATCGCTTCGATATCGAGATGGTTGGTCGGTTCATCGAGCAGCAACACGTCGGGTTCGAGAACGAGCGCGCGGGCGAGCAGGACACGACGCTTCATGCCACCCGACTGGGCCGCGAATTCCTCATCCTCGGGCAGTTCGAGCTTGCCCAGGACCTGGGTTACGCGGCGATCGAGATCCCAGCCATTGACCGCCTCGATACGGGCCTGCACGTCGGCCAGGGCACGCATGTCGCTGTCGTCGACAAGGTGATGGATCAGATGGTGATAGTGCGCGAGCAACTTGCCAATCTCGCCCAGTGCTTCTGCCACGACGTCGAATATCGTGCCTTCGGTTCCCTGAGGGACTTCCTGGGCAAGCCGCGCCACGACCACACCAGGCGTCACCCGCACCTCGCCGTCATCGGGTCGGATTTCGCGATCGATCAACTTGAGCAGGGTCGACTTGCCGGCACCGTTGCGTCCGACCACACAGACGCGCTCGCGCGGCTCCAATGCGAATTCGACATCATCGAGCAGCAATGGCCCGCCAATGCTGTAGTCGAGTTTGCGCAGTTCAATCAAAGCCATGGGATTCGCCAACAGGGGATATCAATCAGGAAAAGTTTGAACCCACCCGTAGCATGGCGCTCGGCCTGCAGAGTGGGATTCGGGGATTCGACCCGATCAACGGGTCGGGACTGATGGCACTGTAGACTGCACCTGCAGCGCGCAATGCTTGCGCATCCGAGGGTGACTCGGTGCCTCATTCGCTTGTCAGGGGAGTTCATGATGTCGATCAGCCGACGCAATCTTATCAAGTTGGGCGCCCTTGCCGGCACTATCGTTCTTGCGGGCAAGCACGCGCTCGCCGCCAAACCCTCCCAATCAGGCGAAAAACCCTTGCGTATCCTCATTCTCGGCGGGACCGGCTTCATCGGCCCCAAGCAGGTGCGCTATGCGATTTCCCGCGGCCATCAGGTCACGGTTTTCAATCGCGGCCAGCGCGCGTCGGATTTGCCGGCTGCCGTTGAACATCTCAGCGGGGATCGCGATATCGGCATGCTGGATGCCTTGAAGGATCGCGAATGGGATGTCTGCATCGACAATCCCGCGCGCGTGCCATTCTGGATTCGCGATGCCGGTAACATTCTCAAGGGCAAGATTCGCCACTACGTTTATGTTTCGTCCATTTCGGCCTATGCGGCCAACAACCATGCGCATGCCGACGAAACCAGCGAACTCGAGAAATACACGGGCAAGGACGCACTGCTGGAAACAGGCGCCACCCTGAAAGCCAACCCGAGCCTCTACGGCGCACTCAAGGCGGCTTGTGAAAAAGAGGCCGAGAAGCAGTTTCCCGGCATCACCACAATTGTCCGTCCGGGCTTGATCGTCGGCCCCGACGATCCGACCGACCGCTTCACGTATTGGCCGGTTCGGCTCGCGCGCGGTGGTGAAGTCGCAGCCCCGGGCGATGGCAGCGATCCGGTCCAGTTCATTGATGCGCGTGATTTGTCCGAATGGATGATTCGTCTGGCCGAAACCCGTAGTTTCGGAAGCTTCAATGCAACGGGACCAGACTATCCACTGAGCATGGCCGCGATGCTGCATGGCATCCGGGCTACCAACACGGCGGGCGCGCGTCTCAACTGGATTCCAACGGACTTCCTCAAGGCTCGGAACGTCTCTTCGTGGTCGGACATGCCGGTCTGGATTCCAGCAGTTGGACGCAGCAAGGGCTTCGCTCAACGCGATATTTCTCGCGCGCTGGCGACGGGTTTGAGCTTCCGCCCGTTGGCAACGACCGCGATTGATACCTTGAACTGGTTCCGCACGCTGCCGACTGAGCGCCAGGCCAAACTCGATGCCGGACTTGGCGCGGATAGAGAAGTGGCCCTGCTCGCCGCGTGGAAGGCGAAGGTTCCCGCAAAAGCAAGTTGAAATGAACGTGCAACCCGCCATTGATGACGATGCGATTGATCCGTCCGTGCAATGCAGTCGCTGCGAAGCGACCTGTTGCCGTCTGACCGTATATGTCATGTCCGACGACCCGACGCCCGAGTACCTGATCGATCAGGATGAGCATGGCATGGATGTCATGCGCCGCCGCGATGACGGCTGGTGCACGGCTCTCGACCGCGACACGATGCGCTGCACGATCTACGAATTGCGACCGCAGGTGTGTCGGGATTTCGACATGGGTGGACGGGATTGCCGCAACGTCCGCGCCAACGATTACCGACTCGCGATCGCTGTGCTCGACTGATTCCCGGACTTTCGATCAAGGCGCAACAACGCGATTGCGCCCCTTGGCCTTTGCGGAGTAAAGCGCCTTGTCCGCTGCCTTGAGCACATCGTCTGCCGAGCGCATGCGCTCGGAGCGTTCGGCCAGGCCGATACTCACGGTGATCCTGACTTCACTGCGGTCTTTACCTTTGGCCGGCTGCTTGCGACTTCGACCCGGAGCCGAGCGGATCGGTACGCGCATTGCGGCGACACGAGTGCACAATTCCTCGCAGATCTGCTTCGCTTGAACGACGCGTTTGCCGGTGAACAGCAAACTGAACTCCTCGCCACCATAGCGATACGCCTGCGCTTCCCGGGTTGCCGTCAATTGTTCCGCGACGGCCTTGAGCACGCGGTCACCTGCGGCGTGGCCATGGCGGTCATTGAATTTCTTGAAGAAGTCGACATCAATCATGGCGATGGCAAAGTCGCCGGAGAGTCGCGCCAGCGCATCGTCGAGGGCGCGCCGATTCGGTACGCCAGCCAGGCCATCGACAAAGGCCATCCGGTACGACGCAAACAGGATTGCCAGCACGGCAGTCGCACCAGCTATCGCGAGCAGCTCGCTCGCCGCGCGAGCTCGCATCACCGGCAACATCGCAATGGCGGTCAACAACAGGATCAGACCCAAGGCCGCCTCAATCGGCGCGCGCAGAACACCCCAGCGAATCAGACATGCGCCGGCGCCGAGCACGACAATTCCGGCGGCGATCGAACCGGCTCGCCATGGCAACCAACCTAGCGGAAACGCCTCGCGCAAGCCTGCCCAGAACTGCGCGGACACGGCCATCGTCAACCCGGCGGAAATCACGAGCAGACCAAGTATCGCTAGATTGCGGCGTGCCATCAGCCGGCGTTCGGGCATGACCGCAGCGGCCAACAGCAGGCAAGGCGCGAACATGCGCAGCGCTTCGATGCCACGTTCGGGCATCACTGAAGTACCGACACCGACCAGAGCCAGTGATGCCGTGACCAGGATCACCAAGACGATGGCGGCACGATTGCGGTGGAAAGCGATCGCCAGCAACAAGGCCGCGCCATTGATCAGCGGTGCCGCCCAGATTTGCCACGATTCGCCCATTGTCAGCCTCCCCTCATTCCCTGATCGGTCGGATTCAGTGCCTGATCAGCGCAGCAAATCGTAGGGGCCGCCGCGTTCCAGCGCGCGTTGATAGGCCGGACGCGCATGGATACGATCGAGCCAGTCGCTCAATCGCGGCTGATTGCGGCTGAGCCCGCCGCGGGCGGAAAACGCCTCGATCGGGAAACTCATATGGATATCGGCGGCAGTGAAATCATCACCGGCAAACCAGTCGCGATGCTTGAGCTCGCTTTCGAGGTAGTCGAGGTGTTGCTTGAGTTGCGGCTCGATGTAGTTAGTCAGCACCTTGTCGGCGATGCCCTTGGCGACTGGGCGGATGAAGAATGGCATCGGCTGCGTCGGGATGCGCGAAAAAATCAGACTCATCAGCAGTGGCGGCATCGCCGAACCTTCGGCGTAGTGCAGCCAATAGGTGTAGCGCAATTGCTCGGGCGTTCGATGGGCCGGCTTGAGCCGACCGTCGCCATGGCGATCGACCAGGTATTCGACGATCGCGCCGGATTCGGCAACAGTCACGTCTCCCTCGGTGATCACCGGCGATTTGCCAAGCGGATGCACCTCGCGCAGCTCGGTGGGCGCCAGCATGGTCTTGGCATCACGCTCATAGCGGATCACTTCATAGTCGCTGCCGAGTTCCTCGAGCAGCCAGAGCACGCGTTGCGAACGCGAGTTATTGAGGTGATGGACCTTGATCATGGGAATCCCTGGCGAGGTGTTTCAGGCTGAATCGACATTCGGAGCATGTCGGTTCGAGGGTGGACGTGGCAAGCTTGGCATCGTCTGCGACCGGGCTGGCGTGTGAACGACCCGGTTTCCGAATCGACGCAACCTCCTCTTGCCTCCCTGAATCCGTGGCCTGCCTTCGATCATGCCTTGCCAACGCTTTTTTCAGCTAGATGTTTTCACGCGCCGCCCCGGTGGCGGCAATCCGCTCGGTGTCGTGGTCGGAGCCGACGACTGGAGCGATGCCGCGATGCAGGCGTTCGCGAAATGGACCGACATCGTCGAAACGACTTTTCTGCTGCGCCCGTCGAGTGACGAGGCAAGCTATCGCCTGCGCATCTTCATGCCGACACGCGAGATCGCCTTTGCCGGGCATCCTTCGATCGGCAGCGCACATGTTGCCCTACTGGCCGGATTTGCCAGCGCAAGAGATGGCGTGCTGATCCAGGAATGCCAGGCCGGTTTGCTGCCGATCCGCGTCGAAGGCGAATCATCCGAGCGGCGGCTTTTCATCCAGGCGCCCAAGGCGACGGTGCTCAAGACCGGCGTCAAGCCAGGCAGCCTTCTCGGGAATACCTTGAAGAAGGTCGAGCTTGGCAAACTTCCGCCCGCCTTCGTCGAGGGCGGACGACGTTGGTGGCTGGCCGAATTTGCCGATGCATCCGAGCTGCGCGCCTGGCATCCCGATCACGCCTCGATCCGCAAGATTGCACTCGACAGTGACTCGCTCGGACTGTGTGCATTCGCGCGCAGCGACGAGCCAGGCCACGATGTGGTGCTGCGCGCGTTTCCGGCCGGAGTTGGCATCGTTGAAGATCCGGCCTCGGGCGCGGCGAATGGTCTGGTCGCGGCGTATATCGCGCATGCCGAACCCGAAGGGCCGTTGGCGCGTGGCTATACGGTCAGCCAGGGTCGCGAGATTGGCCACGATGCGGAATTGATCCTGCGCATCGATGCGGACGCCACCGTATGGGTAGGCGGGCAGACTCAGACCGTAGTCAGCGGCGAGGTCGAGTGGCCGCACACGCAAAAGTAAACAAAATAGTCCTTGGCCGGGATCACAGAAAATCCTCCAGGGCCGAGCTTTCCGGGCAGATTGACTAAGGGCTCGCGCGTAAACAGACTCCTGCGAAAATCGGGCGTCTCCCCACGATGGCTGCACCCGCAGGAGCCCCTTCAGCGGCGAGATTTCTTGCGAATTTGACTAAAGGCTCGCGCACGTAGTGGCCGCTCAGCGCCGACTATGATCTAGCCAGATCTCCAGGCCCTGCGCATTGAGCTCGATATCCGAACCAAGCAACTCACGCATCCGTTCGTGCGTCATCAGGCAACCATGCGCCTCGGCACGCTCGAAATAAGATTCAGCCAGACGCTGCTTGATCCATTCATGTCGATTCGATTGTCCGGCGCTGGATTGGGCAATGGCAACCATGGCATCGATCTGCTCGAACAGATCCCGGCCGAGGCGCTCGACATCAGTGACGCGGCTGTAGTGGGTCAGGAACATCGCATCGGGCTTGAACAACAACATGCGCGCGATCGATCCCTTCAATGCGACCGGATCGAATTGCACGGGTGTCGTCGTCGGCAGGATGAACGCGCCCTTGTCGGTATCAAATTCGCGATAGGACAGCCCGAAAGTGTCGCCCGGAAAAAATGACCGGCTGCGTTCATCCCAGATTGAGTAATGATGGCGCGCATGGCCCGGCGTATCGAGGCAACGCAATCGGCGACCGGCGAGGTCGATAACCGACTCGTCGCGGATCTCGACGACGCGTTCGGCCGGCACCGGAACCAGTTCGCCGTAGGTGCGCTTGACCTCCTCCGCGCCATAAACCGACGAAGCGCTGGCGATCAGTCGGGCCGGATTGATCATGTGCGGCGCACCACGCGGATGCACTGCAAGCTTTGCATTCGGCAGTTGGCGAATGATTTCACCGGCACCACCGGCATGATCGAGGTGCACATGGGTAACGAAGACATAGTCGACGTTTTCCCGACTGACGCCCTTCGAATCCAGCTCCTCGAGCAATCCCGGAATCGAGTAATTGGTACCGACATCGATGAAAGCAGCGCGGTCGCGTTCGACGATCAGATGACTGGCATCGAAAACGGGGCGGTGAAAACCGGTATCGATCGCCGTGATGCCGTGTTCAAAATCCATGAATGCGCCGCTGCGTGAGTCAGGTGGTCGCCCATGATCGCAGAGCGGGCCGCTGAGGGAAACGCACTCTGCTTGGCCGGTTCGCGGCGCAGACCGGATGTCTGAATCTCAGCAGCAGCGGGGCGGAAGTGCTTCCTGCATGATCCATTTCATCGCGGAGGGCCGCGAACGGCACTACGGAGTTGGGCGGCGAAAGCTCGCGGATCACTGCATCGCACGACGACGCTGGGAGTCTCGTGCCATACGGCGCATGTCTGAATGGCTTGTGAGAGGTCAGCGACAACTCGATCGTCAGTCTTGGTGGCTGGCTCAAG
Organism: Lysobacterales bacterium; assembly: GCA_038205505.1. Lineage (GTDB taxonomy): Bacteria > Pseudomonadota > Gammaproteobacteria > Xanthomonadales > Rhodanobacteraceae > Dokdonella. The sequence goes on along the minus strand of JBBRBU010000019.1, from coordinate 52,136 downwards.
ATAGATGCTCTTGATCTCGAAGATCCCTTCATTGCGATGCGCCTTGGCATCGAGGCGGCCGATCAGCGCGCCGCGATGCAGGATCGGCAGGACGAAGTAGCCATGACGCCGCTTCGGCTCCGGCACGTAGCATTCGATTCGATAGTCGAAACCGAACATGGTGCTGGCCCGCTCCCGATCCCAGACCACCGGATCGAACGGCGACAGCAAGGTCGTGTGCGTTGCACGAAGCTTGCCCGTCCCCGCTGACTGCAGCCACGCGCCATGGTCGCGATGCACATAGCCCGGATTCTCCCATCCGCTAACCTCGACCCGGAGCAGTTCTCCCGAATCGACCAAACCATCAAGATCAGCATCCTTGTAGCGGGGACGGGTTCGATAGTAATCAGCGATCCAGCGAGCCTGGGTTATGCCCAGCGCCTTGACTGAATCGAGCAACAGTCGGCGCGCGATTTCAGCACCCTCTGCGTTCACCTGCGCGGCATTAACACCCATGCGTGCCATCACACGCTCGCTGAGATCGTAGACGCGCTGGAATCGCTCGCGCCGCGCAACCATCAGCTCACCGCGCGCAAACAACGCCTCGAGCCAGCGTTTTTCGTCCTTCCAGCCCCACCAGCCGGTTTTGACCCGTGGGCTCGATTCGAAATCGGATGCCTTGGTCGGGCCATGCTCACGAATGCGATCGAGCACGCTCTCCATGCCCTTGCGCTGAGCGCCTTGGGCGCGTGCGGCATTCTTGCTCGCCCAGTGGCCGCTGCGGCCGCCGCTGGCCTGATGGGCACGATGAAGGGCAAACGCCGAGGTCGGTACAAAGCACGCTTCATGCGACCAGCACTCAAAGACCTGGCCCCGCTCGAGAGCCTCGCCAAGCCATTCAACCGGGTAGTTTCCTAGTCGCGAGAAAAGCACCAGATAGGGGCTGCGCGCGACAACATGGATTGTGTCGATCTGCAGCAATTGCATGCGCTCGATGCTGGTGAGCAGATCGGCACGTACAGGCTTGGCCCTCGGCTTGCGCAACAAGCCTTGCGCTTCGAGGTGCAGATTGCGCGCCTGCTGGATGCTGAGCCTCGGCCCGATGTCGGCGTTTCTGATCATGCGCCGATGATGCGCAAGTGCTCCGATCAGGGCAACGGCGGATCGAAACCGTCGCGGAAGATCAGGTCGTCGAGTTCCGCTGCGCCGATATCGCAACGCGTTGCCTGCGGCCGCAGGGTGCCGCGCGCATCGGTCGCCTCGCAGGCGCCCGGCATCCCCACGGCGGCAGGACTCCCTGCTTCGACCGTCGGACTGATCGCTTTCGGCAGGAAGACTTCCACCGTTCCGCCATACAGATCGAATGGCTGCAGCAACGGATTCAAGGGCTGGGCGACCGAGCCACTCTGATCGCCCGGACCAGCAGTCAACAGCGCACATGCATTGCCGAGGATGCCGATCAGGTTGTGGTCGTCCGAACTCAGCGCACCGCCAACGCCGATCGCGCAATCGGGACTAACCAGAGTGCCGCCGCCGATGCTGAGATCGAGGTTGCGGGCAACAATCGAATTGGATATCCGCACCATCGCATTGACTTCCAGCGCGCCATCGCCGACATCGTCAAAATCACTGTCGGAAATGTTCTGGCTGAGCGTGACATTATTGAGAGTGGCGTCGGCATTGAGCGAGACGGCAGAACCCGACTGCAGGCTCGTGTTCGAATCAAACGTGACATTCCGCAGTGTGGTTGTCCCCGTTCCCCCGGTCCAGATGCCTCCGCCACTGGTCGCATCATTGGCATGAAACACCGAGTTGACGACTTCAAGGTTTCCCAGCGAAGCGATGCCGCCCCCCTGGATTGTCGCGTTTCCGGTAAGCGAGCATCCGCTCACCAACAGACTGACACCGTCACCATTGAAAATGCCGCCACCAAGTGCTCCCGCACCATTGCGAATGGTCAAGCCTTCGAGGGTCACGAAACCAGCCGGACCGGCAATGTCGAAAACCCGATCCACACGATCACCTCGTATACGGGTGACGTCGGCGCCAGCGCCGAGGACGGTCATGTCGCTGCGGATATCAAGATCGCCGCTGGCATTGGCATCCTCGCCGTTGCCCGCGATATCGAGTCGATACTCTTCGGCGGATAGAAGGATTACGTCGGCACCGTTGCCCGCCGCGCAACCCATGAAGGCACTATCCGTGTTCGCTGCAGTGATCGCTTCGCGAAGGCTGCACGAGCCATTCGCGACAACCGTATCGTCGGGAATGGTCACGGTGATCGTTGCTGCTTCTGCGTTGCCGACCATGCAGCAAACGATGAAAACACTGGAAATCCGCATGATGCCTCCCCACATGTAAAGTGCCTGCGCTTGCTCTATTGCGCGCAGGATTCAAGCGCCAACGCTTTCATCCTGTCATACCTACCCTTAACATCGTGCAATAATCGAGCGCTGATCTTCGCCTCGACAGTCCCCTGTCGAAGCCCTCACCTTCAACGGAGAATTCCCATGTCCGGCATCGTCATCGTCGGCGCCAAGCGCACCGCTATCGGCTCCTTCCTCGGCCAGTTCACCGGCGTTCCAACAACTACCCTGGGTGCCACCGCGATCAAGGCAGCGCTTGAGCAATCCGGCGTCCCGGCTGCGGACGTGGATGAAGTCATCATGGGATGCGTACTGCCGGCAAATCTTGGCCAGGCACCGGCACGCCAGGCATCTCTCGCCGCCGGCCTGCCCAAGACGACCGGTTGCACTACGATCAACAAAGTCTGCGGTTCAGGCATGAAGGCAATCATGCTGGCCCATGATCTGATAAAGGCCGGCTCGGCCGACATTGTCGTTGCCGGCGGCATGGAATCCATGACCAACGCGCCGCACATGCTGCCGAATTCGCGCACCGGCAGTCGCTATGGCAGCTTCGAGGCGGTAGACCATATGGCTTGGGATGGTTTGACCAATCCTTATGATGGCCAATCCATGGGCGTTTTCGCCGAAGCCACCGCCGACAAGTACACGTTCACCCGAGAAGAGCAGGATGCGTTTGCGATTGAGTCGGTCAATCGCGCCCAGGCTGCGATTTCTTCCGGCGCCTTTGTCGATGAAATCGTCCCTGTCACCGTGCGCACGCGCAAAGGTGACGCCGATTTCGCCATTGACGAACAACCCGGGAAGTCCGACATCAGCAAGATTCCAACCCTGCGCCCGGCCTTCCGCAAGGACGGCGGCACGGTCACCGCGGCGAGTTCATCAAGCATTTCCGATGGTGCCGCAGCGACGGTTGTCATGTCGGCGGACGAAGCGAAGAAGCGCGGCCTCAAGCCGCTTGCAACCATTGTCGGTCACGCGACCAATGCGCACGAACCCGAATGGTTCACGACCGCACCGGTTGGCGCGATCGAGCGTGTGCTCAAACAGGTTGGCTGGAAGGTCGAGGATGTCGATCTGTTCGAAATCAACGAAGCATTCGCCGTTGTCGCGATGACCCCGATCCGTGAGCTCGGCATCGCCCACGAAAAGGTCAACGTCAATGGCGGCGCTTGCGCTCTCGGCCACCCGATCGGCGCATCCGGAGCACGCCTCGTGGTTACCTTGATCAACGCTCTCAAGAACCGCGGCGGAAAGCGCGGAATTGCTACCCTGTGCATCGGTGGCGGCGAAGCAACCGCAATCGCGATCGAACTGGCATAACAATTTCTTACCAATTGTCGGATTAGAGTGTGCGGATCGAGTTTTGAATCGCATGTATCCTCAGGCAGTTGTGTGCCTGAAAACGGGCACTGCCAATGCGGCGGGCAGTGTTCCGGACGCCCTGAAACGCTGCTTTATTTATTCGAGGGGACACCATGAACTTCACCCGTATTCTTCTGGCTTCTGCACTGGCTTTCGGGCTGGCCGCTTGCGACAACTCTCAGAAAGACGCTCAGGAAGCGGCAGATGCCGCGACCAAGGCTGCACAGGAAGCCTCTGCTGCAACGCAGAAGGCTGCCGATGATGCCGCGATGGCCGCCCAGAAAGCTGCCGCAGCAACCGATTCAGCCGTAGACACGGCTGCAGCGACTGCTGCAAGCGAAGCGGCCGACACGGCCGAAGAAACCGCTGAGGATGCCAAGGATGCCGTCGAGAATGCCGCTGACAAGGCCGAAGACGCAGCCGAAGAGAAGCAAGAAGCAATGGACGAAAAGAAGGACGACGCCGCCAAGCATTGATTGTCTCTCCAGCGCAATAATTTGCCGGCCGCCGAGTGCGGCCGGTTTTGTTTCTGAAGCCAGCGTTTGCGCTGGATACAGTTGGCACAACCCGGTCGGCTGTGCTCTGATCCAATGATTCCCGTCGCACTCGACTGCCATGCCTCGAATCCAATCCCAGATTGACCCCCGCTCGCCAGATTTTCTTGCCAATGCCGAGCATTTGCGCGGCCTCGTTGAAGACCTCAAGCAGCAACTCCGCACGACATCGCAAGGCGGCGGCGAGAAATCGCGCACCAAGCACACCGAGCGCGGCAAGCTGCTGCCGCGCGAACGCATCCGCGCCCTGCTCGATCCTGGCTCACCGTTCCTCGAACTCTCGCCGCTTGCGGCGCACGGCATGTACGACGGCGCCGCGCCCTGCGCGGGCCTGATCACCGGCGTTGGACGGGTCAAGGGTCAGGAAGTCCTGGTCGTCGCCAATGACGCGACCGTCAAGGGCGGCACCTATTTCCCGATGACGGTGAAAAAACATCTGCGTGCACAGGAAGTCGCACTGGAGAATCGCCTGCCCTGCATTTACCTGGTCGATTCAGGCGGCGCGTTCCTGCCGCTGCAGGACGAGGTGTTTCCGGACAAGGAGCATTTCGGTCGCATTTTCTTTAACCAGGCCCGCATGAGTGCGCTCGGCATTGCCCAGATCGCCGTGGTCATGGGCTCGTGCACGGCTGGCGGTGCCTATGTGCCGGCGATGAGCGACGAAACCATCATCGTCAAGGAACAGGGCACGATCTTCCTCGGCGGTCCGCCACTGGTGAAAGCCGCGACTGGCGAAGTGGTCGACGCCGAATCCCTCGGTGGTGCCGACGTGCATACCTCGGTTTCCGGCGTCGCCGATCATCTTGCCGAAAACGACACGCATGCATTGAATATCGCACGCGATTTGATCGGAAATCTCAATCGTATCAAGTCGATGCCACTGGCTCTGGTCGAACCCCGCGAACCCGCTTATGCCGGCGAGGAGATCTACGGCATCGTGCCGCGCGAGACGCGCATTCCGTTCGATATCCGCGAACTGATTGCACGCATCGTCGATGCCTCGGAATTCACCGAATTCAAGGCGCGCTACGCGAAAACCCTGATTACAGGCTTTGCCCACGTCCACGGCTATCCGGTCGGCATCATCGCCAACAACGGCATCCTGTTCGCGGAGTCGGCGCTCAAGGGCGCGCACTTCATTGAATTGTGCAACCAGCGCAACATCCCGCTGGTGTTCCTGCAGAACATCACTGGCTTCATGGTCGGGCGCAAATACGAGAACGCCGGCATCGCCAAGGACGGAGCCAAGATGGTCACCGCAGTGGCCTGCTCGCACGTCCCCAAATTTACCGTCGTCATCGGTGGCAGCTTTGGCGCCGGCAATTATGCAATGTGCGGTCGTTCCTACGGCGCGCGCTTTCTCTGGATGTGGCCAAACTCGCGGATCAGCGTGATGGGCGGCGAACAGGCGGCGAGCGTACTGGCGACGGTCAAGCGCGACGGCCTTGAAGGTGCCGGCGAAACCTGGTCAGCCGACGAGGAAGCCGCGTTCAAGACACCGATCCGCGAACAATACGAACGCCAGGGTCATCCCTACTACGCCAGTGCCCGGCTCTGGGACGATGGCATCATCGATCCCGTCGATACACGCCGCGTTCTCGGCCTCGCGATTTCGGCTTCGCTCAATGCACCGATCGAGCAAGGGCGGTTCGGCGTCTTCCGAATGTAGTTTTTTCCTGTCAGTATTTGTCCGGAAATTCAAATGGTTAGGCGACTTTTCTCGATCAATTTGCGAGTTCTGCTCGCATCCGTGCTGCTGGCGAGCGGCAGCGAATCCATATCGGCTGCGGAGATTCAAACGGGCTGGTTGCAGACCCGCGACCAGAATCCGTTCGCCCTCGCGACCGGCTTGCCGCTGGCTCCCGCGATTCCTCCAGAGCGCGGCTGGCAGTTCGATGCCACGCTCAGTATCGCGAACACCGAGCTGCAACAATTTCGGGGAGATTCCGAGCTTCTGTTCGATGCCGAGACTCACGAAAGCCGATTCAGCGTTGCCTACGCCTTCGATGATCGCTGGAGCCTGCGCGCCTCGATCAGTCATCTGTGGATTGGCAATGGATTCCTCGACGGACCGGTGGAACGCTTTCATCGCTCGTTCGGTTTCGACAACGGTGATCGCGGCCAACTGGGTTCGCGCGCGCCTGCCGTTTCAGTTCACGACGGCGACAACGTTCTCTATTCACTTGATCGCAGTCAATCCGGGATTGGTCCCCTGCTGATCGACCTGAGCCGGAGCTGGAAAATTGCCGATCAGGGCACGGCCGGGATCACACTTGGAAGCAAGTTCTCGACCGGCAGTCGCTCGCACCTGAGCGACAGCGGCAGCACGGATGTCTCGCTGGCGGCATTCACGCTGGTTCCATTCGGGGATCGCTTCGTTCTCGCAGCGCGCGCCGGCGTGCTGTTCCAGAACGACAATCGTCTGCTCGACGAGCGTGCCCGCGATCAGGTGCCTTTTGCGAGCATTCTGCTGCGCTATCGCTTGAGCGAAAACTGGAGCGCCCTGCTGCAATCAGATGCGCATGGTGCGCTCTATCGCGATTTGCCCGATTTCCTCGGCGGCGCCAGCAATCAATTGAATGTGGGATTGAGTCGCAGATTCGGCGATCACACCGAATTCCAGGCCACCCTCGGCGAGGATCTTCCAGCGCTGCATACGACCGACGTCGTGCTCGCCTTCAACCTGCGCATTCATCCGGGTGCTTGAATGCTGCGGCAACTTGCCACCGGCAACGGGCCTTTGAATCAGGTTTCCGGCCAGCATATCTCCAGGGAGCGTCTGACATACCTCAGCCGTTCGTCCTGAGCCCATCGAAGGACGCTTCCAGCTTGTTGATTTGCCGCAGCAACTCCCGATCATGGTTCGACAGGCTCCCCACGAACGTAAGTTGATCAGGCCCTCAATAGAAGAAGCGGACGATGCCTGCCGGATCGACCGTCTGATTTCTACCCACTCAGGAGATTCGCCATGTTTCGCACTCTTTTCGCTGCAGCATCCCTGCTGCTGATTTCCTCGACCGCGTTTGCCGCTTGCTCGGTCGATATCGACGGCAACGACGCCATGCAGTTCGACAAGAAAAGCATCGAAGTGCCAAAGACCTGCAAGGAATTCACGGTCAACCTGGCCCATTCCGGCAAACTCGCAAAGAACGTCATGGGCCACAACTGGGTCCTGAGCAAATCCAGCGACATGCAAGCGGCCGCAACCGACGGCATGTCCGCCGGCATCGACAAGGATTACGTCAAATCGGACGACGCCCGTGTCATCGCCCATACCACCGTCATCGGTGCCGGTGAGAAAACCTCGGTAACCTTCCCCGTAAGCAAACTCGCCGCTGATGGCGACTATTCGTTCTTCTGCTCGTTCCCGGGTCACTGGTCGCTGATGAAAGGCACGCTCAAGCTCATCTAGAAAAACGCAGCCAGGTTTGCCTCTTCTTGAGCTGAGCCCGGAAACGTTTTGACATCTCGCGGCGGAATCCACCCAGTGGGTTCCGCCCAACAACGAAGCGGCAACGCGTCAAACGCTCCCCATTCGGCCGTCTCGTGGCCCTTCCTGGGCGAGCTATTACCATGAATCGGCGAACAGCTCGACCGAAAACGGGGCCCTGCCGAATGTTCGCCCGTGCAACGCGGAGCGCCTGTGATCCTGCAAATCACGACATTTTCATCGCCGTCGTGAGACTGGTCTGCGGCTAATAAATTTCGCTCGCAGTGGATCAACCGACTCGGTTTTCAAGGATGCATGTGGGACAATCGCGGGCTGCATGCAGTCGCTGTGGCCCCGTAGTTCAGCTGGATAGAACAGCCGCCTCCTAAGCGGCAGGTCGCGCGTTCGAATCGCGCCGGGGTCGCCATTTAAATCAATCGCTTGCAGTGAATAGTTGAACTGAATTGGCAGCTAGAAACCCCTCTGGCATGCTCATGGAAAACGCCACCCGCGAAGGCCAATGGCGTCATAGCGTGAGGCAGGATTCCTTCCAATGGAGGACGAACCATGAGCGCCCAACCCCTGGATCGTCGCGGACTTGCTGCCGCCGCGGGAGCGTTCGTCCTCTGGGGCCTGATGCCGCTGTACTGGCACCTGTTGAAGGCGGTGCCTTCGCTGCAAATCATCGCCCATCGCATCGTCTGGAGCACCTTGCTCGTCGTCGGCTGGTTGTTGTGGCGTTACGGTCGTGGCTGGCTTCGTGAAACTCTGCAACTGCCACGCGCGATCTGGATGCTCGCGCTTTCCGGCATGTTCATCGCATTCAACTGGGGCCTGTACATCTGGGCGGTAAATGCCGGCCACGTGGTCGAAACGAGTCTTGGCTATTTCATCAATCCGCTGCTCAATGTCGTCCTTGGTGTCGCTCTGCTCGGCGAACGCTTGAATCGCGTCCAATGGGTCTCGGTAACCATCGCTGCGGCGGGCGTGCTCTGGTTAACCTTCAACTATGGCAGCTTCCCGTGGATTGCCCTGTCACTTGCCTTCTCATTTGGCATGTACGGCCTGATCCGCAAGATCGTCGCCGTGCCGCCCGTGCGCGGGCTTGGTGTTGAGAGTCTGTATCTTGTTTTACCGGCATTGGTATTCCTGTTCTGGATGGAAAGTCAGGGCAATGGCGGATTCGTCGCCGCATCGGCGGCGGGTGGCTGGGGACTGAGCGCTGACCTCCTGCTGATATTTGGCGGCGCGTTGACCGCGATCCCGTTGATCGCGTATGCCGACGCCGTGCGCCGGATACCGTTCTCGATGGTCGGACTGATGCAATACATCGCCCCTACCATTCAGCTTCTTTGCGGCGTGCTCATTTTCGGCGAGCCGTTCGGGCGCGAGCGCCTGTTCGGATTCGCATTGATCTGGATCGCGCTGGCGATCTTCGCAACTGAAGGCGTGATCCGCTCGCGACGACGTCCCGTGGTGTTGCCGGCCGGTCCTTGAGCGTCGTTCACGCGCACCTTCGAATCCACGCTGATCCGATTTGTGCACCGGCCAAATTTGGCGACCTGACGCAAGCAGGCGTATGGTTGTTCAGGTTCGAGGCAAGCGGACGCAGCGCAAACGCACTTGTTGAACAGTCTGATTCCGACAGCTGCGGCTCGACATCGAAAACCCGGACCGTTATTTCGCAGGCTCGTCCAAGGCATCAGCCGGACTCGTTGAAACCGTCCGATCGGGAATTTGAGCGACACCACCATTGACGGCGCTCGCCTCCACTGGCCGGCGCCTACCGACAGGGGAGAAACGTCATGGCGCGCGACAGGGTACCCACGCTCGAGGAATTTGTTGACGGTCTGGAGAAACGCAATCCAGGCCAACCGGAATTCATCCAGGCGGTGAAAGAAGTTGCAGAAGGCGTTCTCGAATACGTCCGCGATCACCCCAGATACAACGAACACCAGATTCTCGAGCGAATGGCCGAACCGGATCGTGCAATCTCGTTTCGCGTTTGCTGGCACGACGATGATGGCCACGTCCGCGTCAACCGCGGTTACCGGATCCAGAATAACAACGCGATTGGTCCATACAAGGGCGGCATCCGCTTCCATCCGACCGTCAATCAGAGCGTACTCAAGTTCCTCGCCTTTGAGCAGACCTTCAAGAACGCCCTCACCGGTCTGCCGATGGGTGGCGCCAAGGGCGGCGCAAACCTCGATCCGAAAGGCAAGAGCGATGCCGAGATCATGCGTTTCTGCCAGTCGTTCATCAACGAGCTTTACCGCCATCTCGGTGAAGACACCGATATACCTGCCGGTGACATTGGCGTCGGCGGTCGCGAAATCGGTTACATGTTTGGCCAGTACAAGCGCATCACCAATCGCTATGTCGGCGTTCTAACCGGCAAGGGCATGGAGTTCGGCGGCAGCCCGATCCGTGTCGAGGCTACCGGCTACGGCGCGGTGTATTTCATGGAGGACATGCTGAAACGGGTCAACGAGCAGATCGATGGACGCATTTGCGTGATTTCCGGCTCGGGCAATGTCGCCCAGCACGCGGTCGAGAAAGTTCTTGCCCTCGGTGGCAAGCCGGTCACGCTCAGCGATTCGGCCGGTTTCATCCACGACAAGAACGGCATCACCACGGAGAAGCTCGCCTTCGTCAAGGAACTCAAGAACAAGCGTCGCGGGCGGATCGAGGAATACGCGAAGGAATTCGGCGCGGAATATCATTCCGGCAAACGTCCCTGGTCGGTGCCCGGCGAACTGGCCTTCCCTTGCGCGACGCAGAACGAAATCAACGGCGAAGATGCGAAGGTCATGTTGACGAACGGAATCATCGCGGTTGCCGAAGGCGCGAATATGCCCTCGACGCTCGATGCGGTGAGGTTGTTCCAGGACGCGCGAATCAAGTTTGCGCCGGGCAAGGCCGCCAACGCCGGCGGCGTAGCTGTTTCAGGCCTCGAAATGAGCCAGAACTCCGCTCGCATCACCTGGAAGGAAGCCGAGCTGCAGCGGCTGCTGCGCGACATCATGCAGGAGATCCACGATCGCTGTCAGCACTACGGCGGTGTCGCTGGCGAAAAGATGTACATCGATTACGTCAAGGGCGCAAACGTTGGCGGATTCGTCAAGGTTGCCGACGCGATGATCGCGCAAGGCGTCGTTTAGCGCTGGCGAGCGATGCGAAACCGCGCGGCGCTATCCCCCGACTGAAATGGGAACCATGGGGGGCGTTGGCCGAACTTCTATCCGCGCCAATTCGCGTGCGCGTTCCAGAATTCCGCGCTGCGACGATAGGCCTCGTGATCGAGCGGCACGCCGGAACCACCCTGCTCCACGCCGAGCGCGTTGCGCATCATCGTGATCGGTACCATCGGGATTTCTTCGGGCTCCATCGTGTACAGGCAACCCACCACGCCCCAATCCTCGCTGATCTCGGTGCCCTCTTTCGAAAGTTGTTCGCGACTGTAGAGAATCGCGATCAGGTAATTCGCCAGCGGCGGCTCGACCCCTTCGAACCAGCGCACGAGTACAGCCAACTCGTTCGAGCTTCGCGCCTCATAAGCTGAGTGCAGGCTGGACTGATTCTCCTGCGTGATCGGCAGCGCGATCGAGCGTGTGCTGGTCCAGTTCGAATGGACGTGCAACTTGCAGAATGGCGCATAGCCATCGAGAACCTTGAGCGGTGGTTTGTCGTTCAAATGTCTTTGAAAGTCTTCCGCCGTGCAATCCTGGATCGTGTTGCGACGCGACGTTCGCGGAAAAAGTCGGGTCCGGGCAAATTCGGTGAGGACAATTGACATGTCGTGCCCTTGCAGTGAGATCGATCAGACGAATCGCAATCAATGATACCCCTGGTGTTTCGTCGACCCCGAGCGTACGCGGTGAAGTTCGGTGGAAAATCTGGTCAGAGCCCGCACGCGAGCCAGTCGTCCGAACCATCGACACGCGCGCCACCAGTTCCGGATACGTTGAACCGAAACTCCGGAGACGCAACCGAATGAAGATCCAGCTGAATCAACGTGGCGACCATAGCCATTGCACACCGAGTGTCACGCTGCGACCAGCCGCGGGTTCGTAGAATCGCCCATTACCGTCATTGACGATCACGGACCCGGCGTAGCGCCGGTCGAAGAGATTGTCGAGTTCAAGGAAGCTTCGCAGTCTCCCGCTCGACACAGCCAGTCCGTAGCCGATGCCGAGGCCGAACACGCTGTAGGCGTCTGCAGATTGCGTACCGGCGTCGTTGACGAGCACATCGCCGAGATGATTGATGCGCGCATCGATCCGCCAGCCAAGATCTCCGCCACGCACAATTTGTGCGCCAAGGTTCAAGCGAGGAATACCCGGAATCCGTGCGCCTGCAGCGACCGGCTCGGAGGGCACCACACAGGGAATGCCGACACAGGCGAGAAACGGTGTGCGGAAGCGCGCGTCCAATCCGGTCGCCGCCAGTTGCAAACGCCACTGATCGTCGAACCGTACGCGCAATGAAGCCTCGATACCCTGGCGTCGCGCTTGCGCGACATTGCGATAGGTCGAACGTCCGCCGAAATTGGTCGCCACTGCAATCTCGTCGTTGGTTTCAGCGCGAAACGTGGCCACGCTGAATTCAAGGTTCGGCAGCCACTGAAATTTCGCCCCCACTTCCACGCTCTGCGTACGCGCGGGCTTGAGATCCAGATTGAGCCCACCACCGTCATTGCGATAGCTGATTTCCGAGAACGTGGGAGTCTCGAATCCCCTACCCCAACTCGCGTAGAGTCGCGCGGCCTGCGAAGGCCTGTAGAGCAATCCGGCCACGGGCGTTGTCGCCGAATAAGTTCTTTCGCCGCTGTCGTCAGGGTTGCTCTGCGTGATGTAGTGATCGTCTACGCGAAACGCGACATTGCTGTGGCGGATACCGGCGAGCAGGGACCACGACGGAGCAAACTCCCAATCCATTTGCGCGTACTGATCAAGACTCCGCGATCGATTGCCCTCATCACGGCGCAGGGCACCTTTAACGCCAACCAGGTCGGTCAGGAAATTCTCGTAACCTCGACGCTGCTGATCGAACGCCTCATAGCTGGTGCCCAGAGTGAATTCCACGGCAGAGCCTCGCCATGACCAACGCACATCGCCGCCTCGATAGCTGCCATCCAGATCGATGACTCCTCCCGCGCTGCGCGGGGCAAGCTGGGCGAAAACCGGTATGGCAAGAAACTGTTCGACCTCACGCTTTCCGCCGTAGACGAGTGCGCGCCAGTCATGTTGGTCGCCAAGGTCCTGCTCCCAGATGGCACCGGCTTGCACCTGGTTCACGCTCTTGCGGGTATTGAAAAGCGTGGCAGCTTCAGTGGCCTGGCGCGGGTTTTCATCAAACTGCTCGCGATCAAGGCCGAGTGGATCTTGCGCCTCAGGCATCGAAAGGGTATTGGCGAGCAAGGTCAGCGTTGCATCGTCCGCCGCCTGCCAGTGCAACTTTGCATTGCTCGACAGGCGTTGCGCCGCACTGTGATCGCGATAGCCGTCGGTACGAAACCAGGTCAGACCGATATTGCTGTCGAATCGATCGCTCGCATCGCGCAGGTTGACACTTGAACGCAGATTCCCCGAGCTGCCGCCGACGAGGTCGAAGCGGCGCTCTGCAGGATCGATGCCATCCGCGGTGAACAACTGGATCACGCCACCAGACGAATTACCGTACAGCGCCGAGTACGGCCCACGCAGCACTTCGATGCGCTCCGCCGAATCAAGATTGAAATGTGATACCTGACCCGAACCATCCGGCATCGAGGCAGGAATCCCATCCGTGTAAAGTCTGATTCCACGAACGCCAAACGTGGCCCGCGCGCCGAAGCCGCGGATCGAAACCTGCTCATCCTGTGCGGAGTTCTGACGATTGCGCACAAGCAATCCTGGCACGCGATCAAGCACTTCGGACAGATTCACACCGAGCGCATCAGGGCGGACCGAATCAGGGCGAACAACATCGATGGCGGCCGGCACTTCCAGTATTGACTCAGCATGACGCGTGGCCGTAACCACGATTGTCGACAGCTCGGAATTCCTCCCTACAGCTTTCTCGGAGATGGGATCTGAACCGACCTGTGCCAGCCCGGGAGCGGCCAACGCAATAACTCCGGCAAGGGCGAGCCGAGCCTTGGTTGCGCGCGACTGTCTGCAATCTCGATTCACAACGTCAACCCGGATGGCGCGAGTAATTCAGCAGATTCCTGGTGTGCGAGCTTGCCGCACGCATGGGTCAATGCATTCGGACTCAGCCGCAATATCACGTCTTCCCATCAACTCGCGCCATATTCCAACTGCCACTGCAACGCTGGATATTCTAGCGCAGCAACGGGAGCAAGCCGATCAATCCGACGATGATCAAGTAGATGGCCACCACGTAGTTGAGCAGGCGCGGCACGATGAGGATCAGGATGCCGGCGATCAGTGCAATGAGCGGCTGTAGAGCGACTTGGATGTCCATGGCGTATTCCTCGAATGAATGGGCTGACGCGCGCTCTGAGTCGACGCGAGCGCCAAGCGTGTATAGCTGTATTGACCTGAACGGACGGCGAGTCAGAAACCTGGACTGGAAAACAGAAATTTCGGCCCCGAAAATCAACGAAAATCAACGAAAATCAATACGCCATCACCCCCCATGTTCGTCGATGGCTTCGAGTTGCCGTGATACTGGCCCTAAATCTGCGGGCAGGCGCGCGAAGTCTTAGGTCCGTGATCCCTGGATCCACTTGCATTTCCTGAAACCTCGAAATCAAGTTGCGCTGACTCCTGTCCGGCATCGACAAGGGAAAGATTGCATACAGGTACGCTGTGCAAGACTCTGCGGATCGGCGCTCAGCGCTTAGTCAAGACGAAGGAGAAAAGCATGCAGAAGATTCCAGCCGGAGCATGGGTCGTGGTAGCTGACGGGACTGGCGCGCGCCTGTTCCACAACATCGGCAAGGGCGCCACGGTTTCCCTCAAGCAGCAGAAACTGCTGGAACCGGAGGATCTGGAAGACGATGGTCCTTCAGGCAAGCGGCCAGCCGAGCAATCCGAGCAAGCCAAGGACGAGGCTACGTTTGCCAAGCAGCTTGCGCACCATCTGAATGCCGCGGCGCTCAAACAGGAATTCGCGGACCTCGTGCTGATGGCCGACCCACAAACCCTCGGTCAATTGCGCCCGCAGCTGCACAACGAGACCACCAGGCGGATCATCAAGGAAATCGCCAAGACGTTCACCAATGCACCGCTGGAAGATATCGAAGCGGCACTCAACCACTAGTTCGTCCAGAACATGGTCATTGCCTGCCTGATCGCAACGTTGCTGCTCGCCGTCATGACGGCGTTGCCGATTTCGCGCTCCGAGATCTGGTGGGTGCGCGCGCTGGATTTCCCGCGACTGCAGCTGGCGGCAATGGCCTTTGTTCTGGTGTTTATCGAAGCACTCGTACTCGACTGGAGTTCGACTGGCACGTGGATCTTGCTTGCGATCGCTGCGGTCTGTCTGGCGTGGCACTCATGGTGGGTCTTGCCGTTCACACCGCTGGTTTCGGTCGAGGTCAAGGATGCACCAATCGGCGAGGATCTGGACAACTCGCTTCGCGTGCTGACCTCAAATGTGCTCGGTTCGAATCGACAGTCGGAAAAGCTGCTTGATCTGGTTCGCAAGCACTCACCGGACATTCTGGTGACGCTCGAGTCCAACGACTGGTGGCAGGGCCAGCTCGACCGGCTCGAGCCCGACTATCCGCATACGGTCAAATGTCCGCTCGAAAACCTCTACGGCATGCACGTGTATTCGCGACTGCCATTGAGCGACAGCCGAACGGAATATCTCGTCGAAGATGAGGTCCCGTCGATCCACTGCGGCGTGACCTTGCGTTCCGGACGTCTGATAAGCGCACATTTTCTGCATCCCTCGCCACCGAATCCGGAATTCAATGACGAATCCTCCGATCGTGATGCGGAGCTCGTCATGGTGGCCAAGCATGTCGCCAAGAACAACGTGCCAACAATCGTCTGTGGCGACCTCAATGATGTTGCCTGGTCATCGACCACGCGCCTGTTCCGCAAACTGAGCGGCTTGCTCGATCCCCGTGTCGGGCGCGGCATGTTCAACACTTTCCACGCGGGCTGGTGGTTCATGCGCTGGCCGCTCGATCACTTGTTCCACAGCGCGCACTTCACCCTGAAGGAACTGCGCCGCCTGCCCTCGATCGGTTCGGATCACTTCCCGCTGCTGACCGCGCTGCAATTCACTCCGGAAAGCGTGGCGGAACAGAAAGGGCTCGAAGCGGACGCGGATGACGAAGCGCGTGCGCAGGCCAAGGAGACACAGCGAGGTGTTGATGAAGACGACGTGCCGGAGCCTGGCAGAGCCTAATTTTCCTCGGCGGACTTTGCGCTGAGGAAGCCCTGAAAAATGCAAAGCGAGCCTTGTCGATCACGTCGATTTTTGCTGTTTTTCATCAATACCCTGCGTACCTGACTTCGCAAATTCGGCAGCAGCTCTGCCTCGAACCACGGATTGCGCAGAAACCAGGCGACGTTGCGTGGTGAAGGATGCGGCAGCGGGATCGTCGAGGGAGCGAACTGCGCGTGGGCGGCGACGGTCTTGCCGACGCCACGGGCTGCTGCCTTGCCGAGGAAGTGCCGTTGCGCATACTGGCCAATCAACAGGGTCAACTCGATGTTCGGCAAGCTGGCCAGGAGTCGATCAAGCCAGAGTTCAGCGCATTCCTTGCGTGGCGGCAGATCGCCGCTGGCACCTTTACCGGGATAGCAGTAGCCCATCGGAATGATCGCGACTTGTTTCGGATCGTAAAAGGTCGGCTTGTCGACGCCGATCCAGTCGCGCAGGCGGTGCCCGCTGGCGTCATCCCACGGAATGCCGCTGGCGTGAACGCGGGCGCCGGGGGCCTGGCCGATGATCAATAGGCGCGCGTTTGCGCCTGCCTGCACGATCGGTCGTGGGCCGTGCGGCAGATAGGCGGCACAGGCGCGGCAAGCGCGGACGGTTTTGAGTAGGGAGTTGAGGTCTTCGTTGCGCATGGCGGTTGGCTGCACGTGGGTTGTGCGGTTTAGACGAATGGGGACGCGGAAGTGCAATTTACAGAGGCACCCGGAGATCCCGGTCGCTTGTCGATGAGCAAACAATGCACCTCACGTCACCTCGGCGGCTCTGAACAGCCGAATGGCCGGTCAAGCAGGGATGACGAGACAAGCGCGACCACGCCGCTGCTCGGTTTGCAAATCAGGCAAGTCACAGTTTTGCAGGTGCGGCTCTCGTATTCCCTGGACATCATTGTGAGCAAGCAGGAACCGAGTTCGCCTCCATTCTTGCTCGTCATCCCTGCGCAGTCAGGGATCCAGTGAATCTGCTTTTGAATGGATGCGGGACCATTGAAGCGTCGCTGATTGAACGAGCAGGAACAAACGAAGCTGGTTCCCTGCCTGGGCAGGGATGACGAGAAATGAGGTCTATGGTCCCCCGTGTTCACTCGGCGACGTTCGCCGGGTCAAGCGAAGTCACTGCGGCGCGACCTGCGCAAGGTCAATGACGAAATGGGGTTGACTGCTGATCGTATTCGTTGGGCAACTTGCGCTCATGGTTCGACGAGCTCATCACGAACGGACGTTAAGCCGATTCGGCTCATCCAGTCGGAAACGGAACGCTCTTCCGAAGCCCCAATGGTTTCAGTCGGAACCATTTTCCTTTATCCTGTTCGGCTGCATTGACGTGATTGATCGTCTGGCGCGCTGATCGCCTTGCCGGAGATCGTGCTGCAACGACGGCGCAGCGGCTGCCGATCACGCCCGCATCCCTTGAGGATGCCCGTTTCAACCCAATTTAGGCGCGACTGCACGTCGCCCCATTCGCTCAAACCCAAACTGGAGTCTCCATGTCCACTGACATTCTCAAAGCTCTCGGCTTGTCCAAGTCCAATTCCGGCACCTACCTCGGTCAGGGTGAATGGTCGAAGACCAGCGACGCCGGCGTGATCCAGTCGATCAACCCGGCGACCAATGAAGTGATTGCCGAGGTGCAGGCATCGAGCAAGGCCGATTACGACCTCATCATGAAGCGCGCCCAGGCAGCGTTCGAAATCTGGCGCACGACGCCAGCTCCCTTGCGCGGCGAAGCCGTGCGCCTGTGTGGCGAAGCGCTGCGCAAGCACAAGGATGCGCTCGGTTCGCTGGTCTCACTCGAGATGGGCAAGATCAAGCCTGAGGGTGATGGCGAAGTGCAGGAAATGATCGACATCGCCGATTTCGCGGTTGGCCAATCGCGCATGCTCTACGGCTACACGATGCATTCCGAGCGCCCGGGCCATCGCATGTACGACCAATGGCATCCGCTTGGTCTGGTCGGCATCATCAGCGCATTCAACTTCCCGGTCGCAGTGTGGGCCTGGAATGCGATGCTTGCCGCAATCTGCGGCGACATCTGCATCTGGAAGCCATCACCGAAAGCACCGCTGACATCAATCGCGACGATGAAGATCTGCAACGAAGCCTTGAAGGATGCCGGCTATCCGGATCTGTTCTTCCTGTTCAACGATGCCGGTACCGACCTGGCCAAGGCCTTCGTCGATGATCGTCGCGTTGCGCTGATCAGCTTCACCGGCTCGACCAAGGTCGGCCGCGCAGTTGGCGAGCGTGTCGCCCAGCGCATGGGCCGCAGCTTGCTTGAACTCGGCGGCAACAACGCGATGATCGTCGATGACACCGCTGATCTGAAGCTGGCCTTGCCGGCGATCGTGTTTGGTGCGGTCGGCACCTGTGGCCAGCGCTGCACCTCGACGCGCCGTCTGTTCGTGCACGAGTCGATCCACGACGAAGTGGTCGCTTCCGTAGTCAAGGCGTACAAGCAGGTCGAAGGCAAGATTGGCGATCCGACCGACGCCAAGACCATGATGGGCCCGCTCAACAGCACCGATGCAGTCGAAAACTTTCTCTCTGCAATCGAGAAGGCCAAGGCCGCCGGCGGCACCGTCGCGACCGGTGGTTCGAAGAAGGATGGCAAGGGCAACTTTGTGCTGCCGACCGTCATCACCGGACTCACGAACGATGCGGACGTGGTCCAGACCGAAACCTTCGCGCCGATCTTGTACGTGATGAAGTTCAAGACGCTGGACGAAGCGTTTGCCATGCACAACGATGTGCCACAGGGCCTGTCGTCGGCGATCTTTACGCAGAACGTCAAGCATGCCGAGCGCTTCCTGTCCTCGGTCGGATCCGATTGCGGTATCGCCAACGTCAATATCGGCACCTCGGGTGCAGAGATTGGCGGTGCCTTCGGTGGCGAGAAGGAAACCGGTGGGGGTCGTGAATCGGGTTCGGATGCGTGGAAGGTCTATATGCGCCGTCAGACCAACACGATCAACTACTCCGACGAGTTGCCGCTGGCCCAGGGCATCAAGTTCGAATTCTGATCAAGCAAACTCGTTGACTGGATAAAAACCGGTCGCCTTGGCGGCCGGTTTTTTTTGCACGTGATTTCGCAGGAGCCCGTTTACGGGCGAGCTCTACTTCAAACACTGCGGAGAAAGCTCGCCCGTAAACGGGCTTCTGCGGGGTGATCCCAGCGGCGTTGATCTCCCGAAACAGGCGCTTGTTTGTGCCTGCGGTTAAACTGCGCGACTGGAGGAACTCATGAATCAACCAATACGTACCAGTGGAACGGCGATTACGAGCCTTGTCTTCGGCATCCTGACCTGGGTCTGCCTGCCGTTCGTCGGCGCTCTCGTGGCCGTGATTTGCGGCCATGTCGCGCGCGGCGAGATCCGGCGCATGCCCGCGGGAACGGTTGAAGGAGACGGTTTGGCGATTGCCGGGTTGATCCTTGGCTATCTGCAACTCGCCTTGTGTCTGCTCGGCTTGCTATTCCTGCTCGGCTTTCTGATGTTCCTTCCGGCCATGTGGCCCAGTCACTGATCGATGTACAAGCTGACCCGCTCGCTGCTGTTCTGCCTCGATGCCGAGCGTGCGCATGACGTTTCCCTGACCGCGATCGAAACGGCATATCGGACCGGATTCAACCCGTTGCTGGCGACGCGGCCGAAGCCCTTGCCGACCACCGCCTTCGGCATCACATTTCCGAATCCGGTCGGGCTGGCTGCCGGACTCGACAAGAATGCCGCGCATGTCGATGCGCTGGCTTCTCTCGGTTTCGGATTCATCGAGGTCGGCACGACGACACCGCGCGCACAGCCCGGCAATCCGAAGCCGCGCATGTTCCGGCTGCCCGAGCACGAGGCCGTGATCAATCGCCTCGGCTTCAACAATGACGGGGTCGACGCCCTCGTCGCGAATGCCGAGCGCGCGCGATTCGATGGTGTCCTCGGCATCAATATCGGCAAGAACAAGGACACGCCGAATGAAGATGCAATCGATGATTACCTTTTTTGCCTCGAGCGCGTCTACGCACGGGCCAGCTATGTCACGGTGAATATCTCGTCGCCGAACACGCAAGGCCTGCGCGATCTGCAGGAAGAGGAAACACTTCGCCGCTTCATAGGCGAAATCTGTGACGCCGGCGAACGGCATGCGGCAAGACACGGAAAGCGCAAGCCGATCCTGCTCAAGATCGCGCCTGACCTGAGCGAGATTGAACTTGGTTCAATCGCCGAAGTGCTGCTGGCCAGTTCAATCGATGGACTGATCTGCACGAACACGACGATCGATCGCAGCACGGTCACCGGGCATCGCCACGCCAATGAAGCCGGGGGCCTTTCAGGCAAACCGGTATTCGAGAAATCGACGGCGGTATTGCGGGGCATGGCCGAACGCCTCGACGGCAAGCTGCCGCTGATCGGTGTTGGCGGCATTTTCAGCGGAACCGATGCGGCAACCAAGATCGGGGCCGGTGCGCGCCTGGTGCAGTTCTACACCGGCATGGTCTATCAAGGTCCAACCTTGATCGGCGAGAGTGTAGAAGCAATCCGCGCCCTGCCCGTGCAGAATCCGGCGTGAGCGAAAACCCTTATCACGTCGGTGTAGCGATCGCCGAAGGAGTCGGCTACACGATCGTCGAGAATGCCTCGCTGGAAGGCCGCAACACGTTTCGCGTCGCGACACGCACAAACCTGCTGATCGACGTGCGCCGCTCCGAAGCGCTAGCCGAATTGTTCGGCTACGCGATGCTCAAGAACGGTCCCCTGCTCGTACTGGGTGAAGGCAGCAATATCTTGTTTACGCGCGACTGGCCGGGCGTCGTCCTGTCAATGGCCGCCCTCGGCATCAAGATCCTCGACGAAGATGCCAACCAGGCCCGGGTTCGTGTCGAAGCGGGTGAGAGCTGGAACGACTTCGTGCGCTGGTCATTGACGCACGGCTATCGTGGCCTTGAAAACCTCGTCCTGATTCCGGGCACGGTCGGCGCTGCGCCTATCCAGAACATCGGTGCGTATGGAGTCGAGGTGCGTGAATTCATCGACGTTGTCGAAGCCTGGGATCGCCAGATCAATCAACTCGTGCGTCTCGACAACGCCGACTGCGCATTCGCTTATCGCGATTCGGTATTCAAGCACGAGCGTGATCGTTACATCGTCACCGCGGTCGAGTTCCTGCTGCCACGCCAGCGTGAACTACAGATCGGCTACGCGGGAGTCCAGGAAGAACTGGACGCGCTTGGAATCGATGCGCCGACAGCGTCAGCGGTCGCCGAGGCGATCGCACGCCTCCGCACTCGCAAGCTGCCGAACCCGGCCGTGGTCGGCAATGCCGGCAGCTTCTTCAAGAATCCGCTGGTCGACCAGGATCTGGCTGAGTCGCTGCGGCGTAAACATCCAGGCATGCCGGTCTGGAAAAGCGCTGACTTGCGGGCAAAACTGTCGGCCGCATGGCTGATAGAAACTTGTGGTTTCAAGGGCTTGAAGCAAGGTCATGCTGCAGTTTCTGAACAGCATGCCCTGGTCCTGATCAATCTTGGCAAGGCCACCGGAAGCGAGATCTGGGCACTGGCAGAGCACATACGCAGCGGCGTAATGCAGCGATTCGGCGTCAGCCTCGAAGCGGAACCCTTGGTGCTTTGACCCCCTGACCGGGCAGGGTAATCGCGCAACTCCCTTGATTCCACGGGCATTTCGTCACAATCGGCACAACGCGGATGTGCTGAAATGTAACTCTGCCTGCTCCTCTCGCACCCCGCATCCGGGGTTGGAGCAAGTGCAGATTGATTCAGTCGTCACCTGGAGTCCCCTCATGGCCGCTGCCCCTGCCAGTACCGCGTTCATCACCTCGCGCCGACGTTTATTCAGTGCGCTTTTCAGTAGTGCCGGAATAGAGGACATTGATTCCGGTCCCGCCATGCGCCGTCCCGGGCGCAATGGATATCTCGCAAGGGATCTTCCGCAGAGCCCCGCCGCCCTGAGTTTTCCGCCGGCGCCTGTGCGCTGGCTGACACGTTGCACGTTTGGCTACACGACGGCAGAGTTCGCCGCTTTCAACGCGCTAGGAGGCAATGACGACGCGCGCTGGAGCGCCTGGGTCAATCGCCAGCTCGACCCAGGTCTGATCAATGACAGCGCCTGTGACACGCGGATCAGCAGTGCCGCGTATGTCACCTTGAACAAGACGCCGAACCAACTCTGGAACGACCATCATTCGCAAACCAACGATTATTCGTTGCGCATGAAGCCGATTGCCGAAACCGAATGCATGACGATCCTTCGCCAGATCTACAGCCAGCGCCAGTTGTTCGAGGTGATGGTCGATTTCTGGCACGACCACTTCAGCGTTTTCGGTTGGGATTACGACGGCGGCCCGATGTTCCCGGCGTTCGATCGCCTCGCTATTCGTCCTCATGTATTCGGCAACTTCCGCACGATGCTGCAGGAAGTCGGCCAGTCGGCCTCGATGATGTACATGCTCGATTTGTATTCGAGCGAGGCCGGATTCCCCAACGAGAACTATGCGCGCGAGCTGTTGGAGCTGCACACCATGGGTGCAGAAAATTACGGCGGCATCGTGCAGAACCCGGACAGCTTCGCCAATATGACCCTGCTGGGAAATTACCAGGCAGCGGACGGCGAGTTCGAGCGTCTCAAGTATGTTGATGACGATGTTTACGAAGCTGCGCGCGCATTGACGGGCTGGACGGTATCCGGAGCGAACTGGCCCTACGGCCAGATCAACGGCCGCCCGCTCGGCGAGTTCGCGTACAATTCCTCGACCCACGATCAGGGGGTCAAGCGCATCCTCGCTCGATATTTCCAGGCCTCTCAAGGTCAGGCCGATGGTACGAAGTTGTTCGACATGCTGGCTCGACACCCGCGCACCGCGCGCCATGTCGTCACGAAGATCTGCAAACGTTTCGTCGGAGCCAATCCATCTACCGCACTGATCGACAGTACGTCGACCGTGTTCAATCAGGCCTGGCAAGACAGCAACCAGATCGCTCAGGTCCTGCAGGTGATTCTGCAATCAAACGAATTCAAGACGAGTTGGGGCACTGGCATGAAACGCCCTGCTCTCAGTGCCGTGAGTGCGCTGCGTTCCACCGGCGCGGAGTTTACGCCCAAACCCGACTACAACGACAACATCTACACGCCCACCGAAGAATTCATGAGCCGCTTGCAGGCCGCTGGACACAAATTGTTCTATTGGCCAGCGCCGAACGGTTACCCGGACGATCCGATTGCCTGGTCGAGCACCGGCACGCTCGGCATGACCTTGCGCATGCTGCCGCGATTGCTCGAGATGCACGAGACGGATACCTCCAGCAATTCCTATCCGTTCCTGAGCGACATTCACGCACAAACGCTGGGGGCGCTTGCCAGCGGTCAGCGGACGGCAATGAATATCATCGGTTACTGGTCCGATCGCATTCTCGGCTACCGACCTGAACCAAGCTTCAGCGTGGCCGTCGATTTCCTGCGCCAGAACATCGCCGCGACCGCCGTGCTGGATCTCGTCACCGATGGCACCAGCAGCGGCCTTCCCTCACGGACCGGCACCTGGAACATCAACAACCTCTCGCAGCACTACACAATCGCCCGCCTGCGCACCGCGGTCGGGCTGATCCTGTGCAGCCCCGAATTCCTTCGTCGCTGAGGAGTACCGACATGACTCATATCAATCGACGCGATTTCCTCAAGACTGGCACCGCCGCGACGCTCGCCGCCGGAGTCAGCAGCAATGCATTGGCCTGGTTCGCTCCGCCTGAGTACGCGCCGGCGGCCGCAACCGAGGACACCTTGGTCGTGGTCTTCCTGCGTGGCGCAATGGATGGCCTGAGCCTGCTGCCGCCTGGCGCCA
The DNA here is from genome assembly GCA_038205505.1 of Lysobacterales bacterium. Lineage (GTDB taxonomy): Bacteria > Pseudomonadota > Gammaproteobacteria > Xanthomonadales > Rhodanobacteraceae > Dokdonella. The sequence continues at coordinate 28,192 of JBBRBU010000019.1, read as the reverse complement.
GCAGTCCGTATCGAGCTGATTACGAGGCGGCTCGCAATTCCACACGGATTCCGACAACGGGCACTGGCGCCGCGCTATCGCTCAATGGCACAAGCTGGGCGCTGCACCCGCGCGCGACCGGATTGCGTACGCTCTACAACCAGAACCGGCTTGCCTTCATCGTCGCTGCCGGTCAGACCCAGCCGAATCCTGTAATCCGCAGCCATTTCGCTGCCCAGTCCAATCTCGAATTCGGATTTGGTGGCGGCACCGGCAACAATATCGGCTGGCTTACTCGCCACCTTGCCAGCGGAGGTCTGCCCGCCGTGGTTCCATTGCCGGCCACTTCGCTTGGCAATATCACGGCCAAAAGTCTGCTTGGTTCATCGGACGCGATCACCATGAGTAGCGCCTCGGAGTTCCGCCTGGATGGATTTCACTGGTCGTGGGACGACGACGATCCCGCAAATGGATTGGTCGGCGCGGTCTCGCGCATGCATGCGCTTTGGAACGGCAATGCGACCCTGCTCGAAAGCGCTGGGGTCGAAACCCTGGCTTCACTCGACCTGTTGCGCCCAATCAATTTTGGTCTCTACAACGCAACCAGCAATCCTGGCGGCTATCAACCATCGGGTGGCGCCAACTACAGCCTGGAATACAATCGAACCTTTGGCGCTCAATTGCAGAATGTCGCTCAGTTGATCAAGAGCAACCTCGGCATGCGCGTTGCGACAATCGACCTTGGCGGTTGGGATACCCATGTCGGTCAGGGCAATCCGACAAACACCTACGATTTTTTCGGCAACCAGGTTTCCAGCCTGTCCGAGGGCTTGAGTGCGTTCTACACCGATCTCGCCAACAGCTCCGCGGGAAACCTCATGCAGCGCACCAGCGTGATCGTGGTCAGCGAATTTGGCCGACGCGTGGTCGAGAATGCCGATGGCGGCACCGATCACGGCTATGGCAATGTGATGATGGCGCTCGGAGGCGCGGTCAATGGCGGCCAGATCCACGGCAGCTTTCCCGGACTCGGCAACAGCAACCTTTATGAGGGAACCGACGTTGCCGTGACCACGGACTATCGCCGCATCATTTCAGAAGCTCTGATCCGGCGCATGGCCAACCCGAACATTTACCACGTCTTCCCCGGCTATTCCGGCTACACGCCGATGGGCATCTTCCAGGGCCCCGACCTGACACCAACAGGCTACGACGCACTGTTCGCGAGTGGGTTTGATTGACAGGGTCGGGAATGGGGAATGGGGAATCGGAACTGCAAAAGCAGACTGCCGCACGATTTCAGGAATCCGTCTCGTTGCCGAAAAGCTCAACGATCGCGTCCAATACCAGACTGAAAAACTCGGGGAATTTTGAGGACTGCGAATAACGGCAACTCCACCTGCTGTGCCTATTCCCCACTCTCCATTCTCGTTTCCCGGCCTTTCAGACCCTCAGGCCTCTCCACATTCGAACTCAACAAGCTTGCAGTCCTCGGCGGCGTGTGATTGTCCGAGGCTGATCGTGCCGTTTCGCCGAAGCGGATAGGCATCGCGATGGACCAGCAACTCCTCGTTGCCGATCTTGACCCAGGTACCGTTGGTCGAGCGATCGGAAAGGATGAAATGTCCCTTCTTCCATTCAACCATGGCGTGGTCGCGTGAAACCCAGTCGGATTCGATGGTCAGGGTGTGGCCTTCTTCACGACCGAGCGTGAACGGATCGGACAGCTCGTCGATCTGAAACTCGCGATCAAGAAAACGCAGCTTGAGCACCACCCGTTTGTTCTTGGTGAACTGGACGACGCGTTGCACGGTGGTGACATGAGATACATCCTCCTGCCACATTACGTCGACAATTTCGATCGGCAAGAGTTTGCCAGCGACGCGCGCTGTGCCGATCGAGCGCACTCGCACTCCGGCCGTATTGGTGATCTTCAGCGATGTGGTGGCGGTGGCCACGATCTGGTCGCGTTTGGCGATCGCAGCCATGCGCGCGGCGACGTTGACCGCATCTCCGAAAACGTCATTGTCTTCGACCAGGGCTTCGCCATGATGCAGGCCGATGCGGATGCCGATGTTGTCCTGCACGAAGGCCATGTCCGATTTCATGCGTCGCTGCATGTCGGTTGATGCGAGCAAGCCCTGCACCGCGCCAGGAAAGGTACACATGATCTCGTCGCCGATCGTCTTGATCAGCTTGCCGCCGTGGCGACGTGCGACCTCGGTCAGCGCGTCGAGCACCGCCGCGATGATGTCGCGCGCAACGACGTTGCCACGCAGTTCGAACAGCTTGGTGCTGCCCGAAACGTCGGCGAACAGGATGGTAAGGCTGGAATTGTCACTCATTGCGTCGAATCATAGGACATTCAGTCGACTGGCTCCAGATAGGCGGCGGCCTTGACGATATCAGAATCGGCCGGCAACACCGCCAGCGCAGCGCCGGCCAAGGGGGTGAACGTGTCGGCACCGACCACGCGCTGCAAGGGTTTGGCACCGAAACCACCCTCGACAATCGCCGTGATGATGCCTTCACCGACACCGCCGCTGTGGCGACCTTCATCGACAACAATGATGCGATGCGCATCTCGCGCCTGTTCAGCAATGAACGAATCATTGAGCGGAACCAGCCAGCGCAAGTCGACCACGCGCACTTTCCAGCCATGCTTCGCCTCGATCTCGCGCGCGGCGCGCAAACTCATCGGCACGCCGTTGCCATAGCTGAATATGACCAGGTCGTTCGCTTCCTGGAAGTACACACGACCTTCGCCCAGCGCCATCGACTGGTCCGTTGATGGATACGGAAACAGCCACTGACCGTCTCCGGCGTCGTGCAGGTCCTTGGTCATGTACAAGGCAATCGGTTCAAGGAACACGCTGACCCGACCGTCAATTTTTGCCAGTGCAGCCAGGGTCCGCAACATCATCGCCGCATCGTCACCGCGGCTTGGGCAGCCGACGACAAGCCCCGGAATATCGCGCAATGCCGTCATCGAATTGTCGTTGTGGAAATGACCGCCGAATCCCTTCTGGTAGCCGAGGCCGGCAATGCGCACAACCATTGGATTGCGGTACTGGTCGTTCGAGAAGAACTGCAGCGATGCCGCCTCGCCGCGAATCTGGTCGCAGGCATTGTGAAAATAGGCCAGATACTGGATTTCCGGGATCGGTAGCAAGCCCATGTTGGCGTAGCCCTGGGCCAGGCCGAGGATGATCGTCTCGTCGAGCAGGGTATTGAACACGCGCTTGTTGCGGAATGCCTTGTGCAGGCCCTTGGTCACCGTGTAAACGCCGCCTTTCTGGGCGATGTCCTCGCCGAACATCAAGGCTTCCGGGTATTTGCAGAACAGATCGTGCAAGGCCTGGTTGATCTGGATCGCCAGATGTCGCGGGGGCAGGTTTTCCGGCAGCTTCTGCTCGCCGCCAAAGACATCGATGCGCGTTTCGGCGTAATCGCTGCGTTCGGCTTCGGCCTTGACCTTGTCCGGCGAGTACGGTGCCAGCGGCACCATGATCTCGTCCAGTTTTTCAAGCTTGGGGCGGTGATCCGCATCATCCGCGGCGGCGAAACATCGGGCGCGGATCGTTTCGTACCTCGCCAGCAGCTCGTCCTTGCCGAGCAAGCCGGATTCCAGCGCAATCGCGGCCGTCCTCAGCAGTGGATCGCCGGCCTCTACCGCAACCAGTTCCTCAACGCTGCGCCACTCGATTTCGAAGTCGGTGCCGGCATGACCCATGATGCGCGTGGTGCGCAGATGCAGGAAGGTCGGTCGACGCGTGCGTCGGCAATGTTCGACCGCGCGTTCGACATCGGCATAACCCGAAGCCAGATCGAGGCCGTCGGCGAAGAAATAGTCGAGATCGCGGCGCTCGCTGAAATTGCGCTCGATCCAGCCACCCGGCGATTTCACCGAAATACCGATGCCATTGTCCTCGCAGACGAACAATACCGGTGCCGGCAGCCTCTGATAGGAGGTCCAGCCCGCAGCATTGAACGCGGTCTGTGCGGTCGCATGATTCGACGAGGCATCGCCGAACGAACAGATAGCGATGGAATCGCTGGGTATCGGCAACCCATGGCCGAGTCGCGGCGCCTGCTCGATCGCGAGCGCGGTACCGAGCGCCTTCGGCAGGTGCGAAGCGATCGTCGAAGTCTGCGGCAACACCCAGAGCGGTTTTGAACCCCAGACCTTGTGCCGACCGCCTGAGGCCGGATCATCCTTGCTCGCCGCAAAGGAAAGCGCCGAATCCAGGATCGGGTCCATTCCAGGCAGCTTGCGCGAGCGTTCCGCCATGAACGCACCGGAACGATAATGCAGGAATGCCGGATCGGTGTGGCGGGTCAGTCGCGCCACCAGCGCATTGCCTTCGTGGCCGCTCGATCCGATCGTGTAGAAGACCTTGTTGCGTACTCGCAACACGCGCGCCATCAGATCCAGATGGCGCGATATCAGTTGCGATTCGAAAAGTTCAAGGAAGGCATCTGCCGTGCAGGCACTGCCCGGCAATACGGGTTCATCCATCGCCGGCGCGGTACGCACCGGTCCATCCCAGTCGCGCACGTATTCGATGAAGTTCTGATCGCAGATATCGGCGCGATTGAGGCCACGATGACGGGCCGCAATCGGCGCACGCTGGACGGAGGGGACAGCAGCCATGAAGGGAATCTGGGGTCGGTTAAACCACTATTGTAGCTGCCCGCGCGCGCGCTGCCGATGGCCCGCGTTTTCCCTGCCACTCATGCCGACATTGGCACGAAGCCCGGAACCGCGCGACCACGTTGCAACCAGGCGTTGATGGACGGATACGCAGCGAGGTCGAATCCGCCTTCCCTGGCCTTGTGGGTATAAGCAAACAGCGCAATATCGGCAATCGACCAGGCGTCGCCGACCAGGAACTCACGCCCCTGCAGGTGATCCTCGATCACCGCCAGCGCCTGGTTTCCGCGTTCAAGCAATCGCGACAGTTCGGCACGGCGCGGATGATCCGCCTCGAGGAACATGCAGATGAAACGAGCGACGGCGATGTATGGCTCGTGACTGTACTGCTCGAAGAACATCCACTGCATGACGTGTGCGCGCTGCCAGCGATCCTCCGGCAGGAACGGCGTGCCCTCAGCGAGGTAACACAGGATCGCATTCGACTCGGCCAGGACCCGGCCGTCTTCGAGCTTCAGGATCGGCACCTTGCCGTTCGGATTCATGGCGAGGAATTCGGTGCTCCGGGTGCCGCCATGTGCGCTGTCGATTTCAATCCAGCGATACGCCGTGCCGAGCATTTCGAGCAGCAGTTTGAGCTTGTAGCAGTTGCCGGAAACCTGCATGCCGTAAATGCTGATCATGGCTTTTCCGCTTTCCTCGCAAAGAACATCCATTTCACGCAATCCTCTCTGCCCTGCCCGGCAAACCCGCGATCGATCGCGCTCATGGCTTGGTTGTGTCTTCAACCTTGCCTGCTGGCACGTAGTCACAACTCGCTAGCGCACGAGTGATCATCGGGTAATCGTGGGTCTGGCAATGCCACTGCAAACCCATCGATTCCATGCCGCCCGGATCGGGCAACCACTCGATGGTGCCGCCATCCACTCCGGAAGCGCCATCAAACCGAAGCAGGATCCTGCCACCGTCGTCGACCGTCATCGATTGCAGGCTTTGGCCCTTGTAGGTTTCCGGCTCGGGTAATCCAGCCTCGGCATTCGATGCCGGCATGCGTCCGGTAGACATATAGGTCTCCGCTATCGCGACTCGCGCCGAGGTTATGGCCACGACATCGTTGCGGATTGCCGCCGCCGCGCGCTCATCGACAATGGTTTGCTCGACCAGATTGCGACCCTGCTCGACCCTGGCCTGATGTTCGGCATCCGCCACAGCGTGGACACGCGCCTGTTCCGCATCGCGATACGAATAGAACGCGAACAAGGCCGCGACCACGCCGACAAACGAAGCAATCACGGTAATCAGGGCATGTCGCATGTCGGTCTCATTGAAGAATCAGGAGAGGTACGAATTGGCGACTGGAACGTCAGCCGTTCGATCAGAACGCATTGATGCCGGTGACTTCGCGTCCAACCACGAGCTGGTGCACCGTTTCGGTGCCTTCATAGGTGATCACGGATTCGAGATTCAGCGCGTGGCGGATCGGGCAGTGCTCAGTGGTAATGCCAGCGCCACCGAGGATATCGCGCGCTTCACGCGCAATGTCGATGGCCATGCGGCAGTTGTTCCACTTGGCCAGCGAGACCTGGGTTGGCTGCATCCTGCCAGCATCCTTGAGCCGGCCAAGCTGTAGCGAGAGCAATTGCGCTGTGGTGATGCGTCGCGCCATGTCGGCGAGCTTGAGTTGCACAGCCTGGCGAGAAGCGATCGGCTGCTTGAACAGGATGCGGTTCTTCGAATATTCGAGAACCTCGGCAAAACATGCAATCGCAGCACCGATCGGGCCCCAGGTGATGCCGTAGCGTGCCTGGGTCAGGCAGCCGAGTGGCCCCTTGAGCCCCTTCACGTTGGGCAAGCGATTTGCCTCCGGCACGCGCACATTGTCGAAGAACAGAGCTGATGTGACCGATGCGCGCAGGCTCATCTTCTTGTGAATCTCCTGGGCCGTGAAGCCCGCGAAATCCTTCTCGATGACGAAGCCCTGGATCCCTTCGTCGGTCAGCGCCCAGACAATCGCGATATCGGCCAGGTTGCCGTTGGTAATCCACATCTTTGAGCCGTTGATGATCCAATCGGAACCGTCCTTCTTCGCATGGGTCTTCATGCTGGCCGGATCGGAACCACCCTGGGGCTCGGTCAGGCCAAAGCAGCCGATGACCTTGCCCGCGGCCATGTCGGGTAGCCAACGCATGCGTTGCTCTTCGGTACCGTAGGCGTAGATCGGATGCATGCACAGGGAAGATTGCACCGAGGCGAAGCTGCGAATGCCCGAATCGCCGCGCTCGAGTTCCTGGCAGATCAGGCCGTAACTGACGGCGTTCATGCCGGCACCGCCGTACTCCACCGGCAGGCTCGATCCGAGCAGACCGAGTTCGGCCATTTCTGGAATCAACTCCATCGGAAACACAGCTTTGTCGAAGCAATCGCCGATGATCGGAATCACGCGCTCGTCAGTGAAACGCGCCACCGTGTCCTGGACGGCCTGCTCCTCTTCGGTCAGCAGGGATCGGACATCGTAGAGATCAAGGGGATTGAGCGGAGTGGCAGCCATTGGGGAATTCCGGGAGTGGCAAAGCAGGCTATTGTAAACGCCAGCGCGCATTGCCGACACCGCGAGAAATTGCCGCACACTTGGCGATGCCCGCGTCGAACCCTATGCTGAGCGGCCGACCAGTCCTTGAATTCCCATGCGCGTCCCCGTTCTCGCCTATCACGCGGTCAATATTTCCGGCAACGACTACGCTGACAATGACCATGTCGCATTCGCCGATGACCTGCGCCTGATCGACGATCTGGGCATGCGTATCGTGCCTTTGCAATGGGTCGTTGATCAGCTGACAGGTGCGGCCAATCGCAACCTCGAACGTTGCGTGGCGCTGACCTGCGATGACGGCTCACTATTCGATTTCGAGGACCTCGACTATCCGACCCATGGAATCCAGCGCAGCCTTTACAACTGCTTGCGCGATTTTGTCGCTGAACGCGGCGCACAGGCACAACCCGACCTTCATCTGACCTCATTCGTCATCGCCTCGCCGCAAGCCCGTGAACAAATGGACACCGATTGCCTGGCCGGTCGAGGCTGGATGGGCGAGCAATGGTGGCGGCAGGCCGCCGAGTCGGGATTGATCGCAATCGAGAACCACAGTTGGGATCACAATCACCCGTGTCTGCCTGCGCCTGGAATCGATGGCATGCCGCGCGGCTCGTTTCTCGATGTCGACAATTTCACTCGCGCCGATGGTGAAATTGCCGCCGCAACACGCTACATCAACGAACGCATTGCTCCGCAGCGAACCCGTATCTTCTGCTATCCGTTCAGTCATGTTGCGAACTACCTGCGCGATGAATACCTTCCGCAGTTCGCTGAGGCACACGGCATGCTGGCGGCGATGGGAGATGGCGCAACGCCGGTAACGAGGGATTCCAATCGTTGGGATCTGCCGCGCTACATCTGCGGCTGGCACTGGAAGTCGCCCGCAGCGCTACGCGAGATCCTGCGCGCGTCTTTGTAGTCCCGGCACGTCAGAACCTTCTTGGGTTCAATGGCATCGCGGCTGACGGCGCGCCGCCAGATGACGTGAGTCGGGATCGAAGACAATGCCGCGAAGCTAGACGACCTTACTGTTGTCAGTCCGAGCCTGGTGCATGAACATTGGCCAGCAAGGCGCGCTGGATGTTCGGATGCGATGACATGCTCTTGCATGGCCGAGCTTGCGCATGGACACGCCGGCGATCAAAAAATCCGAATGATCGATTTCGGTAAACGTGAGGAAGCCACGCAGCGATTCCGGCAGGATCTCCCGAGAATCGAACTGTTCACCGCTCTGCATGAAGTCTCTCCCGTTCAGCACTTGCACCGCGTCTGACCGATCGCCAGCGCAGGCCGACGCACTGCGCTGCGGCAGCGTGCCCGGTCACATCAGCCAGTTCTCAAAATGGAACAAAGGTCAACGCCTGTTCGATCAATTCGACCTGTCGTTCCGGTTCCAGCGGCTTGTGCCAGCGCGCGATCAAGCGTTCGTGCCCGGTTGGAACGAAACCCGCCTGCATGTCGATTTCGTAGGCACGCGGATCGCCGCAATAGCCGAAATAGGCCTCGCAACGATCGGCAAATCGCTCAAACGAGTAGAGCAACGAACCAAGCAGCAGGCCGCCGGCATCATTGACGAGCTGGCGCTGCTCGCCACTCATCAGCTCGAAGACGCGACCGTCCGTGCAGCCACCGCCGACGAGATAGATGTCGCCTCGCGGACGCACGTGCAGGTAAGACATCGGCACGAAGCAATCCCAGGATTTTCGGTAGAAAGTGACCACGTGATGCGGAAAATCGGGCGCCGACAACTTGAACTTGCGCTGGAAAACCGACTCCGCAAAGGCCGGCCCTTCGGCCACTTCCGAGACCACAATAAAATCATCAAGCATTCAGTACCGCCAGCAGCGCATCGACAAGAGTGCGCCACGATAGCAGCCCTGTCTGAACTGGCAAACCTGTTACTCGGACTTGTGATTGTGTATGCCATGCGGCACGTGGCCGGTCGCCACATGCAGGCGCGCAGATTCGACGTTGAGCATGGAATCGTCGAAAAAGATGTCGGCGCCGAACGCTTCAAGGAACGGCCCTTTGGATCGTCCGCCGAGAAACAATGCCTCGTCAAGGCGGATGCCCCAGTTGCGCAGGGTCAGGATCACGCGCTTGTGCGCCGGTGCGGACCGGGCCGTGACCAGCGCGGTGCGGATTGGTGAGTTTTCGATCGGAAATGCCGCCTGGATGCGATGCAGGGAATCGAGAAACGTTCGGAATGGCCCGATCGCCAGCGGTTCATTGACGCGCTCTGTCTCGTTGCGGTGAAACGCATCGATGCCTTCATGGTGAGAGACGCGTTCCGAATCGTCGCCAAAAATGACCGCATCGCCATCAAAGGCGATACGCAATTGCTCGGAAGACAGTTCGGGCGCTTTGGAAGGCAGGATCGTCGCCGCCGCAACGCCGGCGGTCAACGCTCGTCGGACATCGTCGACATTGGCGGAAAGAAACAGGTTCGCTCCGAAAGGGTGCGCATAAGCCGCCGTCGGCGCTCCGTTGGTGAATGCCGCGCGGACGATATCGAGTCCATAATGCTCGATGGCATTGAAGATGCGCAGACCGGTGTCGGCCGAGTTGCGCGACAACAGGATCACTTCGACGCGCGGCGCTTCAGGTGCCATCGAATTGAGGCGCAGCAGCTTTTGCACGAGCGGAAAAGCGATGCCTGGCGCCAGCAGTTCGTCCTCGTGGGCAATCTGGTAGCGCGAATAGGCATCGAGGCCATCGCGCTCGAACAATTCATGGCTGTCACCCAGATCGAACAGCGCACGAGACGAAATCGCGACGACCAGCTTGTCGGTCGTCGCCACGGCAGGAACAGGAGTTGCAACAGGTTGGGCACACATGGGCTGGATCTTAGCCCGGAACGGCGATCAGGTCGCGCAGAATCATGCTGATCACCGTGCTCGCAGGAGCGTCTTCAGCCGCGCTGAATAGGGGATATTCCCGGTCAATCTAATGTCTTGCGCAACCGCGATACGCATTGCGACGGAAAGACACTCTTCAAGCCCTGCTTGGGGGGCTCGGACTGATTTGGCGCGATCCGATCAATTATCGACTCCGTCGGCGAAAATTCTCTCGGCGACGAGAAAAGCACTCCAAGCATCGACCCGCCCCATGCCTTGGACGGGGTTGGGGAATGTTGTCGACGGAATGCCACCGCAAACCTGAGGATCGGACAGCGGAATCGCGGTTTCACGAAGAATCTGCTCGACCCGGGCCGGGTCGCCGCGCAGGGACTTGTTCACCGACATGAGCAAGGCGACAACTCCGGCTACATGCGGTGTCGCCATGCTCGTACCGCTCATGGTCGTAAAGGCTGTGTCGCTGGTGCGGGTGATCGAACGGATATTGGAACCCGGCGCGATCACGTCTGGCTTGACGCTGGTCAGCCCCTCAACCGGTCCTCGGCTGGAGAAACTCGACATCGCGTCGCCTTGGGTCATTGATCCGATCGTAAAGGACGCGTCATAGGTGGCTGGAGCATCGAAAATGGTCGAACACGACGTGCTCGAGCCGTAATTTCCGGCCGCAGCGACGAAAACAATACCGCCATCGACCAGATTCTCGATCGCCGCCTGAACTTCAGCTCCGGCTGTGCAGCCCTCAATCGCCGGGCAACCCCAGGAATTGCTGATCACATCAGGTGCCAGGTCCGGGCGCGGATCCGACCCTGCGAGATTGGTTGGCGCGAGAAAGAACTCCGCGCACTCGTTGTAACGAGCCGGCGTGCCATCACCGGCATTCATGTTGCGACAACCGATCCACTGCGCACCCGGCGCAACACCAACCTGATTGCTGCCACTGTCATCACCGAGCATGGTGCCTATTGTATGACTGCCGTGGCCATGGTCGTCACAGGGAGCCATCGAATCGGCGCCACATGAGCTACCAGTCACATGGATTGCATCGTGCCAGTTGTGATTGTGATCGGCTGACACGCCATTCCAGCCACGGTATTTCGACTTGATCGCATTGTGGGTCCAGCGAATGCCAGTGTCCTGCCCCGCGATAACGATGCCCTGCCCGATGATTCCGGTTGCCCAAACCATCGGCGCTCGCACCTTGTTGACGCCCCATTCAATGCCGAGCGGTGCTTCGGTGCTGGCCAGATCAACTTGTCCGTCCGGCGTCGGACCGGCTTCCGGCCGCTTGAGCTGGAACGCCCGGTTCGATTTGATTGCGGCGATCTCCGTTCGCGACGCCAACGCATCCATTTGCGCCGGCGTCAGCGCGGCTTGGATCATGTTGACGATCCAGAACGGGCGATAGGCGACGCCCTGCGCATCGAGCCAGGCGCGCAGGTCGGCCTGGGTCACCTCGGCCGTAGCGCGCAAGGTATCGACCAGGTTGCGGCGCCGCTCGAGATAATTTCCATCGGCGCGCAACAACTGTTTCGGCGCCTTGGCTTCGAGCACGATCAGGGTATCGACCGTCCCACCCTGCTGTGCAGTCGCGCGCAAGCCGGGTTCGACATCGGCCGCTTGCAGCGGGGAAAACGTGGCAGCGCAGGCAAGGGCAAGTGGCGCACAGCGCAGGAAACGAGACGACATCTGGAAGCTCCAGTCAGGCACCCGTTCCATGGGCCAGGGATGGATCGATTCGTATCGAGCCGACTTCCGACTTTAACCCGAATGATTTACGAGGTCACCGCAATTATCGAGACTAAACCGTGAATTGCTCGTTGAGGATGCGCTCTTCCAGATTGTGCTCGGGGTCGAACAGAAGCGTCGTCGTGTGTTCGGTCGACTCGCGGATTCGCACCTCGACGACATCGCGGACTTCGGTCGAATCCGCCGTTGCGCTGACCGGGCGCTTGTACGGATCAAGTACTTCGAAGGTGATCTCGGTGGTCGCCGGCAGTACCGCTCCGCGCCAGCGACGCGGTCGGAACGGACTGATCGGAGTCATCGCCAGCATGTTCGATCCGATCGGAAGGATCGGGCCATGCGCGGAAAGATTGTAAGCGGTCGATCCGGCTGGCGTGGCGACGAGGACGCCATCGCACATCAGTTCCTCGATGCGTACCACGCCATTCAGTGACACGCGGATGTGGGCGGCCTGCTTGGTCTGGCGCAGCAGGGAAACCTCGTTGAAGGCCAAAGCTTCGACCGAAGTGCCCGACTCCGAATGCGCATGCATGCTGAGCGGACGCATCACCGTCGCCTGCGCGCGCGCGATGCGTTCCTCAAGATCGTCGTGATGGAACTGGTTGAGCAGGAATCCGATCGTGCCGAGCTTCATGCCATAGACCGGAATGCCTAGGGCAAGATTGCGGTGCAAGGTGCGCAGCATGAAACCATCGCCGCCGAGGGCGACTATGACATCGGCCTCCTCGGGAGCAATGTCGCCATAACGCTTCTTGAGCGTCTCCAACTCGGCCTGAGCCTCGGGCCCATGACTCGCCACCAATGCAATGCGATGGCTCATGATGTCGCTGGTGAATCAATTTGCGGGCTCATGATTTCTCCCCTTCGTCACAGTGCCAAACGACAGCGAAGGCTCGACTCTAACATTCCGGCAGCAACTGTCAGACTGCTGCCGGAACGAGTTGAGCGAATCAGAGCAACTGTGCCAACCGGCGCACGGCCACCGATACAATCGGATAGTCGATGACGACCTGCGAACGCATGTCGCTCAGTGTGGCGAGAGTGGCCTTGAGCACAGGATCATCTCGATTCATCCATTCGGCGACTCGATGCGCGCCTTCGCCGGTTGATTCCGAACCAAGCATCTGGGTAACCAGCAAGCGTTGCTGCGAATTGAGTTCGTCGCGAAGCGATCCGCGCGCATGCGCATGCCAGCGAGTCTCGACCGGCAACTCCTCGACCTTTTCCATCAGCCATTTCAGATTCAGTGCTTCGCCAACAGCAAAGAACACCGAGGCGACTTCGACCACGCTCTGGCCGCTTTGACGAGCGACCAGAGCAATGTCCATGCCCGAACCGAGTGCCGGCAGATGGGCCAGCTTGTCGGCCAGGTCGACCGGAAAACCCTGCTCGATCCAAACCTCGCGGCCGGCTTCGAAGATGGCACGCTCGGCAGCGCTGGTGACGCCGTCGATGCGCTGTTTGAGCTCGTTCATCGGTGGCCAGTAGCTCTCGACGGCCGCCGCGATGTCGTCGAACTCGCCAGGATGATTGAGCAACCAGCGCGTCATGCTACGCAACATTTTCCAGATTGCCAGATGGGCATCGATTTGTGCGTTGCCATTGACCTTGCCGTCGAGCGCCTCGATCTCCGCCCACAAGCCGCGTGCTTCGAGGACCTCGCGGGCAATATTGAAGGCCTTCGCAACTGCTGCTGGCGTCTGTCCCGTATCTTCCTGCATGCGCATCATGAAGGTCGCACCCATGCGATTGACCATCGAGTTGGTCACCGCCGTGGCGATGATCTCGCGCTTCAACCGATGTCGCTCCATGTGCTCGGCGAATCGCTCACGCAGCGGTTCCGGGAAATAGCGGCGAAGTTCGCGCGAAAGATACGGATCCTCCGGGACGTCGGATTCGAGCAACTGCTGGAAGATCACGATCTTGGAGTACGACAGCAGTATCGCCAGCTCCGGCCGGGTCAGACCGACGCCGCGCGCCTTGCGCTCGGTCAGCTCGTTGTCGCTGGGCAGGAATTCGATCTGACGATCGAGCAGACCCTGGGATTCAAGCGTGCGGATGAAATGCTGCTTGGAGCCAAGCCTTGCCACCGACATGCGCTCCATCGTGCTGATCGCTTCGTTCTGCCGATAATTGTCGATCAGGACCAGGCGCTCGACTTCATCGGTCATCTCGCGCAACAAGGTATTGCGCTGATCCACGGTCATCTCGCCGCGACGGACCGCATCGTTGAGCAGGATCTTGATGTTGACCTCGTGATCTGAAGTATCCACGCCGGCAGAGTTGTCGATGAAATCGGTGTTCAACAGCACTCCGTTGTGGGCTGCCTCGATCCGACCACGCTGGGTCATGCCGAGATTGCCACCCTCACCGATGACCTTCGCCCGCACCTCGCCGCCGTCAATGCGGATCGCATTGTTGGCGCGATCGCCGGCATCGCCATGTGTTTCGGCACTCGATTTCACATAAGTTCCGATACCGCCGTTCCAGAGCAGGTCCACGGGAGCCTTGAGCACTGCGGTCAACAACTCGTTCGGCGTCATCGTCTTCGCGCCGCCTTCGATTCCCAGCGCGGCGGCAGCCTGCCCGGATATCTCGATGGTTTTCGCCGAGCGAGGATAAACGCCCCCCCCAGCGGATATCAGCGAGGCGTCGTAGTCGGCCCAGGACGATCGTGGCACCTTGAACAAGCGTTGCCGCTCGACAAAGCTCGATGCCGCGTCTGGAGTCGGATCAATGAAGATATGGCGATGATCAAACGCGGCGACCAGGCGGATGTGCCTGGACAACAGCATGCCGTTGCCAAACACGTCACCGGACATGTCGCCGATACCGACACAGGTGAAATCCTCACTTTGGCTGTCGCGCCCGAGCGCGCGGAAATGCCGCTTGACCGACTCCCAGGCGCCCTTGGCGGTGATGCCCATGCCCTTGTGGTCGTAGCCAACCGAGCCGCCAGAGGCAAATGCGTCACCGAGCCAGTAGTCATGCTTGGCACTGACCGCGTTGGCGATGTCCGAAAACGTCGCCGTGCCCTTGTCGGCGGCGACAACGAGGTAGGGATCCGGCGCGTCGTGACGGACGACATCATGCGGATGCACGAGATCACCTTCGACCAGGTTGTCGGTGATATCGAGCAGGCCATTGATGAACATGCGATAGCAGGCCACACCCTCGGCCAGGATCGCGTCGCGCTCACCGCTGACGGGCGGCCGCTTGACGAAAAATCCACCTTTCGATCCGACCGGCACGATGACTGTGTTCTTCACCATCTGCGCCTTGACCAGGCCGAGCACTTCGGTGCGGAAATCCTCGCGTCGGTCCGACCAGCGCAAGCCGCCACGGGCAACCGGACCGAACCGCAGGTGGACGCCTTCCACGCGTGGTGAGTAGACGAAGATCTCGCGGTACGGGCGCGGCTTCGGCAATTCGTTGAGCATCGAGGGATCGAACTTGAGACTCATGTACTCGTGCGGCTTGCCGTCGACATGCTGGTAGAAGTTGGTGCGCAAGGTCGCCTTCATCACGGCACTGAAGCCACGCAGGATGCGATCCTCATCGAGGCTGGCAACGCGCGTGAGCAAGGTCTGGATGGTGTCAAGGATGACCCGTATCTGGATCCCGCGCGGCTGATCACGGCAGGTGATCAACTCGTCGATGAGGCCGGGATTTTCATCCAGCGATTGCTGCGGAATCAAAACCTCCATTTCGCGACGCAAGCGCGAACGCGCCGTTTCGATGGCCTCGGCACCTCCCTCGAGGCGCTCCGGATCAAATTTGGCCTCGAAGAATTCGACCAGCAAGCCGGCGATATCCGGATAGCTCGCCAGGGTTTGTTCCATGTAGCTTTGTGAAAACGTCACGCCGGTCTGCAGCAGGTATTTGCAATAGGCGCGCAGAACGCTGACCTGACGCCAACCGAGTTGCGCCGCCAGCACGAGCTTGTTGAAGCCGTCATTTTCGGCATCGCCGCGCCAGACCCGCTCGAACGCCTGCTGGAAAAGTTCGCGGACGTTGTCCAGCTCGAACGACAATCTATTCGGCCGCACGAGGATGTCCTGGATCTTGATCGGGTCGTTTTCGCCCTTGATCTCGTAGAGATTTTCGGTCAGCACGTGCAGACCGAGATTTTCAAGCAGCGGAATCACTTCGGACAGGGTGATGTCAGCGCCGAGTCGGAACACCTTGAAGTGGAGAACGCCTTCTTGCTGAAGCGCCGGGTACAGGTTGAACTGGATATCGTCGGCATCGGCAATCGCCGCCGCGAGCAAGACATCGGCCGCGGCATTGCGCGGCGTCACCTTTTCGATGTAACCGGCCGGCAGCGCCTTTCCGAAGCGACTGGCGAGTTTGCCGCCGAGCTCCTCGCCCTGTTCCTCGACGAGGATTTCACGCAGATCGTCTTGCCAGTTGCGCACGATTTCGACGATCCGCGCTTCAAGGGAAGCCACATCCCAGCTGACCAGCTCGCCCTTCTCCGGCCGCACGATCATGTGTACGCGAGCCAGCGGCGATTCATCGAGACGCACCGTCGAGTCAATGCGCTCGGCGTGCAACTGCTCGGTCAACATCGCTTCAATGCGCTCGCGCACGTCGGTGTTGAAACGGTCGCGCGGCACGTAGGCGAGCACCGAGAAGAAACGACCGTAACGATCCTGGCGAATGAACAACCGCGATCGTGCGCGCTCGCGCAGGTCGAGCACGGCCATCGCGATGTCGTACAGCTCGTCGGTGGAGCACTGGAACAGTTCGTCGCGTGGCAGCGTATCGAGGATATGCCGAAGCGCCTTGCCCGAATGCGAATCACGCTTGAGCCCCGAGCGCTGCAGGATGGATTCGTAGTTGTTGCGCAGCAGCGGGACTTCCCGTGGCGGCGTCATGTAGGCCGATGAAGTCAGCAAGCCGAGAAAACGTTGCTCAATGACCGGCTTGCCAGCTTCATTGAAGCCGAGAACAGACAGGTAATCCATGTGTCCCGGACGATGCACTCGCGAACGCGCATTGGTCTTGGTCAGGATCAATGCACCGACCGAACCGGATTTGTCGAGACCGCTCGCGGCGAGGCTCTTCAGCAAACGCCCGGACTTGCCAAGGCCATCGGCGCGCATGATGCCGAGCCCGGAATCAGCGACAGGCTTGAGCAGGCTCTCACCGTCTTCCTCAACCACGCGATATTCGCGAAAACCAAGGAAGGTGAAGTGATCATCGGCAATCCATTTGAGGAACTGCTGCGCTTCATCGAGGCTGGTCTTGTCAAACGGCAGGTTGAGGGTCGGCAACTCATCGGCAATGGCAAGCATTTTCGCCTTCATCTGCGGCCAATCTTTCACCGAAGCACAGACATCCTCGACTGCGGCGACGACATTCTTGCGCAGACTCTCGATCTGTTCCGCATTGCTGATGCGCTCGATCTCGAACAACATGATCGATTCGGCTTCACCTGCGTCACTCTGCTCGTCGCCGAACGTGAGCACATGACCGCCCGGATCGCGGCTGATGCAAAAGATCGGATGGACCACGGCATGGGTGGTCAGGCCAGCCTGGTTGATTGCCATCGATACCGAATCGACCAGGAACGGCATGTCATCGGTGCCGACCGCTACCATCGTATGCGAACTCTCGAAACCATCTTCGGCAAGCTGAGGATTGAACACGCGGATCTTCGCCGCATGCGGCTTGCGCTGACGTACGAATTCAAGCATGAACTGGGCGATCCGCGCCCAATTCCCTGCATCACGGGCGGCAATGTCATCAGCCGGAACATGGCGGAAGAAATGCGCAGCGAACGCCTGCGCCTCGCGCTGTCGGGTGGCGCCTGCATCGGTCGAAATCGCGCTCAATATCGGTTCGAGACGCCGGGAATCACTGGTGGCACTGGGTGCGTTCATTGGCTCGTTCAAGAGGTCGTGTCATTGGGCGCGGAGGATACGCCCGACCCCGAGGGGAATCCACCCACGCGGACTTGGCACGTGAATTGCCGCATCGATTCCTGCATAGTGGGAGCAAGCTTCCCGAGTGATGGAAATGTCCGCTCATACCAGCCTGGACGAAAGCCCCGAATACAACACAGCGAACCGGAATCGCTTCGCGCGCCGCGTCAGTGTGCTGTTTCTCGTCCTCGGTTTGATCCTTGCCTCGATTGGCGTGCAGGTCTATCGGGTGGTCGGCGACTTTGTCGGTGCCTCACGATGGGTCGCGCATTCAATGGATGTGCGCCAGGAAATCATCCTGACCCTCGCCAGACTGCACGATGCCGAGGCCAGTCAGCGCGCCTATCTGATTTCGAAGAATGCCGAGCGTCTGGCTGATTTCGCAGCAACCGTGCCCAAGATTGTTGAGCACAGCGCGACGCTCCAGGAACTGGTTGCTGACAATCCCATCCAGCTTGAGCTCGCTAACAGGCTATCCAGGTTGCTCGATGCGCGCTTGAAAGCCATGGACGAGGTCCTCGACGAGTTTGCTCTAGGTGGCATTGAAGCGGCACGCATCACTGCGCAGATAGGGCGCTCTCGCGCCGACGATGTCGAGATCGACCGAGTCGGCCAGAGCATGTTGCTGATTGAGGAGAAGCTGCAGGTCTCACGCCAGCAGACCACCGACGATCAGGCGCTGCTGACGCGCATGGCAACCCTTGGCGCAATCATGCTGAGTATTCTTATGCTCGGCATCGCCTTGGTCCTGGTCTTGCGCGAGCAACGCCATCGCCTGAACAGCATGCGCGAAGCGCGCTTGGCGAACCGCGATTTGCTCAAGAGCCTGAAAGATTCACAGCGGCTCAGCGAGTCGCTGCGCGAACTTGGGGAACTCGGGGAAATGCTCCAGGGCTGTCGTGATATCGACGAGGCCACAACCGGCCTGGCGATTTCCCTGCCGAGGTTGCTGCCGAATAGCTTCGGCTCAGTGCATCTGATCAACAATTCACAAAACCTGATCCAGGGGATCGCGCAATGGGGCGCGCCCAGCGAGCAGGAAAACCTCATCTTTGCATCCGATGATTGCTGGGCGCTGCGCAGAGGCCATCCTTATCCGCTGGCCGGAACCGCACCGGCATTCATCTGCAAACACCTCCAGCCTGTCCTGAAGGATCGGCATGGTGGCAATCACCTCTGCGTGCCGATGATTGCCCAGGGCGAAATTCTCGGCATCATAAGCGTGATCTCCGAACAGCCCATCGACAATACCGAACGCAGCAACATAATCACTGCTTGCGAATCGATTTCAATGGCGCTGGCCAATTTGAAGCTGCAGGAAACGTTGCGCATGCAATCGCTGCGCGACCCCTTGACCGGTCTTTTCAACCGCCGCTACCTGGAAGCCTCGTTCGATCGCGAAATCCAACGTGCGGAGCGACGCGGAATACCACTCAGCGTGCTGATGATCGATGTAGATCATTTCAAGCAATTCAATGACAACTTCGGCCACGAAGCCGGCGACACCTTGCTCTCCCACCTCGGCAAACTGCTTGGTTCGGTTGTGCGCAGCGAAGACGTCAGTTGCCGCTACGGCGGCGAAGAATTTACCGTCATCATGCCCGAAGCCGACAAGCAACTGGCCAGCAAGCGCGCCGAGGAGATCTGCGCGGCAGTGCGCAACATGGAGGTCCAGCACCGCAATCTTTCGCTCGGCAAGGTCACCGTGTCGATCGGCGTTGCAACCTGGGGCGAACACGGGCGGACGCCGGAAGAACTGATGCGTAATGCCGACAACGCACTTTATCTGGCCAAGAGCAGTGGTCGCGATCAGGTCAAGGTTGCCGAGACCTTGCATCCGCTTTCTATCCCGGTCGGACCGGGCAAGGGCGGAACCGGTGCCCGATTCGACCACGGCAAGGCGCTCTGACTCTCAACGCAGGGATCGCCACCGATTCAGTTACCGGCGGAAACCCGTGTTCCTTGCCTGGGAATTCAGCGTAATCCAGTCTCGTTGCGGGCGATTACCATGCGCTGGATCTCGCTGGTTCCTTCGTAGATTTCGGTGATCTTGGCATCACGGAAGTAGCGTTCCAGCGGCATTTCCTTTGAGTAACCCATGCCACCATGGATTTGCACGGCCTGGTGGGTGATCCACATCGCGGCTTCGGAAGCAAAGAGCTTGGCCACGGCAGCCTCGGTGCTGAAACGACCTCCGGTTCGATCGGCCTCGCCCTTGGCGAATGCTGCGCGCAAGGTCAGTAATTGTGCCGCATCGAATCGACACTTCATGTCGGCGATCTTGGACTGGATCATCTGGAACGAACCGATCGCCTGGCCGAACGCCTTGCGTTCCTGCACATAGGCGACGCTGGCCTCGTACGCAGCACGGCACAGACCGACCGCCTGCGAGGCGATGCCGATACGACCGGCATCGAGCACGCCCATGGCGATACCAAATCCCTTGCCTTGAGGACCAAGCAAGTCCTCGGCAGGACAGACATAGTCGTGGAACTCGATTTCGCAAGTCGCCGAGGCGCGGATTCCGAGCTTCGGTTCAATCTTGCCGGTATGGAAACCCGGTCGTGCGGTATCGATGACGAAGGCGGAAATACCCTTGGCACCAATTCCCGGCGTCGTAATCGCGAACAGGATGATGTATTTGGCTACCGAGCCCGAGGTTATCCAGCTCTTCTTGCCATTGATGACCCAGTCGCCATCCTTGTTCCTGGTTGCCTGCGTATGCATGGCCGAGGCATCTGATCCCGATTGCGGCTCGGTCAACGCATAAGCGCCGATATGCTCGCCGGTGGCAATCGCGCGCTCGTATTTCTGCTTCTGCTCCTCGGTGCCGTGCTGGAGGATGCCGTTGCAATACAGGGAATTGTTGACCGACATGATCGTCGATGTCGCGGTATCAGCCGCGCCGATCTCGATCATTGCAAGCGCGTAGGCGACCGGATCAAGACCGGCACCGCCGTACTCTTCGGGCACTTCGATGCCCATCAGGCCAAGCTGCCCCATTTCGCGAATGTTCTCGAGCGGGAACGTGCCCGAGGCATCGAATTCGGCAGCGACCGGCGCGATGCGCTTCTGCGCGAAATCGCGGGCGATGGACTGAATCGATAACTGGTCTTCGCTGAGACGAAAATCCATGGGCATTCCTTGGGGCATTGGGCGGCTGATCATTTTATCGCGTCAACGCCGTGCGCGCCCGTTCGCCCGCAAGCAAGGACGTTGACGGCGCCGACCAGCGTCGCTAGGCTGCGCTTGTATCTTTCAATCAAGATGAAAGGATAACCCTTGGATCTGACCGCCACATCATCCCTGCTCCGGTTGCTTTCCGATTCGACACGCGTGCGCTTGCTGGCCTTGCTTGAACGCGAGGAACTGACCGTGGCCGAGCTTTCGGCAATCCTGCGTCTGGCTCAACCGCGCGTGTCGACCCATCTGGCCAAGCTCAAGGAGGCCGATCTCGTGCGTGACCGCCGCGCCGGCGTGTCCTCGTATTACCGATTCAATGGTGAGCTTCCGGCCAAGGAAAGCACCTTGCTGCACGCGCTCAAGGCGGCGGTCGAGGACGCCTTGCTGGAAGACGACGAACGTCGCCTGCCCGGCATCCTGGCAAAACGCGCCCGCGCCGAAGGCTGGGCCGATACCGTGGCCGGGGATATGGAGCGTCACTACTCGCCCGGTCGCACCTGGGAAACCCTGGCACGTGCGATGACCCAATTGGTCGATACCGGTGATGTACTTGATATCGCTTCGGGTGATGGCGTGCTTGCCGAGTTGCTCGCACCGCGAGCGCGGTCGATCGTCTGCGTTGACGCAAGCCCGCGGGTGGTTGCGGCGGCACGGGATCGGCTCAAGAGTTTCTCCCATATCGAAGTCGTCACCGGCGACATGCATGCGCTCGATTTTGGCCGCAAGCGTTTCGACCTGGTCCTGCTCATGCATGCACTGACCTACAGCGAGCGCCCGGCCGCCGTCATTGCAGAAGCAGCGCGTTTGCTGGCCAAGGGCGGACGTTTGCTCGCGGCCACACTCGGCAAGCATGCCCATCGCACCGCCGTCGAACCGTTCGATCATCGCAATCTCGGCTTCAAGCCCGAAGAGCTTCGCGGATTCGCGCTCGATGCCGGACTCGAAGTGCTGTCCTGCGAACGCATCACGCGTGAGGTCAAGTCGCCGCATTTTGAAGTCATCACCTTGCTGGCTCGCAAACCATGAAGACGCGCCTGCCCTGGCTGTATCCGCGTCGGGTCCTGGCGCTTGAGCAGGCCTTGCGAAAGCGCATCCTCGTCATCGATGGCGCGATGGGAACGATGATCCAGGGTCACGGACTTGAAGAGGCCGACTATCGCGGCGACCGTTTCGCCGACGGTTTCGACTCGAGCCACTCCCACGGCGCAGGCTGCGGTCACGACCTCAAGGGCAACAACGACCTGCTCCTGCTGACGCGGCCCGATCTCATCGCCGGCGTACACAATGCCTATCTTGAAGCGGGCGCCGATCTGATCGAAACCAACACGTTCAATGCGACCGCGATCAGCCAGGCCGATTATCACCTGCAGCACATCGTGCGCGAATTGAATCGCGAGGGCGCCCGCGTTGCCCGCGAATGCTGCGACGCGTTCACGGCGAAAACTCCGGACAAGCCACGCTTTGTCATCGGCGTGCTCGGTCCGACCAGCCGCACGGCATCGATCAGCCCGGACGTCAACGATCCAGGTTTCCGCAACACGAATTTCGACGAGCTGCGCAGCACGTATCGCGAAGCTGTCGAGGGCCTGATCGATGGCGGCGCTGATACGGTCATGGTCGAGACGATTTTCGACACCTTGAATGCCAAGGCTGCGCTGTATGCGATTGGAGAAGTGTTTGAACAACGCGGCGGTCGCTTGCCGATCATGATCTCGGGCACGATCACGGATCGATCGGGTCGCACCTTGTCCGGTCAGACTGCCGAGGCGTTCCACGCTTCACTCGCGCATAGCCAGCCGCTATCGTTTGGCCTCAACTGCGCACTCGGCGCCACGGATATGCGTGAACATGTCGAAACGCTGGCACGAGTCTGCCGTAGCTTCGTCAGTGCCCATCCAAATGCCGGCCTGCCGAATGCATTTGGCGAATATGACGAAACACCCGAAGAGATGGCAGCGACCTTGCGGGAGTTCGCCACATCCGGCCTGCTCAATCTGGTCGGCGGTTGCTGTGGCACGACCCCGGCACATATCAAGGCACTCGCCGAGGCCGTTCAGGATCTGCCGCCACGAACCCTGTCGCCGTTGCACCTGGATCACGCGGCATGAGCGAGTCTTCCCGTTTCACGGTGTTGTCCGGACTGGAGCCGCTGGTCATCACGCCCGAACTCAATTTCATCAATGTCGGCGAACGTACCAACGTCACCGGCAGCGCAAAATTCCGCAAGATGATCAAGGAAGGTCGCTTCGAAGATGCCGTCGAAGTGGCACGCCAGCAGGTCGAAAGTGGCGCGCAAATCCTCGATGTGAACATGGACGAAGGCCTCATCGATTCGGAAGCGGCGATGGTCCGATTCCTCAACTTGATCGCCGCGGAACCGGATATCGCGCGCATTCCGGTCATGGTCGATTCGTCAAAATGGACGGTGATCGAGGCCGGGCTCAAATGCCTGCAGGGCAAGGGCGTGGTCAACTCGATCTCGCTCAAGGAGGGTGAAGAGGCATTCCTGACCCAGGCCCGCGAAGTATTGCGCTACGGCGCCGCCGCCGTGGTCATGGCCTTCGATGAAGAGGGCCAGGCCGACACCTGTGAACGCAAGATTGCGATATGCACACGCGCCTACCGCGTTCTTACCGAGAAACTCGATTTCCCTCCCGAAGACATCATCTTCGACCCGAACATCTTCGCCATCGCCACCGGCATCGAGGAACACAACAACTACGCAGTCGATTTCATTGAAGCGACCCGCATCATCCGTCAGACCCTGCCGCACTGCCATGTCTCCGGCGGTGTCTCGAACGTGTCGTTCTCGTTCCGCGGCAATGAAATCGTGCGCTCTGCAATCCATGCCGTTTTTCTCTTTCACGCGATCCGTGCCGGCATGGATATGGGCATCGTCAATGCAGGCGCACTGACCCTCGTTGATGATCTCGACGCGGATTTTCGCGAGCGCGTCGAGGATGTGGTCTTGAATCGGCGCAAGGACGCCACCGAGCGATTGCTTGATGTCGCCGAGCGATATCGAACCGGGAGTCGGGAATCGGAAGGCGGGAATGAGAAAGTGCCGGATGAATGGCGCTCCCTGCCTGTTGCCGAGAGGATCGCGCACGCTTTGGTACATGGTGTCGATACGTACGCAGAAGTTGATGCAGAGGAAGCACGATTGCAGTCGACGCGGCCTCTCGACGTCATTGAAGGCCCGCTGATGGACGGCATGAATATCGTCGGGGACCTGTTCGGAGCCGGCAAGATGTTCCTGCCGCAAGTGGTCAAATCGGCGCGCGTGATGAAGAAGGCCGTGGCTTGGCTATTGCCCTTCATTGAAGAAGAGAAATTGCGCACCGGCGATGTCGGCAAGTCGAATGGCAAGATTGTCATGGCCACGGTCAAGGGTGATGTTCACGACATCGGCAAGAATATCGTCGGCGTGGTTCTGCGCTGCAACAACTTCGAAGTGATCGATCTTGGCGTGATGGTGTCAGCGCAGAAGATCCTCGATACCGCGCGCGCCGAGAACGCCGACATGATCGGCCTCTCGGGCCTGATCACGCCGTCGCTGGAAGAAATGGCTCATGTCGCCCGCGAAATGCAGCGCCAGAATTTTCGGATTCCACTCTTGATCGGTGGCGCAACGACCTCGCGCGCGCACACCGCGCTCAAGATCGATCCTCACTACGAGGCACCAACCGTCTGGGTCAAGGATGCTTCGCGCGCAGTCGGAGTCGCGCAATCGCTGATCACCAGCGAGCGGATCGAACCCTTCATGGAAAAGATCCGCGGTGAGTACGCCGATATCCGGGAGCGGCACAAGGATCGCGGCAACCGCAAGCGCCTGGTATCGATTGAGAAAGCCCGCGCGCAACGATTCGATGGCGATTGGAGCAACTACCAGCCGCCGACGCCGCGGCAACCCGGCGTTACCATGTTCAACGATTTCCCGCTGGAGGAACTGGTCGAAACCATCGACTGGACACCGTTTTTCAATGCATGGGAATTGGCCGGACGCTTTCCGGCGATCCTCAACGATGAAGTCGTCGGCAATCAGGCCAGCGAGTTGTACGCGGATGCGCGAGCAATGCTCGATCGCATCGTCAATGATAAATGGCTGCGTGCCAATGGAGTGATTGGACTGTGGAAAGCCAACAGTCACGGCGACGACATCACGGTCGAAAACGAGGACGGTTCGGTACTCGCTGAACTGCATTGCCTGCGCCAGCAAGCCGACAAACCCGTCGAGCGGCCAAACTTCTGCCTCGCCGACTTCATCGCACCGAAGGAATCCGCTGTTGATGACTGGATCGGTGCCTTCGCGGTCACCGCCGGAATCGGCATTGACGAGCACATCGCTCGCTTCGAGAAAGACTACGACGATTACTCGGCCATCATGATCAAGGCGCTGGCCGATCGTCTCGCTGAAGCCTTCGCCGAATGCCTGCACCAACGCGTGCGTCGCGAGCATTGGGGCTATGCCGGAGACGAAACCCTGGGCAACGATGATCTCATCGCCGAGAAGTATCGGGGTATCCGCCCCGCTCCGGGATACCCGGCCTGTCCCGATCACACCGAAAAAGCCACCCTGTTCCGCATTCTTGATGCGACGGCGCGCAGCGGTATTTCGATCACAGAGAATTTTGCGATGCTGCCGACGGCAGCCGTCTCAGGCTGGTATTTTTCACACCCGAAGAGCCAGTATTTCGTGGTCGGCAAAATCGGCCGCGAACAGGTCGCCGACTATGCCCGGCGCAAGCGTTGGAGCCTGCTTGAGGCGGAGCGCTGGCTCGCGCCGAATCTCGACTACGATCCGGAATAGGCCCGACGCAGGAAAAACGCCCGCCGAGTCCGGCGGGCGAATTGAAACTACATCCCGACTGATCCAGCCTGTTGCATGGCCGTCATCATCGCCATGCCACCAAACAGGAAGAACAGCACGATTGCGATCAGGTAGAAAATCAGGGCTGCCTTGCAGAAGTTCGATTTGTTCGGATTCGCGCTGCTCGAGAATCCCCACACGAACAACATGATGAAACCCACAATCGGAATAGCCAGGACAATCATCGTGATGATCCAGTCGCCAAGCGACATCACCGGTGCGCTGCTTCGATTTTCCATATTTTCCTCTCCCCAGGGTCGATGCCAGGCGGCTGCCTGACACGGAGATTCTGGCATGAACCTGAACGAGTCGCACCTTTCTAGCTTTCGATGCGCTCGCGCCGGTGGCGGAAATCGACAATGAGGTTGTAGACCGAGACGAATGCCGGGAAGGCGTTGGAAAGAATGCCGACCGAATCGTTCTTGCCGAAGGTGAAGTAGCTGACGAGCAAAAGACTGCCGAAAACCGACAGCCACCAGAACGCGCGCGGCATGTACACGCGCTTGAGTTTCTTGGTCGCGTACATCTGCACGAACCAGCGACTGGTAAACAAAAGCACACCGAGGTAGCCGACCAGTTTC
This sequence comes from Lysobacterales bacterium, assembly GCA_038205505.1. Classification (GTDB taxonomy): domain Bacteria; phylum Pseudomonadota; class Gammaproteobacteria; order Xanthomonadales; family Rhodanobacteraceae; genus Dokdonella. Next base: position 1,801 of record JBBRBU010000019.1, on the reverse strand, counting down.
CACGGCGTCACGCCAACGCTATGGACATAAAACAGGACTTCGTTCATTGCGGGACCGCAGCGGGAAAAGTTGCGTCATTCTAGCTCGCACGCTGTCGAATTAACGTCATGAAGGGCCCGGCACGAGCCACTTCTGGCAGATATCAGAAGTGCTCTGAGCGGTGGACCGAGCACTCTTGAACCACCTCGAAAGCGGAACCAGGGATGCTGATCCCGCTTCACGGAATGACTGCTCAATCCGGAATCATGCCCTCACCCGCAGCCAGTCATGGATCGCCGGGGGCACTTCACGCTGGGCGCGACCCGATACATAGATGCCGATATGGCCGCCCTTGAAGGCTATCTGGGTGTAGTCCTTCGTGCCGACCACGCCTTCGAGCGCACGCGACGCATCGGGCGGAACCAGATGATCCTGCTCGGCGAAGATGTTGAGCACGGGCATCGTTATGTTTTTCAGATCGACCTCGTGCTTGCCGAGCTTGAGTCCGCCCTTGAGCAGCTTGTTGCCCTGGTAGAAATCACGCATGAACTGGCGAAATGCCTCGCCGGCCTGATCCGGAGAATCAAAGATCCACTTTTCCATGCGCAGAAAATTCTCGAGCTCGAGCTTGTTGTCGAGAATCTCGACCATGCCGACGTACTTCTGCTGCAGCAGCCGCATCGGCTTGAGCATCAGGTAGCACCAGTTCATAAGGTCGGCCGGCACATTGCCGATCGTGTTGACGAAAAGGTCGGCATCCATGTTCCGCGTCCAATTCGAAAGCATGTTGTCCGGCGTATGAAAATCGACCGGGGTGACCATCGTGATCAGGTTCTTGACCTTTTGCGGATGGATCGCGCTGAAACACAAGGAGAACGCCCCGCCCTGGCAAATACCGAGCACGTTGATCTTCTTGACCCCGGCATTCTTCGCCACCGCATCGACACTGCGACGGATATAGCCGTTGATGTAGTCATCGAGAGTCAGCCAGCGATCGGCCTGATCCGGGTAACCCCAGTCGATCAGATAGACATCCTCGCCCTGGGCAAGCAGGTTGCGCACGAGCGACTTGTCTTCCTGCAGGTCGACCATGTACGGACGATTGACCAGCGCATAGACGATCAGGGTCGGCGTCTTTGCCGAGGGTTTCTTCTCGCCGCGATAGCGGTAGAGGACGAGTTTGTCTTCGCGGTAGATCTCTTCCTTTTCAGTGCAGCCGAAATCGACTTCATCGAGGTTGCGCAGCACCTGCATGCCCGCCGTCATCTTCCTCTGGAACTTCTGCGCCTCTTCGAAGAGCTTGATCGGTTCGATATTGAGCGGTCCCATCACTTGCTACCTCCGCGCTTGGCGGTTTTTGGCGTTGCGCGCGTCGACCCGCGTTTGGCCGAGGATTTCGACTTGCGTGCAAATCGCGCGATCTTTGCCGCAAATTCGCTCGTGCCGACTGAACTTGTTTGCTTGGCGCCAGATGCTTTGCTTGTTGCCGCCTTGCGCCGCTTGCCGCGATGGGCGGGAGCCGACTTTCTGGTTGCCCTTGCCGATGGCTTGTCGGCAACCGGCTTGATCGCCGGTTCGATTTTGGTTGCAGACTTGGTTGCCTTGACTGCCTTGACTGCCTTGGCAGCTTTCTTGCGGGCAACTTTCCTAGGCGCTTTCTTCGTTTCGGATTCGGACGCAGGTATCGGTTTCGCGCGCTTCAAGGAGTCCTTTTGCGCGGCTTTCAATGCCGCCAACTCACGTTTGAGCTCGGCCACTTCGGCACGCAAGTCGACTTGGTCTTCCGAGGATTCCCGCTCCTCGCGGAATTCGCGGCGCAAGG
>JBBRBU010000018.1:0-63897 GCA_038205505.1 Lysobacterales bacterium | reverse complement strand
TCGTCATTCCTGCGAAGGCAGAAGTGCTTTTTGAACAGCCGCATGGCTGGTCAATCCAGTGACTTAGGCACTTTTTTTAAATGCCCAAAGGCGCTGGATCCCCGCCTTCGCGGGGATGACGGGCTTAAGTCAGTGCCATTCCACTCCGACCTTCGTTTTGCTCGTCTTGCTCGTTTTGGATTTCAAGTCTACCCCCTCGTTCGGGGGGTACCTGCAGCGCGGGCCTATCCTCATAGTGGCGATATCGTCATTGGGGATCTTCGCCATGTCATCTCGCCTGTTTTCCGGATTGCTGTTTGCCTTGTGCATTCTTCCCGCTGCGGTTTCGGCATCGGATCCGTCGCCTTATCTCAATGCGGAACTGCGACATATCGGCGGGTCCACATACCTGCGTGGAACCACGCGCACGATCGACAGCATCATCCGCAAGTGCGCGCAAAATGTTCCGGGCTGCCCGACGAGCTTTCCACGCAGCAGCCTCTACTTCCGTCTGCCTCCAGGCATTCACTATCAGTCCCACTACACGTATGCGCCGCTCTTTCCGGTCACCTGCTCGGTCACGGCGATGCCCGACAATAGTGAGCACCTGGCATGCACCGGGGGCGGGTTGAGCACGGGCATTTACACCGTTGGACAGTTGGTGTTGACGGTTGCCGTGGCGAACGACGCGCCGCTGGGGCCGGGGCGGATTGTGCTCGGAGTGGATGACTCATTGCCCGCAGAATCAGGCACGCTTGCCGAGTGTATAGGCGACTCGTTTCCAAACTACTGCACAGAGTTGACGGGCACGATCGATGTTGCGCCGGCGCCAGATCTTTTTATCGATCGCGTCAACCACAACCCGTTGGTATTTCAACCCGATGATGTGAATTCGCGGGTCAGGGTTTCGATCGGCAATCGCGGCAATGCGCCGACGACGGGCACACACCTGCAGGCACACCTGCCGCCCGGATTCCAGTGGCAACTGGCCACGACGACGACGGGCGGGTTCTCGATGGCCTGTTCGAAGACGGGCAGTTGGGATAATGCAGGCGAAACGGTGACCTGCAGCGGAGGAGCCCTCGCGGCGAATGGCTATTTCGAGGTTGCTCTCGGCATTCGCCCACGTGACAACATGGAGGTCCCGGGGCCATTGCCGGTGCTTGCGTCTGTAAATGATGGAGCAAGCGCCAACGCCGCAGTTCTGATGGCATGCGCCAGCGATTCATCACCCGCGCATTGTGCCTGGCACGAGGTGGCTACCTGGATTGCGTGCGCGCGCAGTCGCGACTCGGGCATCTTCTGCGATAGTTTTGATGTGCAGGTGCCAGCGGGCCTTCAAGGCTCAGATCTCTTTCTTGTAGATTGAGAACCAGGTTGCGAGTTCGCATTTCGAATTGCCCCGGGTTTCGAGGAGGAGCGAACAGGGCGAGGTGTTCTCGCTGATCGTCGTACGCACGACCTTGCCGCGGACGACACCGCGCAAACCCGTCGCTGCATTACTCGATCCACGACCCATGGCATTACATGCCAAGGTTGATCGCAGGCACGCGTGTCTCCATGTCATGGAGTTCAATCTGGATCTGGAGACTGCCGTGGCTACCATTCTTGTCACCGGCGCAAACCGCGGCATTGGTTTGGCGCTTGCGAAGCAGTACGTCGCGCGCGGCGACGACGTGATTGGCGTTTGCCGTGAAGGCAGTGACGCGCAGTCGGCAACCGGCGCGCGCGTCGAGGCCGGAGTCGACGTGACCGATGGTGTCGCACTCGCAGCGCTGGCGCAGCGCCTCGGCGAGACGCGCATCGACGTTCTGATATGCAACGCCGGCATCCTGTCGAAGGAATCCCTGGGCGACATTGACGAGGATGGATTTGAGCGGATGCGTCAGCAGTTCGAGGTGAACGCGCTCGGGCCGCTGCGCACGGTTCAGGCGTTGTCCGGCCGGCTGGCGGAAGGCGCAAAGGTAGGCATCGTCACCAGTCGCATGGGCTCGGTGTCGGATAACGGGTCGGGCGGCTACTACGGTTACCGCGCGTCAAAGGCGGCTGTGAATGCGATCGGCAAGTCGCTGGCATTGGATCTCAAGGACCGTGGCATCGCAGTGATGCTGCTGCACCCGGGATACGTTGCGACCGAGATGGTTGGCGGCAGCGGCGACATCAGTCCGGACGCGGCTGCCGCCCAGTTGGTCGAACGCCTTGATGAGCTGACACTTGCGGCAACCGGCAGCTTCCGCCATGCCAAAGGTGATGAGCTGCCCTGGTAGCAGAACAGGGCCAAGGTTCACCAATCCCTTGCCCTGAATGAATCTGACTCATCTGCTTGAGTTTCCGCCATCTCCGTCTTCGCGTGGATGTCGAGGCTCGATCAGTGTCATTCGGGTCAGGTACAACTACTGCAACAGATTGACGAAACCGAGGCTGCCACGCGCAGAAATCCTCGGTGCAAGCAGGTTTTCACGCTACCTTTTGTATCCCCTGACATTCGTTCGTGAATACGAGCTTCTCAGCTTGGATGCTGCCGATAGAATTGCGTAAGCTGTTTATAAACGTCTGGCAAATGCTGGCGCAGTGGCGCCGGGGCCTCGAAGAATTGTTCACTGACAACCGCGAAGAACTCGGCCGGGCTTTCAAGACCGTAGGGATCAATCGGCAAGTCAATCCCTTTGCGCTGCTCCTCGATCAGGTGATCCCACGCGCTTGAGAAGACCTTCCACCAGACGCGGTTGTCCATGCGCCGGTGCAAGGGCGGAAATCCATTGGCGTCGCCGTTGAGCATATCGAGCTTGTGTGCCATTTCGTGGATGACCACGTTGTGCCCGGGTTGCTGCCCGATCCTGAGTACCTCCGCCCACGAAAGGATCACCGGTCCACGCCCCCATGCTTCACCGGCCAGCGCGGAATTGGTCTGGTGAACGACTCCGGCTGCATCCATCTGTTGGCGACGTGGAATGAACGCATCCGGGTAGACGATGACGCTGTGCCAGCCGTCGTACCAGTCAAAGCCCAGTTTCAGGATCGGCATGCATGCGTGAGTGGCGAGCAAGACACGGTCGCTTTCGTCAAGTTCCAGGCCCTTGACCGGTTCCACCGACTTGCGATCCAGGAACACCATGGCCAACACGCGCAGCCGAGCCTGATCCGAAGCGTCGAGTCGACGCGCTGGCGAGCAACGTTGCAGCGCGCTCTGCCAAAGTTTTTCCGAGATCGGGCTGCGAGCGAGAAGGCGACGCAGGCGCCATTTTCTGAATTTGTCGAACAGGGCCATAGTCCGGAAAAATCTGCAGGGTCGTCACGTCGGCGAATGGTATCAATTGGTCGTCCGATCATGACGGGTCCGGCACGTCGACTGAGCGGGCTTTCTGTTTGTTTGTCTCGACTCAGTCGTGCAGCAAGCGCGGGTCGACGCTCAGCCGGGCATACAGGAAATCGGTCAGCGCGCGGATTCTTGCCACGCCCTTGAGGTCGCGGTGGGTGAGCACCCAGATCTGCGTATCCATGCTCGGCAACGGTTCGCGCAGGCGAACCAGGTCGTCGCGGGCATCGGCCACGGGGCATAGCAGCCAGCCCACACCCACTCCGGCGGCGACCGCGTCGGTCAGCGTGGGCAGGTGATTGACGCGCAGCACGACACGATCGGGCGGGACGTTGTCTCGCACCCATTTCGCCGACTCCAGTTGCGCACGTGACTCGTCGAGTCCTACCCAGAGGTAATCGGATTCGCTATGCCCCGGGCCTAACGAGTCGAGATAGCTGCGCGAGGCGTACAACGCCGTGCGGACGCTGCCCACGCGCCGCCCGACCAGGGTTTCGGGTGGTCGGTTCGAGCCGCGGACGGCCACGTCGGCTTCGCGCTGGGTCAGGTTGAGCAGGGTGCTGTTGACGACCAGTTCCAGATGCAACTGCGGATGGAGTCCGCGGAACTCGACCAGGCTGGACAACACGGTCCGCATCAGCACGTCGGGCGCAGTCAGGCGGATGCTGCCCTTGAGTTCCAGGTCGCCGCCGACCACGCGGCGCTGCGCGGCCTCGAGTTGCTCCGGCACGCCGCTCATCTCCGCGGCGAGGGCATGGCCCTGCGCGGTCAGGACATAGCCGGAGGGAAGGCGGTCGAACAGGCGCACGCCGAGTTGGTTCTCCAGGCTGCCGATCCGGCGCAGCACGGTCGAATGGTTGACCCGCAGCCAGCGCGCGGCCGCGCCGATCGAGCCGCGCTCGCAGACGGCAAGAAAGTACTGCAAATCGTCCCAGTGCAGCGGTCGTGGCATGGGCTCAGTCCTATGCAAGATTGCATATGAAGTATGCAGCATTTCCAACTTTCCATGCAGATAAGCCGAGCATAAAGTGCGCCTCTGTCCAGACGAGGCTCCTGCCAATGCTCACTCCTGATGTCCTTCCCCATTGGCACGCGCCGCGAGCCAACGACAGCGCCAGCCTGCTGCTGCGGCTGACCCTGGGCTTGATGTGGCTCTCGCACGGCCTCGTGCTCAAGCTCCTGACCTACGGCACCGGTGGCGTCAGCGACTGGCTGATTGCGGCCGGACTGCCGGGCGCTATGGCCGGCCCGCTGATTCTGGCCGAGACCTTCGGTGGCGTCCTGATCCTGCTCGGACTGCATGGTCGTCGCACGACACTGGCGCTGCTACCCATCCAGGTTGGTGCGTTGTGGATCCATGCCGGCAACGGCTGGGTTTTCAGCAATCCCGACGGCGGCTGGGAATACCCACTGTTTCTGATTGCAGCGTCCGTGCTGCATTTGATCCTCGGCGATGGCAAGTACGCCTTGCGCCCCGAGTTCCGCTGGTAATAACCCAAAACCCTGCCTGGAGATACGCCCATGAAACTCTTTTATGCCCCCGGTGCCTGCTCGCTCGCGCCGCACATTGTTGCCCGCGAAGCCGGCATTCCGGTCGAGCTGGTCAGCGTAAACCTCGTTACCCACCGGCTCCGCGACGGCACCGACTACTTCACGATCAACTCCCGCGGCTACGTGCCAGCGCTGGAGCTCGACGACCACACGTTGCTGACCGAGACCGCCGCCGTGCTGCCTTACCTCGCCGACCTGCGGCCCGCATCCGGGCTTGCTCCTGCAGCGGGCACGATGCAGCGCGTTCGGTTTCACCAGTGGCTGACTTTCATCGCGACCGAATTGCACAAGGGCTTCACGCCGTTGTGGCACCGCGAAACCGCGCGTTCAACCGTGGACGCCGCGCGCGCCGGGCTGGCATTGCGCTTTGCGGAGTTGGAGAAGGTCCTTGGCGCGCAGGACTATTTGCTGGGTAGCGAGTTCAGCGCCGCCGATGCCTATGCCTTCGCGATCATGAACTGGGCCGCGATGCTCAATGTCAGTCTGGTCGATTTCCCCGCGCTTGCCGCTTACCTGCGGCGGATCGCGACGCGTCCGGCGGTGCAGGCCGCGATGCGGGCCGAAGGCTTGCTCAAGGCGGCGGCGTGATGCGCCCGGTTGCGTCCTTGCCGGCTTACCGATTCAAGCGCGGCGAGGGCATCGCCGGCCTTGTCCAAGGTGCCGGCTCGCCTGGCGAACTCGGCATTCACGACGTCCGCGTCCGCATCCATGCGGTCGCGTTGAATCACCGCGACCTGCTGGTCGCCGACGGCCAGATGGGTGACGGCGAACTGCGCGTGCCGTGCTCCGATGGCGCCGGCGAGATTGTCGCCATTGGCGATGGCGTCACCGAGTTCAGCGTCGGTGATCGGGTCATGCCGACGTTTTTCCCCGACTGGATTGATGGCGAGCCGCTGGCTCCCCGCGTCGCTCGCGCGTTGGGCGGCAACATCGACGGCGTGTTGCAGGCCGAACTCATCGTGCCCGTTCACGCACTGGTCGCGACGCCCGCGCATTTGTCGCACGAGGAAGCGGCTACTCTGCCTTGCGCCGGGCTGACCGCGTGGCATGCCCTGTTCGAAGCCAGCGCCTTGCGTGCCGGCCAGCGGGTGCTGGTTCTCGGCACCGGCGGCGTGGCGATCTGGGCGCTGCAACTGGCCAAGGCCGCGGGTGCCCACGTCACCGTGGTCTCCTCCGACGACAGCAAACTGGCGCGCGCACGCGCGCTGAGCGCTGATGCCACCGTCAATTACCGCGAGTTCCCGCAGTGGAATGTCGAGGTGCGCCGCCTCAACGAAGGGCTCGGTGTCGACGTGACCGTCGAAACCGGGGGGAAGGCAACGGTCGCGCTCTCAATCGCGGCTACCCGCATGGGCGGCACGATTGCGCTGGTCGGCGGCGTGGCCGGCGGATTTGATGTCAGCATCGACGGCTTTGCGCTCGCCGGCGGCAAGCGCCTGGTCGGCGTGCTCGTCGGCAGCCGCGTGATGGCCGAACGCCTGGCACGGTTTGTCGCCCTGGCGAACCTGCGACCCGCCGTCGACCGCGTGTTCGCGTTCGAAAACGCGGGTGAAGCGTTCGCCTACCTCGCTGCCGCCCGGCATGTGGGCAAGGTCGTCATCGGTGGGTATGCATGTGCATTTTCCCCGGGGCTTCTCAAGAACACCCCGGCTAAGCGTAGTCCGTTGCTCCCCAGTCGCATCATCGCCATGGCTGGCGTGGTCCTCGGGCTCGCCGCCTGCACGGCCGCGCAGGTGCGCACGCCAGAGGGTTTTTCCGGCCATGCCGCGTCATATGACGTCAGCGGGCACTCGCCCCGGCGCTTCAACGAGCCGGTGCGTTTCGGGCCCTACAGCGCGCTGGAAATGCGCGAAGGCACCACGTTTGCCTGGGCTCTTCCGGCAGGCCATGCCGACGTCGGCCGAACGGCCAAACCCCATGCGTTCACTCTTGTCGCTCTCAACCAGCCGCCGGTGCAGGTGCAGTGCCGCGTACGTACATGGAAAGCGTCCATCAACGGGCCGACCCAGTCACTCGAGGTCGATCTCACCGGATTGGCCGGCCCGATGATGGCCTGCAGTCTGAAACTGGACGGCACGCGAGCCGAGCCGCTGGAACTCTCGCGCAATGGCACCAGAGTGAAGGGCACGCTGGTGGCGCCGTGGGGTGGTGAGTACAGCGTGCGCAGCATCGCGCACTTCGAAGGTGCCGCGATCGCCAGCTCCACCCCGACCGGCTACGAGATCTCGGGCAGCCGAGGCGTCGTCGCGGTTGTTGATATCTTGAACGCCGGTCGCGTGCATCTGGACAACCAGTTGGACGAGGAGCAGCGCGTTTACTTCGCGGCTGCAAGCGCCGCGTTGTTGTTGCTGGATCCGGAGTTCGACCAGTTTCCGCGATTCGGCAACGAGACCCGATGAACTTCGCTGCCTTCGGAGGACGTTCGCACGACCCTCGAAGCAGCAGGGAGCGCGCTGGCTTTCCTGCACCGATCATCCCTGATTCGTGGCGCGCGCATTTTCTGTTAGGCAACGGCGCCTGTCTCGCACATCAACAAAGGAGTTGAGTCATGTTTGACAATCGCGAGCAAGCTCTCAGTCCCGCACTGGCATTCCTCACCCCGTCGCGAGCGCGCAGCGGAGGCGTTGTATCGGCCGGCGGAGAACGGCTGGAGTTTCGCGGCGAGTGCGGCCGACTGGTAGCGCATGCGTGGGGATCCGGGCCGGCTGTGCTGTTGGTGCACGGCTGGGAAGGCAGCCGCGACGACCTCATGCCGTTCGTCGCGCCGATCGTTGCCTGTGGCTTGCGGGCGATCCTTCTCGACCTGCCAGCGCACGGCGAATCGGAAGGCAGCCGGACTTCGATTCCGGCCGCCGCGCGCGACCTTTTGGCACTGCAGCGTCAACTGGGTCATGAGCTGCACGGCGTGCTCGCGCATTCGGTGGGCAGTGCCGTCGTCGTGCAGGCGCTGGCGCAGGGCTTGCCGGCAGGCAGGGTCGTGTTGATCAGTGCGCCCGAGAGTTATTCCGACTATGCGCTCAAGGCTGCCGCGGCCATGGGCCTCGACTCGGCCGAGACCGAGCGCATGCTCGCGGACCTGCTCGCGCTCGGGGTCGATGTGCGAGCAATGTCTACGCAGAAAAGCGCCGCGATGCTGTCGCAGCCCGCGCTCTTCGTGCACTCGCTGGACGACCGCGTCGTGCCGGTTGGTGATGGCCGCGCCGGAGCGTCGGCCTGGCCGGGCGCGCGCTTGCTCGAGTTTAACGGACTCGGCCACAAGGCGATTCTGAGATCTTCGGAAGTGATCAATGCGTCCGTGGACTTCCTCGCAACAAAAAAATTGTCACTGTCGCTCCCGGAAACGAGCGCGGAGTAGTCCGGAAGCCACTCATGAATGCAGCAATGCAGACGCACTAGCCAGTTCGCCTGACTCGTTGCAACAGGCAACTCACTACCCGTTCCAGGCAGTGTCAATTGCATGCTGGAGCGTCGGCAGTAATCGGACCGGTGCACGGCGCAGGTCTTGTTGGCCATCGCCCGCAGGGAAGGAGAGCGTTATTTGTACATTTTCAAGCCACGCCCGCTACGCAAGCCGACTTGTTTCTGACGTTGGCTTTCACAATGCAAAGGAGAACCATGGTGATAAATCTTGAAGGTGTCGTTGCGACAAACTGGCGCGATGTTCCCGCGCGGGAAATCTTTCCTGGAATCCGCATGCACGACGTTTGGCAAGGAACGAATGGTGCCAAGGCCATCGTCATGGAGATCGACGCAGGCGCCAGGTTCGCGACTCTCGATTTCCACTCGCCCGGCCCTGAGGAAGTCTTCGTGGTATCCGGCGTATTCAATGACGGAGTTCATGATTATCAGGCAGGTACATTCATCCACAATCCCGCTGGCTCCGCTCACGTCCCCCAGTCTGAATCGGGCTGTGTGATCTTCGCGCTTTTTCCAGAGGGCTGAGGCCGTGTCCGTAGCAATTTGCCGATAGGTGGCGAATGGCGAAGTCGATTCTTGCAAGTCCCGATTCGCGCTGGATTCTCGTCGTGCGATTAAACGAAACTGTCTTCTGACGGGCAGTTGACATTTCCAGTCCAGACTCACAAAGTTTGAGGCTGTCCCGACCAAGGCCGCGTATGTCACTCGACCTCTTCTTCGTGCCGCGCAAGCTGACGCTGGATCAAGCGCGATCGGCGGATTTCGATCCGACACCTGCCATGCTGCGTTCCCGTCGCAAGCTGCTTGAGGAATTGCTGGATGCGTATCCGGGTTCTCGCATCGAAGGAGACCCAATGCAGGGTCGAATTTCGGACTTCAGTCATGGCGAGATTGCGCTTGCGCCGGGTTACCTTTTCTGGTCTTTGCATGGTGTCACGGACGAAGCGCCCATTCACGAAATCGTGACCTGGTTTCACGCGCAAGGCATGGTGTGCGAAGACCCGCAAGACGCTGGCTTCGGCAACCGCGATTTGAAACGCGGAGAAGCTCGAGTCAAGCTGAATTCCTTCGACGACCTGATCGGCGCCCGCCTTTCTGGAATCCGGCTGCTACGGGAATGGGGATCCGGCATCCTCACCGAGTGGACGCTTGCAGACGGTCACTACGCACTGATTCAATTCGTCCGCTTCGAAACCTGTCGGTTACCCGACTTCGGTAAATTGCTCGAAAGTAAGGTGATCGGTGTTTATTTCGACTCGCAGCAGTTCGACACGTTGAAGGTGTATTTCGAGAACGATCTCGAATTGGTCCTGGAGGGCGGCGTATTTCAAAAATGGAGTGTGCAAGCGAAGCGTCCGAGTTGAGCAAGACGAGGGACTCGGTCATATTGCATTTGTCGCATTCGGGGGAACGTGTTTGCTTCCAATCGACGAGTCGGAAAAGCACCGACACCCAGCGTTTGTAGTTGCGACCGGGCTGTTTGATTTCGAAACAGCTTGCGAAAGGCTGGGAGTTTCCAGTCTCGATTCGAGCTTGGCGCAGCGCGTCGAGAGCGCGAACAACCGAAATTCAACCCAATTTCCCGAACGCTCCTCGCGTTCCCGCGAATCCTGCAATCTGCTCAGACGTTCCTTTTGGTTCAGCCGACTCGAAATCGTGCAGCCGCTGGGCTTCGCCTTGCATTGCAGCAGAGTCTGTCCGATTGCCGGACATCTTTTGGCACACGCCTCGATAAAGCGACACGTTCTGTTGGCGTCCTGGACTACGCGCTTTTGAGCATGGTCAAGACAGTCTCGGCAGCCGCCTCAGAGGAAGCCGGGTTCTGGCCTGTAATCAAATTGCCGTCGCTGATCACGTGCACGGCCCAGTCCGCCTTTTTTTCGTAGTTGGCGCCATTGGCTTTCAGCATGTCCTCCAGCAGAAATGGCACGACATCGGTCAGGCCCACGGCGGCTTCTTCGCTATTCGTGAATCCGGTCACCCGCTTGCCCGTTACCAGCGGTTCGCCACCGGCGCTGCGCGTCTTTCTCAAAGCGCCAGGTGCATGGCAAACCAGCGCTATCGGCTTGCCTGCGGCGAACGTCGATTCGATCAAACCAATTGAATCCTCGTCGTTGGCCAGGTCCCATAGCGGGCCATGACCACCAGGGTAAAACACGGCGTCAAAATTGTTCTTCGCGACTTCGGCAAGCACGCTCGTCGTCGCGAGCGCGGCTGTGGCTTCGGCGTCCTCGCGAAAGCGCCGGGTGGCATCGGTCTGCGCATCAGGCTCGTCGCTCGTGGGATCAAGCGGCGGCTGGCCACCCTTGGGCGAGGCCAATGTGATCGTTGCGCCGGCATCCTTGAAAACGTAGTAGGGCGCGGCGAACTCTTCCAGCCAAAAGCCGGTTTTCTTGCCAGTATCGCCGAGGCGATCATGTGATGTCAGAACCATCAGAATTTTCATTGGGCGCTCCGCTTAAGTGCGCCCAGTCTGCAAAAGGGATTCACAACAGGCGGTGAAGCGCCTCGAAGTGCGACGTGCCAGCGTCTTCTCACAATCGCCGAAAAGAGCAGGCTGGACGCAACGTTTTTCAATAGTAATTGAAGCGGTCACTCAATAGTGTCTGAAGGAAACTTCTGTCAGATTGCGGAGAACCATTCGTACTTTTTGTGTACTAGAACGTCTCTGTGGCACGTCGGTCAAACCGCCTAGTTCTTTTCGTCGTCAACTCTCGGCGGCACTAATTTTTTTCTGAGCCAGCTTGCCATTGGGAGGCTCATGAGACCAATCAATACACCCCCCCAGAAATCTTGAACTCGAACGGAAATTGGAGGGGAGAGCCCCTCGGTAGATTGTGCCAAGACGATTAGCACCAATGCGCATGCTCCCCCTAACAAGCTCATCCGCAGAACACGCGTCCAAGCATGAAACGTTGCAAGCGCCCATGCAGGAAGCGAGGATACCGAAGTTGACCAAACATCACGCCAAGATGCAGCACGCATTTTCCTGTGCTGATTTCGCGGCGAAGCAAGCGCCGTGAATGCAGCCAAAAGCATGGCGCCAAAAAAACCCCCTGCAATTATGACCGGTTTCGGGCTTACGAATTCAACAGTCAATGTATCGTAGAACTCCGCTTTCGAGTCAGCCGAAGCGACAAGAGCGATTTCGAAATCGATAGCCTGATTCCCAGGTGAAAGAAAAATATTCCAGCCAAACCAGCTTTCGAACCGTCCATGCGCGGGCTCCAACTCACAAGACGCAAAAAAAGGCTGACCACTGCGTCGGCTGTAGGACTGTACGCTGCACGAACGACCCGGTAGTGACTCCTCGGCCCCTGATTTTGATTGAAGCACCAGTGACGGTGATACAGGGGGGGCTGACTCTGGAGAGATATCCGCTGATTCTACTGAGGATTCTGGTGACTCTGATGAGGAATCCACCGTTTCTGATGAGTGATAAAGGCCTCGAAGATCGCCCTTGGGATGGATACGTATTTCTGAAATTTCAACGTCTGAGGTTGGTGTGACCCAGATAGAAAAAAGAACAGGGTCGCCGAAAGTTGCGGGAAGCCTCGAGTCAACCACGGCGCGCACTGTGAAGGGCCGCACCGCCGGCCCGTCCGTTTGATTTTTACTGCGCGCTACCGGCTTGTCGGGATCAGAAGTGGGAACTGGTGGTTGCGCGACGCATACGGTAAAGGCAACGAATATAGTACCTAACATTAGCCAGCGCATCGCAGTCATTCCTCGAGAGGGCAGGATTCCATACTCGGAAGCCAATAATCCAGCACTTCTACAATGCCGGCCTTGTCCATGCCGGAATGTGCGTCCGCCCTTCGTTTGATTACTTCAAGTGCTTTTCTACAGCTAGGCTCGCACAGGAGCGTAGGCCTTAGTTTTTTAAACTCCACATTTACGCCTGCCACAAAGTTCCATTGATTGCATGATCGAATTGCCTTCATCCACGTTTCGTAGGAGCGCAGACTAAGTTCGTGTCCAGTACTACCCAATGCATAGATGTGGAACGCCTGCCCCTGAAGGGTCATTTCCATGGCGTCTCCAAGCCCTTCAAAATTCTGAATCCACTCACTATCAACAAGCTTTTGATCTTGACTTTTAATCAAATAGTCGCCGAAGAGTAGTCGCATCTTGATTTCACGCTCGAGGTACTGTGCGCGGAGATTCCCATCTCTGTCTTCGACATCCTGCGCGGCGCTCCGAGCGAAATGTATGGAATCTTTTAGGAGGCCAATGTATTCACGAACGCATTCAGCGCAGCTGGTCACTGGCGATCTACTTCCAATTGCGTCGATCACTTCGAAAGCACACCGCGCCTTGTTTCGCGAGTGTCTGTGTGTTTTAGACTTGATTCGCCGGCGCGCCTCCTGGAGCGATTTTTCGGTTGTGTGCCAGCTAGGGCTCGAACAATCAAGCGCAGCCGCGGGCATGGGATAGGCTAGAAAACATATGACCATGGCGCATGTAACCAGCATAGAAGGCAATGTCATACATTCGTTTCCCGAGTTCGCAGAGGCGCTGTACGGTCAGTTCATTGAAACTGCGGATCAACCAGATGTGGCGAAGCACTGAACGCCACTCGCAGTGGCAGTCAGTGTTTCATCGTGCCTATTGTTTGGTAGTGTCGGTTCGGGTGGCTTTTGGATCGGTATGCCGTGCGGCCGGACTGTCGAAATCGATCGGCGCGGCATCCTTTGAAGTCAGCGAATAGCCGAGCATCTTGCGACGACTTACAACGGGTTGTCCTTCGATCGATCTGATCTCGCTAAAGGAAACGACCAGCATGGGTTCCACGGTCGCAGATTTCGAATCTGGTGGCATTGCGTACATGACCTGGCTCCAGGCGAGTTCAGGTTTCACGTCGTTCTTGTAGTTGTTGTAGAACGCAGACATCAGGTCTTTGGGTGAGTTTATTACCGTGCGTTGGCTTTTCTCGACTGAAGACTTCAGCGTGTTTGCATCCCATTTACCTAGCGGGGTTACTCCGCCGATTCGCATGCTGACCAATTCGCCAGAAGCCAGAATCCCCAGGCGGACACCAGCATTGGCCACCTGGATCCCATTGATCGTGGGCCGGTACGTGACACGGTATTCAACGATTTGGGGAGCTTCCGGTTTCTTGTCAATCGAGCCCGACCCAGCCATTTTGTAGCCGATCTGGGCAACTGCCTGACGATAGAGCCGAGCGTCAACCGTTCGGTTTTCACTCAGTCGTTTCAGATAGCTCTCGGCAATTCTCAACGCCTTGTTATCATCGATTTTGGTTGCGGAATCGGTGATTGCGTCGAGCTCCTTGTTGATTATCCGGATCTCATTGTACTGTTTGGAATAGTTGGCAAGCATCGACGATGAAGCAACGGCTACCCATTCACCTCCGTCCTTGCCATCAGCGATCTCCAGCAGCGCTTTTTTGTCTGCTTGTGTCTGCTCAGTCTTGCTGCCTTGCATCACAGCCAGGGCGCCTGCGAGGCGATCAACTACGGTGTCGGCGTCTGCAGATTGCCAGGCCAACTCGTAGGCGGCCAGCTGATCGCCGGCCTTGAAGCCAGGAGGGCTAGGCGTCGCCGCATTCGGGCGGCTCAGCATTTTAGGTGCAGCGATGCTCGAATCAGGACGAGCTGGCTCAGCTTGC
Source organism: Lysobacterales bacterium (assembly GCA_038205505.1). Classification (GTDB taxonomy): domain Bacteria; phylum Pseudomonadota; class Gammaproteobacteria; order Xanthomonadales; family Rhodanobacteraceae; genus Dokdonella. The sequence goes on along the minus strand of JBBRBU010000018.1, from coordinate 50,002 downwards.
TGTTGTGATTGCGCCTCGCTGAAGGAAGCAATCGATATCGCGGCAATAATTGCCAGCATCAAATTATTCATAGTAAAACTCCTTTTAAACTAGTGATCAGCAACCGCTGGCGCCGTTGTTAAACATCAGGTAGCAATAGCGCGTGTGGGGTTCGATTGCATTGGAGAGCAGCGAACGATTGCGCAACTTGGCGTTGTCCTGAACCCAGGAGCAGTGCGATGGGGAGACTCCAAATGTCAATGCGATTGGAGAATTGTCTCCGGTAAACCAGCCTGGTCGATCTTCCATTTCCTCAATCCAGGCACGCTCGTTGCGCAGACTGTCTGTTTCTTCGTAAAAATCTCTCGGCTGGTTGTCCTTCACGCTGGGTGAGTTGTGGTATCCAAAAACCTGACGTACCTGTTGATTGAAGTGGCTGCTCAGTGAATCCAGATTCACGGTACAACTGGTTACCCACATCGCATACGCCGCGTCATTGCCGCCTTGAGTGCCCAAGCGCGTGCTTGCCGGGAATGAAACAGTGCAACGGCCATTGCGGCGAAAGCCGAATTGAATCAAGGCGCGGTTGCCGTGCCCCGCATAGACGCTCAGGGTTTCGTCATCACCTGCGACCTGGTCGATACCACCCAGATTTTGTTCAATGAAGTCTTCGGGCCAGGCATTGGCATTTGTCCAGCGTGTGCCGCCCCAACCATCCGAATCCAGACGACTCTTCAGGCTTGAGGTGACGTCGTTAAGATCGGCATTCTCACAGCCATTGCCAGTAAAATCAGTGGATTCGTCAATCCAGTAGCGCGGACCTGCTGCATGGGCAGTCAACGAAATTCCCAGTGCTAGTGCGAAGCACACGGAAAAGCACGAACGAAGCAATTGCGATTGCATATCAACCTCCTTGTGAAGCCACTTGCGTGGCTGGATGGGTGTGAAGCAAGGGTCGAGCAGGGGCCCTTTTTTCTGAACGTTGGTTCCGCCCAATCTGTTCGCGCTGCCTCTCGAAAGTCGCAAGTGCGATCGAAAACGCAATTTCCTGTTCCCTGCTTTTGGCGGCGTCGTCGTCAGAATCTCAATTGCCGTTTGTATGGCAAGTGGAGCGGCTTCCTGGAAGGCGGGCTCATCCGCGTCGCTGTTGTGCGCAATCTCCCCGTTTAGATTGGTTCTCGGTGGCAAGCCACGGTCAATCCATCTGCGCCCCGTCGCCATAGTGCCGAGAATCAATTGAATGCAAAAGATGAAATACGAATAGGATGATTAGATGCGCTAAAGTACGTTCTGTGGCGCCCACTGATAAAGGGCTGTCGTGGAGCAAATTCAGAAGGGCTTAGTAATTTTGATAAGTCTTGCTGATGGGTTAGTAGAACGAGGGGTTATTTTCATGGCTATCCCGAAGCGTCGTCTTTCCGACAAGTCATTCGCCGGGTCACTTCCGACGCGTATCCGGCATTCGAGGCGTCTGGGGAGCTTGACTCAGGCTGCGCTCGCGAAGGCCATCGGTGTGCAACCGAGCGCAGTCGCGCAATGGGAATTGCCACAAGGGACCTCTCCAACGGTTTCGCATTTGCTGAAAGTAGCCGAAGCGTGTGGTGTTGCTTTTGAATGGCTTGCGACGGGCAGGGGAGGTGCCGGTGTCCAGGCTATGGAGGTTGACGCTGTGGATGGCAGTTCATTCGCCGCGAATCAGTTTGAGGATCGACTGCTTCTAGCTTTTCGAAGAGTGCCTTCGCGCAAGCGAGAATCGCTTGTCGCGTGGATGGAATCGTTCTTCTAGAAGGGTTCGAGTAGCGTTTGCCCGACTATGCCGGTTGCCCTGTACGTCCCCGGATTGCGGTCGCATTGAGAGCGCTCTCACGGCAACGGGGCCACCCATGCTCTGGCGAGCTGATGGACCATGTTTTGCAAGGACTAAGATCACATTGCCATAACGCGAGCTAATCTAGAGGTTCGCATATCGCGTACTTGACAGCGAGTTATTACGGCGTATAAATCCACGCTTGCGGTACCGATATCCACAAGGCAAGGAGATTCCGATGGCGACTTCCAAGACGCGCGGGTCAGCCGCGATGACTTCAGGAAAGAGTGCGGTGCAGGCAAGCGCACTGCAGAAGGCAATCAAGGGTTTCAAGCTGGTTGATTGGCACCAGTTGGGAACTCCCCATCCCGAACTGATCAGCGGCGGCATATCGGGCCCGCCGGGCAAGATCGGCGCAGCGGTTGCGGCACTGATGAAGATCAAGGAAATCCGCGGCATCGAGATTCTGATCAATGGAACGCCCAAGCCCGACTTGGCCATCCTCCGGTTCCAGATGCGCGGGAAATGAGCGGTCCGGCAGGTTCTCTGCCGGTCCTGCAGATTCATCCCACGCGGCGCTGTAACCTCAGCTGCTTGCACTGCTATTCCGACTCCAGCCCCGAAGTACGCGAGGCGCTGGAGCCGGAGTTGGTAATCGGCGCGATCGCGGATGCTGCAGCGATTGGCTTCAAAGTGCTCGCAGTATCGGGCGGCGAGCCTCTGCTGTATGCGCCGCTCTCCCGCGTGTTGCGGGCTGCGCATGAGCATGGACTGGCGACCACGGTGACCACCAATGGCATGCTGCTGGATGCGCGGCGACTGGCCATGTTGCAAGACGATGCCGATCTGATCGCGATCAGCCTGGATGGAATCCCAGACTCGCACAACGCGATGCGCGGGTCGGCGCGCGCGTTTCCCGATATGGTCAGGCGGCTGGAGGCGGTACGCGCCACCGGCATTCCGTTCGGTTTCATCTTCACGTTGACGTTCCACAACGTCAACGAACTTGACTGGGTAGCGCGGTTCGCAATTGAACAAGGTGCGAGCCTGCTGCAGATTCATCCACTTGAATCGGTCGGACGTGCAGAACGAACCCTTGGCGGCGCAGTGCCCGATTTTTGCGAGAGCGCAGTCGCGCTGATCGAAGCAGCGCGATTGCGTGAGGAATTCGGCGATAGCATCCAGATTCAGGTTGATCTAGCCACCCTGCCTGCTGTGGAATCCCAGCCGGAGCGTATATTTGCCGATCGTGGAGGGGTTTGCGGGGAGCAAACAATTGCCGAAGTGTTTGCGCCGATCGTTCTCGAGACCAGCGGCATGCTTGCTCCTTTGCAGTATGGTTTTCCTCGCGCCTGGTGTCTGGGAAACATTCGGGAATCTTCGCTTCGCGAGTTGGCGGTGAGCTGGATGGTGCAGCGCTTTTCTCTGTTCCAGGCCATGTGCCGCGACGTGCGCACTGAAATTTTGAATAATCCGGAAGTTCCCGTACTCAACTGGTACGAAGCGGTAAATCGCAAAGCGACACAATGCGCGCCCGAGCATTGGGCCCGCCCGAATACGCGGCGCAAGGCATCGAAACATGGCAGCGGATACAGGGGCAACAGCGGAAGAATGTGGTCTGGGCTTGAATCTTGAATTTCTGAATTCGCTTTCCAAGACAGGTTTCTTTTCCGGGTTCGTCCAGACTGCTTTTTCCAGAGAAGGAGGGCTTTTTCTGGATCGCGATCGATTCCATTTCGCAGGTGGACTACCGGAATAGCCACAAGCTGCGTTTCACCGGAACGACCGGGACAGGGCCTGAACATCGAGTCAGGGATTCGTATCGTCGATTCGCGCTTCTGTCTGGCCCAATATCAAAATGATAACAGCGTCGGGCGTATGCTGGTTTGGCACGTTTGGGGAGACGGCCTACCTCATTATCATCAGTACGATGCGCCACTGACTCGGATGGTGATCAGTCTTGCGCCCGTTTGCGTCTTGCAAGTGTCTTGAAAACACGCTCACCCCTCGTGCATTCGCAAACCGATGGGGATCAAAAATGAAAATATTCAGCATGAGTTTCGCGGCGATCGTTTCCGTACTCGCTCTGGGTTTTGCCGCGCCCGTATATGCACAGGATGCCAACGAGATCATGGCGTTGGCGAAAGCCCAATGGGCGGCGCAGGATGCAAGGAAACCGGCTGCCCAAGCCTGGGCCACTGTTGCGGATGACTACACTGAATTCAATGGTGTCATGCCGACTCTGGTCATGGGCAAGGATCTCAACGTGCGCTTCTTCGAAGCCAGTACGCAGGATGGCAGCACCGGATTGATTTCGGAGATGCTCAATCCGCACGTGCAGTTCTATGGTGACACCGCGATCCTCACCTACAACTATGCCGGGATGTCGCGCGACAAGGATGGCAAGGTGTCACCCAATCTGGCCAAGTCCACGCGCGTTTACGTCAAGAAGAGCAGTACGTGGATGCTCGTACACGCCAACTTCGCGCCGGTGGTTACGCCGGAATAATAGTCACATTGTGGTCCGGGGCGGCGTGTGCCGCTCCGGATCGGTTCGCCCAGCATCGCGGACAAGGATGATCTGCAATTGCGATCTGGCCCTGGGTAGTCTTCGTGACCGGAGAACAAGAACCGGTTCGATTCGTGAACTTTGAATTTTCGATTTTGCTTCCCAAGTCGCATTGCCTTTCAACTGGGTCTGGTCTGGTTCTTCCAGAGAATGGATGACATTTTTCGGATTGCGATTGATCGCGACCGATGGATTCCTTTCAGCGCAGGTGCTCGCTGCGTCTCCTTTCTCTTTGAAGAGCTGGCGGTTCAACCAATTCCAGGGTCTGCCGCTGCGCAAGGTGACGCTTGTCACTGGTATTGACGGGAGGCACGGGTTACGTTTGTCGCATCATCCAGCGGGACTAGCAGCATGCAAACCAAATCAAGTGATTCCACGCCTCGTCTCGAATACCGCATCTTTCCGGCGCTGATCGTTATTGCAATCGGCGTAATTTTTCTGCTCCGAAATCTTGGTGTCGAGATTCCATTCCTCGAGGGCAGCAACTGGTGGGCATGGTTCATTCTGGTCGGCGCAGTGGCACCGCTCAGCCGCGCCTATGAAACCTGGCAAGCGCGCGGTCGTGTCGATGCCGATGTGATCTACCCACTGCTGATGGGCGTCGCTGTGGCCCTGGTTGCGGTGATGTTCCTGCTTGGTCTTGAGTGGCGAGTCTGGTGGCCTCTGTTCGTGATTCTGGGTGGCCTGATCAGCCTGGTACGCGGCCCCTCTCACCGTCGCTCGGGTCATCGCAGACGCCATGCTTCGCAAGACGCGGATGACACAAGGTCCAATGACTGAATGCGAGTGTAAAAATTCTCGGAGGGCGGGCGTCGCAACCGGGAGGTCAGGTTTTTCCCACGATCTGAAATCGCGATTGTGCGCCGGTTTGTAAAAGGCGCAGTTGCCGGGGCAGGTTATCCTTCTTCGCTTTTCTTTGTCTTTCAAGGCTGGTCAATCAGGCCAGCAAGTCAACTTCCGGACCACTCCTGATTCCGCCAACACGAACGGCGCGCAGGGTCGTGAAGCGCATGTTGGCTGCCGGCTCAATTAAAAGAAGAGATAGCGGGCGCGAGAGTTTTCGCCAGCGCTCAATTCGCGTTTTGATCCGCTAGCGACCTGCTCCTGGCTCGGAAAATCTGCCACGCGGCGAAAAGCGCGGTGCAAACAATCGTCCATGCCGCCAGCAGGGCACCAAAGTTGATGACCAGGATGTAAGGTGCTGCAGCACTGGTCATCCAATGACTGAGTGGCACGAATGGTTCCGCGTAGCTGCCGCCAGGACAAATTCCCTGCCTATCGAAAGTGGGTGGTGAGCAACCTGCCATCGCCAACACTTTTCCTGCTGCAAATCGGGATGCGAACGGCAGGCCGAACAGGAGACAGAAGGCGATGAGTGAGCAGGTGCTCAGCCAGAAAAGAATCGCGAACAAACGCCTGGAACGGTGCATAAGTATCCTGATTGGATGATAGATAACGCCGACGTTCGTTGGGCGACTGGGTCGTTTTGAGTTTATTCTGTTCCATCCTCGACATCATTCCCGTTGGGATGGCACGGGACAACGAAGGCGTCGTCAAACATCGAGCAAGCCCGGTTCAGGTTGGACTTTCCGCGCCGTCAGCAGACGTTGTCGTGGACTATTGCCGAGTGAACTGACCGGTCGACCGGGCGCCTGGTTCGCATCATCGACCGTGGCCGGCCAGCAGCCGAATCGACCGTCTCCACGACGTCGGAGATTGACGGCCACGCGCCCCGATTGCACGTCAATAGCCACACATGCTCAATGGACGTGGCAAAAGACACCGGTTTCGTGCGCGAATGGGTCTTCTTCATTTTTCTGTCCATGCGTCCGCAACTGCGACTTCGGAGGGGCGAATTCTTTTGTCGCGTTGGCAAAGGACTGAATCAATATTGACGTTGGCTCCTCGTCCGCGATCGGACGGCGGGCAGGATCCGAAATCGGACGGTGCCTTCCTGGTCCAGCAACACGTTGGAATCGCTCGCCGAGGGCACCTCCAATCCAGGCCACGATCGGTACACCCGTTATTGTGACCATACGCACAGCTGCCACCGAGTTGAGCGGCCATTCACTGATATCCATAACCGTCTGCCGGTAGATGACGAGATTGCTGATCGGAACGGCCTGGGATTCCTCGGCAAGGCGGGTTTGCGAAAGCGCGCTGCGATTGCCATGGAAGGCACATGTGACATGCTGGATTTCCGTGGCCTTCGCCTCCCGCAGATTGCGATGGATTCCCGATATCGGCAGGACGATGCCGAAAATCGCATCCGGCAGTGGCACCACGAGCGAGCGCAATGCAGGCAGCGGTCGCTAGCGGTGAAACGTCCCCGGAATTCATGGCCAGTCAAGAGCAACGGCGGGTTCCGTGGCGCTGGCAAATTCCAGAAAAATGCTGCGGTGTTGGAGATCGCAGTCCGAGTTGGTTCCGGATCACAGGAAATGTCCACCGATCCGGGTAAAGGCTCCGGCTCTTCCGGGAAAATCCGGGAGAACTTAACTGGGACGGGAGGTCTGGATGCGCACCGTTCTGGTCGCGAGGTGAACTTCGCGAAGGAAGTACGCCAGACCCACGACCAGTGCAAACGTAGCTCCGGTAAAGAGGAGTCCGAGCAGTATCTTGAAGTTCAGCTTGAGCAGTACTTCCAGAAAAAGCGTGGCGACGACCATACAGACCAGCAGCGCCGAGAGCGTGCATGCGGTGATGGCCGCGCTGGCCAGGTATCGGCGGCGCTCGAGGCCTGCCAGCTCGATACGCAGCGGACCGGCGATGTCAGCGGCGGTGATCTCGGATGACTCGGCAACATGCCTGCCGCGGTCAATGATGCGCGCCAGGCGCCCGGCCATCACGTTCAACATTCCGGCGATGCCGGTCAGAAGGAATACTGGCGCCAGCGCCAACTGAATGGCGTAGGCCATTTCATCCAGGTTGATGGGCGGGTTGCTCATGGTTCTCCATTTCAGGGAACGAAGGAGGGCGGATTATCCGTCCACTGACGGCAGAAATCTCGATTGGACTCCAGTAGCCGTTGTTACGCGTCAGTTCAAGTTGTGATCGGGCAACATGCGTGAGGTGACCCTTGACTCCGGGGACCCTCGTCGCCATTGAAAAAGGATGAGGTGGTGCATGTGAAACGTCTGTTGATCGGATTGGTTGTTATCGTCGTCGCTGTCGTCTTGCTTGGCGCGGGGGTGCTTTTGCTTGTAGACGCGGAGCGATTTCGACCGCAAATCGAGTCCACGCTGACTGACACGCTCGGACGTGATGTGACGCTCGGAAGACTGGATGTCTCGATCTGGACGGGTTCGCTGAATGCAGACGCCATTCGGATCGGAGACGATCCCGCGTTCAGCAAAGAAGCATTTGTCACGGCAAAATCGATCGCGCTTGGAGTACGCATGTGGCCCCTGCTGGTGCGTCGCGAGCTGCAAGTCACTTCGCTCGCGCTGGGCAGCCCGGTAGTAGCCCTGCGTCAGGATTCGGCCGGGCTTTGGAATTTCTCCAGCCTTGGCAGCAGCAAGAAGACTAGCGAGCCGCAGTCGGCAGCGTCTGCCTTTGCACCCGAGATCAGTGTCGATACGCTCATTGTGAAGAACGGACGCATCGAAGTTGAGCGTGCCGGCGGCGACAAACGCAGCTACACCGATGTTCAACTTGGCGCCGAACATTTGCGCAGTGACGCAGCCTTCCCGGTAACGGCGAGCGCGAGGCTGACCGGGGGAGGCAGCATCGACCTTGAGGGCGAGCTAGGGCCCTGGAATCTCGGCAATGCCACGCGTACGCCACTCGATGCGCGATTGCAAATGCACGATGTTGATCTGGCTGCCGCCGGTCTGGTTGGTGGCGACGACGGTGTCGGTGGCGTTATCGATTCCGATTCGCGCATTCAATCGCGGAATGGCGTGCTCCGATCCGGCGGTTTCATCGACGTCCGCAAGCTCAAGCTCATCGCGGCCGGATCGCCGGCGTCGCAGGCGTTTCGCATCGACTACACGACCAGCTACGAGCTGGCTACGCGATCAGGGCGCATTGTCGATACGACGATCAGCAGCGGCGCCGCGCGCTTCACCATCAATGGGACATTCAACAACAAAAAAAATTCTTTGAGACTTGATCTGCACGCTGCCGGGAAGCAATTGCCGATCGACGATGTGCAGGCCTTGCTGCCCGCTTTTGGTGTGGTCCTGCCGGAGAAGTCCAAACTTGACGGCGGCACGCTCGGTTTTGATCTGGATGCAAAGGGACCGCTTGATGCGCTTTCGATTGGCGGTCCGGTGAACCTGGAAAATACCTTGCTCGCAGGATTCAGTCTCGGCTCGGAACTCGGAACGGCGCTTTCTCTGGCGGGTATCAAGACACCGCGTGACACGATGATCCGGCATGCCGACACCACGATATCGATGCGACCGTCGGGAGTTAGCCTCGATCCGCTCAATGCCGAAATCGTCGACCTGGGAAAGATCATGGGGCAGGGAAGCATGACTGCAGATGGCTCGCTCGACTTCCACATGCGCGTCTTGCTCGATTCATCCGTCACCGCCGGGCAGGACAATCGCGGCGTCGGCGGATTGTTCGGCAAGCTGCTCGGTGGCGCGCCTGACGATGGCATCGGCGTGCGCGTGACCGGGACCGCCAGCAAGCCCCGCTTCAAGGTGGACCCGCGAGCCGCGATTGGCATGCTCGGTGCGGGGCTCTCCGCCCTCGACGACAGGAATTCCAGGGACGATGCCAGCGACAAGCAGCCTCGCAAGGAAACGCGGCCCGAGGACCTGTTCAAGGATTTGCTGCGCAATGCGCTTGAGTCGAAAAAATCTGACAAGGATGCCGAAAACTAGTTTGAAGCAAAGCGCATCTTGACTGCTGTGCTTTCGCTACGAAATGGCGCGCGAAGAGACGGGTTTGACTTCGACTAATGCAGCGGACGTGGCGGCGGAGGCGTGGAGTGGCAGCTTGATGGCGGTATGGGATTCACGCCAGGCGGACAGCATTGGCGCGTGGGTTGCGTGCCGAGCTTGATTGGACCTCGCCGGAATTTCAGCGCCCCACGGCAGGCGAGACATTCTCACGCTTTTTAGCGACGAAGGGATGGACAGGTCGCTGTCGCTGGACGGTGTTCCAGTCGCCGGGTCAGGCCTTGTCGGACTTGATTCGTTGCGCCGTGGTCGCCGCCGTCTTTTTGGCGTCGGCTACGGGCTGCGCCGCGAGGCTGTCCGTAGCGGGCTTGCGGGTGCGGATGTGCTGGTTCTTGTCCAGTGCGTTGAGCAGGAGATCGACTTGCTCCACGGGCATCGGGCGGTGCATCAGGTAGCCCTGAAGGCTCTCGCATCCCAGCGACAGCAGCAGATCCCGCTGCTCACTCGTTTCCACACCCTCGGCTACCACGCCCATGCCGAGGTTGCGCGCCAGCGCGATGATGGTGCGGATGATCGGCGCCTCCTCTTGCCCCGGCATGGACTGGAGTCCGATCTCGCGGACAAAGGCCTGATCGATCTTGAGAGTGGTGATCGGGAGCTTGTGCAGGTAGGCCAGACATGAGTAGCCAGTACCGAAATCATCAATCGCGATGCCGACGCCCAGATCGCGCAACTCGAACAGGTTGATGGATGTTTCGCTGAGACTGTGTAGCAGCAAGCTCTCGGTGATTTCCAACTCTAGTGCCTCCGGTGCAAGTTGCGTGTCGCTCAACGCGCGGCGCACGGTTTCGACCCAACCGGCGCGCTTGAACTGGATCGCCGAAACATTCACCGAGATCCGAAGGTTTGGATGTCCGGCTTGACGCCAGGCGACCATCTGCGCACACGCCGTGCGCAACGCCCATTCGCCCAGCGGGACGATCAAGCCACTTGATTCAGCTAGCGGGATGAACCGGGCTGGCGACACCATGCCCAGGGTCGGATGCTGCCAGCGCATCAACGCCTCGAAGCCCTGGATCTCACCGTCGGAACCGCATTGCGCTTGGTAGTGCAGGCTCAGCTGACCCAAGCGCAAGGCGTGGCGGAGGTGACCGTCCATGCTCATACGTTCCTTGGCCACCGTATTCATCTCTGCGGCAAACCACTGGAAATTGTCCCGACCGGTCTCTTTGGCGCGATACATCGCCGCGTCGGCATTGGCCATCAGGGCGTCGCTCTCGAGTCCATCATCAGGATAGATGCTGATTCCCAGCGATACAGTGACGAACAGCTCGTGCTGGTCCACTTCAAACGGGGCGCGCATCGCATCGATGAGCTTGGTCGCCACGCGCATGGCGTCCTGCGGGTCATTCAGCTCGCTCAAGACCAGCGTGAACTCGTCGCCCCCCAGCCGAGCCAGGGTATCGGTTTTGCGTATGCAGGCCTGCATCCGGCTGGCGGCTTGACACAGCAGCTTGTCGCCCGACGAATGCCCCAGCATGTCGTTGATGCTCTTGAATCGATCCAGGTCCATGTAGAGGACGGCCACCTGCTGCTTCTTGCGCTCGGCCCTCGCCAGGGCCTGGTCAAGGCGATCCTGGAACAACAACCGGTTCGGCAACCCGGTCAATGCATCGTGCTGGGCCTGGTGCTCCAGTTTGTCCGTGAGCAGGCGGTGCTCGATCGCCACGGCGGCCACTCGCGTAGCCATGTCCATGAATTCCAGGTCGCGAGTACTGGGCCCGGACGGCTGGTCGCGATAGACCGCGAACGAGCCCAGCACGTCGCCTCGATTGGATGGAATGGGCATCGACCAGCAGGCCCGAAGCCCATGCGGCAATGCCATTTCCCGATACCCATCCCAGAGCGGATCTGTGGCGATGTCTTCGGTGATGACGGTCTGCCCGCTGAAGCATGCGCTGCCGCAGGAACCTACTGCCGGTCCGATCTCCATACCGTTCAACCAGTCGGAATAAGCCTGCGGCAAGTGAGGTGCTGCTCCGGTCCACAGCCGCCCGTCCTCGAGTAGGAGAATTGAACTGCGCGATCCTGGAATTTGTATTTCAAGCATGCTGGAAATGCGTGAGAGGATTTCCGGCAGGGGCCGATCCTGCGCCACCTGCTCCAGGATCAGACTGCGATCCCGCTCCAATTGCTCCTCCTGCTTGCGGGCAGTGATGTCGAGGCTGGCACCTGCCAAGGCGGTCACCCGCCCGTGTTCATCGACCAGGACTTCACTCTGGTCGAATATAGTGCGGATCTCGCCATCTGGCCGGACAATCCGGGTTTCATGGCTGAGCGGTTTGCGTTCCCGCAATGCCCTGGCGACCGCCGCTTCCACGGCAGCGCGGTCGTCGGGGTGAATCCGACCGAGGAAGTCCTCGTAGGTGGGGAAGTGATCGGCCGGCAGCACGCCGTAAATGCGGCACATTTCATCGGACCAACTCATCGTGTGCTTGGCCACATCCCAGGTCCAACTGCCGAGGTGGCCGAGACGCTGGGCCTCTTCCAGCCGCGATTCGCTCTGCTGAAGCGCCTGCTCCACGTGCTTGCGCTCGGTGAAATCGATCAAGGTTCCCTGCATCACCTCAGGCTGGACGGGGTCATCCAGAATCAGGGTGACCGTTTCGATTCCCCAAACTTCCGCACCATCCTTGCGGCGCAGTCGAATCACTGAATTGTTGACCGAGCCGTACTCTCGCAGGTATGCCAGATAGCGTTCGCGGTCCTCATCCTCGAAATAGAAGGTCTTGCTGCTGACACCGATGATGTCGTCCCTGGATTCGTAGCCGAGCATCCGCGCGAATGCGTCGTTGCACTCGAGCAATCGTCCATCGGGCAGGCTGCGGAAGACGCCCGCCAGGTTGTGCTCGAACAGCAACCTGAACCGCTTTTCGGAAGCGAGCAGGGCGTCCGCCACCTGCTTGCGTTCGATTGCTGCGGCGATCTGGCTGGACACGAACTCGAGCAGGGCCTTGTCTTTTTCCACGTAGCGGACATCGCCGCTATAGCTCTGAACAACCAGCGCACCAAGGGTGTGTGATTTCGACTTCAGCGGCACACCGAGCCAATCCATCGAGTCGGTGCCGACCAATTCAAATTGCGCGTGGACACCTTCGCGCACCGTTTCCGGGGTAAACAGCAGCGCCTCCCCGGTCAGGATTACCCGCCCCGAAAGGGTGCCGTCCTCGAGCTTGCGTGGTTCCGGGGCGACGTCATGCTCATCCACGTAGTAGGGGAAGCTCAGTTCATCCCTTTCCTGGTCGTACAGGGCAACGAAAAAATTCCGCGCCGGCAGCAACGCGCCAATGATCTGGTGGATGCGGCCGAACATTTCGATCAGCGTAGGGGCGGTATGGGCGGCTTCGGAAATATCGTGCAACGCGGACCGCGTCTTCTGATCCTGCTTTTTCTGGGTGATGTCACGCAATGTGCCGATGATCAATTGCTGCTCACCCATCAAGATCGGGGTGAGCAGGACTTCGACTGGAAAGTCGGCGCGGTGCTCGCTGCAATGGACCCATTCGAAACGGTGACTGCCATTGCGCATCGCAGTGGCAATCATTTTTTCTGCCTTTTCTGACGAGAGGAGGCCATCAGGCTGAAATTTCGGTGAATATTGCGCCGGGTGTTTTGACAGAACTTCGCTCTTGTTCGCGTACCCGAGCATGTTCACTGCTGCCTGGTTGCAGTCGATGAACCGGCCTGCCTCCACGTCCAGCACGACCAGCGCGTCGGCGGTACGCTCGAACATGATACGGAGACCGTTATCGCCAAGCGCCATCAGTTCCTCCGTGTAGGCTTCGAATGTCGACCGCCGCCAGATAAGTATGGAGGCTGTGTCAGCGCTACTATATAGGTGCCTTGTATTTGTGTCTCGGCTCCCTCTCAGTGACCGATGCTGGCACGCGAAGGGCCGCGCGAGCCCTCCCGCAGCGGTCTGATTGCAACGTTGGGGTATGGGGCCAAGGCGCCTTGATTTCCTCTGCGTCTGCCTTCGGATGCGTCGTCCACCTGCACTTTTCGGCGCATTCTGTTCTACTTGGACGATTTGGATCGTTGGAAGACCATTGCATGGGTGAGTGCGGCATCATTTTATGCGTGGACGACGATTCGACCGTGCTCAGCGCACTACGCACGCTGATCGCGAAGAATTTCGGCCAAGATTTGCAGGTCGAGTTCGCCGAAAGCGGTGAGGAAGCGCTCGAGATCGACGCCGAAATTCGCGCGCAAGGTCGCGAATTGAGCCTGGTCATCTCCGACTTCATGATGCCCGGCCTGCGCGGCGATGAGCTGCTGGTGCGCCTGCATGAGTGCGCGCCGAACACGATCAAGATCCTGTTGACCGGACAGAGCGACCTGAGCGGGGTCAAGCGTGCGATCAACGAAGCCAACCTGTATCGTTTCGTGGAAAAGCCCTTTCTCAACGAAGACATCGTGCTGACGGTGCGCGCGGCAATCCGTGCCTACCGGCAGGAGCGCGATCTGATCGGGCAAAATGAAAGGTTGCGCCAGATGAACGCCGAACTGGAATCGCTGGTGGAAGCGCGCACACAAGAGCTGGTGGAGAAGAACGAGGAGCTGAAAATTCTTTCGGTCACCGACAAGCTGACTGGATTGTTCAACCGCCGCAAGCTCGACGAAGAGTTGGAAGAGGAGGTGGCGCTCAGCCGTCGCTATACGTTGAACTTTGCCATCATCATCGTCGACATCGACCATTTCAAGCAGGTCAACGACAGTCACGGCCACGGCGCCGGTGACATGGTGCTGGCCGGCATCGCCGACATCCTGCGCAGTTGCACGCGCAATTCAGACGCCCTCGGTCGCCTGGGCGGTGAAGAGTTCGTTGTACTTTGCCGCCACAGCAAGCTCGACGGCGGGCTCACTGCAGCGGAAAATTTGCGCGCCGCCATCGCCGCTCATCCGTTCCCCGGCGCAGGCCCGATTACAGCGAGTTTTGGAGTGGCTGCTTATCGGGACAGCGATACTGTGGCCAGCCTGCTGCGGCGCGCCGATGCCGCCCTTTACTGCGCCAAGGACAACGGTCGAAATCGTGTGGAGGTGGAGGTTGACTGAGATTGACACCAGCTCTCCACAGCCGGAGACCCTCGCGCATTTGATGCAGCGGGTGGTGGAACTGGAACGCGAAGTGGCCGAACGCCGCCAGGGTGAGTCCCTGCAGCGTGCCCTTTACGAGATCGCATCGCTGTCGACTGCAGACAGCCCGGAGCACGAACACTATGCCCGCCTGCACGAAATCGTCGGCCGGCTGATGTATGCCAAGAATTTCATCATCGCCACCTACGACGCCGTTAAGGGGCTGATCCACGAAGAATACCTGGTGGACGAGGATCGGAGCCAGCTCAAGGAAAGCTTCCCCTACGGCGAAGGCATTTCCTCGCTGGTGATCCGCAGCCGTCGCTCGTGGCTGATGGACGGCGATTTGTTCCAGTCCTTGGTCGCCGAAGGCAAGATCGCGCGGCGTGCGCGCGGTGTTATCAAATTCCACAGCTGGATGGGCGCACCGCTGATCGCGCAGGATCGGGTATACGGACTGATCATCGTGCAAAGCTATAGCGCCGACATCACTTACACGCAGGCCGACCTGGATTTGCTCAGTTTCGTGGCCAGCCATGTGGCGGCGACGGCGGCACGCTGGCAAGCCAACGCCGCGCTCAAGGGCGCGATGGACGACCTTGCGATGTCGGCCGAAACGCTGCGGCTGGTGGGCGATATCGGCAAGGACCTGACCGGAAGCCTGGATGCTCAGGCCATCTGCAGGACGCTGGAGAAACGCTTCTCCGCTCTGCTGCCGGTGGACGTGTTCGGTGTCGCCTTGCTCTCGCCGGCGGGCGATACCCTCGATTTCCTGTTTTATATCGAGGACGGCGTGATCGACGAACCCAGTTCCTTTCCGCTCGACCACCCGACCTCGCTGGCGGTACTGACCTTCCGCGAAGATCGCGAACTGACCCTGTTCAACGAAACGCAGCTGGCCAACGCGCCGAGCACGAGCCGGTTGAATCAAAGTTCGCCGATCCTGTCGTCGGTGTTCCGCCCGCTGATTGCCAATGGTCGGCGGATCGGCGTGGTGACTGTGCAAAGCCATCAAGCCGACGCCTATCACGAGCGTGAGCTTGAAGTGTTCCGATCGGCCGCCTCATTCGCTGCGATTGCGCTGGCCAATGCCGATGCCTTCGCCGTAGCGGAAGAGGCACGCAAACAGGCGGCCAAGGCGCTGGAAGATCAGCACCAGGCCGAAGCGCACTTGATTCATTCGGAAAAGATGGCTGCGCTTGGTCAATTGATCGCAGGCGTGGCACACGAGATCAACACCCCGATCGGCGCGATCAAGTCCAGCGGCCACAATATTTCCGATGCGCTCGACAGCGCCCTGCTCGGACTGCCGGCCTTGCTGGACGAGCTCGACAAAACCGACCGCGAGCGCTTCAGCGCCTTGGTTGAGCGCGCGAACAAGCCCAAAAGGATGATCAGCACGCGCGAGGAACGCGCAGTCGTGCGCGAAGTAACCGCGGCCCTGGAGGCTCTGGGGCTGGATCAGGCGCGCCATCACGCTGACCTGCTGGTGCAGTTGCAATCACACACCGATCTCGATCGGATGCTGCCGCTGCTGCGGCATCCATCGGCAGATCGAATACTGGATATCGCCTACGGAATTTCCACCATTTCCACGAACGCCGGAAACATCATTACGGCGGTGGATAGGGTGGCCAAGATCATCTTCGCTCTGAAGTCATTCTCGCGCTTCGGCGGCGTGCAGGTATGGACAGAATCGGATCTGGCCGTCGGCGTGGAGACGGTGCTGACCATCTACCAGAATCAAATCAAGCACGGCACCGAGCTGGTTCGCCAATTCCACGAGATACCACAGGTGCGTTGCCTGCCCGATGAGATCAACCAGGTCTGGACCAACCTGATCCACAACGCGTTGCAGGCGATGGATCACAAGGGCACATTGACGATCAGCCTGTGCCAGCAGGATGGGGACGCGCTGGTGTCGGTCAGCGACACAGGGTGCGGCATCTCACCGGAGCTGCAGAAGCGAATATTCGAACCCTTCTTTACCACCAAATCCACGGGTGAAGGTACTGGCCTCGGGCTGGACATTGTGCGCAAGATTGTCGAAAAGCACAGGGGCAGGATCACCGTGGAAAGTGAAGTCGGGCGTGGTAGTACTTTCACTGTATATTTACCGATTGCGGGAGCCGGATAGTGGAAAAGGGTATTGTGTTGTGCGTTGACGACGAGATCATCGTGCTGACTGCGTTGAAGGACCAGCTTCGGCGAGCCTTCGGCACAGCTTTCGTGATTGATGTCGCGGAAAGCGCCGAAGAGGCACTCGAGTTGCTCGAAGAGCTCGCCGAACAGGGTCACACCTTGCTTGTGATCGTGTCCGACTGGCTGATGCCTGGAATGAGGGGTGATGAATTCCTGATCGAGGCGCACAAGCGGTTTCCGTCGGTAGTCAAGATCATGCTATCCGGCCAGGCCGAAACAGCCGCTGTCGATCGTGCCCGACGCGAAGCGGGGCTGCATGACTTCCTCTCAAAACCCTGGAGTGCAGAGGTCCTCGTGGAATCCATCAATCAGGGTCTGCGCGGCAAGATCTAGCAGTGGGCTGCGATGTCATTGGGGCGGTCTCTTCAGCAATTTCGCCGGGCCAACCCCTGAATTTC
This sequence comes from Lysobacterales bacterium, assembly GCA_038205505.1. Taxonomy (GTDB): domain Bacteria; phylum Pseudomonadota; class Gammaproteobacteria; order Xanthomonadales; family Rhodanobacteraceae; genus Dokdonella. Next base: position 33,058 of record JBBRBU010000018.1, on the reverse strand, counting down.
TGTTCGGATAGATTGGCGCCGAGTCGGAAACTGCAACCAAGCGCTGTCCCGACCTCAATGGGCATGACTGGCCGGATCATTGCCTTTGCATGGGTCTCATCGTTCCGCCTGAGCAAGCCATTGCTGAAGGATTCGATGCGTACCTTGATCGAGTTTTTAGATAAAACGTCGGAGCCGCGCTGGGTAGCCGTCAATGACGGCGTGATGGGTGGACGTTCAAGCGGCCGGCCGACGATCAGTGGTGGCTCGCTGAAATTCTCCGGCACGCTGTCGCTCGAGAACAACGGCGGATTCTCGTCGGTGCGCACGGTCGATTACGCCGTCAACCTGTCGAGCACAGACGCCATTGTCCTGCGGGTCCGTGGCGACGGCCGCCGCTATCAGCTCCGACTCGCCACGGATGCTCAGTACCGCGGAATCATCGTCTCCTACGCTGCCGAGTTCGCGCCTCCCGCCGGAAAGTGGACACAAGTACGCCTGGGCCTCGACTCGCTGCAACCAAGCGTGCGTGGAACCTCGCTCTCAGGACCACCGTTTGATCCATCGCAGGTCAGACAAATTGGAATACTGATCGGCGACAAGCAAGAAGGACCATTTTCGCTGGCCATCGACTGGATTGGAGTGGAGTGACGGGAAGGTCTTCCTGCGTGGAAGCCGAAGACTCGGCTTTCGGGCAGCACAATGTAGCGCCCCTGGCTGCCGACCCTGGGTGAAGGGGAGAGGTTGCCTGAGGCCATTGCTTGCCAGCGCTGGCGCTCTGTCGACCCGCCTGTCAGCAACGCTCTTTCACCTTCGCTGAAGCCGTTCCGAACTTGGCTCGCCCGAGGCAATTCACAAACTGTGCAGCGAAGAGAGGTAAATATTCCTCGAGGCGTGACGCAGTCGCCTGACATATTGGCTCGCCGGGGTGTTGCAGGGTTTGGTTTCGACAATCCCGGTTGACCGACGGTTTTCAATGACTACCTGACAATTGGGGAGCGTAGCCAATGGTCACGAGGGGCAAACGTAAGATGTTTATCACGATTACAGTGGCGTTGACGCTTGCAGCGTTGCTCGCATGGATGCTGTATCCGTCGACTGGAAAATCCCTCGAGTACACAGTCGATCATCGATACGCTGCTACTGACCCCCAATTCATTCGCGAAATGTCCGTTCTGCTTGGGCCGGCTATCCTGCAAGGGAATTCCGTCACCGCACTCAACAATGGCAAAGAAATATTTCCAGCGATGCTGGAGGCGATCAGATCAGCTAAAAAGACAGTCACGTTTGAAACCTACATTTACTGGTCTGGCGAAATCGGAAACGAGTTCGCTAATGCCCTGACGGAGCGGGCAAGATCCGGCGTGGCGGTGCGCATGCTGATTGACTGGGTCGGCAGTGCCAAAATGGAAGATGCGCTGCTCCAGCAGATGAAAGACGCCGGCGTTGAAATCGTCCGATACAGGCCGTTGAAGTGGTACAACCTTGGCCGCATGAACAATCGCACCCATCGCAAGCTGCTGGTGGTCGACGGACAAATCGCTTTTACCGGTGGCGTCGGCATCGCGGACAACTGGGAGGGTGACGCACAGGATCCGGAACACTGGCGCGATCTTCACTTCCGCATCGAAGGGCCCACGGTCGCGCAAATGCAAGCGGCGTTCAACGACAACTGGATCAAGACTACCGGCGAAATGCTCAACGGCGAGGAATATTTCCCCGATCTGAAGTCCGTCGGAAACAAGGCAGCGCACGTGTTTGTCGCTTCACCCGCCGGCGGTGCCGAGAGCATGCATCTGATGTATCTGATTTCGATCGCAGCAGCGGAACGGAGCATCGATCTTCAGGCGGCCTATTTTGTCCCCGATCCACTGGCGATTGAGGCATTGATTGCTGCCCGCGATCGCGGGGTGCGAATTCGCGTGATTGTTCCCGGCAAGCATATTGATTCCGATGTCGTGCGCATTGCATCGAAATCGCAATGGGGTCAGCTGTTGAAATCCGGCATCGAAATTTACGAGTACCAGCCGACCATGTTCCACAACAAGATGTTGATCGTTGACACCGAGTTGGTCTCGGTTGGTTCGACAAATTTTGATATGCGGTCGTTCCAGCTCAATGACGAAGCCAATCTCAACATTTACGACCATGAGTTCGCGCAGGAAATGACTGCGCTGTTTGAAGCTGACTTGCAGGCGACACACAAGTACAGCTACGAACAGTGGGCCGCGCGACCCTGGCGGGAAAAATTAATGGAAGCGGTGGTCCTGCCAATAAAAGGGCAGTTGTGACGGTCCGATGCTGACAGCGGTGGGACAGAAAAACGACCAAATTTGCGCATGCAGACCAGCACAGTGAAATTCACGAATAGCCCATGGCGCCTGTACCGGCCTGCGACTGACATGGATGTGAGGAGTGCAGGCTTTGCAGGACGCAAAAGCCTGCGACTGACATGGATGTGAGGAGTGCAGGCTTGATGACTTGAAGTTGATCTCAGCAGGGCGCCACTTCGTGATCGTTATTCCGTGCTGACCTTTTTCTTCGGCGCAAATGCCTCCAGCAACGGTTGAATCAAGTCGAGAGGCAGGGGGAAAACGATGGTCGAGGAATTACCGCCGCTGGACATGTCAGCCAGAGTCTGCAGATAGCGCAGCTGCATTGCCTGTGGTTGTTGTGACAACACGGCAGCGGCATCACGCAATTTCTCCGACGCCTGCAATTCACCTTCGGCATGGATCACCTTGGCGCGACGTTCGCGCTCGGCCTCAGCCTGCCTCGCAATCGCGCGTACCATCGTTTCGTTGATGTCGACATCCTTGATTTCGACGTCCGAAATCTTGATTCCCCAAGGGTCGGTGGCTTGATCCAGTGTTTTCTGCAAGGTCTGGTTGATCGAATCGCGCTTGGACAGGATTTCATCGAGCTCATGCTGACCGAGCACGGAGCGAAGACGGGTTTGCGCCAATTGGCTGGTGGCCTGATAGAAATCCGCAACCTGCAGGGCCGATTTCTCCGGATCCACTACGCGGAAGTAAACCACGGCGTTGACGCGAACCGAGACGTTGTCGAGCGAGATGACATCTTGCGGAGGAACGTCCATTACATTGACGCGCAAATCGAGACGGATGATGCGCTGGATGATCGGCACCAGCAGGATCAGACCTGGCCCTTTGGTGCCTGTGTAGCGTCCCAGGGTCAGGATTACGCCTCGCTCGTATTCGGGCAGGATCTTGATCGTGGAGAAAAGCAGGAACAGGCCCACGATGACCAGTACACCGACAAATCCAAACATGACAATCTCCTTTCAAGAGTGCGCGATAAGCGCACGATTCATTCTGCGGCGACCCACAGGACCAGACCGTCGCGGCTCAGTACACGGACGTGCGCACCGACAGGCAATTCCTGCTCGCTGCGGACCTGCCAGCGTTCGCCAAGGAAGCGCGCCTGGGCGAAGCCGCCAGCGCTGATCGCTTCGAGCATTTCACCATGTGCATCGAGCATTTGTTGGTCGCCACTGATGACGCGCGCGCGCCGCGAGCGCATGGCCAGCCAGATCACGAGCGCCAATAATCCAATGGCGCCGGCAGCGATGCCGGCTATCAAGCCGATATTGATGGAGTAACCCGGAATGTCAGTATCAAGCAACATGATCGATCCAAATACGAAAGCGGCAGTGCCGCCTATCCCAAGAGTACCGTAGGCGGGTGTGAATGCCTCGGCGGTGAGCAATCCGACACCGAGCACCATCAGCGCGAGGCCTGCGTAGTTCACCGGCAGCATTTGCAGTGCATACAATCCGACCAGCAGGCAGATTGCGCCGACGACGCCGGGCAACAGGCCGCCCGGATGAAGCGCCTCAAGCACCAGGCCGTAAAGGCCGGCCAGCAAGAGTAAATAGGCGATCGTTGGATCCGTGATGACACCAAGGAAACGACTGCGCCAGTTCGGCGCGTAATCACGTACTTCCGCTCCTTCAAGCTTCAGAGTTACGCTGAGCTCGCCCACGCTTACCTTTCGGCCATTGGCCTGAGCCAGCAGGTCTGCCGTGTTTGCGGCAATGAAATCAACGACGCCCTCGGCGACAGCTTCAGTTGCGGTGAGCGTTGCGGCGCTGCGCACCGCCTGTTCTGCCCAATTGGCATTGCGTCCGCGCAACTGCGCGAGCGAGCGGATATAGGCGACCGAATCATTCAATACCTTGTTCGCTTCGGCGTCGCCCGTCGCGGCGGCCATGCCTGTTGGCTGCTTGTCGGACTTTGGGGTTGTTTCTTCGCTGCTTTCGCCAGTGACCGGTTTATCTTCGGCGCCTTGATCCGGCATCCCCGGCAACGGTGTCGAACCGCTGATCGGCACAGGTGTCGCCGCGCCAAGATGGGTCGCCGGCGCCATTGCGGCAATCTGCGCTGCGTAGAGGATATACGTGCCTGCTGACGCCGCGCGTGCGCCATCGGGTGCGACGTGGCCGAGCACCGGGACCTTGGCGGCAAGCATGCTGCTGACAATCTGGCGCATCGAACTGGACAGGCCGCCCGGCGTATCCAGTTGCAAGACGATAGCAACGGCACCCTCCGTGATGGCTCGCTGTGCCGCGCTGTCGAAATACTCTGCGGCGGCCGGACCAATGGCTCCGTTGAGCTGGATGCGTGCGACAAAGGCGCCGTTGTTCGCAGATTCGGAACCCTGCGCCAGGACCCCGGCGAGCAGCAGCGTGCACGCGATCGAAAGACAGGCAGTCCAAAAACGTTTCATCAGCGCGAATCTCCCGGCGAAGCCCTGACTTGAGTGTGGCAATCAGGCGTGGATACTTTGACACCATACGCCATGCGCTCGATTCGCGGCTATTCATCGGCACATTTCCAGGCTGGGTCGCCGGCTCAGAAACGGTGACGCCAACAATCAGCAATCCCACAGTCAGCAGTTGTCATCGGGCTGTTGGTCGCCTTCGCTTTTTCATGTTCGTGTTCGCCGGTTGCGTTGCTTCATCGGATTGTCTGGACATTCGCACTCGCGTGATTGCACTTTTATTTCGCAGCCTCAACATTTGACGAGCGATCGGAGAGATGATGTAGCCGGCTGCGTAGTTCATATCAGCAGACAAATTTGGGGGCGGACTGAATTTGTCCGGACCTTGTTGGCTTTGACAACGGCTCTCAGGCCCCACGACGGGTGCCACTGCCAGAGTTGGCTATTCACGAAGCTCGATCATTGAAGCCAGGGGATCAAGATCAGGCTCAACGAGGACTGGACCAAGGTGACCGAGGCCAAGAGAAATAATTTCATTTAAGTGTTTCTTCATAACCTTACTGTCACGTCAAGGTTGGCACTTGTACGCTAGTTCCAGAAAAAGGCTCTTCGCGTGCCTGGAGCGAGCCTTCGAAGGCGCTGTCTTCCGATGCCTGAAGCAGGATGATTTCACCCTGCGCAGTCGGAAGGGCGACTGCATCGTCCCCCAGACTTTCAAAGGAGGCGCCTTCAATGAGTAGCGCCCGGCGGTATGCATTCCTTGCCTCCTTCCAATCACGAACGAGCACCCATCCAGCAGCCTGTGGGCGCCTTCTGCGTTTGGGCAGGTCTACGCGCGCTTGCCATTGACAACGACACCGTCAACCTCCGATCGACTTGCTACTCAGACTCGAATCCGTCCGCGAACAGGCGATCGTCCATTGTCACTCGGGCGATGCGATGTCGGACGTAGCCGCCCATTGTTGTGAAGCGACCTCCCACCAGCAGCTGGTCGTCCGGCTGAATGTGCATGGTGTAGATCGTCCAGCCCGATGCAATGTCGCCAAAATCAGTATCGAGCGAGCCGTCAGGCTGCAGGCGGGCGAGGCGACTGCGCGATTGCCCGTTGATTGCCTGGAACTCTCCGGCGACGAGAATTCCTCCATCTGCCTGCACGATCGCAGCGTAGACGGGCGATCTGTCCGGTTGCGAATCGACGAATCCGGAATCCAGCATTCCATCGGCATGCAGGCGGGCAATATGGGTGCGGGCTTGTCCGCCGACCTGAGCGAAGACCCCGCCGATCACGAGCTTGCCATCCGACTGCAATGCAAGCGCATAGACCGTTCCGTTGACGATTGGATTGCTGAAGCCACTATCCAGCGTGCCATCAGCGTGGAGTCGCACTACACCTTTGTACGGCTGGCCGCCGACATTGCTGAAGGGCCCGCCGGCGAGGATCTTGCCATCTGGCTGCGCCACGAGCCGGCGCACCGTGCTGCTTATTTGCAGATCGGCAAAGGTAGTATCAAGGTTGCCGTCCGCATGCAGGCGGGCGATCGCGTTGCGTGGTTGCACGCCGACCTGGGTAAAGCCGCCGCCGATCAGGATTCTGCCATCCGCTTGCAACAGGATCGCCTCGACGAAGCCATTCACGTTCGGGTCGACAAAGCTGGTATCGAGTGAGCCGTCAACATTCAAGCGCGCGACGTCCTTGCGTGATTGGCCACCTACCGTTGTCAGGTCACCGCCAATGAGTATCCGTCCGTCGGGCTGCAGCACGACAACGTTGATCGTCCCGTTAACCTGGGGATCGAAAAAGGTCGGGTCCAGCGAGCCATCGGTATTCAGGCGCGCGATCACCGGACGATTCGCCCCACCGATCTGGCCGAAATAGCCGCCGATCAAGATCTTGCCGTCAGGCTGCGTCACGATACTGAACACACTGCCGCTGGCATCCGGATCAAACGTGGGGTCGACGCTTTGTCCGGTTGCATGGGAAATCCCGGCAAGGATCAAAAGGCAACCTAGTAGCGCAGCCATCCAGCGACTCAGACCAGCACATGGTCGCTTGGCAAGTGCAACGAGGAGTTGGATCATTTAGGCAGGCCTGGGTTGTTGGGAGTAGGCATCAGCGCCTGACGCGCGCTGCGCTCATGTTCAACAACGGGAAACGTCGGTGGCAGGGGCCAAGCGCAAGACTTGAGCCCCAGCCCCACGCAGTGCCATGATGCGAGCGATTTTCAGGGGCCCATGGAACGGGCGTGAAACAGGGATTCCCAAACGAGGTGTCTAAGGCAATTGCTGAATCGCCAGACGATCTGACTCGGACTCTGCTGCCTGCTGCCTATGCCCGGTTGCGCGCCATTGCCGCAGGTCAGCGGCGGCGGATGCCGGTCGCCACGCTGAATACGACGGCGCTGGTCAACGAAGCATTTTTGCGCATTGCTTCAACGCACGAAGACGCGGATCGTGAACGCTACTTCGCGCTGTTCGCTCGGGTCGTGCGCAACACCTTGATCGATCACATTCGTTCTCGCCGTGCGCGGAAACGCGACGCTCCGATCGTCAGCCTGGCTGAGGATGCGCCGATCGCGTTCGAGGAGCGCGACATGGATCGCCTGCTCGCCATCGATGCAGCATTGACAACGATGCGCGTCGAGCACACTCGCCTGGTGCAAGTCGTCGAGATGCGATTCTTTGCCGGTTTCGAGAATCAGGAAATTGCGGAATTGCTCGGCGTGACTGAAAAAACCGTTCGACGTGACTGGTTGCAGGCGCGAGCGCTGCTGGCCGTGGTACTCGATGACGACTGAACCCGCTCAGGCGCCTCTCGACAACAACTTGCTGACACAGATCGATGCGCTGTTCGATCTGCTCGCAGAGCATGACGAAAGTCAGCAACTGGAGCAGCTTGAAGCGCTCGCGGATCGCTTTCCGTCCGAGGCGGTGGCCGCTGTGCGAAGACTTCTGCGCGGACTCGAGCGCCATGGCGAGTTTTTCGAACAACCGGCCGCGCAACGTGTGAATCTGGATAGGCCGTACACGACCGGAGAATTGCTGGGGCGGTGGCGTGTCGAAGGCGAACTGGGTCGTGGTGGCCAGGCTATCGCGTTGGCAGTGTCGCGTCAGGAGGGCGGATTCGAGCAGCAAGCGGTATTGAAAATGCCGTTGAGTTCGCCGCCATCGCCCGATGCCGTACGCCGCATGCTGCGCGAACGACAGCTGCTTGCCTCGCTCAAGCATCCTGGATTGCCCTCGATGATCGATGGCGGCGTGCTGGACGACGGTGCGCCGTACCTTGTCATCGAGCGCATTTCTGGCCAGCCAATTGACGAGTACGCCGATACGCAGCAGCTCTCGCTGCGCGATCGCGTGGCTCTGTTGCGCAAAGTGGCCAATATCGTCGCCTATGCGCACGCGCAACTGGTGCTGCATCGGGACATCAAGCCGGCCAATATCCTCATTGACGGCGATGGCCGCGTCGTCTTGCTCGACTTTGGCGTCGCTCAATCGCTGCACGCGAACGCAACGGCCACCAACGTCGGCTACACCCTGGCATTCGCTGCACCGGAGCAGGTGCGCGGCGAACGCAGCAGCGCAGCGACCGACGTCTATGGTCTGGCTGCACTGGCATGCCGACTGCTCGGTGGTGAGGGACCTTTCCCCGGTATGCAGGCAAGTGCGCAGGTTCGTGCGGTACTCGAATACACACCGCAACTGCCCGTTGGTCTGGATCGGGATCTCGCTGCCATTCTCCAGCGCGCGATGCGCAAGGAGCCACAAGCGCGCTACGCCAGCGTGGCCGAATTCGACGCTGAACTTGAACGCTGGCAATTGCACCTGCCGGTGCTCGCGCACGCGGGCGGCAAGCGCTATCGCATTGGCAAATGGCTACGGCGCTGGCGCCTTGCAGTCGGCGTGGCGGCGATATTGATGACCATCACCGCTGCCGCACTGTGGCAGCGGGTGCAGGCGCAGCAGGAAGCTGCGAACGCGCTGGCGGTGAAGAATTTTGTGCTGAGGGTATTTACTGGAGCCAATCGTTTCACGACCGGACGTGAGGTCAGCGCGCTCGAGTTGGCGCAGCGCGGATTTTACGAGGTGGACTCAATCAGCAACCCACGGGCAAGGTTCGAGCTTTACACCACCCTGGCTGCCGTGTTCGGAAGAAATCAGCCACAGCGCTACGCGGTAATGGCCAGCGAGAAGCGCATGGCGCTGATGGATCGGATTGGGTTGTCCCGCAATGAGCAACTGCACGTCACGCTCGATCATCTGAACTTCCTGTGGTGGGCGGAGCGTCTGGCGGAGGTGCACTCTCAGATTGATCTGGTTCAATCCCGCTATGCAAACGAGTTGTTGAACGACTCTTTGGCGCGCCTGCAACTGGAAGAATTGCAGATAAACCTGGCCATGGGCGAACAAAGGTATGCGCAACTGCGCAAGATCAACACGCGCGCTTTCCTGTTGGCACAGCAGCGCACCGATCAGTCTGGTGGCAGCCGCAGCAGCGAAACCTACCACCACACAAACCGACTGTTCGCTGCATGGCGTGAGTTCCAGTATCGCGAGCTGTTTGCGCAATTACCCGACCTGCTGGGCACATTGCAGCGGTACGCTACAGCAAATGGCAATAGTGGCTGGGCAGCCGGCAACGCTGCAGTGCTTCTGCATGGATTGCGACCAACGAGTGAAACCGAGCGGGTCTCGGCGCGGGCAATTGCCTGGTGTCATGGTTTTTTTGACAAGAACTCAAGCTATTGCGATTGGCTGCACGATATTCAGCTGGTACACCTGTTGCACGCAGCAAATTGGACGCAAGCAGAGGAACTCTACGTCCGGCGTTTGGCCATCAACACGCGCTATCCGGAAGAGTCCATTGTTGAGCTGCAGCCAATTTATTATGCAGGGGCAGTCATTTCGCTGGCGCGCGGGGATTTGTCCGCCGCAGCGGATCGAGCTGAACATGCGCATGCGCTGGCGATCACCGTGTGTGGCGCGGAAAGTCACTGCACTCGCGCCGCGCGTGCCGCGCTGTTGCAAGTCGCTGGCACGCCGCAAGCACACGCCGAGTTGCGCACGCTGGCAAAGGTGCAGACAGACAACGAAGACCCGCAGTCCTGGCGCAGTTGGCTGTGGCTGGCGCAGAACGCTATCGCCCAGACAGATTTCCCTGCCGCACGTGCCGATCTGGGCAAGGCCGGCGACTGGCTGAACGCGCGCGGCGCCCCGCTGCAGGGCGACATGATTGCCCTGTACCGGCAACTCGAACTGGCCGCACCGATTGCCCCTGTCTATGAGGTGCGCAGCATGCTGCCGCAGATCGACCAGATTTTGGCCGAAGCGGAGAAGCTCCAACAAGACAAGGCAAGACTTGCGCCGCAGCCGGATGGCACGGAAAGCCAGCCTTGATGGCAGACGCGGCTCACTGCTCGCTAGCGGCGCATAGGCATTTGCTGAACCTGTCGAGATGCATTTTCCCTGCGAGTTGAGTCGGGCGTTGCGCTGGCACTATCGCTCTGCCCGAACCTTGCGACCTCCTTGCGGTATCGAAGCGCGCTGCGACAATCTCGCAGCCGGTTCTTATCCTCGCCGTGAACGGACTGCTGGGTTGCTCTGCAACCTGGCCACAAGGCAAAGACAGACAACCTGCGGCGCAGGTTGACCAGCCATGTCCGTCGCCACCGCCCTTTCGCGAGTACGTCGCCAACACCCTGCCTCACGGATCGCCCGCTACTTTCAGCTGGCGATTCGCCCAGCATTGATGTCCGTCGTGTTTTCCGAGAGGTCGCCATGATTCGAAACCTTCTGCTGCTCGTCATGCTGGCCGCCGCGTCGGTGGCCAATGCCGAGCCTTGGACCTACAGCGGTACCTTGAGCGATGGCGGCACGCCCGCCAATGGTCGCTATGACCTGCGCGTGACGCTGCTGGACGCATCCGGACCGGATCACGTAGGTTCGCCGATCACGTTCTACTCCGTGCAAGTCCATGACGGCACATTCACCGTGCAGGTCGATTTTGGTAGCGATCTCGGCAACGCGCCACCGATGCGTCTGAAAACCGAAGTATCGAAAGACAATGCACCGTTCGTGGCCCTGGGTGAGCCGACCCGGTTTGATCCGAAAGTCGCGCTGGCGGGTGTTTGTTGGGATACCGAAGGCAATTCGGGTACGAATCCAGCCAACAATTTCATCGGCACAACAGATAACCAACCGTTGGTAATACGTGCCTTCAACACCCCGGTATTGCGCATTTTTCCGAGGCCAAATTCGCCGAATCTTGTTGCGGGAGCAGCAGGAAACTCCGCGCAAGCGTTCGAAATTGGTCAGGTTGTTGCCGGGGGCGGGCAGGTTGGCGACTGCGCAGGGTCTACGTGTACCAACTTGACGCAGGCAAGTTATGCCACGGTAAGCGGCGGGCTGGCCAACCACGCAATTGGGGAACGCAGTACGGTAGCCGGTGGTTTCATCAACAGAGCAACCGGCACCGATAGTGTTGTTGGCGGCGGGTCATCCAACATCGCAAGCGGCGACAGCAGTGTGGTGGGCGGCGGTATCGACAACTGTGCTGGCGGCGACTTGAGCTGGGCGGGGGGGTATCATGCAAAAATTCGCCCTGGGAATGGTGTCGGCGACGGCACCTGTGTCACGAACTCGGGCGACGACGATGGTGACAACGGCACCTTCATCTGGGCCGACGACCAAGGCACCAACTTCACCTCCACTGGCGCTCGCCAGTTCCTCGTCCGCGCAGACGGTGGTGTCGGCATCAATACCGCCACACTCGGGGCCGCTGCAAATTTGCGCCTGAGCGAGTTGGTCGTCAAAAATTCGACGGGCGACGGTAACGCCGACATTTCGCTGATGAACACCAACAATCGTGGTTTCAATTTTGTCGCGGTGCCTGGCGCCAGCACAAACGCGGGCGAGTTTTTCATTGGCGCGGTCGATGCGCGTACGACGACGGTGAGCTTCACCAATCGCCTGCGTATCGATGCCGCTGGAACCACGTTCGTGCAGGGCGGTGCCGTCGGCAACCTCTCTGACGCGCGACTGAAAAAGAACATCGGCCCGATCGCACGGCCGCTTGATCAGTTGCTCGCGCTGCAAGGCCACGTATACGAATACATCGATCCGGCCAAAGCCATGAATGCCGCCGGCCCGCGCATGGGCTTTGTCGCCCAGGAAGTGCAGACGGTGTTGCCGAACTGGGTCCAGCCTACGGGCAATGAAGGCTATCTCGCGGTGACCCCGATCGGTTTTGAAGCGCTGACGGTGGAGGCGATGCGTGATCTGAAAGCCGAGAGCGACATACGTATGGAGGCGCTTGAAAAAGAGAACGCCTCGTTGCGCTCTCGGCTCGAAGCACTTGAAGCGAAGGTGATGCGATGAACCGTCAACTTGGTATTGGATTGTTCTGCGTATTGGTCGCAGGCACCGCTCATGCTTCTGACAACGCGCGCATCACGGGCAGTGCCAGTCTTCGGCCTGTCGAGCACGCTGAAGTCGTTTCGGAGGATGGTCGATTCCGGATCGAAGGCACGCTTCGAGCGGCACCTGGCGCCAAACAGGAGGCTGGCGGGTTCAGTCTCTCAGCCACGCTCACCGCGCCAAAGAGCGCGACTGCCAGTTGCGCGCCCGCCGGCGATTTGATTTTCAGGAACGGCTTCGACTAGACGGTGGCGGGCTCGCCGCCGAGATTGCTGCAGAACGCCATGACGTTTGCAACTGATCTCGTGCCGCGTAGTGCGTTCGCCTTTCTGCAATCCCGAAACAATCAGGAAATTTCATGACCCTCCGCTTCCTCTTGATCGCCACCCTGCTTGCATTCGCGGGGCCATTCGTATCGCCACTCCACGCCAGCGATTTCGATATCGACACGACGTTCGGCGTCTCATCGGGTACTCCGGGCTGGCGACGCACCTACGTCGGCTTTGGCAGCGTCAATGAACGCATCGTTGCGGCAGCGCGCGCTCCCGATGGCGGCTATGTGCTGGCTGGCTCGCGACCGGGCGGCGCTGCCGGGGTATCCATCTTTCTCGCCAAGTTCCGCCCAAACGGCGGCTACGACCCCGCATTCGGCAACACGGTTGCCACGGGCAGTGCTGGTCAGGGCCGCGTATTGAAGGATGCCTATCTGAGCTCCGTGACGGACATGACGATCGACCTCCAGGGCCGCATCATCGTCGTCGGCAGTACTCCCGGCGCACTCGGACAGCCCGATTTTGGCGTGGTGCGTTTCAAGACGGACGGAACGGTCGATACCAGCTTTGCCGGCGATGGCGGGACCGGAATCCCGTTCGATGCCGACCCGGCGAACAATCGCGTTCGTGATACTCCGACAAGCGTGACCACCGCAGCGGACGGTTCGATTTTCGTTGCCGGCGAAGTGCAGGAAAACATTGGCGGAGTTTCGACGATTGTCGTCGGAATAGCGAAACTCAAGGTGGATGGCAGCCTCGACACCAACTTTTCAGACCTCAGCGGAATCCCCGCCGGGCGACGCGAGCTCTGTCGCAATACCTGCGGGGCAATAAACTCGGTCGCACGAGTCATTTTCGATGACTCCCGGCAGCGCCTGACCGTGGGTGGCGACTACAGCTATGCGGAGAACGACACGGACTGGTTCCTGGTTACGTTGAACGTGGTCACCCAGTCGATCGTCACCTCTAAACACGTCATTGATTTCGGTGGCACATCCAGTGTCCAGCTTGGATTGATGACCAACTTGAGCTCGGACACGCAAGGCAACATCGTGGCCATCGGCGCGGCCAACGACGCGTCAGTGGTGTTTCATCCCGTGGTCTTGCGCCGATTGTCCGGTGTCGCCACCGAGGATGGCTCATTCGGCAACACGGCGGGGAGGGGCATCTATTTTGGAGCAACTATCGAAGCCGCGTTCTATGACCTTGCTTTCGATTCGCTCAACCGGATCATCCTCGCCGGATCTGGAAGTTACCCATATAAAGGAGCGGTGTTCCGGCTCAAGCCGAACGGAGTCTCCGACAACTCATTCAGCGGCGGCATCGTCCCCTTGTACGATGCTCCGACATCGAGCCCTTCGTCGACCGCCTTCACCACGGTGTTCAAGCGCATGTTCCTGGACGCAAACCAACCTGTGATAGCCGGGGAGGCGCCTTATTCTTCCAGCGCGGAAACAGACTACGATCTTGTCGTCACGCGCTTGAAGTCTGACCTGATTTTCGCCAGCAGCTTCGACTGATCGAGCGATGGCGGCAAGGGTGTCGCCGCACGCGTTTCGCGCCCGGTATTGCGTGCCGGGGAGGCGATGATCTTCGGCGGGCGCTTGATCCTGATAGACCTGGCGAGAGCATGGTTTCGGACCTATTCGTGCACTTTCCGATGCGACGGAGCAGTTGCTTGAGCCCTCATCGGTGCATCCACAAGGCGGCGACCCGTTGGCAGACGCAGGAAGCCGTAAATGTTCGTGATCGATGGCTCGGAACAGTTTGCCGTCCCGGATTGGCAATTGCAGCGTGTCGAATCGACTGGCGAGGTTTCCTCTTCATGACGGCCAGGAGGCGACTGAGGGTGTAACTATCGTACGGATTGACATGATCGAGACCCTGTCACAGGCAGGCGACGAACTCCGCAGACCTGATCCAGCGGGTTCTGTGGCATCACTCCAGCTCAATTCGACCTCGGTTTCGTGAGCTGGCGCACACTTTACCGGTGGTTATCGAGGACAGCTTCTTTCAGTGCGTACCAGTGCACATTCCACCCATACGGCTTGGCCCGATTGATGCAATGCTTACAGGTGGTTCCCTCATTGAGCCGGTGAAACCGGTAGGCGGAATGTATGTGGATGGACAAGTTGCGCCAGGATTTCCAGCTTGCCCTTGTCGTGATGTTTGGCATCATCTCGAACGTGATGATCCTGCCATTTGCATTTTATCGTTTTTTCAACGGCCAGACGCTCGCGGGTATCATTGACGTTCTGATCTGTTCTGGCATCAGCATCGGCGTGGTACATGCGCTTCGCCATCGAAATACGGCAAGCGTCGCACTTTTTCTCACCGCCATCTACTCGACCGGCTGTATCGGTATCGCCTATGTCGCGGGTCCGCCCGGTTCCCTGTGGATGTTTGCAGTGATGCTTACCAACTTTCTGTTGATCGAGCGCAATCGTGCCGCGATTGTCTCGGCCATCGGTATCGCCGCAGTTGCGGCAAGTGCCTTGGCACTGCCCGAGGCGGCACAGAAGGCGGCTTTCGTTGGTTCAGCGGTGGTCGTCTGCGCGTTCGCCTATATTTTCGCGTGGCGCACGGATGTTCAGCGCCGGCAATTGGAGGACTTGGCCCTGCTCGATCCGCTGACTGGGGCGAGCAATCGGCGGGCCATGAGCACGGAACTCGAAATCGCCCTGACCGCGAGTTCACGCAACGGAACGTCACTGGGCCTGATCATTTTCGACCTCGATCATTTCAAGCGGATCAACGACCGCTACGGTCATGATGCGGGTGACAACGTGCTGGTCCAGGTCGCCAATGTGGTGCGCGCGAACACGCGCCGGAGCGACCGCTTCTTCCGCCTCGGCGGCGAAGAATTCGCCCTGCTGATACCGGACACCAGCCCAGCTGCCCTGCGGGACATTGCCGAGAAGGTTCGTCTGGCCGTCAAGCGAGACGTTCATTGCGGTGATACGGCCGTCACCGCTTCACTCGGCGCCAGTATCTTGAACAGCGGCGAAACAGCCAACGACTGGCGCGCACGTGCCGACGCCGCGATGTACAGGGCCAAGCATAACGGACGTAATCGCACGATCATCGATGAGCTCGCGGCTGCGGATAGCTCAACCGGAACTCGCTCGGCAATGACTTCGATCTCGCGCGCAACAGCCGAGGCACAGCAACGCGTGCAGCCGCTCCGCCGCGTCTGTTAGCGAATACGGCAACGGCCAAGGGCTGAGGAAGGTAAGCCCTCGGAAACCGGCTTTCCAATCCGGCGCAAACGCAGGTACAAGGCTCAGGTTCTCTCTGACCGTCCTATCGATTCCGTTGGCTTTGGGTAAGCCAAACTCCCTCACAACGAGCATCCGAAAGGATGCTTTCGCGCAACCGAGCAACCGCGCGACCGCGTAGCAGCCCGCCTCGCTTCTTCACGAAGTCTTCGATCTGCGCGGCTTGCCCTTTCGAATCAGGTCGTTTGCCGGTTGATCAGACGCTGCGCACCGCGGAAACAAGGATTGCTCGAGTGGCGCAGCCGTCTCGGCGAGTGCATGGGTAAGTCCGATCGTGCGTCACGCGGGAATATGTTCCGAGTTGCTGTTGCTGCGGATGCGATTCGACCAGTCCGGTCTTTCCTGCAACCGGCTGCTACATCTTTTCGGGCTCTGCTCTGCAGGCTCAGGGCGGGCGGAATAGACGACCACGTTGAGATCGCCTTCTGTCGTGGTCGAAATATAAGCGCCAGGCGTGTTCGTGTTGATAGCGTGACGTGCACGTGATTGCTCAGAATTGCATCGGCGCGGCACCCGATGGCATGCATTGGGGCTAGCTCGAACAGCTTCCGTTCGATCCACCCACGCCGGTCCCGAATTGAGTTTCCGTTGTGCCAATCGATGCCAGGCAACCCTGCCCGAGGCGTGCCTCTCGAGATCCAGATCGGGAAGCCCGGAGCGTCCTGATCGGGGCAGGGATATTGAGCGGCCCTGAACGGTGGAGCTTGATGATGGCAATCGTCCATGTCTGCAGAAGTTGCCGACGGATGGATCAGGGCGTTTTCGACTCCGTGGACGATTCCGTGGATGTCCTGATTTTCTCGATCCTGATTTCCCCGAATTTGCTGACTGCATTCTGCGAATGGGGTCCAGAAAGAACCCAGCTTGAAGCGCGATGCTGGTAGCGTTAAAGTTGCTTGTGAATTGGGAGCGCCGTGCGCACGAGCTGCGCATGAGCAAGGGAGACGCAGTCCTGCCCGAGCGTTGGGGGTCACGCATCAGCAACCTGTCCAGGGGGTCACGTGCAGCAAATATCTACGGACGTAGTGGCAGATACGGTTGGTCTGTCATCAGACCGACGCTCGTGGGCGCTCGGCGCTTTGGTGCTGGCCCTGCTGTGGTCGAATTCACTGCTGGCGCAGACGTTCAATGGAACGGGCGTGGGCTCGATTCCGGATAGCCCGGTCAGCGGGACGTTTGGACCACCGCGGGATGTGAGCTTCAGCGTCAGCGGTATTGGCGGCAGCATCACCAACATTTCCTTGTCGATGACCATGACCCACACTTGGGTGGGTGATCTGGATGTGGTGCTTGCGCCACCCGGAGTAACGCCTGGCAACACGGGCAGCTTTGTCATCTACAGTCGTGTCGGCGCCACAACCGCAGGTGGCGGCGGAGACAGCTCCGATCTTGGTGGTACCTACGTATTCGCCAACTCCGCCTCGGACAATATCTGGACGGTTGCTGATGGGTTGGGCTCGACCGATACCATCCCGGCTGGAAGCTATCGCACGGTCGCGGCTGCTCCCTCGGCAATTCCGGCGGCATCGACATATTTCACCGCCGCCTTCAGTGCTTTGACGCCGGCCCAGATTAACGGCGCCTGGACCTTGCGCTTTCAGGATCGCGGTGCCGCCGACGTCGGCACTGTCAGCGCTGCCGCATTGACGTTGACGGCAGCAGGTGGCGGCACCAACACGCTAACCGTGACGCGCAATGGCACTGGCAGCGGGACGGTTACGAGCACGCCGGCTGGCATCAACTGCGGTGCCACCTGCAGCTTCGCCTACGCTTCGGGCACCAATGTGGCCTTGTCTGCGCTAGCGGCCGGTGGTTCCACCTTTGTCAGCTGGGGCGGCGACTGCAGCGGCAATGGCGCCTGCAACGTCAGCATGACCCAGGCGCGCAACGTCAGCGCCACCTTCAATACCAGCGGTGGCGGTGGTGACCCTGGCGGCACCTGGTCGAATCTGGGGCCGGCACCGGCGTTCAATGGTCAGATTGAGGGCATTGCAAATCGGCCGGTGATTGGCGCGGTCAGTGCCGTGGCACCGCATCCCACCAACGCAGCCATCCTCTATGTGGCGGCGGTCAACGGGGGCCTGTGGCGCAGCACCAATGCCAATTCGGCAAGTCCGGTCTGGACGCGCTTGTTCGACACGGGCGCGAGCTTGTCGATGTCTGCCCTGCGTTTCGACCCAACCGATTCGGGCGCGCAAACCTTGATCGCAGGTACCGGTCTGGTTTCCAGTCTGGGCGGCGTCGGGGGCGCGCGAACCGGCGTGATGCGCACGACCAACGGCGGCACCACCTGGACGGTTCTCAACGGTGGCGGAACCTTGAACAACATTTCCATTCGTGCAGTCGCCGCACGCGGCAGCGTGCTCATGGCGGCGACCAGCCTGGGCTTGTACCGATCAACCAATACAGGTACCAACTTCACCTTGGTCTCGGGCGCAGGAGGCAGCGGGCTGCCTGCAGGGAGCACGACTGACCTGATTGGCGATCCGGGCAACAACAGTCTGCTCTACACCGTGGTTTTCAATAGCGCGGCTCCGGGCATCTACCGCTCCGTCGACACTGGAGCCAATTGGACAAGGGTATCCGACGCGCCCACCGATGCTTTGATCAACAGCGGCACTCGGGGATTGTTCGCCGTGGGTCAGAGCGCCAATATTTTTCTGGCAGTGGTCGGCAGCGACGGTAGATTGGCAGCCGTGATCCAGTCGGCCAATGGGACCACCGGTTGGACCAATCTCGGCGTTCCCACTACGGCCGAGGAAGGCGGGGCGCTGATCGGTATCCACCCTGGCGGACAAGGCAGTATTCATCTGTCGGTAGCGGCCGATCCCACTGACAGCAATATTGTCTATGTCGGAGGTGATCGTCAGCCCTATTTCAGTGAGGCTGCGCCGGGTTCCGGAATTTTCTTTCCCAACTCGCTTGGCGCTCTGGACTATTCCGGTCGGCTTTTCCGCGGCAATGCCGGCCTGCCACCCGCGACCCGGTGGGTGGCGTTGACGCATTCAGGCACGAGCAATGGCTCGTCGCCTCACGCCGATTCGCGATCGATGGCGTTTGATTCTGCGGGCGATCTGATCGAGAGCGACGATGGCGGCGTCTACAAGCGGCTGGCCCCACGCATGACCACAGGTTCGTGGACGTCGTTGAACGGAGATCTGGAGGTGACCGAGTATCACGGCATGGCTTATGACGGTCTTTCTGACCGCGTCATTGGCGGGGCCCAGGATACCGGCACCAGCGAACAACAGCAGATAAACTCGCGGGTATTCACCAGTGTGCATACCGGTGACGGCGGAGACACAGCGGTTGACGACATCTCTTCTGCCACCGTGTCCTCACGCTACTCCAGTTTCCAGAGCTTCGGAAACTTCAGACGGCGTGTCTATAATTCCGCGAACGTGCTTCAGAGCCAGACCTTTCCGGCGCTCACTCCGATCAACGCCAGTCCGGCCCTGAGTCCGCAGTTCTATACGCCGCTGGCGGTCAATCGAGTCAACGGCCAGCGCTTGCTGTTTGGCGCAGACAACGGCCTCTATGCCTCCCTGGATCAGGGAGGGACCATTTCCCGGATTTCCACCGTTCGCGTCAACGCTTTTGTCGGGGATCCCCTCGAATACGGCGTGCCATCGGATCCTGATCTCGTTTATCTGGGATCAGGCAACAACGTGTACCTGGCCGTGGGCGCTGGAGGTGCGTTGAATCTGCTGGGGGCGCCGGGGGCATCGTCCGTTATCGATGTCGCCATCGACCAGGCGCAGCCATCGAGATTGTTCGCGATGACATTTTCGACGGTGCATTTCTCGGCCAATTCGGGTTCGTCCTTCAGCAACATCTCCGCCAATATCGGGACGTTCTCGCCGGGCGCTCTGCGCAGCATGGTGTACGTGCCCAGGCCTGCCGGTGACGTGCTCGTCGTCGGCGCCGACCGGGGCGCTTTCTATGCCCGTTCCAACGACGGGTTTTCAACCTGGTCGCGCCTGGGAACCGGCTTGCCCTACGCACCGGTGTTCGAGTTGTCGTACCAGAATCAGCGTGATGCCTTGATCGCTGGAACCCTGGGACGAGGCGCGTGGCGACTAGACGGTGTCGCCAACGGTAGCGGCGATACCATCTTTGCGAACGGGTTTGAGTAGTTTCGATTTTCCCCTTGACCAAACCAGTCAATACCCATTGCAGGAGAGATTCGAAATGAATGCCTACCGCCAACCCCGATATTTCGTTGCCGCCGCAATCTGCCTCGCCATGATCGGGTCGCTGCCGATCAGCGCGCAGGCTTCGACCGGCCCGCCGCTGAGTCTCGCGCCGAGTGTCTTGATCGGCGGCGAAAACTTTCCGTCCTCCGCCTGGATTGCCGACGACGTAGGAAGAGTAGCTTCAATCAATCTCGACAACGGGGCGATGAACTGGCGTGGACCCGCCGAGGGTCTGCCCCTAGCTCTGGTCGATGGTCAATTGGTAGTGCTCGGTCGGCCCGAACATTCAGGGCAACTGAACCTGTTGTTGCTCGATCCTGCCAGTGGCACAAAACTGGGAAGCTTGGTCGGTGAACTGCCCGAGGGCGTTCTGGCCAGCCCGTACGCGCAACCGAACCGGATTTTCAAGGCTGTCGCCGATAGCAGCACAGGCGCGCTTCGGGTGTTCTGGTCGTATCGCGAATGGCCATTGCGCGGGGCATTGCTGGTGGACGACGCCGATTCGGACGCTGGCCGGCGTGAGCTCAATGGTGTTGTCGCAGTCGATTTGTCCGCCAGCACATTGCAGCTTTCGACGACGGCAGGCGCACCCGTCGTCGTCGCCGCTGACTTGACCGGCAATGAGCGCGTGCCGGGTGTGAATGGTACGCAGTTTCGTTCTGCCGACGGCAGCTATGCCCAGTCTGCGAGCCCCGTTAACGACGAGTTGCTCGGAACGGCATGGCGATGGACCTTGCATGAGCGCAGTTCTGGCCGGGCCGTGGCCCAAATGAAACTGCCGTACTCGCACGCACCGTTCATGGTTCGCGCCAATCAGTTGTTCTGGCAGTCGCCACCGATCGCTTTGCGACAAGCATCCGGGGAGTATCTGCAGCAATCGCTGCGATTGGTTTGCCAGGATCTGGCCAGTGGCCGTGAGTTGTGGTCGGTCAATCTGCTCGACCCGGAATTTCGCGGTGTGTTGCCACCGTGATGGGCTAGCGGACTCGACTTCTTCCAATCCATTCGGATTAGCCGGGCTATGCTCGAAACCGGGGAAGTCCGTCAGCGGGTGTCGAGCTGGCCGCATGTTTCCACGCCGGAGTAGCAGGCTGGTCGCACAGGGTTGAGATTGGATGGCGTACGCGCTCGACAAGCCAATAGCCTGGGATCTGCAGCGGGCGCGACGGTTCATTCGTCGGCGCTGAGCTCAAGCTCAAGAGCAAGACCCGATCCAATGAAGTGGCCCAGATGCTCAAGTGCGCGCGAGTTTGCAGCTATGTGGATAATGGATTGAATTATACGTATTCGAGCCAGGTAATCGTGGCGGATTCGAAGTCCGAAAATTTGCTGCAGGCCACTCGATGTTTGCAACTCGAATCGGTGCGGCGGTCATGAATGCGTAAGACCAATCGATGGCCAGCCTGTGGCCTGATCTGAGCGACATATCCTGATATCGAGGATGAATAGAGACGGTTTCGCGCAACTCCTCAGCAACGCCTGGGTCCATGGAGAAGCCTTCGATCAGGGCAGCTTGCCCTTGCGAATCAGGTCGCATGTCGGTCGATCAGGCGCTGAGTTTCACTGCTGTCGAGTGATCATCATTGTCCAAAGGCTGCGGCTTCCTGAAAGGGGAAGTCGAGATTCTCTTGCGTGATTCTTTGAAGGGCGCGGGTAGACCATCGTCGTTCAGAAATCATGGCGATGGGGAAGTGCAAGAGGCCTTACCAGAGCTCTCGCTTTCAGTTAATCTCGCGGCGCCTGCTAATGCGTTCACCGCTCAGGTTCGCCTGCTCGCGCGATGGTTGGGGAGAGTAAACACGGGTGACGCATTTGCGGAAGGCAGTGAGACTGTCGCCGGATCTTCATGAAACTGAGGATCTGCGCTGTCGACCCCCGGTGCGCGCTTATTTGAATGCGGAACCAAACGGGGTGGAATGTGAACAGATCAGTCGTTGTTGCGGCAACCTTGGGATTGGCTCTAGCTGTTTTATCAACAGCGGCGAGCGCGGCTACATTCGTGGTCAACACCACGACCGACACGCAGGATGCGAATGCTGGAAATGGCCTTTGCGCGGACGCTGGCGGTAACTGCAGTCTTCGCGCAGCGATCACCGAAGCCAACGCGCTGGCCGGCGCCGACATCATCACGTTGCCGGCGGGGATCTATACGACCACGCTGAGCGGGTCGAGCGAGAACGTCAATGCATCTGGCGACTTCGACCTCACGAGCGAGATCACGATCAACGGTGCTGGCTCGGGATCGACCATCGTCGAGGCGGCCACCACGGCCGGTGTTGCCGTCGAGCGCGTCTTCCACCTCCGCGCCGCATTTCCGATGACGCTGAATGACATGACGATTCGGCACGGTCGCTACGCGACAGCCGCCGGGACCTTCGGTGCTGGCGTGCGCGTCGATACCGCCGCGGTGATCGCGACCTTCAACCGGGTCGTCATCGCCAACAATGAGAGCGGCACCAGTGGTGGTGGCCTGTCAATCTCCGGCGCCGTCAATTCGATCACCACGCTCAACAACTGCAGGATTGAAAACAACAGCGCGGGCGGCACCGCCGCAGGGTCGTCGACCGGCGCCGGGATCCAGCTGAATGTCGTCACGGCCACATTGAACATCACCGATTCGACGATCTCCGGGAATACGGCTTCCAACACAAGCACCACGGTTGCTGCCGTCGCAGGCGGAGTTTCGTCCGTCGGAACCCTGAACATCACCAATTCGGTGATTTCAAACAACACCGTGACCTCGTCCGGATTCAACACGTTTTCCGGTGGAGTGCATGTCACCGGAGGGACAACGACGATCCTCGGTTCGACGATCAGCAACAACGCGTCGACGGTAACGGCCGGAGCAGGCTCAGGATTTGCCGGCGGTATCTACAACCAGCAGGCAACCGTCAACGTTACAAACTCGATTGTTTCGGGAAATTCGGCCAGCAGTTTCCATGGCGGGATCCGGACCCTGGCCTCGACCAGCACGGTGGCCAGTACAACGATCACCAACAGTACGATCAGCAACAACACGGCCGTCGGTGAAGGCGGTGGCGTGATCAATTTTGCCGGTGCGACTTTCGCTGCCACCACCACGATCACCGGCTCGACCATTAGCGGCAATGGCGCGAGCGCGCCAACCAGCCTCGGTGGCGGATTGGAAAATTTCAATGTGTCGACCGGGCCTGCGGTGATTAACGTCTCCAATTCCACGATTAGCGGAAACACCGCCGCAAGTGGCGCTGGAACCTACAACGCCGGCAATGCCGCTGCGAGCATCAATCTCGACTTTGCGACGATCGCCGGAAACACCGCAACGACCGAGGGTGGCGGAATTTTCCAGGCCGCGGCTGGAGGGGTCACCAATCTCAGGAACAGCATCGTCGCCGACAATGCGGCTCCGATCGGGCCTGATCTATCGGGCGCCGTCACTTCTCAAAACTACAATCACATCGAAGACGTTACCGGTGGAACCTTCACCACTTTTGGCGACGACGTTACCGGAACGGATCCCGTGCTGGGCACGCTGGCGAACAATGGCGGAACCACCAATACGCACCTGCCGGCAGCTGGCAGTCCGGTAATGAACAGCATTCCCAATGGAACGAATGACTGTGGAGTGGGGGTGACCACGTCGCAGAATGGATTGGTTCGTCCACAGCAGAGCAGCTGTGAAAAAGGTTCGGTGGAAGTGTTCGGAGTCTCCTCCTATACGATCGGCGGCATGGTTTCCAACCTGTTCGGAACCGGACTGGTCCTGCGCAACAACGGTGGCGACGATCTGGCGATTGGCAGCAACGGCTCGTTCACGTTTGCCACCCCGATCGCAAGCGGCTCACCGTACAGCGTGACCGTGTTCACCGATCCGAGCGGGCCGAGCCAGACGTGTTCCGTGAGCAATGGATCGGGTACGGTCGGAACGGCCAACGTAACCAGCGTGGCGGTGAGTTGTACCCCGGATGCGTTTGCCGATCTGGGCATCACCAAGACCAACGGCGTCTCCAGTTCGATACCGGGTGGCAGCACGACCTACACGATTGTGGCCTCGAACGCGGGCCCATCTTCAACGACGGCTACGGTTACCGACACCTTCCCGGCTGCGCTGAACTGCACCTGGTCCTGCGTTGGAGCCGGCGGTGGCAGTTGCACGGCTTCGGACTCCGGCGACATCAACGACACGGTCAACCTGCCGAGCGGTGCCAGCACGACCTACACGGCAAGCTGCGCGATTGCGGCATCGGCGACCGGCACGCTGGTCAATACCGCGACGATCGCGGCATCCGGAGGGGTCGCTGATCCGACCTCGAGCAACAACTCGGCAACCGACACCGACACGCTGGTTGCGAGCGCCGATCTTGCGATCACCAAGACCGATGGTGCAACCAGTGCAGTACCCGGAGACTGGGTCACCTACACGATCACGGCTAGCAATGCCGGACCGAGCAACGTGGATGGTGCGACGGTGACGGATACGTTCCCTCCGTCAGAGACGTGCACATGGACCTGCGTCGGTGCCGATGGCGGCTCCTGCACGGCGTCGGGTTCCGGTGACATCAGCCAATGGGTCACGCTGCCGAGTGGGGGCAGCACGACCTACACGGCGGCCTGCTCGATTAGCGCGTCCGCGACCGGCTCACTGGTCAACACGGCGACAGTTGCTGCGCCCAGTGGTGTCGCCGACCCATCCCCTGACAACAACAGTGCCACCGACACTGACACTCTGGTGCCGATGGCCGATCTCTCCATCAGCAAGACCGATGGCGTGACCAGTGCAACACCCGGTGGCTCCGTCACCTACACGATCACGGCCGAAAATTATGGACCGAGCGACGTGAGTGGAGCGATCGTTACGGATGTGTTCCCGGCGACCGAAACCTGCACATGGACTTGCGTCGGTACCGGCGGCGGTATTTGCGTGGGCTCGGGTTCCGGCGACATCAGCCAGTCGGTTGATCTGCCGAGTGAGGGCAGCACGACCTTCACCGCGGTCTGCTCGATTGCGGCGTCAGCGACAGGCTCGCTGGTCAACACCGCGACGGTCGCGGCACCCGCAGGTGTCACCGATCCATCCCCAATCAACGATTCGGCAACCGACACCGACAACCTGGTGATTTCGGCCGATGTTGCAGTCGCCATTTCCGACGATCGTGACATCGTGCAAATCGGCGATTCTCTCGACTACCTGATCGAAGTCACCAATCCGATCGGCCCCAGTTCGGCGATCGCGACAGTCAGCGACATCTTGCCGGCCGAGCTGACCGCAGGTTCATGGATCTGTTCGGCAAGTGGAGGAGCGAGCTGTGGCAGCCCTGGCGGTTCGGGCAATACGCTCTTCGACACTGCAACGCTGCCGGTGGGCGGCAAGACCTCCTATCTGTATTCAACCACGCTGCAGGGATCCGATCCGAATGGAATGGTTGTGAATACCGCGACAGCTTCGTTGACCAATGGCACCGATCCGAATCCCGCGAACAATCAATCCACCGACACGAATAGCGTCGTCATTTTCCGCGACGGTTTCGACCCTGCCAGCGATAGCGTGACGTATGTCGTCGGCGACGGATCGAACCATGTGACCGTGCAGGTGCAAGTTGACGCCGGCCTGCTCGGTGGACTGGGCATCGTTCCGACCGAGATTGCCGGCGGCAAGAGCGGCCCTGTCGACAATGGCGGAGGCAAGATCGAAAGTGGAAGGACACTGTTCGTCCTGCAACTTGCCCGCTTCGGCAATGATTACAACCTGCGGGTCCTGACCTGGGACAGCCTCGGTCAGGCTGAGCGCTCAAGCTGGCAGTCCCTCGTGGTGGGTGATCGCCTGCTGGATATTGCCTGGCAGGCGGCGTCGGCGCAGGCCAACGATGGATTCCTCTCGGTGCAGGGGATGGACGCGTCGTTTCTGATTGGTGGTCGTAGCGAACAGCATCCGTTGACCCAATTGGTAGTACGTGTGGAACAGAACACTCCGTGGCTGGTACTGGTCACGCCGTAACAGCAAGAGCGGACTGAGCAGCAAGAAGCCCGGGCAAATCCCGGGCTTTTTGCTGGAGCTTGCAGCGACACAGCAGCGCAGGAGGGTGGTAAAGGGGCCGCAATGCCGACAGCAATGATCCGCGATTGATATCGAGGCATGCCTTGCAGTCGCGAACGGCGAATGGTCGTAAAACTCCTGCTTCGAAGCTGTGCAATTGTCAGCGTCGATTCAAATGCGTTGATTCGCTTTCCAATTCCGGGATGTAAGCAGGCAGCGACACGCAATCCGGAAAATTCGTTACTGATCTAAAAGTGCACGACGACGCATCCAGCCACTGAGTGCCAGGCGGGGTCGCGTGGCGGGCAATACCTCATGCGGAAATTGTGCGCTGAGAAACGCGACCATCGTGCCGCTGCGCGGCATCACGCGTTCGAAGAAATCGCCAGATTGACTGTGGATCACCAACTCGCCACCTTCGTGATCACGCCAGCGCGCATTGAGATAGAAAATCAGCGAAACAACGCGCAAGTCGTGGTTACCGAAGCGGTCAAGATGAGTCTTGTAGAAGGTCCCGCACGGATAGCGTGCGTAATGACATTCGGTGTCGACCGCGCCAATATAGAGCGCCTTGTTGAGCGCCGCCCTGAGCGAGTTGATCATGGCCATCGCTTCAGCCTCAACCGGTACCAGCGCATCCTGGTCAAACCAGGCGATCGAATCACCTCGCAACGCTGTCGCAACAGTCAATGTCCCGGCTCGGCCGACCTGTGCGGCGAGCAGGCGTCTTTGCGCATGCAGAACGTTGAGACGCCCCCTCAGGGCAACCACCAGAGCCGCATCAATCACGGATTCACCGACGTAACAGCCGGTGGTCGCAATCGCCTCTACGATGCGATCATTGAGAAGACTCATTCTCCATGGCCAGACGGGATTCCACCGGCGCGCCGGGCGTCAAGCAGTTCAACGCGATTTCCTCTGCCGGGCATGGGTTTCTCCAAGAGTCAGGCACAGTAGCAGCTTGGATCGCCGCCAACGTGGATGCATGCTTGCAGCAGGAAGCAAGTGCAGCAGCGCGGACACCCGCAGCCGGGTTGTCCTGCGGGTCGACCCGGATTGCAGTGCGCGATTGTTCAACGCCCCGGATTCAAGCACGCTCCGGTCGCACGGTCGAGACTGACTATCGGGTCGATTGCTTTGCGTCGATCTTCTTCAACAGAGCGTCGGCGGTCTCGATCCAGGCCGGGTCGACGCCGTCAGCTTTCCTGTAGATGGTCTGTGCGTAGAGCGCGTGCTTGCGAGCCAGCGCAAGCTGGTTGGTTTTCAGATATAAATCGCCAAGTGCCTGATGCGCCTTGCCGATACGAGGATGGCCAGGCTTGTAGCTGGCCTGCGCGATCTTCAACGCCTCCAGACCATTGTTTTCCGCGGCGGCGAAATCCCCGACCCGGGTTTGAACATGGGCCAGATTGAACAGTGCCGTGGCGGTTTGCGGATGATTCCCGCCCAATGTCTGGCGACGGATTTTCAGCGATTGCTTGAGGTTTTCAACGGCCTTGTCGAGCTCGCCGCGATCGACAAAAAGATGCGCCTGATTGTTCAACACGACCGCATAGGCGGGATTCATTTCACCGGTGGCATCGCGTTGCATCTGAAGCGTCCTTTCAAATGATCCGGCGGCAGCATCGAGCTTCTTGTTGCCTTGCTCTGCAGTCGCCAGGTTGCCCCACAGGGTGGCCATTGTCGCCGCCGGAATATCCTCGGCAGCCTCGGCTGCGGCGATTGCCTTGCGACTGATTGTTTCACTGCGGGCGGTGTCGCCAGCATCGATCAGCAGGCCGGCAAAATTGATCAAGGCGTCGACTCGCAGAACCGTCGCACGCGTTGAGGCATCGACATCGAGCAGGTCGAGCGCGGCACGGAAACGCTTTTCTCCTGCTTCGAAATCACTCTTCCACCAGTCGATGACGCCGAGTCCCGTGATGACTTCGGCGATATCGAGCTTGGAGCCGTGCTGTTGACGCAGGGCCAGTGCCTTCTCGAGCTGTTCGCGGGACGGTTCGATCTCACCCAGATTCTGCAGGGCAAATCCGATCGCATAGCGCATGTCGGCTTCGAGTAGCGGTTGACCCTTGAAGCGTGAATCGATGCTGGCGATCGATTGCTTGACGGCGCCAATCAAGCTGGCCGATTCGGAATTCTCGTACGGATCGGCGCGGCCGATCATCTCGACCAGGAAATCCTTGGCACTTTTCGCCCGGCTCGCCTCCTGCATGGCGAGGTCGCGTTGATATTGAGCCTCGCGCGCCTGCAGGCTGACCGCGATCAAGCCGACTGCCAGTGCAAGAAATGCGATCGTCGTAGCGGCTACAACCCAGCGATGGCGCGACACGAATTTGCCGGCGCGATAGAGGCGCGATGCGCCACGCGCCTTGACCGGCATGCCGGAAAGATAACGGCCAATGTCGGCAGCGAACGAGGCCGCACTGGCATAGCGTTGTTGCGGCTGCTTGCGCAGTGCCGTCATGACAATGCGATCAAGATCTCCACGCAGCTTGCTGTGGAGCTTACGGTTGTCTTCGAGTCCCGCCGGCGGCCGCGCCCGCATGGTCGCAACGCGGCTGCTTGGATCAGGTGGAATGGATTCGCAAATGTTGCGTTCTATTTCACCCGGCGACAGGCTGTGGGTTGTGTACGGTCTGGAGCCGGTCAGGATTTCGTAGAGAAGAATTCCGAGCGAATAGATGTCGCTGGCAACGCCGATTTTCTGGCCGCGGATCTGTTCGGGACTGGCGTAGTCGGGAGTCAAGGCGGTCAAGCCAGGCACCGTCGCCGGCAGGGTCGCCGCGAACTCTTCGGCACGCAATATCTTTGCGATGCCAAAGTCGACCAGCACGGTGCGCCCTTCGCGCGTGGCAAGTACATTGGCGGGTTTGATGTCGCGGTGGACGATGCCCTTCTCATGGGCGACTTCGAGAGTCCGGCAAATACCCTGGAAGAGTTTCAGGCGCGCTTGCAGATCGAGCGATTGATGATCGCAGTAGCTCGTGACCGACTCGCCGTCGATCAGCTCCATCACCACGAACAACGTTCCGTCGGCCGTCGTTCCTCCGTCGATCAGGCGGGCGATGCCGGGATGCTCGAGGCTGGCGAGGATCTGTCGTTCTGCGGTAAATCGTTGCTGGGCGGAATCGCTCGGAAGATCCTGCAGGAACAACTTGATGGCGACTTCCTGCTCGAAAGCGCCGTCGGCACGCCGTGCGCGGTATACCGCCCCCATTCCGCCTCGGCCGAGTTCGCTGATCAATTCGTAGCGACCGATGCGCTTGCCAATGCGGTTTGGCATCACGTCGGCTGCCGGACTGGCTTCGAGGAAGTCGCCGCACGCTGCCGCCGCATCGACCATATGCAACATGGCCTTCATGAGGCGGGGATTGTCGCCACAGGTCTTTTGCAGCCACGCTGCGCGATCGGCATCCGGCTGATCGAGATATGCGGACAGTTGGGTCAGAATCTGCGAGTCGAGTGTATTCGGGCTTGGATCATCATTCATGATGGTGATTCAATCAGGTTCAGCAGCGTCCGGATGGCAGTGTCTCATAGACATTCAATGATCCAGCCACGTCGGCTCAGCGGCATATCCGATCGTGGCGAAGACTCGCGCACTGGCGAATCCAGCCTTGAATCTTGATTGACCCAGCGAGCGATAAGTCGGCGTCGGGTCTTCATGTTTCGCCGATGAGAGCGCGTTCCAGCGGTTGGCAAGTTCCGGTGCAGCGGCGCGCAAAATGCGCTATCGAACTCCGGATCCAGGGTCATCGTGATAGGTTGATGCTATCTAAACGATAAGATCAAATGATTTTATCTATCAAGCCGACTGCGCCACACTCGCAACTGGCTTCCATCCCAGAGCTGCCGAGGAGAAGATCATGTCCACCGAAACCCGTTGTCCCGTCGCCCATACCGAGCATGGTCATTCGACTGCCGGCACCCCCTCGAATGCGGGCTGGTGGCCCGAACAACTCAAGCTCAACATCCTCCATCAGCATTCCTCGCTGTCCGACCCGATGGGCAGCGATTTCATCTATGCCGAAGCATTCAGGCAGCTTGATCTCGACGCAGTGATCAAGGACCTGCATGCGCTGATGACCGACTCCCAGTCATGGTGGCCTGCCGACTGGGGCCATTACGGTCCGTTCTTCATCCGCATGGCCTGGCACGCTGCGGGGACCTATCGGATTTCCGATGGTCGCGGTGGCAGCGGCTCCGGCGAACAGCGGTTCGCGCCGCTCAACAGCTGGCCGGACAACGGCAATCTCGACAAGGCGCGACGACTGCTCTGGCCGATCAAGGCGAAATACGGTCGCAACCTTTCCTGGGCCGATCTGTTCATCCTGACCGGCAACGTCGCGCTCGAATCGATGGGCTTGAAGACGTTCGGTTTCGGCGGAGGCCGCCCCGATGTCTGGGAGCCGGCAGAAGACATTTACTGGGGCTCGGAAACCGAGTGGCTTGGCGATGAGCGATACAGCGGCGATCGCGATCTCTCGAATCCGCTCGCGGCCGTGCAGATGGGCCTGATCTACGTCAATCCGGAAGGGCCCAACGGCAATCCGGATCCGCTCGGTTCGGCGCGGGACATCCGCGAGACCTTCGCCCGCATGGCCATGAATGATGAAGAGACGGTTGCCCTCACCGCGGGCGGTCATACCTTCGGCAAATGCCATGGTGCGGTCGACGCGAAACATATCGGTTCCGAGCCAGAGGCGGCCGGGATCGAGAATCAGGGCCTCGGCTGGTTAAACAGCTTCGAAACGGGTCATGGCGTGCATGCCTTTACCAGTGGTCTCGAAGGTGCCTGGACGAACCATCCGACACGATGGGACAACGGCTACTTCGAGAACCTGTTTGGCTACGAGTGGGAGTTGACCAAGAGTCCGGCTGGTGCCAACCAGTGGAAGCCGGTGGGTACGAGCGGAGACGGGACCGTGCCCGATGCGCACGAGCGGGATAAACGCAATGCGCCGATGATGACAACGGCCGACATGGCCATGCGCATGGATCCGGCCTACGCAAAAATCTCGCGCCGATACATGGAGAATCCCAAGGAATTCGCCGATGCCTTCGCGCGCGCCTGGTTCAAGCTCACGCATCGCGACATGGGGCCGCGCTCGCGCTATCTCGGCCCGTTGGTGCCGAAGGAAGAACTGCTCTGGCAGGACCCGGTTCCGACTGCGGACCATGCGCTGGTCAATGACAACGATATTTCCGCATTGAAACGCAGCTTGCTCGCTTCCGGCCTGAGCATTTCGCAACTGGTCACAACGGCATGGGCATCGGCTTCGACGTTTCGTGGCAGCGACAAGCGCGGCGGCGCCAACGGCGCGCGCATCCGACTCGCACCGCAGAAGGATTGGGAGGCGAACCAGCCTGCCGAACTGGCCAAGGTGCTGTCGACGCTCGAATCAATCCGCAAGGACTTCAACGATGCCCAATCCGGCGGTAGCAAGATCTCATTGGCCGACCTGATCGTGCTGGGCGGGTGTGCGGCGGTCGAAGCGGCAGCGAAAAAGGCCGGCCAGGAGATCAGCGTACCGTTTTCACCTGGGCGCACCGATGCCTCGCAAGCGCAAACCGATGTGGAATCGTTCGAGCCGCTTGAGCCGAAGGCTGACGGATTTCGAAACTACGTCTGCAAGGGTCATGAAAGTGCGGCCGCCGAATTACTGGTCGACAAGGCGAATTTGCTGACCCTCACTGCACCCGAGATGACCGTGTTGATCGGTGGACTGCGTTCACTTGGTGCGAATGTCGGCGGAACGAAGCATGGCGTATTCACAGAGCGCAAGGATGAGTTGAGCAACGACTTCTTCGTCAACCTGCTCGACATGAACACGAAGTGGGCGAAATCCGCCGATTCGGAATTCGTGCTCGAAGGACGCGATCGCAAGACCAATGAGCTCAAGCTCACCGGCACGATGGTGGATCTGGTATTCGGCTCCAATTCCCAGTTACGGGCGTTAGCTGAAGTCTACGCATCGAGCGATGCTGAAAAAGTGTTCGTGCGCGACTTCGTGGCAGCTTGGAGCAAAGTGATGAATCTTGATCGCTACGATCTACGTTGAGGTCGGTGAACTGTCCGTCGCCGCTGGACGAGGCGGAACGGTTGCGAGGATCCAGCCGCCCGGCAGGCAATCGCCCCGGGCGGGTTGTCTATTCACGTACATGCGGCGAAGATATGCGGTTGGATGACCCGAGCACGGGTCGTTGCCCTGCCGCCGCGACGGCCGCCTGATCTGGAGTCCCGCATGTCAAAATTCGCCCTGATCGCTGCAACCTTGCTGACTGCATGCAGCGCGGCCGCCACCGAAATTCCGCTCAGGAATGCCGGTTTCGAGGAACCCATGCTGGGCAACCGCATTCCCGGATGGTCGCGAACCCAGCACGCGGGTGTGGGGGCCTATGCGGTGATCACCGATGCAAAGGACGCCGCACATGGCAGCAGCAGTATCAGCATGCGACGCACGACGGAGCAGGTCTACGGCTTGATCATGCAGCGCGTCGAAGGCAACGACTTTGCCGGCAAGCAGATCGAACTGAGCTCGATGCTGAAAACCGCCGAGGTCGGAAAGCTCGGTTGGGTGATGGTGATGACGTTCAAGAACTACGGCAACATTCTTGATCAGATTCGTGCAGAGCCGGTTGTCGGCGACACGAAATGGAAAGAAGTCGTGCTCGGAAAGGTCGCGCCTGCGAACACCAATATGATCGAGGTGGGCTTCATGTTGCTGGATGGCGGAACGGGTTGGGCCGACCATGTTCGCCTGCGTGCGATCGATGCAAAGGACGCCTCGTCAAAAAGCGACTCAAAGCCTGCAGTCAAGCCAAGCCCGACTGCCGCGATCAACAGCAAGAACGCCCCGAAGCCGGAGCCAGCGGCGCCGAAGACCGAGAAGAAATCCGATATGCCGAACAGCGAAAAGAAAGCCGGATAAGACGCGGTCGCCCTTTAAAAGCCAAAGTCACTGGGCCCCTGCCTGCGCAGGGGCGACGAGCGGGTGATCGGCGAAAGGGATCTAAGTTGAATGGCACTGACTTAAGCCCGTCATCCCCGCGAAGGCGGGGATCCAGCGCCTTTGGGCATTTAAAAAAAGTGCCTAAGTCACTGGATTGACCAGCCATGCGGCTGTTCAAAAAGCACTTCTGCCTTCGCAGGAATGACGA
>JBBRBU010000017.1:0-67467 GCA_038205505.1 Lysobacterales bacterium | reverse complement strand
GCTTCCGGCCCTGTGTGGCACAGCGTCGCGATGCAGATCTCCTGCGGCGAGGAAGAGGAATACCTGCACCTGCTGTCGGCGATCGAGCACCAGTGTGCCGAGCGCCGGATCAATGTGATGGGTGTCCGTTGCGCTTGAGGTGCTGCGCGACTTCGGGCCGATTGATTTGGGTTGGGTTTGATTAAGCTTGGTGGTTCGTCCCCGGCGTGAAGCTGGGGCAGGCTTTGGGCCCGTGAAGGTTGGCATCGACGGGTTGGTTCTTCTTGGCGACTTCCGATCGTGGTTCCCTTCGACGCGCTCAGGACAGGCTCGGCTCACCACAAACGGAAGTTGGGTGAGCCTTTCGTGCGCGGCCGGAAGTCTTTTGCGCATTGCCGAAGGGTGATCATCGGAGCTTTCACGATGGACGTGATTGGACGCTCGCAGGGAAAACGCATCGCCGCTGAAGCCGCTTACTAAATGTGCAAGACATCCTGGATTGCATCGCGGGCGAAGCCGATTCCTGCATGTAGAGCATTCGGAGCATCGCGGCTGACGCCGCTTCCTGCAGGAGGTCGGTGAAAACCATGAGTGTAAGGGATGTCGCGAAACGCTTCATTCCTGTTTCGAATCCCGGTTTTCAACAGCCGAACGGCTGGTCATCCCGAACCTGAAAAGCCGAATGCCTGATCATCCCGGCTTTCAACCGCCGAATGACTGATCACTCCCGGTCTTCAACAGCCGGTCGACGACTCTCGACTCAGTGATCTCTCGACTCAGTGATGATGTCCGCCGGCACCGTGGACGTGGCCGTGCTTGATTTCTTCTTCGGTGGCGTCGCGGACTTCGGTGATTTCGACGTCGAAATGCAGGGTTTCGCCGGCGAGGGGGTGATTCCCGTCCACGGTGACTTCTTCGCCTTCGATGGCGGTGACGACCACGGCTATCGAGCCCTGCCCGGTCTGGGCCTGGAACTGCATGCCGACGGCCAGATCATCAACACCCTGGAATGATTCGCGCGGGACCGTCTGCACGAGCTCTTCAATGTAGGTGCCGTAACCGCTTTCCGGATCGACATCGACCTTGAACTTGTCGCCGACGCTGCGGCCGGCCATTTCTGTTTCGAGGCCCGGAACGATGTTGCCTGCGCCGTGCAGGTAGGCGAGCGGCTCGCGACCTTCAGAGCTGTCGAGCACATCTCCGGCATCGTTGGTCAGGGTGTAGTGGAAGGACGCAACTTTGCGTTCGGCGATCTGCATGACTAACCTCTTATTCTTTGATGATAAAAAAACCCCGGGCATTTAGCCCGAGGTTCGGTACGAGCGAAAATTCGGGACGCTTATTCGGCGCGGACAGCTTCCGCCTGCGGGCCCTTCGGGCCTTCGGTCACGGTGAAGCTGACATTCTGGCCTTCAGCGAGCGACTTGAAACCGTCGCCTTCGATCGAGCGGAAATGCACGAACACATCGGGGCCGTTTTCACGCGTGATGAAACCGAAGCCCTTGGCGTCGTTGAACCATTTGACGGTGCCGTTTTCACGATCTGACATGATATTTGAATCCTTGAACTATGAAACACAAGTTGTGCGCGAACCGAAATTCGACGCGGCTACTGGGTGTGCAAGAGATTGTTCACGAATCGACCAACAACCGATCAGGACCGGCGGTGATCTTGTCACGATGCAATCTGACCCCTGCAGACACAGTGCGGCAGAGTTTACGCGAGGCTTGGCGCTATTGCGAATGTCGGGTTTCGAGCACCCCGACCACCTCGGCCAGGCCCAAACCGCGTGATCGCAGCAGTACAAGCAGATGAAAAACCAGGTCCGCCGACTCCCCGAGCAGATCGGCGTCATTCTGGGCGACCCCGGCCAGGGCCGTTTCGACCCCTTCCTCGCCGACTTTCTGTGCGATCTTGCGCACACCCGCCTCGAACAATTGCGTGGTGTAGCTTCCTTCGGGGCGATCGGCATTCCGGCGCTCGACGAGTGCGTCCAGATCAGCAAGAAATGCCAGCGGCAATGTCGGTGCGTCGGCGAAACAGGTCGGCGTGCCGCGGTGGCAGGTTGGCCCGAGCGGCTCGGCGCGAACCAGCAAGGTGTCGGCATCGCAGTCGACATGCAGTGACCTGAGCAGCAGGCAATTGCCCGAGGATTCGCCCTTGATCCACAGGCGCTGCTTGCTGCGGCTGAAAAACGTGACCTTGCCGCTTGAGCGGGTTTTGGCCAGCGCCTCACGATTCATGTAGCCGAGCATGAGTATTTCGCCGCTGCGCCAATGCTGGATGACAGCGGGCAGCAATCCATCGCCCTTGGCCCAATCGAGGGCGGCTTCGGGATCTACATCGCTCATGGCCGGATCTCCACGCCGTTGGCTGCAAGAAAGGACTTCAGATCGGGAATCGGGATCGCGCCGGAGTGGAATACGCTGGCAGCGAGGGCGGCATCGACATCCGCGTCGACGAAGGCCGCACGGAAGTGCTCGACGCTACCGGCACCGCCAGAAGCCACCAGGGGCACCGCGCAGATTGCACGCACGGCGCGCAACTGGAGCAGATCGTAGCCACTGCGTACGCCATCCGTGTCCATGCAATTGAGCACGATTTCACCGGCGCCGCGCTGCTGCACTTCGACAACCCAGTCCAGCGTACGACGTGGCAAGGCCTGCATCTTGTCCGGGTCGCCGGTGTATTGACGCACACGCCATTCGCCATCGCCGTCGAGCAGGCTGTCGATGCCGACGACGACGCACTGCACACCGAACGCGGCGGCGAGTTCGTCGATCAATCCGGGTCGCGCGAGGGCCGGCGAGTTGACTGAAATCTTGTCGGCACCGGCATGCAGGATCGTGCGCGCCGATTCGACATCGCGGATGCCGCCGGCAACGCAGAACGGAATATCGATGGCGCGGGCGACGCGCTCGACCCAGTCGCGATCGACGCTGCGGCCCTCGGGGCTGGCCGTGATGTCGTAGAAAACCAGTTCATCGGCGCCTTCGTCACGATAGCGCAAGGCCAGATCGACGATGTCGCCGACGACAACGTGATCACGGAAACGCA
Source organism: Lysobacterales bacterium (assembly GCA_038205505.1). GTDB lineage: Bacteria > Pseudomonadota > Gammaproteobacteria > Xanthomonadales > Rhodanobacteraceae > Dokdonella. The sequence goes on along the minus strand of JBBRBU010000017.1, from coordinate 64,431 downwards.
CGCCCTTGACGACCTTGCCGTCGCGCACATCAAGACAAGGAACAATCCGCCGCGTCAACATCGGAGTTCCTCCTGAAATGCTCGGGCTACGGCCTCGCCAAGATCAAGATGTCCTTCGAGCAGACTGCGACCGAGGATCACGGCGGATGCCCTGCTCTGCAGCGCCTTCACATCATCGAGATCGCGCACGCCACCGGATGCCTGCACGGCCAGATCGGGTGCGAGTGCTGCCAGGTAATCGTAGAGCTCAAGATTCGGCCCAGACAACATGCCGTCGCGGGCGATGTCGGTGCACAGCAGATGCTTCGCGCCCGCTTGTTGATAGCGTGGCGCAAGTTCATCCAGAGTGATCGTGGAGGCTTCGGTCCAGCCTGCCGACGACAGCGTCCAGATGCCATCGACCTGGCGGGTATCGAGTGCGATGACCAGACGCTCGGCACCGTAGCGCCCAATCCATTCGATCACGCGCTCACATTCGCGTACGGCGACACTGCCCACGACGACGCGCTGCACGCCTGCATCGAACAGGCGCGTGAGATCGGCTTCGGTGCGTACGCCGCCACCGGCCTGTACGTCGAAATCGAGTTTGGCCAGTGCTTCAATAACCGCGAGATTCTCGAAGCGGCCCTCACGCGCACCGTCTAGATCGACAACATGCAGGCGTCGTGCGCCGGCATTGCAATAACGTTGCGCTTGCTCGACGGCATCCAGCGCGTAGCCGGTTTCACGCGCGAAGTCGCCTTGGCGCAAACGCACGACACGGCCGCCGCGAAGATCCAGAGCAGGAATGATTTCAAGAGTCATGACGAAAGAAAATTCTTCAGCAACAAGGCGCCCACAGCGCCGGAGCGTTCGGGATGGAATTGCATGCCACAGAAATTGCGATGGCGGACGATGGCGCTCAAGCGGGTGCCGTAATCAACGCTGGCAATGGTCGCTTTACCACTCGCGACGGCAAAGCTGTGCACGAAATAGGCAAACGCCTCATCCGGCAATCCATCGAGCAGGCTGTCGCTGCGTTCGCAATGCAGGCGATTCCAGCCCATGTGCGGAACCCGGCGCTGTGCATCGGCATGGATGCGCCGCACCTGCCCCGGGATCACGCCGAGACAGGCAATATCGCCTTCCTCGGAATGTTCGAACAGAAGCTGCATGCCGAGGCAGACCCCAAGCACGGGTTGTTCGAGCTGCTGGATCACCTCGACCAGGCATGAGTTGCGCAGTCGCTGCATGCCGGGCACGGCCGCGCCAACACCGGGCAGGATCACATGCGAGGCGCAGCGAATCCGTTGGGCGTCATCACTGATTCGCGCATCGACGCCGAGGCGTTCCAGCGCGTAGCGCACCGAGCCGATATTGGTTCCGCCGCCATCGACGAGGACCACATCACGCGCACTCACAACACGCCCTTGGTACTCGGCAGATCATTGCCCTCGATGCGCACCGCCTGACGCAGGCAACGCGCAACGACCTTGAAGCAGGCCTCGACCATGTGATGCGCATTCTCGCCACGCACACTCAAATGCAGGTTGGCGCCGAGACCGTCGCAGAGTGAGCGGAAGAAATGCGGCACGAGCTCGGTCGGCACCTCGCCGACGCGATCGCGCGGAAAGCTGCCATCGAATTCGAAACTGGCACGACCGGACAGATCGAGCGCGGCCGACGCGAGTGTCTCGTCCATCGGCAGCGTGAATCCGTACCGGCCAATCCCGCGCTTGTCGCCGAGCGCCTTGCGCAACGCTTCACCGAGGGCCAGTGCGGAATCCTCGATGGTGTGGTGCTCATCGATATGGGTATCGCCATCGCAGTGCAACTGCAGATCGATATTCGCGTGCTTGGCAATCTGCTCGAGCATATGGTCGAAGAAACCGAGGCCGGTATGGATGTCGGCGCGCGCGCCGGCATCAAGGTCAACCCGCACGCGGATCTTAGTTTCGCGGGTTTCACGCAGCACCTCGGCGATGCGCGGCGAATCGAGCAAGGTACGCGCGATGGCCGCCCAATCCTGGCCTTGCGCGCCAACCCGCAGTCCACGCACGCCGAGATTGGCGGCAAACTGCAGATCGGTTTCGCGATCACCGATCATTGCCGACTTCGCCCGCGACCAGCTGTCGTCGGCCAGCCAGTGACGCATCATGCCGACACCGGGTTTGCGCGTATCGAGACCTTCATTCGCGAAGCTGCGATCGATCAGAATCTCGCGCGGCACGATGCCTTGCGAGGCGAGGATGCGCAGGAGCAGATCGTGCGGACCCTGGAAATCAGCCTCGGGAAAACTCGGCGTACCGAGGCCATCCTGGTTGGTGACCATGACAATCTCGTAGCCCGCGGCGACACAGCGCGACAACGCCGCGATGACGCCCGGCAGCAGGGCCAATTTCTCGAATCGGTCGATCTGGAAATCTTCCGGCTCCTCGATCAGGCAGCCGTCGCGGTCGACGAACAGGATCTTGCGCGTGCTCACGCCGATTCCCCGCGGCCGGTCAGACAGTTGAGCAGGCGCGAATTCTCCTCACGCGAACCGATGCTCAGACGCAGGCAATCGGAGAGACCCGGATAGCGTCCGACATCGCGCACGATCACGCCATTCGCCGCAAATTGTCGATAAATCCTCGCTGCATCGTCGAAACGAACGCAGAGAAAATTCGCCGTCGATGGCAAAACCTCGATTACGCAAGGAAGCCGGCTCAACGCGGCAGCCATGCGCTCGCGCTCGGCAACGGTCAAGGCGATGCGCTGACGGGTCAAGGCCATGCCATCGGCGGTCAGCGCGGCAATGGCTACCGCAACACTCGGGGTCGGCAATGGATACGGCGGCATGATCTTGCGCAGCAAGGTGATGATTTCCTCCGCTGCCAGCAAGCAGCCTATTCGCGCGCCGGCCAACGCCCATGCCTTGGACAAGGTGCGCAGCACGCCGAGGTTTTCATGGTGCGGCAGCAAGCACGCCGCACTCTGCTGATCGGAAAATTCAAGGTAGGCCTCATCGACGATGACCAAGGCGCGCCCGCGCATCGCGTAGGCGATTTTTTCGATGTCGACCAGGTCGGTCGAGCCACCGGTCGGATTGTTCGGGGAACACAGGAACACGATCTTCACCGAATCGGGCAAGCGTTCGCACAATCCATCCAGATCGACGGAGAAATCCGCGTTCAGAGGAATTTCGATACAGGACGCGCCCTGAACGTCGGCGCAAACCTTGTACATGCCGAAGGTTGGTGGCGACAGCGCAATCGCATCACGGCCGGGTCTGCAGAACGCACGCACCAGCAAATCGATGGCCTCGTCACTGCCACGACCAGCGAGCACCTGATTCTGCTCGACACCATAGAGTTCGGCGAGGCGATCAAGCAGGCGTACGGGTTGCGGATCGGGATATCGATTCAATGCCCTTCCCCGTGCACCGGCGAGGACGCCCGGCGGTGGCCACGGCGCCTCGTTCGCATTGAGCATCACTTCGGCTTCGTCGGATTCGCGACGTGCCGATGAATAGGCTTGCAAGGCACGAATTTCCGGCCGCGCCAGTTCGAGCACACTCATGCGGCAACCTCCATCGCATCAAGGCGCAAACTGACCGCCGCGGCGTGGCCATCGAGTTGCTCGGCCCTGGCCATCGTCACCGCGCAAGGACCGATCGCACGCAGCCCGTCGGGCGTCAGTTCCTGCACGGTCATTTGCTTCTGGAAGCTCGACACCGAAAGTCCGCTCCATGCGCGCGCCGCACCATAGGTCGGCAAGACATGATTCGTGCCGCTGCAATAGTCACCGACCGACTCGGGCGACCATGCACCGAGAAAGATCGAACCGGCACTGGTGATCGCCTCAAGCAGTTTGCGTGGATTTTTCGTATTGATGATCAGATGTTCCGGCGCGTAGCGATTGCTGATCTCGGCCGCCTCGGCCAGGGAATCAACCTTGATCAGACAACCGTGTTCGAGCGACTTGGCGGCAATTCCTGCGCGCGGCAGACGTTGCAACTGAAGTTGCACACAGGCAGCCACTTCATCGATCAGCGCTTCGCTGGTCGTCAGCAATATCGACTGCGAATCCACGCCATGTTCGGCCTGAGCGAGCAGATCGGCCCCGACGAATTCCGGATTGGCCTCGGCATCGGCAATCACCAGCACCTCGGATGGGCCGGCCGGCATATCGATCGCCGCGCCCGCGGGATCGGCGGCAACCTGCACTTTCGCTTCGGTGACCCAGACGTTGCCGGGACCGAACAATTTGTCGCAGGCGGGTACCGACTCGGTGCCATAGGCCATCGCCGCGATCGCTTGCGCGCCGCCGATCTTGAACACCGTCGATATTCCGCACAGACGCGCAGCGTAGAGAACCGCCGGATCGCAACGGCCATCGAATCGAGGTGGCGTGCACATGATCACGTTCGGACACGCGGCGATCCGTGCCGGTATGCCAAGCATCAAGGCCGTCGAAGGCAACGGCGCGCCACCAGCCGGCACGTACAGGCCGACCTGGTTGATCGGGCGCACTACGCGCTCGCAGACGACGCCCGCTGCCGTTTCAACGCTGACCGGCTGAAGCGCACAGGCGCGATGAAACAATTCAATGCGCGCGGCGGCCTCGACGATGGCCTGTTTCAATTCATCGTCCAATACCGCCCCGGCGGCATCGAACTCCTCCTCGCTGACACGTAACGCATCGAGTTCGCAGCGATCAAAGCGCCGCGTCAGCTCGATCAGCGCAGCATCACCCTCACGTCGAACCACTTCAATCGTGCGTGCGACTGCAGCGCGCGTCTGCGCCGAGTCCGTTTGCGCGGGGCGTGCCAGCGCGGCGTCACGCGCCGATTTGTCCAGGGACTTCCAGTCGATCTGCTTCATGTCAGCATTTGCTCCACCGGCAGGACCAGCATCTGCCGCGCACCGGCGCGTTTCATGTCTTCGAGGTGTTGCCAGGTGATTGCGTCATTGCAGATTGCCTGTACCGAGACTTCGCCGTCGAGTCCCTCGATCGAGGTCACCGTGGGGCGCTGCCCGTTAGGCAACAGACGCGTGATGTCATCAAGCACGGCACGCGGCGACTGCCACATGACCAGCTTAGACACGCGCACCTGGATGACACCTTCGATACGCCGCATGAGCATGTCGATCAACTCGCCGCGCTCATCGCCCGGCATCACCGTACCGGCGGCGAGCACGGCTTCGGATTCGAGGATGATCGCGGCTTCCTTGAGCTGGTTCGCGGCCAGCGTGGCGCCACTTGAAACCAGATCGCAGATGCAATCCGCGGTGCCGAGGCGAGGTGCGATCTCGACCGAACCGGACAAGGTGACCACACCGGCTTCGACCGACTCGCGACGCAACCAGTCGGCGAGCAGGTTCGGATAACTGGTCGCTATGCGCATCCCGGCCAGCTGCGAGGGCGCGGAATATTCGATTTCATCCGGCACGGCGAGTGAGAGTCGACAATGGCCAAAACCCAGCGCACGCACTTCACGGAACGGCGCAGCCGCGGGATCGGTGCCTGTTTCGAGAATCTGCTCGAGCAAGACATTGCGGCCGACGATGCCAAGATCGCAGACGCCTTGAGCAATCATGCCCGGCACGTCGTCATCGCGAACCAGCAGCAGATCAACCGGCAGGGTTTCGCCGAAACAGAACAACTTGTCGCGACTGCGACGAAAGGTGATTCCGCAACGGGCCAGCAGGTCGATCGAGGCATCGCTGAGTCGACCGGATTTCTGGATCGCGATGCGCAGCCGATCGCGCGTACTCATGGGCGTGCTCCACGCGCTGTCGAGGTCGAGCGTTGCGGTTTTCCAACTGACGCCGATTTCGCGCGCGGTGACTTTGCTGGCGTGGCCGATTCGGCGCTTGAAAGTGCCGAAAGATAACCGCCACTGCCCTGGCTCAGGAATCGCGCAACGCGGCCAATGGTGGTGATGCTGACCGCCGTGCGCTCATGGATTTCACGATACGGAAGACCCTTGAGGATATACGGCACGACGCGCCAGCGATCGGTCAACGCCTCCAGCTCGGAAGGCGTGCACAGATCACGCAGGAACGCACGCATGCCCGCCACGGTATCGAGCGACAGCAGCGCACGACACAGACTCTCTTCTGCCCGCGCGACCGAGGTCTCGGGTTCGATGGAACGCTTCTTCATAACGTATTAACGCGTTAGTACATTGGCACGAAGAATAGCGATGTGTGATGGATTGCGCAAGAGCAATCGGATCAGCAGGTGTTGAGCTGCATCGCAGGAGCGGGAAGTCGGGCGGCAAGTCGATCACCGGCACCCCCGCAGGAGCCCCTTCAAGGGCGAGCTTTAGCGCAAAATGACGAAGACCTCGCCCGTAAACGGGCTCCTGCGGAGGGCGCGTCTGCGACATGATCAGGATCAGTGCAGAGGCTTGCTCAACACCTCGAAACGCAAATCATCTCGCTTCGGAATGCCGAAGCGCTCGTCGCCATACGGGAACGGCTTGTGCTCGCCGGTGCGACGATAGCCGCGACGTTCGTACCATGCGATCAGCTCGTTTCGAATATCGATCACGGTCATGCGCATTTCCCCGCACTGCCATTCCTCGACGGCGATACGTTCTGCTTCAAGCAACAAACGATGGCCAATGCCGTCGCCCTGCCCTTCCGGACGCACCGAGAACATGCCGAAATAGGCGATGCCGCGCTGATCCTGCAGTTCGCAGCAGGCGACCAATTGGCCCTCACGCTCGACCAGGATCACGCGCGCCTCACTGTTCGCAACGAGGTCGATCAGCAACTGTCGATCGATGCGCTGGCCATCGAGAATATCCGCCTCCGTGGTCCAACCCTTTCGACTGGCATCACCGCGATAAGCCGATTCAACAAGCGGGATGATCGCGTCAACGTCAGCCAGGGTGGCGTTGCGAAAAATCAGGTCAGTCATCGCAAGTACTCAGGCCAGAAGTTTACGCACGCGCGCGATCGCGGCGATAAATGCGTCGATCTCCTCGTGCGTGTTGTAAAACGCGAGTGATGCGCGCAGGGTCGCTGCTACACCGTAGAACTGCATCAACGGGTGCGCGCAATGATGTCCCGAACGCACCGCCACGCCTTCGTGATCGAGCAGGGTTGCCAGGTCATGGGCGTGCACACCATCGATCAGGAACGCGTTGACCGGAACCTTGTCGGCTGCCTCTCCGATGATGCGCAAGCCTGGCACCGAGCGCATTGCCTGGGTCGCATGGACAAGCAATTCGTGCTCACGCGCAGCGATGTTGTCGAGACCGATCGATTCGATGTAGTCGAGAGCGGCACCGAGACCGACAAAGCCCGCAATATTCGGCGTGCCGGCTTCGAACTTGTGCGGCGGGTCGGCGAAGGTCGTGCCCTCGAAGCGGACTTCTCGGATCATTTCGCCACCGCCAAAGAACGGCGGCATCGCGTCGAGATGTTCACGCCGTGCCCAGAGCACGCCGGTGCCGGTCGGGCCAAACAACTTGTGTCCAGTCAGCGCATAGAAATCGCATCCAAGCGCGCGCACGTCGATGCGCAAATGCGGTGCGGCCTGAGAACCATCGACCAGAAGTGGAATGCCGCGCTTGCGACATTCGCGAGCCAGTTGCGCAATCGGATTGATCGTACCGAGCACGTTCGACACATGGGTGACCGCAGCGAGTTTGACCTCCGGCGTCAGCAGCTCGACGAAACGATCAACAATCAGCTCACCTGATTCAGTGATTGGCGCGACCTTGAGCGTCGCTCCGGTGCGCTCGCAGACGAGTTGCCACGGCACGATGTTGGCATGGTGCTCCATCTGACTGACGAGGATCGAGTCGCCGGGCTTGAGGCGAGGCAAGGCGTAGCTGTAAGCGACCAGATTGATCGCCTGGGTGGTGCCCGAGGTAAAGATGACTTCGTCACGCGAGGGTGCATTGATGAAGCGCGCGAGCTTGTCGCGGCTGGCTTCATACGCTGTCGTCGCTTCGTCACCGAGTGCGTGGACAGCGCGCGCGACATTGGCATTGGTCTGCCGGTAGAAATGATCGACCGCCTCGATGACAGCTTCCGGCTTCTGCGAGGTGTTGGCGTTGTCGAGATAGATCAGCGGCTTGCCGTGAACGGTCCGCGCCAGCAACGGAAAATCAACACGGATGCGTTCGATATCGAGCGCGGCCGATCTTCCATCTTTCTGATCAGCGGGCGGATGCAAATGACTCATGATTCTTTCCCGAGAAATTCCTGTCGTCGCTTTTCAGCCCACAGGTTCGCCAAGTGTTGGAAGTGGAACAAAGGCAGTGGACCCCTGCCTGCGCACGGGTGTCGGAGAGGGTTGATGCTGGTTGGTCGCGAGTCGCTGTCAGGCAGGTTCGCTATCCATGTTCGGTAGGCGCTCAAGTAGCAGCGCGTCGAGATGCTCGCGCAGCGCTACATTCTCGATTGAATCGAATGCTATGCGGCAGAACGCGAGGGTCAGCAACGATCGTGCTTCATCGGCGGAAAGGCCGCGCGTACGCAGGTAGAACAAGGCGCTCTCATCGAGCTGGCCGACAGTTGCACCGTGCGCTGCCTTGACCTCGTCGGCATGGATTTCGAGTACGGGCTGAGTATCGATCTCGGCCTGCGCCGAAAGCAGCAGGTTCTTGTTGCTCAGGTACGCATCGCTGCCGTCGGCACCTGGTTCAACCGTGATCGCACCATGGAAGATGCCGCGCGAACGCTGGTCGGCGACACCGCGCCAGACGATATCGCAAGCACTATCGCGAGCCGAGTGGCGTACGTCGAGTCGGGTGTCCGCATGCTGGCGACCGTGCAACGCAAAGACGCCGCGCGAAACAAGACGGGAGCGATCTCCGCGCAAGTTGACCGCAAGGTCATGGCGCATCCACAGCGCGCCAACCTCGATCGAACGCATTTCGAGATGGGCATCGGCTTGGAGTTCGACCTCGGTTCGCCGCACCAGGCTGGTCGTTTCTGCAGAATTCTGGACCTGCAACAGATCGAGCCGCGCATTGGCACACACGGCAATCTGACTCAGTACATTGCCGAAATTTGCCTGACCTGCTTCGCCGACATGATGTTCGACAAGTCGCAGCGATGCTCCTTCGCCAATTTCGATGATGCTGCGTAGCTGCCAGGCCAGATCGACAGGCGCCGTGGCGCCGGCGAAGACTACATGGACCAGCGGCTCAACCTTCACCCCTGCGGCAACCCGAATCGCCGGGCCGTCACTGGCCAGCGCGGTATTGAGTCTCGCGAAGACCTGCGAAGAATCCTCGAACGATCGGGACAGAAACGATTGCACTGAGTCCGGATCCGAGTCGAGCACTCTCGAGAGCGCAGCGAACTGCAATCCCTCGATCGATGGAACCTTCGACAGATCTTCGCGATACACGCCGTTGACGAAAACCAGGCGTGGGCCGTCGACGCCGGGAAGCGCGAGCACAGCGGCATCGATCGAACGCGACGCCGCTCCGGCGTCACCGCGTTGATAGGTCCGCTGACCGAGTGCGCGGAGACTTGAATACTTCCAAGCTTCGCTGCGCGGGCCCGGCATGCCGTCACGCGACAATTGATCGAGCGCGTTCGAGCGCGCTTGCGCCAGCCAGTCGGCATTCGCCCCTGAAGTTGGCGCGCCGTCGGCCAGCAGCGGTTCGAGGAAACCTGCGCCCATCAGGCGGCTCCGGCCAGCTTGCGCTCTGCGATCCACGAGTAGCCGTGCTCTTCGAGCTTGAGCGCGAGCGACTTGTCGCCGCTTTCTACAATGCGGCCGTCGGCCAGAACATGCACGAAATCGGGAACGATATAATCGAGCAGGCGCTGATAGTGAGTGATGACGACAAACGCGCGCGCCGGATCACGCATCGCATTGACGCCATCGGCGACCATTTTCAGCGCGTCGATGTCGAGCCCGGAATCGGTTTCATCGAGGATCGCCAGTTTCGGCTCGAGCAAGGTCATCTGGAAAATCTCGTTGCGCTTTTTCTCGCCGCCCGAAAATCCCTCGTTGACCGCACGATGCAGCAACTCATCCTTCAGATGCAGCACGGCGAGTTTCTCGCGCACGCGCTTGAGAAACTGCATCGAATCAAGTTCGGCTTCGCCGCGACGCTTGCGCTGCGCATTGACCGCCGCGCGCAGGAAATAGGTGTTGTTCACGCCCGGAATCTCGACCGGATACTGGAACGCGAGGAACACGCCTTCGGCCGCACGCTCCTCGGGTTCAAGCTCGAGGAGATCCTTGCCGTTGTAGACAATCGAGCCTTCGCTGACTTCGTAGCCTTCACGACCGGCCAGAACATTGCCGAGCGTCGACTTGCCGGAACCATTCGGCCCCATGATCGCGTGAACCTCGCCCGCCTTCACTTCGAGGTCGAGGCCCTTGAGGATTTCCTTGCCGGCAATTTGGACGTGCAGATTGCTGATCTTCAACATTTCATGATTTCCGTAAATCGGTTTCCAACGGGTTTGCCTGTGGCTCGCTGTGCAGACGAAAGACAACCTCGCCCTTTGCATTCAGTTCGCCGCGTTGCCATCCCTTGTACTGATAAAACCCATCAGCGCGGGTTTGATTGCTGGTACTGAGCTCGACGGTATGCACGCCTTTTCCGACCAACCATTCGGTTGCCAGGTCGAGCAGCCGCGTACCGATTCCCTGTCCTTCGAAATCAGGGCTGACGAACAGCGCCCAGATATCCTGCTCGTCGATTCGACCTGACGAGAAGCCAACGATCCGACCCTCGCTCTCACACACCCAGGTACACGCCTTGCCGGATTGTTCCAGCGCATCGAGCCACATCGTCTGCGTCAACCATGCGGGATCCGACAAGCGGTTTTCCTGCACGGCCAGGCGCACGACTGTCATGCCGGGAATATCAGACTCGTTGGCTATTCGATAACGCATGGACTTTCCCGATATTCCGTTTCACGACCTGATGCCAGGATCCCTTCAACCTCAATCGATATGTCGACGCAGATCCTGCGGCACCGGCATGCGCCGGAACGGGTTGACGTTGGCACCCCCGGTGTTGCCAACCGGCACCCAGATCATCGACTTGGTCAGGGCTGCGAGCATCCGTGGGATCTGACCTGCGACTTCGCGAAGTTCGCGCTGGCGCAAGCCATGGCGGAACATACGCCAGTGAGTAAGCGTATGTGCCCAGGTGCTGCGTTGAGCGAGGATGTGCGCGCGTTCGAGATGGGCGAACTCGGACCGTGCATCGCCCTGAATCTGCGCCTCGGCAGCGGCACCGAGCTCGCGCTCGAACGCCGCCTTCTGTCCAGTTTTCCAGCTCATCCGACCGCTCCTTCGAGAGAAACTTCGAGCAACTTTTTCGCTTCGACGGCGAACTCCATCGGCAACTCGCGGAATACCTGTTTGCAGAAGCCGTCGACGATCAGTGAGACCGCATCTTCCTCGGCGATGCCGCGCGAACGGCAGTAGAACATCTGGTCATCGGAAATCTTCGAGGTGGTCGCTTCGTGCTCGACGATGGCGCTGGGATTCTTGACCTCGATATACGGAAACGTATGCGCGCCGCACTTCTTGCCGATCAGCAAGCTGTCGCACTGGGTGTAGTTGCGCGCACCGGCCGCGCCCTTCTCGACCTTGACCAGGCCGCGATAGCTGTTCTGTCCGCGTCCGGCGCTGATGCCCTTGGAAATGATCTTCGACTTCGTGTTGCGACCGATGTGGATCATCTTGGTGCCGGTATCAGCCTGCTGGTGGTGATGGGTCAGCGCGACTGAATAAAATTCGCCCACCGAATCATCGCCGCGCAAGACGCAGCTCGGATATTTCCAGGTGATCGCCGATCCGGTTTCGACCTGGGTCCAGGAGATCTTCGACCGCGCACCGCGACAATCACCACGCTTGGTGACGAAGTTGTAGATGCCGCCGAGGCCATTCTCGTCGCCCGGATACCAGTTCTGTACGGTCGAATACTTGATGTTCGCGTCGTCAAGCGCGACCAGCTCGACGACCGCGGCATGCAACTGGTTCTCATCGCGCATCGGTGCCGTGCAGCCTTCGAGATAGGACACGCTGGCGCCTTCCTCGGCGATGATCAGGGTGCGTTCAAACTGACCGGTGTTGATCGCATTGATGCGGAAATAAGTGCTCAGCTCCATCGGGCAACGCACACCCTTCGGAATGAACACGAAGCTGCCATCAGAGAACACCGCGGAATTCAGGGCGGCAAAATAGTTGTCACCGCTCGGAACAACCGAGCCGAGGTAGGCCTTGACCAGTTCCGGGTGTTCCTTCAAGGCGTCCGACATTGAGCAGAAGATCACGCCGGCTTCGGCGAGCTCCTTGCGGAAGGTTGTGCCGACCGATACCGAGTCGAATACGGCATCGACCGCGACGCCGGCGAGTTTGGCACGCTCATGTAACGGAACGCCCAGTTTCTCGTAGGTCTCAAGCAGTTTCGGATCGACATCGGCGAGCGATTTCGGACCCTCCTTTGGCGCAGCGAAATAGCTGATCGCCTGGAAATCGATCGGCGCGATGCGAAGCTTCGCCCATTCCGGCGGAATCATGGTCAGCCAGTGTCGGTACGCTGCTAGACGCCAATCGGTCATCCACCCGGGCTCGCCCTTGCGATTCGAAATCCAGCGCACGACGTCCTCGTTGAGCCCCGGCGGCAGGCTGTCGGTTTCGATATCGGTGACGAACCCGGCCTCGTAGCGACGGTTCATGGCCTCGACGATGCGCTCATTTCCAGTGCTGACGAGCACCTCATTCGGGGCCAGCTCGGCCACATCACTATCATTGATCATTGTCTGGGAACTCATGCGCTTGCCACTCGCAGGGGAATGCCGATTGCGCGCCTGGGCGAGGCGTGCAGCATGTCGGCCAAGGTCACGCTTTCCAGCGCAATTCGGATTGCGTCGCTGATGCGCTGCCAGTTGACGCGCACCCCACAATGGGATTCGTGATCGCACAGGCCACTCTGTGCGCAACATTCAGTCATGCCGATAGGACCTTCCATTGCCGTGACAATATCGGCGAAGCTGATCTGATCCGGCTTGCGCGCCAACCGATAGCCGCCGTTGACACCGCGACGCGACTCGACCAGATCGGCATGCGCCAGTTGTTTCAGCAATTTACTCACGGTCGGCACTTCGAGGCGCGCCCGTTCAGCCAATTGCTGCGCGCTCATGACGTCAGCTTTGGCTTCAGCCAGGCAGGTCATGACGATGGTCGCGTAATCGGTAAGTTTGCTGACTCGTAGCATGTCGGCTCCATTCAGTACCGAAATTGTACTATTTAGGTAGCGCGGTAACAAATCAAGGGCGAAGGCCCATACGAATGGGACGATGGGAAACTGAATTTGCAGCGATCTGAGGACGATTACGAGACCGCGCAACGAGCGTATCCCGTTGGATTCAGCCTATCGACAGGTCATCTCGATAACATTTCATTTACAAACTGCCTACACGACCATTTGCCCAGACTTACGAGACAACTCATGAATTCAAAGCATCAACCTCAGCGCGATATGGCCGCAAAGACTCTCGGGAAATCAGTATCCCTTCTGTTGTTGCTTGCACTTCTGTTCGCCTGGGGACAGGCAGCAGCGAATGTTTCCGCCCCGGAACGAACCGCTCTGCTCGATTTGTATTCGAGTACGAATGGCGCTCAATGGACGAACAATGTCGGCTGGGGTGGGGGAATCGGTACCGAGTGCGCCTGGTTTGGCGTTACCTGCGCCGCCGACGGCAACAGCGTCGAACAATTGTCCCTCGCGGGAAACAACCTCGTCGGACCGCTGCCCTCCAATCTGCAGGATCTTTCCAGCCTGAAGTTGCTGTACCTTGGCAACAACTCGATTACAGGCTCGATCCCGGCTCTCGCCGGAATGCAGGATCTGGAGAATTTCGCGATCGGCAGCAACCAGTTGACTGGTCAGATACCGCCGATCAACAGCTTGAGCCATCTTGTCTCGTTCGTCGTCGGTAACAATGACTTGAATGGTGGTTTCCCGGAAATATCCGGATTGACCTCGCTTTTTCAGCTCGACCTTTCAGACAATCAACTCATCGGTGGAATCCCCTCACTGGCGAATCTTGCGAACCTCGCCAGCTTCAACGTCAGCGATAATCTACTCAGCGGGGCCATTCCAGCGCTGGATGGACTGAACCAATTGCAGTCGTTCTACATATCAGACAACCAGTTGAGCGGCGCGATGCCCGCGGCACCGGATCCAAACGCGCTGATCAACGGTGCCAGCCGACTTTGTCCGAATTTTCTGTTTCCATCCACCTCTGCGCAATGGGATGCGGCGACCGGAACCTCGCCCTGGTATCAGGATTGCGGCAACGACATCATTTTTCGTGACGGCTTCGATCCGGCCCTGTAATTCCGGCCGCTCAAGGCAAGGCTTTGAAGCCAACGCCCCCGGAGTTCGGCGCCACCCATGAAATGTTCGGGCTAGACTGGCGCCGATCCCGACCATGAGCAACTCCGTGATATCGACTACCGATCGCCATGCCACACTGCTGGAATTCGTTCGCGGCGCGCTTGCCAACGAGGAATTCAAGATTTCCCGCGCCTCGGCGGACGCCAGTTTCAGAAGCTACTGGCGAATCGCGCTCGCTGCGACCGAAACCGATCCCGAGCGACACTGGATCGTCATGGATGCGCCACCCGACAAAGAAGACCTGGGCGCCTGGCTCGAGATCGACTCACGCCTGCGCGCAGCCGGCCTGCACGCCCCCGAAGTTCTGTCGGTAGATCTCCAGTTCGGTTTCGTCCTGATGCAGGATTTCGGCGTGCGAACCTACCTGCCCGAATTGGCTGAAAAGACGGTCGATGGTCTCTACGCCGACGCCCTGGATGCCTTGTTGCGCATGCAGACCAGAGTCGATGTAACGGGTCTTCCCGCCTACGACCGCGAGCGTCTCGTCACGGAAATGGAATTGCTGCCCGAATGGTTCCTCAAGCGCCACCTGGGCCATGAGATCAGCCGTGAAGACAGGGACATCATCGATGCCGCGTTCGCTTGTCTTGTCCACGCTGCCGATGAGCAGCCGCGCGCCTTCGTTCACCGTGATTTCCACAGTCGCAACCTGATGATCATCGATCACGATGGTGCAGCGAACGAATCCGGCATGCTGGTCAATCCGGCAATCATCGATTTCCAGGATGCGGTGATTGGACCCGTCACCTACGACCTGGTCTCGCTGCTGCGCGACTGCTATATCGAATGGGATGCGGAGAGAGTCGAAGGTTGGGTCGAAGCCTATCGACTGCGCTTGCAAGCGACGCATCTGCTTGGCCCCGAAATCAGCGCGACACAGTTTGCGCGCTGGTTCGATCTGATGGGCTTGCAACGGCACCTCAAGATACTCGGCATTTTCTGTCGACTCTGGTATCGCGATGGCAAGCGCCAGTACCTCAATGACCTCGCCTTGTGCTGGCGCTATGCGATCGACGTCGCCCGTCGCTACCCGGAATTGCACGATCTAGCCGCGCTGCTCGAACGTGCGCTCGGCCAGCGCGATATCCGCAGCAACCGCGCATTGCCTGCTCCGTGAGCGTTAACCACGCGATGATCTTTGCTGCCGGTCGCGGCAAGCGCATGCGGCCGCTGACCGATGCAACGCCCAAACCGCTGCTCGAAGTTGGCGGCAAACGCCTGATCGAATGGCATTTGGAAAAACTTGCCGCGGCCGGAATCAGCCGGGTTGTCATCAATACCTCGCACCTCGCCGACCAGTTTCCGGCGGTGCTTGGCGATGGCCATCACTGGGGTTTGCAGATCGACTATATCGACGAAGGCCCGGTGGCGCTGGAAACCGGCGGCGGCATGCTCAACGCACTCGATCTTCTCGGTGCAGGACCGTTCCTCCTGATCAATGGCGATATCTGGACCGATGTCGATTTCGGCCGCCTGCAATGCGATCCGACCCGGCTTGCGCATTTGCTGATGGTGCCGAATCCCGCGCATGTGGCAGGTGGCGACTTTGCGCTCGGTACTGACGGCCTGCTCACCGAACACGGTCCGGATCGCCTGACCTATTCCGGCATCGGCATTTATCGCGCCGCGCTGTTCGACGATTGGCAAGCCAGCCTCGGCGATCACGCAGGTGCCGCTGAATCGCCACCGCGATTTCCCCTCGCGCCCTTGTTGCGTGCTGCCATGCGCGAACGACACGTGTCGGCTGAGCTTTTTGAAGGCAACTGGATCGATGTCGGGACGCCGCAGCGTTTGGCTGAACTTGATGCGGCAATACGCATTCGCTGACGGCGGCGTTGTTGCGCGTTATCAATCCGCGGAATGCATGCCGGATTTTCTTCGTCTCAGAGCGCTCGTCGCGTTGCGCAACAGTTGTTGTTCGACGAACGAGCGCGCCTCAATGGAGCAAAGTCGCTGGACCCCTGCCTGCGCAGGGGTGACGAAACAAGAGATCGGTGATCGCCCAAAAATCCAGAGCTCAGGCGATGCCAAGCCCCTCAATCTGACCAATAACATCAGCATCGAATCCGGCCAGCTCGGCAAATCGCCGACCTCGTTCGGCGTAGTCACGGAACTGGTCGAAACTTGCCGCTCCAGGTGAAAGCAGGATCGTGCCGCCCTTGTCGGACAACTCTCGTGCCGCCGCAACTGCTTCGCTCAGGGTTGCGACATGTTGCAGTCGGTAGTCACCCTGTTTCGCGCGCAGCAATGCATCTATGCGATTGCCATTGGCGCCGTTGGTGATGATCGCTCGCGGTGGATAGGCGAGCACATACTCGACGAATGGTCGCCAATCCAGGCCACGATCGTGCCCGCCGACGATCACACAAGGGATTCGGTCAGCGTGGCTTCGAAGTGCCTCGATCACCGCCTGCGGCGTGGTCGCGATGCTGTCATCGACCCAGGTGATGTCGTCATGAACACCGAGCGTCTGCAAGCGATGCGGCAACGGTCGGAAGCTCGCCAGATGTTCCGCTGCAGCAAACGCATCCTCACCAATTGCTTCCAGCGCGGCCAACGCGGCGGCAGCATTCAGCGCATTGTGCGGACCCGGCAGCGTCAAGCGCGAACGATCGAAGACGATGCGGTCAGCACGGCGAATCGATGCGGCATCGACGTTCCAACTCGCTGAAACGGCATAGACAAACCGTTGTCGATGCGACGACGTGCGTTGAAGCAACTCAGACTGTGTTCCATTGATCAGCAAGGACCTCGCAACAGCCGCGAGCGAAAGCTTGTCCTCGACATAGCGATCCCGATTGCCGTGCCAGTCAAGATGCTCTTCCTCGATATTCGTGATCACCGCCAGATCCGCATGATCCACCTCGCGGGTCTGGAAGCTTGAAACCTCGATCACCCACCAGTCCGGTTCAATCGACGGATCGAGCAGCTCAAGCAACGGCATACCGATGTTCCCGGCCAGCGCGGTGCGCTTGCCGAGACCTCGCAGAAGATGCGCAATCAGCGCGCTGGTCGTACTTTTTCCCTTGGTCCCGGTCACTGCAATCACGCGAGCTCCGGGACGCTCGGCAAACCACAATGCTGTCGCCGAGGTGAAACGGGTTCCATTGCGCCTCGCCTCAAGCAACTCGGGGCGGTAGGCGCTGATGCCCGGTGACTTGATCACCACGTCGTATGCGGAAAGATCACCCGCGCTCGGTGCGCCGATCATGAGACGGTCCAGATTCTGATCTGCCTGCAACGTCTGCACGTCAGTCTCCGCACAAAAAATTGTCAGCGCCAATCCGGGAAGGCGACGACGCAAGGCCGAATGCACCGAACGCCCTTCGCGACCCAATCCCCAAATCGCGACGCGCTTGTCGGCAAGTTCGGCGATGCGCATGACCTAGTTCCGTTGCCCGACCAACGCAAACAAGTGGTCCGGAATTTGATGTTCACCCTTGACCTCAAGAAAGGCATCGATCGACAACTCATCCGGATCCAGCTGCGGCAGGATTTCGTGGGCGAAGCGTTCGATGATCGCGTCTTCCCGCCACTCGGCGCGACGCGACAACTCGGCCATCGCCGCGCGCGATTCTCCGCCCTCGCCCACGCATTCGAACGGTTTGTGATCCTGGTATTCGATCAATGCATCGAAGCCGGCGGTCTGCGCCGGATCATCGAGCAGGTTGCGCCCGAAGATACCGAGCAGGCGCGGCTTCGGCAGAAACGGTGCCAGCGCGAGGAAGACAAAATGGCATTTCGGACACTGTCCGCACCAGCGATCGGTGGGCTTCGGCCCGAGAATGCGGAAATTGCGATTGCAGCTCGAGAACACCTCGTCATAGCGATTGCTGGCCGCGAATCGCGAAGCGACGGCGAGCTCGGACAGCGGTCGCAACAGAGAGTAGTAGTCGAGATCGGCAGCAACCCTTGCGTGTACGAGATCGCGAAAGCCGCGCTCGAACTCCCAACCCTTGCTCCACTGGTGATTGATTGGTACGCCATCATATTCAAGCGTCGCGCTCGACGCGGAACGTTCATTCGAGAACGCGATTGCGTCATGTCCGTAGAGGATCGCGGCGACGACAAGGATCGCCGAATTGATCGCAGTCACCGGGATGTGACCGTTCAGCGCCCCGGCCCGGTTGTAGTCGAACAAAACGGGCGAGATCGCGCGCGAGATGTTGAGCATCGGCAAGCCGGTGCGCTGGGCGCAGGATTCGATCAATCCGGAGCTTCCGATCCAGACCGCCGTGGCGGACTCGCCTGCTCGCTTGAGGATCTCGACACTGACCAGAGAGTCCTTGCCCCCGCCGATCGGAACCAGAGTGTTGTGCGGCAAATTGATCGCAGAATGCCGATGGCGCAAAACGCTCATCCCTTCCTGACCATAGTCCCGGCCTTCTCCGGGATGACGAGAACTAGTTGGAAATCGAATTCTGCCGCGTAAATCAATCTTGTTGTGGTATGCGAATTCACCCAGTCCGTGCAGATACAAGGCATCGAGAAAATCTGCCGTCGCCTGATCGAGTGACGCGCTCTCGACGCGGATCTCGTTCGGAACTGCGGCCTTGTAGTAGCTGATTCCAGCGATCAGATGCAGCAGATCGAGTGCGGCATCGAAGCCAGGCTGTCGCTCCAATGGCAGCGCAGGCGCATCCGGAAATCCGATCCGCTCGATCAACTCAGGGCCGTCGTCGAAGGCATAGACCAGGCGCACCTCGTCCTGAACATATTCGCGATGGACAAAACGAAACGTCTTCGCATTGCGTGGATCAACGAGATTCAAGTGCCAACTCCTTTTCGCGCCGACGCGAGAATACATGGGCGACCCATGCAGTCACCGGCAAGCTGACTGCTCCCCCGAAAAGCAGCGAGAAGACACCGAAGAATATCGCCTGCATCGGAATCTGCCAAAACGCGCCGTCCGCTCTCCACTCCTGCAGCCCGACGGTCGCGCCTAGCGCCAACGCGAGATAGGCCCCAAAGAAGGCATGGGTGAGCAATGCCATGACCAGACCGGTTGGCCACGCACTCTGTCCGGCGTGTGCGCGCCGATCCAGCGCGCGCCATCGCAACCAGGCGGCGGTCTGTGCCGCGAGTACGGCCGGGCCCGCGATCGCAAGTGCGGCGATGACGCCCCCCTCGTCGAATCGCTTGCCCATTGCTCCCAGCCAGAGCAGCACCGGAATCATCGGTAAAAAAAAGGCACACAGATGAAGGAGTCCGCGTGCCGACATCACAGAATCACCTCGTCAGCCGGTTCACGCAGGTTGTACCGCGATGCCATCACCGCACCATAGGCACCGGCTTCGGCAATCAGGATCACGTCGCCTTCCTCGCTGATCGGCAAGTTGCGATTGTTGCCGAGTACGTCGCCGGTTTCGCAGATTGGACCGACTACCTGGACCAGATCACCGGCAGGCGCATCGAGTCGGCTGAGATTGACGATCTCGTGCCAGGCTTCGTAGAGGGCCGGGCGGATCATCGAGTTCATTCCGGTATCGATGCCAAGATAACGCACATCGCCCTTGCGCTTGGTCTGGGTCACGCGAGCCAGCAGTACACCGGCCTCCGCGACCAGGTAGCGGCCCGGCTCCATCCACAAAGCGAATTGTGGATAGGCCTGCTTGACCTCGGCCAGCGCTTCACCGAGTGCTATCAGGTCGAGCGGCACATCGTCGGGACGCGACGGCACACCGAGCCCGCCACCAAGATCGAGCACCTCGATGCGATTGAATTGCTCGGCAAGACTCGCCAGTTGCACGTAAACGCTGCGCCAATGCTGCGCATCGAGAATGCCCGAACCGAGATGCGCATGCAGCCCGACAATGCGCGCACCGTGTTGACGCGCATGGCTGCGAAAGGTTTCTATCTCGTCAAGCGAGACGCCGAATTTCGATTGTGCACCGCCGGTCTTGACCTTGTCGTGATGACCACGGCCGGCACCGAGATCGACGCGCAGGAAAATTTCGCGCCCGGCGAAATCCGCACCCCATTCGGTGATCGGATGCAGCGCATCGAGAGTGACGCGAACCCCGGCCGCGAGTGCGGCGCGATATTCCTCGCGCGGGGCGAAGTTCGGAGTAAACAGGATGCGCTCGACCGGCAATGCAGGCAGCGTTCTGCGCACCGCATCGACCTCGTTCCAGGACACGCACTCGAAGGCGAACCCTTCACCATGCAAGGTGCGCAGGATCTGCGGGTGCGGATTGGCCTTGAGCGCGTAGTGCCAGCGATCGACCATGCCGAGGCCGATCAATCCTCGCGCCTGTTCACGCACCTGATCGAGGCTGTAGACATAGCGCGGCGTCGACTCTGCAGCGAGTTCGAGCAGTCGGCCACGTTGTTTGTTCCACCACGCCGGCGAACGAATCGAAACGACATCCTCGGCCAGCTCGCGCCAACTCGGACCAAACACATTCGCATCACCGACACGCATGACCTCGCAACGGATCAGCAAAGCGTGCAGGCGCGGAATCAGTGAATCGACAAGCGCCTCGTCGATGACGAAAGTCAGGTTGAGATTGTTCGAGGATTGCGAGATCAAATGCACATCGAGCGCACCGAACTCGGCAAGTACCGCGGACAGCTTGTGCAACATCGAGCGCATGCCACGACCGACCAGGGTGATCGCCGCACACGGAGCAATCACCTTGACCCGGCAGAACGCTTCGAGATCCGCACACAAGCGCGCAAGCACATCCGTGCTCAACAGATTGTCCGAAGGATCCAGCGAAACCGTGACGTTGGTTTCCGCCGAGCCGATCAGATCAACCGACAAACCGTGGCGCTTGAACGCCTCGAACACATCAGAGAGGAAGCCGACCTGCTGCCACATGCTGATCGATTCCATTGATACCAGGGTGATGCCCTTGCGCGAACTGATCGCCTTCACACTCGGCGCGGTCGACTGCGTGTTCCAGACGATTTCGGTGCCTGGCAGATCGGGGCGGTTGGTGTCCTTGATGCGAATCGGCACGCGCTCATCGCGAACCGGATGAATGCAACGCGGATGCAGCACTTTCGCACCGGTCGTGGCGATTTCCTGCGCCTCGGCGTAGTCGAGTTTCGCGAGCAGGCGCGCATCGGGAACCTGACGCGGATTCGCGCTGAACATGCCGGGCACGTCGGTCCATATCTCGACGGCCTCTGCCTTGAGCAAGGCGCCGTAGTACGCCGCCGAGGTATCCGAGCCGCCACGACCGAGCACGGCAGTCGCCGATTCACCACTGCGTGCGATGAAACCCTGGGCGATGAAAACCTGGCCACGTTGGGCCAACGCGGTGGCGACCGAAGGATCATGGCGAACGCGCACAGAGGCCGACAACCAGCGGCCCCAATTGCTCTGGTTCGGCAAGGCTTCCGCGTGAAAGTATTCACGCGAGTCAAGCCAATTCGTGGTCAACCCCAACGCGTTGAGATAAAGGCCGCCGAGCGTGCTCGAAGCAAGCTCACCCAAGGCGAGCACTTCGGCCTGCCAAGCGAGATCCCCGGCCGCGCGACGTGGATCGGCGAGCAGCTGATCGAGTCGCATCATCCAGGCATCGACCGCATTGCGCCTGGTCAGACCCATCTCGCCGAACAAGGTGTGATGCCGCGTGACGATTGCTTCGCCCAATTCGGCACAACGCGTCTCGTCGGCAAAGGCCTCACCAATCCCCTTGAGCAGATCGGTGATCCCGGACAGTGCCGAAACCACGATCAACACTCGCTTGCCGTTTGCCTGATGGTTCGCCGCGATACTCGCGATATTGTCCCAGCGCGAGCGCGTGGAAACACTGGTACCGCCAAACTTGATGACGATCCACGGGGCGTCATCGGGCAGGAATGTGTCGGGCTGATTCACGATTCGCTTGAAAAGACTGGCTCAGGGCTGAGTCCACCATTCTTCGATGCATTGCAGCAAAACGCAATCAATCGGACCCTGAAGCGATATCAGGCATTCAAATAAGGCGTCGCAATGCGCTGACGGCTGGTTTATGCAGCTTTATTTGCGGGCCCAAGTCAATCGTGATGCGAGTGCGCCTCGCTATCGGGATCCGCCGCCTGCACTTCAAAAATTGCAGGCACACGCTGGCCATCGGAGAGCAGGAACGTAATCTCGATGCGATCGCCAGGAGCAACCGGTCGTCGCGGCTGCATCAGCATCAGATGCATGCCGCCGGGACTGAACTTGATCTCCTTGCCCGGCGCCATCTCGATCAAATGCAGCTCGCGCATGCGCGACACGCCATCCTCGATGACCGTCTGATGCAGGGTGACCATGCGAAATCGATCGCTTTGCGCAGCGAGCAAACTGACCGCCTTGTCGCCCTCGTTCTTCAGGGTCAGGTAGCCAGCCAACATGTCCGCACCGGGAGGTGCCTGCGGAATCCAGGCATTGGAAACCCCGATCTGTGCGGCGGCATGAGCCGTCGAAACAAGAAACATCAAGGCAAGAATCGCGATCAGGCGCTGCATGGCTTTCATCGGCATCTCCAGGGTGAATCAGCATGATAGACCCCTGCGAAGACCGGCGGCTGACACCTATTGCCGCAGCGGATCGGCTGAGCGTCCGGATTCAATACGATGCTGACCTATAATGTCTGGTTCGCGCGCCTTAACCTTGTGACCGAGGTCGCACCCGCCGATACAGAATCCGAGACCCTTCATGACCGTACTCGAAATCATCCAGCACGACGCAATCCACGAACTGCGCCTGTCTCGACCACCCGTCAATGCACTCAATCCCGAACTGGTGTCGACCCTGCGCAAGGCCGTGCTCGCGGCGCCGAAAAACGGTGCACGCGGCATCGTGCTTTCCGGTCACGCCGGACTGTTTTCGGCAGGGCTCGATGTACCGACCCTGCTGCAGCTCGATCGCGAAGCGATGGGCGCGTTCTGGACGGAATTCGTCGGACTCTGCGAGGCTCTTGGGCGCTCGGCGATTCCGATTGTCGCGGCGATCACCGGGCACAGTCCGGCCGGCGGTGCCGTCCTCACGCTGTTCTGCGACTACCGCATCATGGCGCGCGGCGACTTCCGCATAGGCCTCAACGAGGTGCAAGTCGGACTGGTTGTGCCGGAAATCATCCAGGCCGCCATGCGTCGCCTGCTCGGGGCTCACCGAGCCGAGCGTCTGATGGTCGCAGGCGCGATGGTCAACGCCGAGGAAGCGCATCGCATCGGCCTCGTCGACGAGCTGATCGACACCGAACTCGTCGTCGGCCGAGCCATTGGCTGGTTGCAGGATCTGCTCAAGTATCCGCCCGAAGCGATGAGCGAAACCCGCCGCATCGCCCGCGCCGACCTGCACGCCGAATTCGACCGCATCAACGGAGCCGGCGACGACGAGTTCGCCAAACGCTGGTTCAGCGCAGAAGCCCAGCACGTACTTGGCGAACTGGTCGCGAAACTGAAGGCCAAAAAGGCGTAGTTCCGCGACGACAACGTCGATCCCAGGAATTCTCGAAATAGATCGTCGGCAAGATCGAAGCAAGGAATGAAGCTCCGCTCCTTTACATCTGCTTGAACAGATGCAGATGATTGCGACTGACCGGCAACACCTCGTCACGACCACGCAAATGGAGAGCCCCGGTTTCGTTGTCGCCACGGACAACGTGACTGACTGCGCGCAGGTTGACGACGACTGCGCGATGCACCTGGACGAAATGCGTCGCATCGAGTTGTGCCAACAACTCTTTCAGAGGCGTGCGGATCAAGGCCTCGGCCGGCATGTCCGCGTCGCCACGCCAGGCGATACGGGTGTACTTTTCGTCGGAACGCAAATAGTCGATTTCATCAACAGCGATCACCCGAACCACCGATCCGACCGAAGCGCGAATCCAGCGCAGCGTGGTCGACGCTGGCCCCTTGTGCAATCGTGCGGCGAGTTGTTCGACCAGCGCTTCGGTATCCACAGATCCCTGGGCAGCTTGCAGTCGCTCGCGCAGGCGCGCGACGGTTTCGGCCAGTCGTTCTGACTCGACCGGCTTGACCAGATAATCGAGGACGCCGTGCGCGAATGCCTCAATCGCGTATCGGCTGAACGCGGTGACGAAAACGAGCTCGGCACGACGGCCAATGAAACGTGCCGCCTCGACGCCGGACAAGCCTGGCATCTGCACGTCGAGGAAACACACATCAGGGCGTAGTGCTTCGAACTGCTCAACTGCCTCACGTCCGTTGCGCGCCTCGGCGACAATCTCCAAATCAGGCCAGACTTGCGCCAGCATCCGTCGCAGCGAGCGGCGCAGCAAGGGCTCGTCATCGGCAATCAGCGCAGTCGCGCCACGTTGATTCATGGCACGCCCCGGCGCGCTGGAAGCTCGAGTTCGGCACTGACGCCACTCGGCTGCACGTTTACCAGGCGTAACTGCGCAGCGTCACCGAACATCAGTTGCAAGCGCTCGCGCAAGGTCGAAAGTCCGGTACCCAGCCCATCGATCGTGTCCTCCAAGCCGACCCCGGTATCGACGACCTGGATGCGACAGCGCGTGCCTTCCTCGAAGACGCGAACCTCGACACGACCGCCCGCCTCGCTAGGGTCGATGCCATGGCGCACCGCATTCTCGACCAGTGTCAACACGGCCATCGGCGGACAATGCAGCGTCATCACCGACTCATCGGCGTGCACCATGAACTGCAAACGATCCGGGATGCGCATGTGCATGACATCGAGATAGGCACGCACGAGTTCGAGTTCCTGTTGCAGCGTGGTTGCCGGTTCGTGCAGACGCGGAACGGCAGCGCGCAGATAGGCGATCAAGCTGCTCAACACCGCCGAGGCCTGCGGCGAACCGGAATCGACCAGTTCGCGAACGTTGGCCAGGGTGTTGAACAGGAAATGCGGCTCGACCTGCGCCTGCAACAAGCGCAGGCGCGAATCGACGGCCTTGCGTTCAAGTTCGCTGCGTTCGAGTTCGAAGGCCAGTGCCTGGCGCTGTGCCTTGCCGTTGATCTGTCCGATCAAAGCAGCCACCGCCATCCATGGGGCGATCAGCAAGCTCATCACCGTGAACATTCCGAATCCGGTCAGACGTTCGTTGTTTTGCCAAAACGGCACCGGGTCGCCTTGCGTCGTCACCACGTAGGCAAACCAGGCAGCAAACGGGATGACTACGGCGACGCCGATCACCTGCAGCACCCAGCGCGCGATCCAGCGTGGCAATCGCGATGGCCAACGCTCGAACAAGCCGAACATCAGCAGGCAGGCGCCGCCGATGAAGATCCAGCGACCCAGCAAAACTGCATACGAGGCCTGCCAGGCCGGCATCATCAAAACCGTGAGACATGCACAAGTGATCAAGAGTACGCGCAGACGTCGCCAACCGAACATCGGCGGCGTGTTTCGCAAAGCTTGATTCGGCGATACGGAGGTCATTGCATGAGGTTATCAGCGAACGCGAGCGGCCGGGCCGCAATCGACGTGACGATCATCGTCAGAGCATCGGCAACCACATGAACAGGAAAGCGGCGACGATGCCGGCCGCTGTCATCGCAGTCAGCCCAAACAGGCTACCTGCCATTCCGGCTCGAACGATTGCCGAATGACTCCTTTGTGCCCGGAAATAAAGTTCAAGGATGGCCAGCGGCACGAGATACTGACCGAACGCGAGGGCCACGAGCGCCGGACCGCGAAACGTCTCAGGATCAAAACCAACGGGTCCCTGGTTCACCGCGATCCAGAACATCAAGCCGATGCGGAAAAACCAGACCCCGCTGACGACCAGAAACAGGCGCAACGCCCATTGTCGATGGACGTCCAATCGGCGCGCCAGCGCATATCGAACCGTCATGATCGCGCAAGCCATGATCAATAGCGCATTGATCGAGATCGCGATCGCCTGCGGCATGCCGCCGACCGTGCCACGAGTCCAGACCATGATCAGGCCACCAAGGCTCATGACGAAGGCCGACGCCAGATAGATTCGACCATTCCAATGATGGAACCGGGGAAAGCGCCGACGTACGCCAGTCATCACCTGCAGGGAGCCGGCAACGATGATCAAGGCGGCGACGGCCAGATGCACGGCGACGACAATGTTGCCCGCCATATCGCCCGGAACATGGCCATGCGGAAGCACCTGGTTCCAGGTTTCAATGTGTCCCTGCACTGCCGCGCGCGCATAAAAACCGATCACGTAGGCCACAAACAACCACTGTCCGATCACGGCGACGACAAACCAGGATGTCGCCGACAATGCCAGGGCCGCACCGTATCTGCGCTCATGATGATCGGCACCCGGCTCAACCGATGATCTGTTGCTGAAGACTCCTTCCTCGCCGAACGCGCGGCCCGGATCTCGCCCGATTTCAAGTTCGTGTGCCATTCCCGACTACTCCTTTCGTTCTGCCCTTGCGCGCCTTGCGCCGCAAGCGCCGCGCGAATTCGCCGCGACAAGTTCGTCGCTGTGGACAGTCAGTGTCGTCAGCCGAGCGAGCCGCTGGAAGTCGGAATTGAACAACATGCGGATCAGGAGGGATGAACGACGTCAGGGCGCGACGAATGGCATATCAGGCATAGGCGCTGAAGCGTGCGACTCGATTGCGACCGTCATCCTTGGCATCGTAGAGCGCCCGATCCGCCGCCTGGAACAGTTCATCGACATTTGCAAAATCATGATCGAGCGTGCTGGCGACGCCGATGCTGATCGTAATGGGCGTGTCGGATGAGGTCGATTCAGCGACAACTGCGCGCAGTGATTCTGCTACCAACGCCGCTTCCGCCCCATTCGTGGCAGGAAGGATGAGTGCGAATTCTTCGCCGCCAAAGCGGCAGACATGGTCGCCGCGACGCACACCGTTGCTGAGGCGTTCAGCCACCTGCCGCAACACCTCGTCGCCACGCGCATGGCCATGCTGATCATTGAATTGCTTGAAGTGGTCGATGTCGACTACAAGCAGGGCCAGTGGGCTATTGCTGCGTCGGGCGCGCTCGAACTCGTTGGCCGAGACTTCGTCGAAAAATCGCCGATTGGGCACTCGTGTCAACGTGTCCGTACGACTCTGGCGCTGCAGTTCGCGAACGCGGCTGGCCAGGGCCAGCGACAGCAGGACCATCTCGACCAATGAGCCTAGCTGAAAGCCGTTCTGGGTCAGCATGCTGTGCGGAAGAATGCCGAACACCTTGAGCATGTAGGCCATCACGCCGACCAGCAACATGCCCCAGGCGATCATGAAATAGCGCGCCGGCTTGTATCCCTTGATCAGGCCGAGCGTACCGAGGGTCATGATCAACGAGGTGACGATAACCGTCAGCACCGCGACCGGCAGGATCAGACGCGAATACGGCATGAAGAACGAGGCCACGAGCCCGAGTGCCGCGAGCACCTGGCTGACGACGGCGAGCGTGTCGAGTCGACGCGCAAAGTTGCGGGTATCGAGAAAGGTTCGCGTGAACTGCATGCCGAAGATCAATGAAAGCGACAGCATCACGAGCAATGCCTGGTTGCCCCAGCCCGGACTGTTCGGCCACAGGAATTCGAATGCGAGGCCATTGTGGATCGCGAAATAGAGACCGTAGCTCGCGGCATACAACAGGTAGAAAATAAATGCGCGATCCCGAACGATCAGGAATATGAAGAAGTTGTAGAGAACCAGAACAACGAAGCCGCCGTAATAAGCGCCATAGGCCAGTTGCTCGCCGCTCAGGGCGCTGATCAGGGCATGTGGGCCATAGATTGAAATGCTCAGATCAACCGGCCCGCCCGATGCCGCACGCACATAGAAGGTACGCTCGCTCGCAGCCGGGACTTCTAGATCGAAAAGAAAATCTCGATGGGAAAACTCTCGCGTCGAGAACACGGTTCGATCGCCGGTCGCCGTGTGTGACCAAGTGCCGTCGTGTCTTGGCGCCCACACATCCAGATGGTCGATCAACGGATAGTCTTCACGCAGGATGACATGGCGGTCACCCGGATCGGGATTCGTCAGCGTGAAGCGCACCCACCAGGTCGAATTCGTGAATCCGAAATTGGTACCCTTCTCGGGCGCAGGGCGAAAATTGGTCGATGTTCTGACCGAATCGAAATCCAGCACTCCACCTGGATCCTCAAGCACGTCCATCGCGGGAATGACCTGCTCGAACGAAAAGTGACCGTCAATCCTGTTCGGTGCCGCCTGAGCGATCGCCACAACAGCCAATGCGAATACTGCGGTTACGACGACGAATCGGATCCAATGCTCACGCATACTCTTGATTGATTCTCCGTGACCATTCGCTGCAGTTCGTTCGGGCCTAGAATAGCAGGCCATGTGTGTTGGGGGAGTTCGTGCCAATGAAGATCATCCGCTTGCTGATGACGTCGTCCATCGGCGTCGTCCTGGCTGCGTGCGCACCATCGGACAAGCCGATCGAAAGTGACTCCGATGTCGCTGCAGGCGAAGGCTCTATCAATCTCGAACAAGGTTGGAGCGCCGAGGTCCAGCAGCGGGCGTGGTTCACTTCATTCGGTTCGCGGCTGATTCCCACTGCGTGGCTGAACGTGCTCAAGCAACCGGTCAGCGACGAGCGATTCATGAGCGATGTCCATCTGGACGCGCTTGGGTTCCTGGTCGAATCGCCCACTGCGGCGAATCCTTACGGCTTTCCGGTGGGATTCACCCACGAGGCGGACAAGGACGGAAGTGACTGGACCGGATTGGGTTGCGCGGCATGCCATACCGGCGAGGTGCGTTACCAGGGTCATCACATCCGTCTTGATGGCGGTCAGGGCAACCTCGATTTCGACCGCTTCGAAGCGCAGTTGATCGCAAGTCTGCGTGCGACGGTCACCGATGCAGCCGTGTTCGCGCGCTTCGCGGATGCGCTCGCAACCGCCGATAATCGACGCAGCGCATTGAGGCAGGAAGTCGCTGCACTCGCCGACAAGCTTGATGCCCGCCACCAGATGAATCGGGTCGAGATTCCCTACGGCCACTCGCGCATGGATGCGTTCGGACAGATCTTCAATGCGGTGGCCGTGCAGTTCCTCGATCGACCGGACAATCGACGCGTACCCGATGCACCGGTCAGTTTCCCGGTCCTCTGGGACGCACCGCATCTGGATTTTGTGCAATGGAACGGGTCGGCACCGAACAAGGGGCCAGGCCCGCTGCTGCAGAACATCACCACCGCGATGGCAGTTTACGGCTCACTGAATGTCTCCGAGAAAGTCGGCATCGATGGCTACGCATCGTCGATCAACTTCGCCCATCTCGACCAGATCGAGAATGACCTGTATGCGCTGCAGGCGCCACAGTGGCCGGTGTCGATATTCGGTGCGCTCGACGCCGACAAGTTGAAGCGCGGAGAGACGATCTACGCGCAGGAATGCATCGCCTGCCATCAGTTGTCTGATCGCAACAATCCCAAAAGGGAATTGAAAGCCGTGCTGACACCGCTGCAGGAAGTCGGAACCGACCCGCGCATGGCTCGCAACTTCCTCGACTCTGTCTCCGACAGCGCGGCCTTCGAAGGGCGCAAGCAGGGCGTCGTGTTCGGACCCGCACTCGCGCCGCGCGCGCAGACCTCGGACCTCGTCGTCCATGCCGCGGTGGGTGCTGCACTCGGACACCCGCTCGAAACGGCGCGCAACGCCATAGCGAGCTTCCATGAAGAGGTCGGCTCGCCATTGAACAGCCGTCCTGATGGCTACAAGGCGCGTCCGTTGAGCGGGATCTGGGCATCGGCACCGTATCTGCACAATGGTTCGGTTCCGACCCTCGTCGACCTTCTGAAAACGCCGACCGAGCGAACCCGGAGCTTCTTCGTCGGCAGCCGTGAGTTCGATCCGCAGACTGTCGGTGTTGCCTCGAAGGCCGGCGACCATTCCAGTGCATTCGACACGAGCCTGGCCGGCAACTCGAACGTCGGTCACCGCTACGGGACGACACTCGCGGAAACAGACAAACGCGACCTGCTCGAATACCTCAAGAGCCTTTGAAGCGTGGTTGCCCGGCGCCACCCGAAAGGGTGTTCGCCGGGTAAGCGCGGGTCAAATCAGTCGATCGATGCCTGCATGGTTTCCACGTGCTGAAACCATGCGTCGATATTCGTCGGCGGCGTCTCGCCAAGCATTCCGGTGATGATCTGCTGGCCGAGCGCACGGTAGGCCTCGAACTGCGGCTCGGCAAAGAACTGTTCGGATGTCGGCTGATCGGGGAAAGCCGGATGGGCTCGCCAATACGCGTAGATATCGGCGCTCAACCCGCCGCACAGCGCCGGCTTGATATAGAGGATCCGGCCGCTGCCGCCATCGGCGTAGCGGATGCTGCCGAGCACGAAGGGTTGCTGCGCCAGTGGATCGTCACGCTGGCGATAGAGGCGATCCGGATCAAGATCGATTTCGGCGCCGAAGTCGACACGTACGCGTTCAATTGCACGTCCGAGATCGCTCAGCGTTGTCATCGGATCGGCACCGGCGTCGGTCACGACCAGATAGCGCACCTGCCGGCGAATCAGTTCGTAGATGCCGAGATTCTCGAAACCGCCGCCATCGGAAAGGTGCACGTGGCGGCGGGTCTCGTCGAGGCCGATGCCGAGCATTTCGCGGCCGATGAAGATCCACCACCACGGCCAGGGCGGTACGCGACGATCGGAAAATTTCGGATTCAGCGCCCAGTAGCCGAGGCGCACGTTGAACAGCGCCATCAGGAACGAAACCGAACGCGCGCTGGTATCGACCATGTCAGGATCGATCGCCGCGCCCGAAGTCGTGAAGGCGTTCGAGAGCGCCATGTCGCCATCGGCATACGAATCAATACGGCGATAGCCGGTGGCCGAGGATCCCGCGTAGAGCGCGGAAAGAAAGAAACTTGCACCCTCGCGACTGCTCAGTTTCTCGTTCTTCGAGCTGGTCGTATTCAGCGTCGTGTTGATCAACTGCAGAGGCGCGCCGTGATCGGCGTCAAGCTGGCGCAGATCGAAATTGCCCGGATCACATCTCTCGTCGTCACCCGCTATTCGTGGCAGGAATGCCTCACTGAGGCGGGCCCGATAGTAGGCGTGGATCGACACGCGATTGATATTGCACAGCACTGCGAGAATCGCCGACAGCGCCACGAATCCGAGGAAGATCGGTGATTGCAGCCAGTCGTCGCGTACCGCGACTTGATAGCAAAAGATCAACAAGCCGTAGACGAGCAGGCTCAGTCCGACCGTGGTCATTCGTCCGCTGCTGTCGCCACCCTTGCGTCGATCGAACATCATCGATGCAATGCCGCCGAGGATCGGCACCAGTTCTGCGGCATGCTTGCCGATGACGCCCGCATAGCGCATGGCAAAAAAATGCTCGGCCATCTCACCGAGCGTCGCTGCAATCGGAATCAATCCAATGGCGATCAAGATCAGGCCGATCGAGATCATTCGACCCATCAACACGCGCAGGCGGTCGACGCGATGGACGTTGGCCAGGTGCGGAATTCCCGCGACCAGGGCAAACAGCGTGGCGACGACGGGAAACAAGGCGAGGCTCGTTGCTCCGAGCACAAGCAACAACCAGTAGCCGTGATGCGCTCGCGGCACATGTCCGCCGGGCAGGGCCAGCCATGCCGGCCAGCTGACCGGCAACCAGCCCAGTGTCATCGCATCGACGATCGCAAGCAGAGGCGGCCCGAGCACGAGCAAGTTGACGAAGGTGGCCGCCAAGATCGAGGCGATCAAGG
Organism: Lysobacterales bacterium; assembly: GCA_038205505.1. Lineage (GTDB taxonomy): Bacteria > Pseudomonadota > Gammaproteobacteria > Xanthomonadales > Rhodanobacteraceae > Dokdonella. The sequence continues at coordinate 32,453 of JBBRBU010000017.1, read as the reverse complement.
TCCACAGCGAGAAGCCACGATGGCTGACCAGGAATTTGCCATGTCCGCGCAGCCAGTCGAGAACGTCGCCACCACTTTTCTCGACCGCAGTGGCAAATACGCTGCCGCCGGGCTTTGCAGGCAGTCGTGCGCGCAACCACGAATAGCAGGATGCCGCATAGCCGCCACCAGAGACCGACGAGAGATAATCCACATGGCGCAGGATTCCGCCCGCTTCGAGCGCCTGCAACACGCCGAGATTGAAAGTTGCGGAACGGATGCCGCCGCCTGAAAACGCGAGTCCGACCGTTCCCGCATCGGCAGGGATACCGGCTACCTGACGACGCCGCGCGGTCCATTCCTGCTCGGCGATGCGCACCGGTTCGAAGTCAGAGGTGTAACCCGATGTCGCGGTCGGTCTGGTCATCGTTTCTGCGCCTGCTCGAAGCGTGTTCGCACGCGCGCAATCATTGCCAGCAATCCGGCGGTGTGAAGTCCGCCGGAGTTTCCGGCAGGTCGCGATGGATCTTCAGATACTCGATGATCGCCCAGCGCTCGTCATCGGTGAACAAGGGACCAATTACACCCGAGGGCAAGGGATGCACTTTCGGATCCGACCTTGCTGCTGCGAGTTGTTCCGGGGTCGCGACGAACGCATGGCCGCTGTTGCGGTTGCCATCGATGGTCGTGTCGAGCCAGAAGCCATCGGCCTCCTGCGGATCAGCTGGCTCGCTGACATAGCCGACATGCCTGGAATCGAAATCGCGACGGCCGACGAAGAAGCGTTTGCTGCGCTGATCCGGAGGCAGCAGCATCTCGTAAAGATTCGGCACCGAGCCGTTGTGCAAGAACGGCGGCGTCGCCCAGACTCCTTCGAGCGGCCTCGGCTTGTAGCCGGCGATCTGCTGCGGCAAGTCGAGCGTGCCGAAACCGCCCAGACATTGCTGACGATCCCAGGGAATATTGTTGTCGGCGAAATACTTGGCCTTGATCATCAAGCCGAGAATATTGAGCCCCTGCCCCTCACTGACGCGGCTCAGATCGAGCTGGGCGAGTTGGGCGTCGATGGCCGACTCGCCGCGCGTCACATCTTCGCGAAGCGTCTGCGTCTTGCAGGCGAGATCGCATTCCCACGAGGGCGCGTCGCTTGCCGACGAAGTGTCAGCGGAGCCGATTTCGGCGGCGATCGCGGCAAAGCTGTCGTGAGGAATCGTCGCAACCGGATCGGCATCTGGATCCGGATAGGTCACCAGCAAGTCAGGCAAACCACCGGGGTCCTGACCCGCCGCTGCGCGCGCGGCGATGACGTCATCGAGATGCCAGCGCGCATTGCGGGCGAGATTGCGGATCAACTGAGGGCGCAGCACGCGGCTGACTTCCTCGCGCGTGATTCCGGCCTGACCAAGATCGTAGCGGCGTGTGACGAAACCGTTCGCTTCGCTCGAATCGGTGCCGATATGTTCGACTGGAATTACCTCGATCTTCCATTCGGTTCCAGGCCACGGCTTGCCCGGCGCATTCGCCAGTTGTTCGGCGCGATCAGCCGGATGCGGACCGTGGCAGCCGACGCAATTCGCTTCGAACAAGGACTTGCCGTGCCCGGCAAGCGCCGGATCGACCGCACCGAGCAGATCTTCCGACCAGCGCGGCGGCTGCAGTTTCTGCAAGGTGTGCTCAATGAGATTCAGATTCGGCACGCTGACCGACGAGACGAATCGCTCTTGCGCCGGAATCGGATTTCCATAGTCGTCGGCAAGCCGGATCACCGCACCGACACCGAGCGCCTCTCCGATATTTCGCGCCAGCGGTTGTTTGACCGAGCCGTTGTATTGCACCCAGTCGAACTTCCAGATGTTCCAGACGTAGGGATAGCTGACCGGCGCCTTGGCTTCGTGATAGTTGTCGACGCTCAAGTGATCGCCGAACACCGTGTTGGCGATGCGACCGAGTGCATCAGTCCGGCCGAAACCTTCCTCGACCGGATACAGATGTCGCAGCGGGCTGTTCTGTCCCTGGGCCGCGAACGCCTTGATCGTGTCCCAGAGTTCGCCGCGCAATGCGGACTTGCCTTCGGGATAGCGCGGCCCGATCACTTTTTTGGCAAAGCGGTCGAATTTCCACGGATTGGTCCAGGTGGCAATCATCGACGCGACCATGGTCGGTCCGAACGCACCACGTTGCATATTGGTGAACTCGTGCATGGCCTGGCCGCCGTCGATGCGGATCGCCACGGTCTTGCCTTCGTTCTGCACATGGATTTCGCCGGTGTGGCAGGCCGCGCAGGTGATATCGAGCACGTTCTGCCCAAGTGCAGCGTCGTAGTGACGCGAGAATCCGACCGGCAGCCGATCGGGGTTCGCCGCCGTCGGCTGCGGATCGACAATGAAGCGATAGCGTTGCATGTGCTCGGGCGCCGCGAAACGCTGCTCGTCGAGCGGCATCTCGAGGTTCACGAACCAGTTGTAGCGCAACGGTGTGGTCAACGCACCCTGTGGCAATGACGCACCTTGCGGCGTGTAGTAATAGGTTTGCCGATCAGGAGAATCCGCCGAGTTGCCCCAGCCCTGATCGAGATAGGCGTAGGCATCGACCTTCTCGAAGGCCGGAATTGTCTTCACCGGATAGAGCACAAACACCACGAACCCGGCCGCAACAAGGATCAGCACAAGGCTGACCACGGTGAAGGTCCAGCTCAGGAATCGACCCAGCGTGACCCCGAAAATCGCGCTCAATCCGCGGCGCTTCGAACCAGCGCGCGAAACCAGCAAACCTGACCGTTTGGCCATCGAAAACCTCCCCATGTCGATTCAGTTCACGCGCCAGGCGCGCGATGTCGCAAACGGTGACCAGGGTCTCTCCCACCCTGCCTCCCAACAGCGTCTTGAACGCGCCGTGTCGTCGCTGCGTATCGAAGTACACATCATGCAGGGTACGCAGCGCAAGAGCATGGATTGCTCGCGACTTCGACAAGCGGGTTTTTCGCGAACCGAGTGTCGATGCACGTGGGCACAACCCGTCGCATCTCGCGGAAGATCCCGAAAATTCTGGTCGGTGCGTGACCGTTTCGCGACGCCTGGAAGACCGGCCATACCTGCCAAGAAATCAGGGCTTCAACCAGAAACCTCGATCAGCGATACGGCGCCAGCAACCCGGGATCAGTCAGCAGACTTGAGGGAACCAGATAGCGTGGTTCGCGACCTGCAGCAAGTTCGCGGCGGATATGTGTCGCCGATATCTCGAGCGCGGATACGCGGATCTCGATCACTGATCCGAATGCGGATCGCTGCAGATCCGATGCGAAGGAAATTTTGCGAACTCGGGTCTGCGCGGCCAGCTCGGGCGATTCGGTGATTTCGTGGCCGGCTCGCGTAAGCACGCCAATATGGGCAAGATCGAACAGTTCCTGCCAGCGATGCCAACTCGCCAACCCGGAAAACGCGTCGGCGCCGACAAGCAGGACGACGGGTCGCATCGAGCCGATTTCCTTGCGCAACCCGCGCAGCGTATCAACAGTGAAGGAAGGTCCGGTTCGCTGCAATTCGCGCTCATCGAGAATCAGTCGATCCTGTCCTTGCAGTACAGCACGCAACATGGCGACGCGCTGTTCGGCGCTGGCTACAGGCTGCGGGCGATGCGGCGGCACATTGGCCGGCATCATGTAGACGTCGGCGCCGAGGAATTCCGCCGCTTCCCAAGCTACGCGAAGATGCCCGAGATGGACTGGATCGAAGGTGCCGCCGAGGATGGCAAGCGGATGCTTTTGCTGATCGCTAGTCGCTACCATCGCGCGCGCCGATCAGGAGTCTGCGCCGAGCAACTCGGTACCATGGCGCGGCTTGGCAATCGCCGCGATCAGGCGCTCGATCTCGCGCCAGACATCGCCTGCTCCACGCCCCTTGGCGATGCGATCGATGCGACCCAGATGAACGATGCAGCGCTCCCAATGTGCGGCATCGCCAGCCCGAAGCGCACGTTTGAAGCCGTCTTGCTTGGCATCCCAGATACGTTCGTTCTTGAACGCCTGATTGAGGTTTCCGCCGGCACTGGAAAGTCGCGACAAAACGCGCAGTTGATTGAGCAACCAGCCGAGTAGCGGAATCGCTTCGGCGCCCTCGGTGCGCAATCCTTCGACCATGCGCAAGGCGCGCGCTGCGTCACCGGCAATCGCCGCGTCGGTGAGGCGGAACGCATCGAATCGCGCATCGTCGGCAACGCTGGCTTCGAGTGTGTCGATATCGAGCAAGCTGTCGCCGACCAGCAGGCAGAGCTTGTCAATTTCCTGAGCGGCGGCGAGCAGATTGCCCTCGATGCGCTCGGCCAGCAGCTCAATTGCATCCGGCGTGGCTTTGAGCCCTCGCGATTTCATGCGCGCGGAAATCCAGCGCGGCGTTTCTTCGCGTTTGAGCGGCCACACCGGCATCGCCACGCCGACCTGATCGACCGATTTGTACCAGGCGCCTTCGTGCGACTTGCTCCAATCCTGGGTCGTGATCATCAGCAAGGTATCGGGCGGCGGATCTGCGCACCAGGCACTGATCGCAGCCGAGCCCTCGCGACCCGGTTTGCCGGTCGGCATACGCAATTCGATCACGCGGCGCGTCGCGAACAACGACATTGCCGCACCGGACATGGCCAGCTCATTCCAGTCGAAGCGATGATCGACATCGTGGATCTCACGCTCGGTGTAGCCAAGAGCGCGAGCACGGGCACGCAACTCATCGGCCGCCTCGAGCACAAGCAGATGCTCGGAACCGGCAATCAACCAGACCGATTTGAGTTCATTGGCGCCGAGCAATCGCGGTAGATCAGAGATTCGTGCAGGCATGGGCCGATTGTACGAGACTCCGACTGTCGATAAGTCGCTCAAGGGCGAAGCCACCGCGAATCAACGCGCAACGAGGTCCCGAGCAATCGCGGGAGCCTCCCTCGGTAATCCGGGGAGGCTCTCGCATTACTTCGATCAGCGTGTCTTGCGCACGAGTCGACGGCTGGCGAAGACACCGAGAAGCAGGATCATCGCGAGCAGTCCGAACTGATTCAGGGTCGGGATGCCGACCGTGATGTAGACCACTGCAAAATCCGCATCGTCTTCATCCTGGCCTTCGTTGTCGATGGCGTCGTCAACCGGCGCTCCGTCATTGTCAGAATCGGCGTCCGGATCGGAATCCTTGTCACGGATCGGATTGCCGTTCTCGTCATTGGCATCTGAAATCTCGGCCATGTTGGTCACGGCGCCACCGAATGCCTGCACCAGGGTGAACCGGATCGGCACCGTGATGCTTGCCCCCGGTGCCAGCGGACCCGGAATCGAGATGCTGGCCTGATTCGCCGCCGATGCAGTCCACGCCGGGTCGTTCAAGGCAAACTGGATCGGGAAGCTATCGGTAATCGTGATGTCGGTCGCCGCGATCGTGCCCTGGTTGAAGATCGTGATGACGAAATCCACGTTGTCTCCAACGGCTTTGACGTTGATCGACTGTCCCGGTGCGAGCGTCTTGCGCAGGGCCAGATCGAAATTGGTCAACAGGCCGAAATCGACGCTGAGGTTCGAGTTGAAATCGGTGTCACCGTCATTGACGGGCTCACCCTTCGCCGTCAGCGTGACCGGCAGAGACCAGACACTGGTGCCGTTCAAGGTGCCGTTGTCATCGTTGTCGATGTCGTTGTCCGGATCCGGTGCTGGCTCGTACGGGCCCGTCGGCAGCCAGCGACGTCCGGTGCCGGTCGATACCGTGTAGCGGGACGGCGCGACGATCTCGACCAGATAGGTATCCGGCAACAACGCGCTGAACAGGTAGTTCCCATTGCCGTCAGTCAGCGCGCCATCGATGGCCGGACCATCCGGCGTTCCGTTGTTGTCGGCATCAAGATAGAGGTTGACCTGGATGCCCGGGATGCCGGGTTCGCCAACGGTCACCAGTCCATCGTTGTTGAGATCCTCCCAGACCAGATTGCCAAGGCTCATCGCACCACCGGTGCTGTCGGCAACGTAATCTTCCACCTCGCCATCGCTGGCGACACCGGTCGGCGAACAACCCGCATCGGTGGACAGGCGGAAGCGCGCGAACGGACTAGCCACGTTGCCCGCCGGAACCACGCCGAAATCGAGGATCACCGAACCGTTATTGGTTCCAGCCGGAACCGGAATCTGAGCAGTTTCGTTCAGATCACCGAAGCTGCCATTGCCGTTCCAGTCGATGAAGCCGCACAAGATCGCCGGATTGGCCGTGGTATTGGTGACCGCAGCCGGGGTCGTGGTCGGGCTGCCCTCGTTGTAGATCGAGCGCAGTTGTACGCCATCCTCGTCGTCGCCGGACACAGCGCAAGTACCGCTGGTGAAGCCGCCACCGGCATTGTCGTCGCCATCCGCACCAAGCGTTGGCTGACCATCCGCCTCGTCATCGACGCAAGCGCCGATATGCAGTCCGGGAACGATGCCGTGGGCAGCACCGTTATCGGCAAACAGGGTGCTGTAATTGTTGACACCGGTGCCTGCGCCGCTATCCGGCAAGTCGCCGAAATCGTAGGGACGGAACGTAACCACGTAGTCCTCAACCTCGCCATCGGCTTCAGCGCCAGCCGGCGTACACGGAGTGGTTGCCGTACTCAGGCGGAAACGCGCATATGAACTCGGCGGTGAACTCGGTTCAACCGGACCGAAGCTGAGTGAAACCTGCACGTTGGTGCTGCCATTTGCCAGCGGCTGCATCGTGCTTTCGCCGGGATCGACGAAGTCGCCATCGCCATTCAGATCGATGAAGCCGCAGATGCGCGCGACACTGCCGGTCAGGTTGGTTGCGTTTACCCGGACCGAATGTGTTCCGGCCTGGATGTCAGCCAGGTCGGCAACAACAACACCATCTTCGTCATCTGCTCCACCACCGACAAGGTCATCACCATCGGCATTCGTGCTCGGCTGGCCGTCGGCTTCATTGTCGACACTCGCGCCCATGAACAGCCCGGTCACGATGTCGTGCTGCGGACCGCCGTCGATGATCAGGGTCTGGTAATTGCCAGTACCCGTGCCGGCGCCCGTATCCGGCAAGTCGCCCAGATCCACGCGACGCACGCTGACCACATAGTCCTCGACCTCACCATTGCTGGCGACTCCGGCTACCGCGCAGGTCCCTGCAACATCCGTACTTAGTCGGAAACGGGCGAAGGTCGGGCCACTCGGCGTATTCAGCGGTTTGGTGAACGGCAACTGGAACGTCACATTGTTGCTGCCGCTCGGGACCACCACGGAACTGATTTCGATGCTCGGGAGGAAATTGCCGTCCTGGTCGAAATCAATGAAGCCGCAGAGGCGCGCACTGTTTCCGGTCAGGTTGGTCGCGGCGACGTTTACCGAACCGGGCTGGCCGACCACGAACGCCAGGCTGGCAGTATCCACACCGTCCTCGTCATCGCTGGTCTGCGCATCGTCACCACTCGCAAGCACGCCGGGCTGACCATCGGGTTCCGCATCGACCAGGCTGCCCATGAACAGGCCGGCAATGATCGGATGCACCGCGCCACCATCGGCGAGAACGGTCTGGTAATTCCCGGCGCTGGTCCCGGCCGCAGTATCGGGCAAGTCGCCCAGGTCGGTGATGGTTGCTGTGAATGTATAGTCTTCAACTTCGCCATCTACCGCCGCACCATTGGCAGAGCATCCGGCAGCCGTGCTGAGTCGGAAACGCGCATAGCCCACGGCCACGGTTCCCGGGGGCGCCACTCCAAAGCTGAGCGGGAAGCTCACATTGCTGCTGCCATTCGCGACTGGAACCGTTGCTGTTTCGCTGGCATCGGCGAAATCGCCATCGCCATTGAGATCGATGAATCCGCACAGCGTCGCACCCGTGCCGACGGTATTCGTCGCAAGCACCGAGACATTGACCGGAGCCCCGGTGAAGAAGGCCAGGGATGTCGGATCAACTGCGTCTTCGTCATCGTTGGCCACCGCACAGGTGCCATTGGTCAAGGTGCCGGCGCCTAGATCATCGCCGTTTGCAGCGATACCGGGCTGGCCGTTGATCTCGGCATCCTCGCAGGCACCGAGGCGCAGACCCGGTCGCAGGATATGGCGTGGTCCGTTATTGGCGAGCAGCGTTTCGTAGTTGCCAGTACCGACACCGGCTGCGGTATCCGGCAGGTCACCGAAATCGACCGCATCCTGCACATCGGCCACGTAGTCTTCAACTTCACCATCGCTGGCCGGGCCGGTTGGCGAACAGGTCGCAGCGGTATCGGAACTGATGCGGAACCGCGCATAGGTCGATCCGGTGAAGCCGGCTGGGACCGTGCCGAACGCGAGCGTCGCCGTACCGCTTCCATTGCCCACGTCGAGACTGCTCGTTTCGCCGGCGCCGAACGTGCCGTTGCCGTTGTAGTCGATGAAGCCGCAAATGCGCGCCGAGGCGGCACCGGGATTCGGATTGGTGTAGCTGACCCGGACGTTGCCCGGTGCGCCGACAAAATGAGTCAGGTCGGCGACGATCACGCCATCTTCGTCATCCGGCGTACCGTTGCTGTCATCAGCATCGGCGCCAACGCTCGGTTGTCCATCGATCTCGGTATCGACGGTTGCGCCAAGACGCAACGCGTTGATCACTGGATGGACCGGGCCGTTGCTTGCAATCACGGTGCCGAAGCTGTCCGGCAGATCGCCAAGATCAGCAGGCTGGATGAAACCGAAGTCGACACTGTAGTTCGAGGCGGAATCCGGGAACACCGTATTGCCGTCGTTGTCGTCATTGGCTCCACCAACACGCAGACGTTCGTTGGTTGGCTCTGAAGCAGTCGGCGGCGTACCCGCCACCGGACCCAGCGAAATCAGCCCTGAAGCGATCGAATTCGGATTGTTTCCGCAGACCGTGACTCCGAGCAGGGCGCCATTGTCATTGTTGTCGACATCCAGATTCGGGTCAGTCTCGTTTGGCACCGTGGAGAAAAGACCATTCAATGCGACCTGGATCGGCGCATTCGCGATTGCGACGTAGTAGTCATTGCCGGCAAGAAGGTCGCTGAAGGCGTACTTGCCTACATTGCCCGCTAGCGTTGCGGTCGTCGTTGTCGAAACGAGGGTATCGCCGGAACTCGGTCCTGGCGTGGCATCGGTATCCCGACATAGCAGGACGTTGACGCCATTGATGCCGGGTTCGCCCGCGTCCGCCAGACCATTGTTGCGCTGGATCGGATTTCCGGCTCCATCGTCGCGCCAGACCAGATTTCCGAGGCGATAGCGCTCGGGCAGGATGACGCCGACTTTCGGCGGCTCGGCCGTTGGCAACAGGTCGGCGGCGATCGTGGCGTTTTCCTGGAAGACTCGGTGAGCGAAGGAATTCCAGCTCGGATTGAACACAGAAGTGTTGCCGCGAATGTTTGGCGAGGTTCCGCCGACATAGCTGGGCGGTGCACCAGTGGCTGGCGCACGCATTGGCACGTTCACTTCGATGTAGGTCCCGGCAACCCACTTGGTGTTCGCATTCGGCGTGGTCAGGTCGGAAAATGCGCGGATTCGGAATCCAGTTGCCAGAGACGCAGGCACCGGCACCGCCGTGGACCATGTGCCGGGTGTGCAGCCCGAGGGGAACGAATTTTCGATTGTCGTGGTTCCAGACTGCGCCGGCGTGTAGTTGGCCGTGCGCACTTGGCCGCGGCAGAAATTCGGTGTCGTCGTGTACTCGATTTGAACCGCCGCGTCGGTTGCATAGGCGACCGGATCAAGTCCCGGATTGATCAATTGGATCAGCGCCGGGACGACGACGGTCGAGGTCAACGCGCCATCGAGGACGGGTGCCCAGCGACTCAGGCGCGGCGTTCCGATCAGCGGTTCGCCAACACCGGAGTCGCCGATGAACGGAATCGTGTCATACACGACATATTTCTCGAGCAGGCGATTGCCGGCATTGGCGAGGCGCAAGCGGTAGCGGAACGCGCCACCGTGGTCGGTGCGCGCCACGCACGGAAAGCGCGTGAAATCTGATGCCGGTCCGCCAAAACTCGTGTCGTAGTCCGGGCAGGTCGAATTATTGGTCGCGACGCCGGACTGGGAGGGATCGCCGACAATCGGCAGGGCCGGATCGCCCTCGACCCACTTCTCGCCACCGAGCAGGAATACTTCGTTGACGCGGAAAGTAGCCGAGGCAGGACACATTACATCCGTCGTCGAGCCATTGTTGTTGAGATCATTCGTGTCGATGGTAGGCGCCGAGTTGTTCGGACAGGTGAACTCTCCCGACACCGGGCCCGGATCGACGAACACGGCCATCTCATTGACATACGGTGCGGCCGGGGTCGGATTGGCCGGCACACCTTCGCGGACACGGGCGCGTATGACCGCGCGCGGCCCGGTGGCGCCAACAGCGAAACTACCGGTGAAACTGACACGGACCAGGGTGCGCCCGGTGCTGCCGTAGTTCTGCGTCACCTGAACGGCTGCGCCACCCGGCGTTGTACTGACGACGCTGACGAATTCGAGCTGGATCGGCAGCCAGTCGGACAGCACCGGATTGATGATCGGCGCCGTACTGTCGCCATTGACATGATCCGCGCTCAGGGTGAAATCGATTGTGCCGCCCGGCGGGGCAGTGGTCGGCGTGGCGGACTTGCCCGGGCGCACCGATGGTGTGCCGTTCTCGACGCGCACGTTGGCGCATTGCACGGGCGGCGAAGCCGGACCGCCTGTGTAGCTGACATAGGTGCAATTCTCGATTGCCGATGGAACTACGACCGGAGGACTGGTGCCGACGTCGTAGCGCACCTGCGGCGAGGTCGTGAAGGCAAAATTTCGCGGCGTATCGAAGCCGTTCAAGCCGAAGTCACTGAACACCCAGCGCAGGCAGGTTGCACTGGCCGCAATGCTTGCAGGCACGTTGTAAGTGATTGATGCGCCGGGGCTGGCGATATTCGTGGCCAATGCGGTGACTGCGGAGAAGTCGCAGTAGTTGCCTGCCGTGACCGGCAGAACCGTGTACTCAATGGTCGCACGCATGTCACTGGCGACGACGCCATCCGCGGGCGAGTTCCAGCGTCCGCTGCTGACCGAGGCAAATGTGATCCCAGCAGGCAATGCAGCCAGCGCCTGCGGGAAGCGCTCGACAACGGTGAAATTGGGCACACGCACGTTGGCATTGTTGGTATTGGCATTGATGCTGTAGACAATCTGACTGCCGCCCGGCGCCACGTCGGGTGCGCTCTTGCTCGAGGTTCCATCGGGCGTCGGCGCACCGATCGTATCGTTGCGCGTGCCCGGACCGACTGCCGGCGGCGGTCCGCTGACCGGCACGACCGTGGCATTGACGACGTTGTTGATCGCTGTGCCAACCGCAAGTCCAGACGGGTAACGCACGATGAACTGGCGATTCGCGCAGGCCGTCCCGGTATTGATGCCCTGCAGGCCGGTCGGCGGTGGCGTCGTGTCGTCGAGATTCCACGTGATGGTCTGCGGCGAGCCGCCCCCAACCGTACCGCCACCGGCATCCTCGATGATCAGGCCGGGAATATTCGGCAAGGTGTCGACGAGGGTTGCATTGGTGATCGGCAGGTTGCCATTGCCGCTAAGTGAACAGAGCTGCACGCGATAAGTCACGGCCTGGCCGGCAGCCACTGTGACCGGCGGGGCCGGATCAAGGCGCTGCTTGCGCGCGACATATTGTGGGGTCGGCGCATTGACGCTGATCGGTAGCGCTTCAGCGTAGGTACAATTCGCGGTGTCCGGGGGCATGGGTGGTCGCGGCCCACCGAAAACCACGTTCTGTGGCGGTGCCGGACAGACGAAACCGTTGATACCGGCGACCGCGCGATTGACCACATCGGTTACCGCGAACGTGATCGCCTGCGTGATGCGCAGGTTGATGTCCAGCGAAAAACTGTCGCCTCCCGCATAGCTGTTGCGCACCAGGATCAGCGTATTGCTGCCGGCGCTGCAGGTAATCGTGTTGAAGAACGAAGACACCGGGCAGCTGCCGACGACCAGCTCAGGCGGGAACGCATCTTCGATTCGAAGAGTTCCACAGCCGGAGGTCAGGTTGTTGCAGGATCCCTGCAGGCGGTAGGTGACCGTGGTGTTCGTGTTGAACGGTCCAGCGCCGCTGATTCGCGTCTTGGTGAAGGTCTGCTGGGCCATGGCGCTGCCTGCAGCCAAAAGGACGACAGCGGCCAGAAGCCACTTGAAAAGATTTTGCACGGTTATCCCCGGTAGCGTCACAAAAAATCAATGGTGCTTGGCAAGTCAAAACACTTCAGCTGCGAAGCAATAAACGCGCCATCCGACGCGACGACCGCCTGCTTGAAACCGTAATTCCCTAAGCACCATCTCGCTGGTGCAGCACGGCGAACCAGGATCTCGATTCGTGATTGCAGCAATTTCAAGCGTAGAAGGTTAGGCCAGCCCTTCCAAACAGACAAGCCCCACCTGTCGAACCCTGAAGATAATTGACCCTTGGGCTGAATCAAACGCTCGGCGCAGCGGTCACCATGGAAACGGACGAGTGCATTTTCCTGAACAGGTCACTCAAGTAACTTGGTGACACTGTCCGTCAATGCCGATTCCTTTTCTCGCCTGAGCGCGCTCAATCGAGCCAGTCCGAATCTGGTTCATCCGCGAAAGCGTATCGGCAACCCGCAAACCCGCTTTCCACAGAACTCTGCAGGATCGAAACGCGGATGCAGTGCATGGGAGGCGTCGGCCTATGTAGTAGACCGCCTAATATCCGGCCCCACGAGCGATCCAGTCGGTGCGAATCTGGAATACTTCGCCCGCCGCCAGTCGAGCACGCTGGGCGGCGAAGCATGACCCAGCCATAGCGAATCTAGTCGCCTCGCCAGAATCGGCAGATGACACGTGGGGACTGCTGGATACAGATGGTGCTCGAGGTGTTTGAACAGGCTCACGGTCAATACGTTCAGCAGCATCGAGCGACTTGTGCGCGCGTTGAAACGGCCAACCAGGCACTCTCGGTGCACTGCCCAGATTCCGACCAACGGCGCGCTCGCGTTCGCGAAATAGAGGCACGTCGCCATGAGTTTGAGGCCACTTTCATCGCCCAGCCAGATCGCCGCGTGCAGCAGGCCTGCAACAGCAAGTTCGAGGACGATCCAGCGCTTTTGCCGTGGCGATCCGTCGCGCATCGCGATCAAGTGGATCTGCAACGGATAGATCGGGCTGTGCCAAACCGCACTGAAGAATCCAAGGTGAGCGATCCGCCCCTCGATGTCATCGTCGGCGAGACAATTACCATGGTGGCGAAGATGCGTGTACTCGATTGCATGCATCGCGCCGCCGAGCAGCACGCTCAGAGTAAACATGACCAGATCACCTGCGCTGCGCGAAATGCCGAGATTGCGGTGGAACGCGTTGTGGGCAACGCGCAGGCCCATCATGAACATGACCAGGGTGGCGAGAACAGCCCATCCAGTCCGACCAGCCTGTGCCGCCATGATAGCGGCCACCAGCCAGGGCAGAGGAAGGGTCAATTCGACCAGGATTTCGCGACGCGAGAGCACGACCAGATCACGCCATTCAACGGCAGACTCACGCATTCGAGCCTCCCTCAGCGCGCTGCCGACGGACCAGTCCAGGCCTTCGTGCGGTCAACCAGAGATAGATGCGTTCAGCGATTTCGTGGCCCGGACGACAGCATCGCAAGGTCCAGGCAAGAAGGTGGAATCCGGGCAGGGATTGCCACATGACTAGATGCGCAGCAAAACCAATGTGCATGGCCCCATCGGAGTCGCGGACATGCAGCAGTCGAAATGCTGCTTCAACGTCGAGCGAATCATCAAGGTCGACCGCAAGATTCTGCCAGCGGATGCGGCCAGCTCGATCCAGACGCCGATAGATGCTGACTTCCCGGCTGCAGACGGGGCAATCTCCGTCGTAGTAGACCGTGATGGATCCATCGTCGAACATCGGTATCGCCTCCATCGGGAAAGTGGAGGCAGGCTGACGTCGATCGAATCACGCTTCTTCCGCAATGACAGTTCAGGAATAAATTTTCACTGCTTGGCGAGACAGGCCATTCGCATCAATGACTTGGGCCATTCCAGAATGATCAAGTCGGATAAGGCTCAGCCCGGCGGAGCTTGTTTTCGCGATACCGGCCCGGCACTTCGCCGGTGATTTCGCGGAAAGCGGCGTAGAAGTTCGATTGCGAGGTGAATCCGACCGCGAGACCGACCGAAAGAACCGAAGCGCCGGGCTCGGCGACCAGCATGCGCTTCGCCGCGGCAACCCGGTGCTCGCGGATGTAACGCGAATAACCAATGCTGAACTGGGTGTTGATCAGCTCCGACAACTGGTGCGGACTGAGATCGAGCATGCGTGCGAGGCCGGAAAGCTTCAGCGTCTCGTCGACGAACACCTCCTCGTCCATGAGCTTCTGAAGCTGTGCCACGATCTGCTCGCGGTCGATGTGTTCGAGGGTCGACACGGCATAACTCGTCGCCACCGCTTCGATCGTCTTGCTCGCGATGTCTGGAAAATGCAGGAGCACATGGAAAGCCAGCATCGAGGCAAGGCCGATCATGCCGGCGTAGCCCAGGGTGAAAGCGCGTGGCCCGTAAAGCGGCGATGCAAGTCCGAGTAGCAGGATGAATATCGCGATCGACGCGAATAGGCTGAGGGCGAACATCTCGACGCGGAAAAGCCGGCGCTGTGATCGCAATCGCAGGATCAGCACGGCAAGATGCACGGCGAAAATCGTGCCGAACAGAAACGAGAGTGGAATCGCGATCGCCGGATCGATCCACGCCGCACCGATTGCCGGAGCGTAAAACGCCAGATGCCACAGTCGCTCGGAGGCCTGCACCTGCAAGGCGCCGCGAAAGAAAAGGTAGAACGCCGGCGCGACGACATAGAGCAGGACGACATATCCCGACGTGCCAAACCAATCCGCTCGGCCGGTCAGGACCAGCCAGTGGCAGACCTGCAGCAGCGCAAGTCCAGCGACCAGAACTCGACCCGAGATGCGTGCGAGCAGCCCTTCGCCGGTCGAAGCGTAAATCGTGAAGCTGGCGAGCAGAAGGACAAGAGCAGAGCAGATTGAAAAGCCGATCAGCAGCAGGATGAGCTGTTCGAGGATGACCTCAAGCACAGAGAAGTCGATCATTGCGCTCAACTCGTGCGTCGTGTTCGGTGCGGCTGGCTACTCAGCCGGGAGTCTCGCGACCGAGCACCTCAAGCTTGCGCAGGATCGCCTGAACCATATCGCGTTGCAGCTCTTCGGTCAGCAGATCCTGCTCGGCAGCAATGCCAAGGGCCTGCGATGCGTCGAAGGTGAAATCGCGGGTCAGTTCGATGGTCTGCACGGGCAGCAATCTGGAACCCGATGCGTCGACCACGTCGAATTCAACGTAATAGCGGATCGTGTATTCGTTGGCACGCGCATTGCCGCCGACGGAAAGCACGTCGGTCCGGATCGTGTTGCTGCTGATCCGCAGCACGGCGCTGCGCTCGGCCGAACCTTCGACCACCTGTGCGCCGGCGCGGGTCAGCGCCTTGCGCAGATCGCTCCCGAGCGGACTGATCGAATCGACACCTTCAAGCGCAACGCGCTGCATGCCACTTGGCAAGCGCACTTCCTCGCGCAGATGGAAACCGCAGGCAGAAACGGCGAGGGCGAAAATCGCGATGACAACAAATCGATGGAATTTCATGATGGCCTGGAGCTGTGGGCAGGTGGGAAGCATAGCGGAATTCGTGCGCATGGCTCGGCGAACGTGAATACGCAAAAATCGCCCTGAGGCTGCCCCTTTCCCGCTCGGGAGAAGCGGGATTTTGGGAACGCCTGATCAGCCTCAGCCGTTTGTCCTGAGCCTGTCGAAGGTCGCCTCCAAGAGGTTGTTGGGCCGCGTCAACTTCCGATCATGGTTCGACAAGCTCACCACGAACGGAAGTTGACCAGACCTTGGCTAGACAACGATGTTGACGATCTTGCCTGGCACAACCACGACCTTCTTGATGGTTTGACCTTCGACGTAAGGCATGACCGATGGCTCGGCCAGCGCCGCGCGCTCGCAATCCTCCTTCGATGCCGAAACCGGCATCTCGATGGTGCCGCGCAGCTTGCCGTTGACCTGCACGGCCAGCTTGACCGCATCGCGCACGAGCGCAGCCGGATCAGCCTTCGGCCAGGCCTGGCCCTCGATCAGGGTTTCAGCGTGGCCGAGGGTTTGCCACAGCGTGTGGCAGACGTGCGGCGTGATTGGATTGAGCAGCAACACGATGGCTTCGAAAGCTTCGTGGCGTACCGCCCTGCCCTGATCACTCATGTCGTCGAATCTGGTCAGCGCATTGAGCAGTTCCATCAAGGCTGCGATCGCGGTATTGAAAGCATGCCGGCGGCCGTAGTCATCGGAGACCTTGTTGATCGTCTCGTGGACCTGGCGGCGCAGATTTTTCTGCGCGGCATCGAGCTTGCTTGCATTTACTTGCGGATGATCGGGCTGGGATACATGCACGTGCAATTCGCGCCACAACCGCTTGAGGAAGCGCGACATGCCCTCGACACCGGCCTCGTTCCATTCCAGCGATTGATCAGGTGGCGCGGCGAACATCGAGAACAGGCGCACGGTATCGGCACCAAACTTTCGCACCATCGTTTCCGGATCGACGCCATTGTTTTTCGACTTGGCCATTTTCTCGGTACCGCCAATCGAGACTGGCTGACCGTCGGCCTTGAGCACGGCACCAACAACACGTCCCTTGTCATCGCGCTGGATTTCGACGTCGGCAGGGTTTATCCAATCCTTTCGCCCTTGCGCATCCTCGCGATAGAACGTGTCGGCGATGACCATGCCCTGACAGAGCAGGTTGATTGCTGGTTCATCGCTGTCGACGAATCCGCAGTCGCGCAACAGCTTGTGATAAAAGCGAAAGTATAAAAGATGCAGGATCGCGTGCTCGATGCCGCCGATGTACTGGTCGACCGGCGCCCAGTAGTTGGCGCGCTCGTCGACCATGTCTGTGGCACCGGGCGAGGTGTAGCGCGCGTAGTACCAGCTCGATTCCATGAAAGTATCAAAGGTGTCGGTTTCTCGCTCGGCCGGGCCACCGCATTTCGGGCACGTTG
This sequence comes from Lysobacterales bacterium, assembly GCA_038205505.1. Taxonomy (GTDB): domain Bacteria; phylum Pseudomonadota; class Gammaproteobacteria; order Xanthomonadales; family Rhodanobacteraceae; genus Dokdonella. The sequence goes on along the minus strand of JBBRBU010000017.1, from coordinate 15,420 downwards.
TCTTGCGCCATTCCGGATCGGACTTGATCGGCGATTTGACGCCGGTGAACTCGACATCCTCGGGAAGCACAACGGGAAGCTGATCGTCAGGCACCGGCACCGCTTCACACTTCGCGCAGTAGATCACCGGAATCGGGCAACCCCAGTAGCGCTGACGTGAAACGCCCCAGTCGCGCAGCCGGAAGTTGATTCGTCGCGCGCCCTTGCCGTCCTTCTCCAGGCGTTCCGCAATTGCATTGAACGCATTGCGGAAATTGAGCCCGTCGAATTCGCCGGAATTGACCAGGAATCCGTACTCCGTGTACGCGCCCTCGGTGATAATCTGCTCTTCGAATTCGGCGAGCATTTCAATTTCACCGGCTGGCTCGACGACGTCGATTGCGCGACTCTCGCCAAGTGCTGCCGACATCGAATCCTTGTTGCCAGCCGCATCGCGACCGAGTTCGCGCACGGCATCGCGCACGCCTACCTTTACGATCACCATGCGAATCAGAAGGTCGTATTTGGTCGCGAATTCCCAGTCACGCTGATCGTGCGCCGGAACGGCCATGACCGCACCGGTGCCGTAGCTCATCAGGACAAAATTGGCGACCCAGACCGGTACGGTTTCACCAGTGATCGGATGAATTGCCTTGAAGTGCGTTTCGACGCCTTTCTTTTCCTGCGTTTCGATGTCGGCTTCAGCAGTGCCACCGTGGCGGCACTCCTCGATGAACGCGGCGACTTCGGGTTGGCTCAACGCGGCTTTCTGCGCGAGCGGATGCTCGGCGGCCACCGAGAGGAAACTCACACCCATCAAGGTATCTGGGCGTGTCGTGAAGACGGTCACGGGATCCGGCTCGCCTTCGATCGCGAACTGGATTTCGAGGCCCTCGGAACGACCGATCCAGTTGCGCTGCATGGTCTTGACCGATTCCGGCCAGCCCGGAAGATTGTCGAGTCCGTCGAGCAACTCCTGCGCGTAGTCGGTGATCTTGAGGAACCACTGCGGGATCTCGCGCTTTTCCACAATCGCGCCCGAGCGCCAGCCACGCCCATCGATGACCTGCTCGTTGGCGAGCACGGTCTGATCGACCGGATCCCAGTTGACGATCGAATTCTTGCGATAGACGAGTCCCTTTTGCATGAGCCGCGTGAACATGCGCTGCTCATGCACGTAGTAGTCGGGCCTGCAGGTGGCGAACTCGCGCGACCAGTCGATCGCATAGCCCATCGTCTGCAACTGCGTGCGCATATGCTCGATATTGGCGTAGGTCCATGTGGCCGGGGCTGTCTTGCGCGCAATCGCCGCGTTCTCGGCGGGCAGTCCGAACGCATCCCAGCCCATCGGTTGCAGCACATTCTTGCCGAGCATGCGCTGATAACGGCTGATCACATCACTGATCGTGTAATTGCGCACATGACCCATATGCAGCGCGCCGGACGGGTACGGCAGCATCGACAGGCAGAAGTATTTTGGTCGGGTCGGATCCTCGACCACTTCAAAGGCACGCGTATTGGTCCAGAACGTCTGTGCGGTGGCTTCCACGGCCTGCGCGTCGTAGGGTTTCTCGGTCATGATCGGGATTGAGCCGGCTTCCGGCAAAGCGTCAAAAAATGTTCACCAGACTAGCGCAGCGGGCGCAATCGCGCCATCCGCAAGGTGTCGCACACCCGTGCCAAAGGCACGGTCTAACGGGTCGAATGCTCGCGCCATGAAAAGTGCGGGCTGGTGCGGCGACTTTCGCCACCAGCAGGCATGCTCGATCGAGAATTCAGCGATTCAAAGGGGAAGCACATGACCATTCGACTGATCACTGGCGAAATCGTCGCCGATGCCCAATCCTCGATCGCCGACTGAACAAAATCGGAGAAAGACGCTGGCCGGTGTCCTGTGCCATGCTCAGCGGACGTCCTGACGACCCCGGGAGACAGCCATGAGCACGGATTCCAGAACACCGATGGCCTTGTACAAGGCCAACCTCGAACTCGTCCTGCGCATCGGCGCGCTGCTTCAGGAAAACCGGCAGCGCTGGATGCAGGCAGGCGCCGCCGGAACCAGCGAGGCCATCCAGCGCACACTCGCACAAACCGAGCGCATGCTGACCACCAACGACTGGACCTCGCTGTCGGCCATGCCAGGCGAGGATTTCTGGCGATCTCTGCAGGGAGGCAGCAGTCCGTTGCAAGGATCGGTCGAGTCGGCGGTTCGCAGCCAGGCCGAGTTTGCAGAAGGGCTCAAGCAGGCATTTGCCGAATGGCAGCAACAATCGATAGCAGCAATCGGCGGAGTTGCCGCGCCGGCTGCCACACGGGCATTCAGCGACCTGATGCAGACGTTCAATGCCGCAGGCCGTCCCGGCACAGGCGCAGGCGCATCTGGCAAAGAAACCGGGCCGGCTGAAAAAGCGAAAACCCGTGCACGCGCTCCCGCAGCGAAGACGACCGCAGCGAAAAAGAAGACGAAGGTGACTTCGGCAACGGGATCGCGAAGCCGCGGAACCAGGAAAACAGGGAAAAAGTAGACCGCTGGTTCACGATTCATCAATCCAGCCAAGTCTGCCCATTCCAGCTGACGTATCATTCCTGCTCGGGGAGAGGGGGAAAACATGCGTGGATTTTTGCTCGCACTGCTGTTGGCGCCATTGTGCGCAAGCGCGGCCGAACTCGAAGGCAAGGTCAGCCTCGTCGTCGATGGAAAGCCGTTGCGAGCAGAGGAAGCTCTGGAAGCGGTGGTCTATTTCCGCCCTGCCTCGCCGATTGCAGTCAATCCATCAACCAGCGAATACACGATGAGCACGGATCGCAAGCAGTTCGTGCCGCATATCCTTCCCATCGTTGTCGGCAGCATTGTTCGATTTCCGAATCAGGATTCAATTCTGCACAACGCGTTCTCGACATCGAAAAACAACGTTTTCGATGTCGGCTTGTACGCCGAAGGTGAAGGCCACACGGTCACCTTCACCCATCCGGGCTATGTCCGCGTTTATTGCAATGTCCACCACTCGATGATTGGACACATCCTCGTTCTCGATACTCCCTATTTCACCCATCCGGACGCGCATGGGCGCTTCAATCTGGTTGATTTGCCCGAAGGGCGAGGCGACCTCGTGGTCTGGCATGATCGCGCCAAGCCTTGGCATATCAAGGCTGTCCCGGGGGAAACCCCCGCGTCTGAGGTCGTGCTCGATCTGAACCTGCGGCGCATCCCGCAACATATGAACAAGTTCGGAAAGCCCTATGGCAAGCGTGACAATGCGGCGTACTGACTGGCATAGACAATCGGGGCAGATCACGATTCCGCTGGCCGTCCGCCTATTCCTTGGCATGGCTCTGCTGATCACGCTCGCTGTGGGTGCTGCGGTTGTCGTGACCTGGGTACAGGGTCGCGAGATCGCACGTCAGGCGGTAGACAAGGCCGTGAATATCAGTTCAGCGGTACAAAGCGAATTCGAGCAGCGCCGCCTAGACCAGTTGCAATTGGCCGTGCGCCTGATCGCTGCCGATGCCGGTTTCATCAAGTACATCGCGGATGCATCCGGTGCGGGCGACCTGCCCGGACTAGGTGGCGACGAATCAGATGCATCCAGCGGACGCGATACGCGGTCCATGCGCGACCTTCTGCTCGAGCGCCAGCGCGATTTCGGTATCGATCTGGCCATCCTGCTCGACCCATCGGGAGACGTGCTTGCACGTACTGATGAGAGCGATGCGTTTGTCGCTTCACTGGCCGACGATCCTCTGGCCGCTCCTGCGATTGCAGCCGCGACGCCGTTCAGTGGCTACTGGCGTCAGGACGACCGCCTCTATCAGGCAGCCATCATGCCGCTTGCCCGCGACCAGGATTTGATCGGCTTCCTGCTCGTGGCACTCGAAGTCAACGATGCGCTTTCGCAGGCGGTGGCCAAAGTGAGTAGTGCCGAGATCGCGTTCTGGCTGCCGACCGATGATGACGCCGTTCTTGTCGCAAGTTCGCTCGACGCCGTTACGGCATCAGAACTTCGGCGCGTGTTTGCCGAACACAAGACGAAGTGGCTGCCGGCCATGCAGGCAGGACACTCGATCGACCACGTACCCATGAAATTTTCGGGACAGGAATGGAGCGCGCGCCTGGTTCCAGCCGCCGCCACAGGCGAGGGCCAGCTCGGCAGCATTGCGATCATGAGTCCGACCGACCAGATCACCGGCAGCTATCGAGCGATTCTCAATCGGGTCGTACTCGCTGGACTGGTCTCAATGTTGGTCGCCATTGTTCTTTCAAGCTTCCTCGCCCGACGCATCCTGCGTCCGATCGGACGGATGGCGAAGGCCGCTGAGGCAGCCGCCGCCGGGGACTACCGCACCGACATCGGCTCGGAAGGCAGCGACGTGCTTGGTCGGTTGGCCAGCGCGTTCGACTCGCTGCTAGCGGACTTGCGGGAAAAGAACGACATGGAGGGCTACGTCGGTCAGATGGCACGGTTCCTGCCAGAGCCGGCTGCCGAAACTTCCATGGCGCCAGAATCCAGCACTCCAGTATTGGCGCCGCAACATGACACCCTGGCCTTGCTTGAAGTCGAATTCCGTCACTTGCTCGGTACAATCAACGCGAACACCGATTTACAGCAACGGGTCGACGCCTTTGCCGGAACGCATGATCTGCTCTGTGCGCTGGCCGCCGACGAGGATGTCGAATTGCTGGCCATGGATGGCGCGCGCTGGCGCGTGCTGTTCCATGGTCAGAATCGGCTGCCTGTAGCGGTGCGCTTCTGGGCATTGCTGCTGCGTGACTGCGGCCACTTGAATATTCCACTGCCCTCAGGAGCGCTCGTCGGCGGTGATCTCGTCCGTGCCATCGGCAAATACGGACAGGCCCATCAGACCGTCACTTTGGGCACACCGGTCGCGCACGGCGATCGACTGCTCTGCGATGCGGCCGCAGGACAACTGGTGTTCACGCGCAGCACCGGGGATGCGCTCAAGACGAACCTGCCAGCGGACGCGTTGATCGTGGTCGAGGGTGAATTCAGTGGCAAAAAATACTATGCCCTGGCCGCCTCCGCCCTAAGTGTACTTTGCGGCCGCAACAAGACCACGCAGAGCAGACGAACGCTGACCACGACGACGGCCGTGACCTCAAGGCCATCACATGCTCGCGACATTGCTGGAGGAAGCATTCTCGGCGGACGTTATCGGATCATCTCGCAACTGGGTGAGGGCGGCATGGGTGTGGTCTACAAGGCCCACGACATCGAACTCGACGACGTGGTCGCATTGAAGATGCTGCGCCCGGCCCTGCTCGTCGACGCCGAGCAACTGAATCGTCTCAAGAGCGAGATCAAACTTGCCCGCCGCATCACCCATCCGAATGTGCTGCGTACGTTTGATTTCGGCGAACTCGGCGGACGGCCGTATATCTCGATGGAGTACGTGCGAGGCCTGACCTTGCGCTATCTGCTCAGCGAAGCCAAACGCGTACCGTATTCGGCTGCATTGCGCATCGCCCGCCAGCTCGCAGCGGGTCTCGCCGCCGCGCACGAGGTCGGTGTCCTGCATCGCGACATCAAACCCGAGAACCTGATCCTCGAAGCCAATGGCAACGCCAAGCTGATGGATTTCGGAATCGCCCGGCCGGTACGCCGCAGTACGCCTGGACAAACCGAAGCAGGAACCTTTGTCGGCACTCCCGATTACTGTTCGCCCGAACAGCTTTCCGCGGGCGAGGTCGACGAGCGTTCGGACATTTACGCCTGTGGCGTTCTCCTGAGCGAAATGTTCTGCGGCGGGAAACCCTTCGCGGGCGGCAACACGATGGAGATCTACCAGGCTCAGATCAGCGATGCTCCGGTCCCACCATCGAGCCTGTGGACCGAGATTCCGGAAGAGCTTGAAGCGGTGATCCTGCGCTGTGTTCGCTGCTCGCCCGATGCGCGCTACGCCAGCGCCACCGAGTTGGGTATTGCCTTGTCGCAGCTTCGCAGTTGAATTCGACCTTCACGATGAGAAACTCCAGGGGACCGGCCATGACAATTTATCGCCTGCGCAGAACGACGCCAATGCTTTGGCTTGGCCAGTTCTTCTCGCTTTCCTTCTTCGCCAACGCGAGCTACGCACAATCCACCGACGACGCACTGATGCTTGCGCAGGATGAAGCGGAGGCATCGAGCACACGCTTCAGCGCCGATCTCTGGCTCAATCAGGACCATGTTTCGGGGCTGCCAAACAATCGTGCCAATCTCGACCGCACACGCGGTCGCCTGCGTTTCGGGCTCAACGGCGTCTTCGCTTCGAACTGGGAATTCGCCGCCATCGCGCGCATCGCCCAGGGTAGCGACGACAACCGTGACAACCGGCGCAACAACGACAATGAACGCAGCGACAGCTTCGGCGTCGACCAGGTCTTGTTGCGTTGGCATGCGAGCGAGCTGGCCAGCCTGCAGTTTGGCAAGGCACCGCTGCCGCTCGATCTCTCACCGATGCTGTGGGATCCGGATCTGCGACCGCTCGGTATCGCTTATGAGCACTCGTTTGCGCTCGGCGACCTCGACCGCCTGCACCTCGTTGCCGGCTACTTCGCCGGCCAACATCTGTATGGTGACGAATCTCGCATAGGGACCGCACAGATCGCCTGGCGCTGGCGCGATGGCGCACCGACGAACGGCAGCGTGAGCCTTTCCTGGCTCGATTTCTCCAACCTCGGCGAGCTGAGTCGACAAGGATTGGGGCGCACCAATGCACAGGCTGGCGGCAACTACCTCAGTGATTACCGGTTGCTCGACCTGCAATTGGGTGCCCACACCGAACTAGGCAACTGGCCGGTCGATTTGCACCTCGATCTGGTGCGTAACGTTGGTGCTTCGTTCGCCCGCGATGGTGCGCGCTTGAGCGTCAGCGCGGGCGACCATCGTCAACCCGGCGGATTCGAATTCGGCATCGCCATCGAACGGATCCAGCGCGAGGCTGTACTCGCCGCATTCGGCTCCGATGATTGGTGGTTCCACAGCAATATGCGCGGACAGCTGGCCTGGATCGCTTATGGCATTGATCGTACCTGGAGTGCGCGCCTATCCGGTTTCCGTGAACGCCGCGACGGCCTTGACGAGCACACTCATCGCTTGCGGTTGGATGTCAGTGCGGGCTGGTAGCAGCTGTGCAGGCTGATTGACTTGTAATCGCTGGCGCCGCCCCGAACTTCATTTACTGTCGTGAATCAAGGAGTTTTCGTGTCCGAGCTTTACCCAACCGCGGCGCCGGCCGTCGATGTAACCAGCGTCAACTTCGAAACCGAACTGCTGCAACCCTCGATGACTCAGCCGGTACTGGTGATCTTCTGGTCACCGCGAAGTGAGCCCAGCATCAGCCTAGGGAGCCTGCTCGAGAAGATTTCCAGTGATTACCAGGGCGCACTCAAGCTCACCCGTATCGACGTCGATGCCGAAGCCCAGGTTGCTGCGATGTTTGGTGTGCGCAGCATTCCGACTGTGATTCTCATGCGCGAAGGTCAGCCGGCTGATGGCTTTGCCGGCGCATTGCCCGAAGCCGAGATTCGCGAATTGCTGGCTCGTCATGTGCCGGCTCCGGCAGCGACCGAAGAAGCGACCGATGCTGGAAAGCCCGCCGAGACACCGGATCAGGCGATTGCCCGACTGCAACAGGAAATCGCCGTTGCACCGGAACGAGATGAACTCAAGCTCGATCTGGCTGTGGCGTTCATGCAGTCCGGGAATGCGAAGGCTGCCTCCGCCGAACTCGATACGTTGCCGGCCAACCTTGAAAACGACGACCGCGCCAAGCGCGTGCGCGGCCAACTCGAATTCGCCGCATTGCTCAAGGATGCGCCCTCGGCGGCCGAACTCGAAGCGCGTATCGCGAAAGATCCAGACGATCATGAGGCTCGCGACCTGCTCGGCGTACGCCTTCTGCTCGACGGCCAGACCGAAGCCGGTCTCGATCAGTTTCTCGTTATCCTCAAGGCCGATCGCAACTGGAATGAAGGCCAGGCGAAGAAGCGCCTGATCGCCGCGTTCCTCGGCATCGACGACGATGACCTCGTCGGCAACTACCGACGCCGCATGTCTTCGCTCCTGTTCTGAGCACCCCCGCTTGAGCCCGCGCCGCCTGCGTCGAATGATGAACCTGTGGCCGCCATTCGTTTTCAGCGGCATTCGCGTGCTTGAAATAGGCGAGGACTGGCGCTCGGCCAGAGTCACGCTGCGCCGCCACTGGTACAACAAGAACTACGTCGGTTCGCATTTTGGCGGCAGCTTGTTCGCGATGACCGATCCATACTGGATGATTTTGGTCATGGAGTGCCTTGGACGCGAATACATCGTCTGGGACAAGGCTGCCGATATCGAATTTGTCGCACCAGGACGCGAAGATGTCTTCGCCGAGTTCAAAGTCGAGGAATTCGCGCTGGACGAGATCCGCGCGGCCACGGCGGATGGTGAGAAATATCTGCGCTGGTTTCCGATTGACGTGAAAACCGCATCAGGCGAGGTCATCGCCCGCGTGCGCAAGCAACTCTACGTAAGGCGCAAGAAACGGGAGTGAGGCGGCCCGGGGCCGCCACGGGGCAATTCACTGTGTAGCGCATCGTTTTTTGCAGGAGCCCCTTCAGGGGCGAGCATTCACTCGATTTAGTAACAATGCTCACCCCTGAAGGGGCTCCTGCAAATCATTCCGCGGTCGGTGGCGTCTCGTCACCTGTACCCGAAGTGTCACCGACTACCGGTTTGACCGCATCCGTGGCGGCTTCTGTTTCGCCGCCCATCTCGTCGGCGATTTCTTCGTCATCCTCGACCGCATCGAGGCGGACCAGGCCGACCAGTTTTTCGTCATTGGGCAGCCGGATCAGGGTCACGCCCTGCGTGTTGCGTCCGACCTTGGCGACTTCGGCAGCGCGCGTGCGCACGAGGGTGCCCTGATTCGAGATCAACATCAGTTCATGCTCTTCGCCAATCTGCACGGCTCCAACCAGATCGCCGTTGCGCTCCGAACACTTGATGCCGATCACGCCTTGATTGCCACGCCCCTTGCGCGGGTATTCCTCAAGATTGGTGCGTTTGCCGTAACCACGCTCGGTCGCAGTAAGGATGTCGTTATCACCATCGCGCACGATCAGGCTGACGACCTTCTCGCCCTTGGTCAGGCGAATGCCGCGCACGCCGCTGGCAGTTCGACCGGTCGAGCGCACGGTGTTCTCATCGAAACGCACGGTCTTGCCGTTTGAGGCAAACAACAGAATGTCGCTTTCGCCATCGGTGATCTGCACGTCGACGAGGGCATCGTCATCGGCGAGGCCGATCGCGATCTTGCCCTTCTGCAACTGGTAGGCGTATTCGGTCAGAGGGGTCTTTTTGACCGTTCCGTTTTCGGTGGCGAAGAAGACGTAGCGATCTTCGGAATACTCATGCACGGGCAGGATCGCCTGCACCTTCTCGCCTTCCTGCAGTGGCAGCAGGTTGACGATTGGTTTGCCGCGCGCGTGCGGGCCGGCATCGGGCATCTGGTAGACCTTGAGCCAGTAGACGCGACCGGTGCTGGTAAACGTCAGTAACGTGTCGTGGGTATTCGCAATCCACAGCCGCTCGACGAAATCCTCGTCCTTGAGGGCCGATGCCGAACGCCCCTTTCCGCCGCGTTTCTGCGCGCGATAAGTGCTGGCCGGTTGACGCTTGGCGTAGCCGGTGTGCGAAAGCGTGACGACGACATCCTCGGGCTCGATCAGGTCGAGCATGTCGAGATCATCCTGATTGGCCTGGATGACCGTACGCCGGGCGTCGCCGAAATTTTCCCTCAAGGTGACCAGTTCCTCGCGGATCACCTCAAGCAGGCGAGCCGGATTCTCAAGGATCTCGATCAGGCCAATGATGGTCGTGAGCAACTCCTTGTATTCGTCGGTCAGCTTTTCCTGCTCGAGTCCGGTCAAGCGGCTCAGGCGCATTTCAAGAATCTGCTGGGCCTGCGCTTCGGAGAGCTGATAGCCGTTGTCGCCTAGACCGACACCGGGATCAAGCTTCTCGGGTTTCGAAACATCCGCGCCCGAGGCCGACAACAGCGCACGTACCAGACCAGGCTCCCAATGCCGCGCCAGCATGCGCTGCTTGGCTTCGTCACCGGAGGCCGAGGTCTTGATCAGCTCGATCATCTCGTCGATGTTGGCAAGCGCGACGGTCAGACCTTCGAGGATATGCGCGCGATCACGCGCCTTGCGCAGATCGAAGATCGTGCGCCGGGTGACCACTTCGCGACGATGACGAATGAAAGCGTCGAGGATCTCGCGCAGGCCAAGCGTGCGCGGTTGACCGTTGACGAGGGCGACCATGTTGATGCCAAAGGTCACCTGCAACTGAGTCTGCTGATAGAGGTTGTTGAGCAGGACGTCGCCCATGGCGTCCTTGCGCACTTCGATGACCACGCGCATGCCGTCCTTGTCGGACTCGTCACGAAGCTCGGAGATGCCCTCGATCTTCTTTTCCTTGACCAACTCGGCGATCTTTTCGATCAAGCGCGCCTTGTTCACCTGGAACGGCAGTTCGTGAACGATGATCGTCTCGCGACCGTTGGCTTCGACTTCAACGTCCGCCTTGGCGCGAACGAGGATGCGACCGCGCCCAGTGCGATAGGCCTCGACGATGCCAGCCGAGCCATTGATGATGCCCGCTGTCGGGAAATCCGGCCCCGGCACGATGCGCATCAAATCCTCGAATTCGAGCTCGGGATCGTCGATCAGGGCGATGCAGGCGGTCAAGACTTCGGTCAGATTGTGCGGCGGCACATTGGTCGCCATGCCGACCGCGATGCCGGCCGAACCGTTGATCAGAAGATTCGGGATGCGCGCTGGCAGCACGCTCGGCTCGGACTCCTTCTCGTCGTAGTTCGGCTGGAAATCGACGGTTTCCTTGTCGATATCGGCGAGCAATTCGGAACTGAGCTTGGCCAGGCGGCACTCGGTGTAACGCATTGCCGCGGCGCTGTCGCCATCGACCGAGCCGAAGTTGCCCTGACCGTCGATGAGCATGTAGCGCATCGAGAAGTTCTGGGCCATGCGCACGAGGGCATCGTAGATCGAGGAATCGCCGTGCGGATGGTATTTACCCATCACGTCACCGATGACGCGAGCGCACTTGACATAGGGCCGGTTCCAGACCGTGTTCGACTCCTGCATTGCGTAAAGAATGCGTCGGTGCACGGGCTTGAGACCGTCGCGTACGTCGGGCAGGGCGCGGCCGACTATGACGCTCATCGCGTAGTCGAGATAACTTTGCCGGACTTCGTCTTCGATATTGACGCGGATGACTTCTTTGGCGAACTCAGCCATTGAGTATTTTTTCCATACAAATCATTGGATTGCGATTCAAACCCGAATCGGCCGCGCGGGCCGGAATCGTCGCCGCGAAAGTTGGAAATCATAGCATGATCAAGCCCTTTTCGACTTGTTTTCAGGCCTGATGCTGCTGATGCAAGCTGACCTCCCGGCTCGTCGCCAAGAGCGGCTTCTCCGCGCGTGGGTAAACTCGCTAACATACGCGCCGTCCGCGCTCGCGCAGATCCCAGTCGTGCAGGAGGCAAGATGCCGGGCAGATGGCCGCACCAAGCGAAATCAGACAAGTCCCAGTGCGGACTTCGTCCTGGGCCGGCAGCTTCATGACCGACCTACCGTTGCACCTGCCGCGACCTGCCGGGAATCCAGCCGATGCGTCTGCGACGCTTCGAAGGACAATTTCGCGCCTGATCCTGGCCTTGCTCGCGGCAAAAGCGCTGCTGCTGTTGCTGGATCCGACCCTGCGTCTCTTCATGGGCGATTCGGCCAGCTACCTGCATTCCGCCTACAGCGACTGGATCGCGGAGGATCGCTCCTACACCTACCCGCTCTTCATCCGCCTCGTAGCGGTGTCGAGCCATTCGCTGACGCCTTTGCTGCTGGCCCAGGCGTTCCTTGGCATATGCACCGCACTGCTGCTGTTTCGCATGCTGCAACGCGGTTTCGCGCTCGATGCGCCGATCGCCGCACTGGTCAGCATCGTGTTCGCGATCGGGCCCGAACAGCTTTTCTACGAACGCATGGTAATGGCCGAAACGATCAGCCTGTTTGCGCTCGCCTGCATGTTCGCTTGCGGATTGTTCTTCCTGCGCAGAGGCAACCCGGCCTGGCTGCTCGGCATGGTCCTGGCCGGCTGCCTTGCGATCAGCTATCGGCTGAGCTTGCTACCGGTGGTCCTTGGTTTCGCCTTGTTGCCGCCCCTGATCCGGGCGCTCATGCAACGACCCTGGACCATTCGGCGTTTGGTCGTGGCCTTGATCAATCTCGCCGTGGCCGCTGTCCTGACCGCCGCCGCGCATTCGGCTTTCAAGACGTGGACCGGATATTTGAGCAACGACAAACCCGGCTATGCGACCAACGCCGGAATGATGCGGCTTGGCCTGGTCCTGCCCCTGGTCCAACCGGAGGATCTTGAGGGCGTCGGCCTTCCGGCAGGATTCCTCGACAGCCTGCCGAATGGCTGGAACGATCCTGATGCGCGCGAAGGTGCACTCTGGAGCGAATCCGGCGTGATCGCGAAAATGCGCGAAGAACTGGGCGAAGACGGGATGTCTCGCGCGGCAAGAAAAATCTCGATTCGCGCAATGCGTCGCGATCCACTGGGAATGCTCGGCTTGTCCCGGCACACGCTCTGGGGATATTTCGACGCGAGCGTGAGCGGGCACCGACTCAAGGATGATCTTGGCGAACGCGGTGCCGATGCGCAGGCCGCGAAAACCCTGCTCGACCGATTCGCCTATGACGCCACCGGCGTCTCCGAACGACGAACGCTCATCCACCGCTACTTCGCTGGCGCAGGTCCGTGGCTGACCGTCTGCCTGTTCGGACTACCCTTGCTGGCGCTGTCGACGATTGCGCTGGGCTGGAGAATACGCAACGCTCCAATGCTGCTGCTTGGACTGACCTCGCTAGGCCTTTTCCTCGGCCACGCACTGTTTTCCAGCATCGTGTCATTTCGCTACCTGCATGCCTTTCCGCTGTTTGTCTGGCTCAATGCGGGCGCATTGGCCAACGCAATCCGCCAGCATCGATCAAGGATGCTTGCGGCGGTAAATCCAGAACTTTGATGTCAGGTAGTTGACCGACAGGCCGGCCAGCGAACCGATTGCGACGGCGAGCGACGGAAAACGCTGCAACAACGGATAATGGAACACGAGCACGGAGTACACGGAGTAGTTGACGGCAAATCCGCCACTCATGGCCAACATGTAGCGTGCCCATTCTCCAAATTTGCCGTAAAGTCGCACTCCCTGGAACGTGTAATGGCGATTGAACAGCCAGGTACCGGTGGCTGCAGCGACAAACGAAACCAGTCGTGACGTATACGGATTGCCGTCGTGGATAGTGACCAGCCATTGGACAATCCCCGCATCGATGATGAAGCCAATCACGCCACCCACACAGAACAACATCAATTGACGCATCGGCAAATACCCTTTTCGCGTTTCAGATTAATGTTTGCCATGCGCAAACGTCCAACCCCCTATCGACGAAGAAAATGATTGAAGAAACCAACAAATCCGTTGTCGCCACCGACCTCGAACTGGAATTGTCCATCGTCATGCCGTGTCTCAACGAGATTGAAACACTCGCCACCTGTATCGACAAGGCCAACCGGTTTCTGAAAGACAGTGGCATCGCCGGTGAAGTCATCATTGCTGACAACGGCAGCACGGATGGTTCGATCGAGACTGCGACAAAACACGGTGCACGTGTCGTACATGTGCCCGTGCGGGGCTACGGAGCCGCACTGGGTGCCGGCATCGCTGCCGCGCGCGGGCGATATGTGATTATGGGAGATTCCGACGACAGCTACGATTTCAGCCGTCTCGAAGCCTATGTGGAAGGCTTGCGTGCGGGCGCGGACATGGTCATGGGCAACCGCTTCAAGGGCGGAATCAAACCCGGCGCAATGCCGTTCCTGCACAAGTACCTCGGCAATCCCGTGCTCAGCTTCATCGGACGCCTGTTCTTCAAGATCCCGGTCGGAGATTTTCATTGCGGCCTGCGCGGCTTTCGCCGCGATCGCATCATCGGGCTCGGACTGACCACGACCGGCATGGAATTCGCCAGTGAGATGATTGTGCGCGCAGCGCTGGCTGGTCTCGATATCCGAGAGGTTCCGACCACCCTTTCGCCCGATGGTCGCAGCCGTCCGCCGCATCTGCGCACCTGGCGCGACGGCTGGCGGCATCTGCGTTTCCTGCTGCTGTTCAGCCCGCGCTGGCTGTTTCTCTATCCCGGACTGCTGCTCATGGCATTCGGCGTCTTGCTGATGTTCGCTTTGCTGCCTGGGCCGTTGCAGCTACTGCCCGGCGTCGAGCTCGACATTCACAGCATCATCGTCGGCTGCCTCGCGGCGCTGATCGGCGCGCAGTGCGTGAGTTTCGCGATCATTGCGCGGCGCTATGCCGCAATTCGCGGATTCCTGCCGCCGCAGGACCGCATCGCTCGATTGCCGATCCCAAACCGGCTCGAGCCGTCACTGATCGTCGCCGGCTTGCTTGCCCTGATGGGCAGCACGGGCTTTATCCATGCAATCTGGCAGTGGTGGCAGGTTGATTTCGGCACACTCGAGTACGGCTCCCTTGTGCGCCAGCTGTCGATTTCCTGCACCGTGGTTGCGCTGGCGCTGCAACTGGCCTTCACCGCATTTCTCTCGGCCATTATCGATATCGGGCTGGAGGATCAATGAGTGATCGTCTTGCCTTGATGCGCCGCTGAGGTCCGACCGGCCACCGGCGCCCGACGATGAAGCGCATGCGAACTCCAGACTCCGCTTCGGTTTCAGGTGAGCGCCGGTTCTTCGCCGTACTCATCGTGGTCCTGCTCGCAGTCAAGCTGATCTTGCTTGGAATCGACGCGTTGCCGAGATTTTTCCTTGGCGATTCGGGCATCTACATCACGGCAGCGCTGACCCACACCGCGCCGCAGGATCGATCCTGTATTTATCCCTGGATCATCGACTGGCTGGCTGTCCGACCGCGCAGCTTTCTGCCCTTGCTATGGGCCCAGGCCGCATCTGGCGTGGGGATTGCGTTGATCGCCACATTGATCCTGCGGCGCGCATTCGCACTCGCGCGCTGGCTTGTCGCGGTACTCGCCGCGCTTGTTGCGCTAAGCCCGATTCAATTGTTCTACGAACGCATGATCATGGCCGAAAGCTGGGGCTTGCTCGGCTTGACGCTGATGCTGTTGGCGGGGTTTTCCTATCTGCGGCAGCCTCGCCACGGCTGGCTGTTGATGCAGGTGGTCGCTGGAATCCTGACAGTCAGTTTCCGCATGAACCTGTTGCCCTTCGTGCTCGGCTTCAGCCTGTTGCCGCTGCTGCTGCGGCGCTTCGCCCCTGACGGAGACGCCCATCGACGCTGGCGCCTGCCCCTGCACCTCCTGATGTTGGTCTCGGCGATGATCTT
>JBBRBU010000016.1:0-70380 GCA_038205505.1 Lysobacterales bacterium | reverse complement strand
TCGGCACCGGCGGAGAAGGTGCTGCCCTGGCCGCTCAGCACGAGTCCCCAGATCGAACCGTCGTCATTGGTCGCTTCGATCGCAGCGGTCAGGTCGGCGATCAGCTGATCATCGAAAGCGTTGTGGACCGAAGGTCGATTGAGGCTGATTTCACGGATACCGTTGTTGTCGGTGATGAGTAGGTTGTCGGTCATGGGTCAAGCCCTGCGGGAAGACCCCGATCATAGGGTTTTCGGCCTTAGCCTGCAGCCATGCGCCGCATCGCCAACCATCGCGGCGTGAGTTTGTTAGGCGTATAATGCGAACCATTCTTATTCGCCGTGGCCTTTAGATGCGCTTGTCCGAGCTGACCCAGGGAACCGATGCCGTGGTGCAGGACGTTGAAAACGTGAGCGAGCCCGACCCGATCGCCCGGCGACTGCGCGATTACGGATTCGTGCGGGGAGAACCCGTGAGATTGGTCGGGCGCGGCCCGATCGGGGCCGACCCGCTGCTCGTTCAGATCGGTTTTACCCGGTTCGCCCTGCGTCGTGCCGAAGCGGCACGAGTGATTGTCGAGACGGTCGCATGAGCGAGGCAGTCTCCAGTCTGCGCCTGGCCCTGGTCGGCAATCCGAATTGCGGCAAGACGGCATTGTTCAACCAGCTCACCGGGGGGCGGCAAAAAGTCGCCAATTACGCCGGAGTAACGGTCGAGCGCAAGGAAGGGCGATTCGATGGACCTTCCGGTCGCGTTTTCCAGTTGCTCGATTTGCCCGGGGCCTACAGTCTTGAGGCGGCCAGTCCGGACGAAGTGATTACGCGTGATGTCTGCCTCGGTCATTTTCCGGGCGAGACCGCACCGGATGTAATCGTTTGCGTCGCCGATGCGACGAATTTGCGCCTGCATCTGCGGTTCGTCCTGGAAGTACGCCGCCTCGGTCGACCGATGGTGCTCGCGCTGAACATGATGGATGCGGCGCGTCGACGAGGAATCGTCATCGACGTGGAAAAGCTAGAGGCCGCAATCGGCATTCCGGTCATCGAGACGGTTGCCGTGCAGCGCGGCGGCGCCGCCGGTCTGATTGAGCGACTTGATGGTTCAGTGCCGGCCGTGGCTTCTTTCGACGCCGACAGCGATCTGCACGCCCAGGTGCGCACGCTGATCGCCGATGCCGTGAGCATGCCGCGACGCACCGCCGAAATCGACGATGCGCTTGATCGCATCCTGCTGCATCCCGTGTTCGGTCTCGGCCTGCTCGCGATCATCATGTTCCTGATTTTCCAGGCGGTGTTCTCGTGGGCCGCGCCGCTGATGGAAGGCATCGAGGCAGGGGTCGGTTTTGTCGGTGACTGGGTTGGTAGCGGCCTGGCACCCATGCCAATGCTGCAGAGCCTGGTCGTCGACGGCATTTTTGCCGGCGTTGGCGGTGTGCTCGTGTTCCTGCCGCAGATCCTGATCCTGTTTCTATTCATCCTCGCCCTGGAAGAATCCGGCTATCTGCCGCGCGCTGCGTTCCTGCTTGACCGACTCATGCTCAAGGCCGGTTTGACCGGGCGCTCGTTCATTCCGCTGCTTTCGAGTTTCGCCTGCGCAATCCCGGGCATCATGGCGACGCGCAGCATCCAGGATCCGCGTGACCGCCTGACCACGATCCTGATTGCGCCGTTGATGACCTGCTCGGCGCGATTGCCGGTCTACGCCTTGCTGATCGCTGCCTTCATTCCGAATCAGAACGTAGCCGGAATCTTCAACCTGCAAGGCATCGTTCTGTTCACGCTGTATGTGGCAGGTATCGTCAGCGCGCTCGCAGTCGCCTGGGTGATCAAGCTCGTGCGTAGCGACAAGAGCGAACATGCCTTGATGATGGAGTTACCGTCGTATCGCATTCCGCACCCGCGCGACATCGCGATTGGCTTGTGGGAGCGCGCGAGCATCTTCCTCAAGCGTGTCGGCGGCATCATCCTCTCGTTGACCATCATCCTCTGGTTCCTGTCGTCGTTTCCGGGTCCGCCGCAGGGTGCCACCGATCCGGCCATCAACTACAGTTTCGCCGGCATGCTTGGTGGCTGGTTGCATGTCGTTTTCGAGCCGATCGGTTTCAACTGGCAGATCTCCATTGCCCTGGTGCCCGGACTGGCAGCGCGTGAGGTTGCTGTCTCGTCGCTGGCCACTGTCTATGCGCTGTCCGGTCAAGAGGAAGGACTGCAGGCGATTGTTGCTTCGCAGTGGTCGATGGCCACTGCTCTATCGCTGCTTGCCTGGTACGTTTTCGCGCCAATGTGTCTGTCGACCTTGGCCACCGTGCGGCGTGAAACGAACTCGTGGCGACAAGTCTGGATCATGGCCAGCTATCTGTTCGCGCTGGCCTATCTCGCTTCTTTCCTTACCTACCAGATCGCAAGCGCGATGGGTGCCGCATGAGCACGCAATCGCTGCAAGCACTGCTGGTCGCCGTGATCGTCACTATCAGTGCGCTGGTTGCTGCGCGCCATCTCGCCCCCAAACCCTTCCGTTTGCTCCAATCACGCCTCGCTCGCGCACTCGGTGGTTCGCGACGCAATGCGTTGCTGCGTTTGATCGGGCGCTGGCTGCAGCCGCTTGAAGCGAAGCAGGGCGGATGTGGCAGTGGACTCGGTTGTGCGAGCTGTGGCGGCTGTGGAACCACAAACTCGACGCCCGTGGAATCAATTCCACTCCGGTTCCCGCCGCCGCTACAGCGACACTGACGCCGGACCGCATTCCCTTGTCCGGGTTGCGGGGGCAGCGCGCGAAGCGCGTAAACTGCCTGCATGAAGACTCATGACCTGCACCGCGGCAGCGAGCCTCTGCTGATCAGTCTGCCGCACGATGGCGAGACGATTCCCCCCGATATTGCGGCGCGAATGACGCCCTCGGCGCGGCGTGTGCCCGATACCGACTGGCACGTCTCGCGCCTGTATGCGTTCGCCCGCGACCTCGGGGCGTCGGTGTTGGTGCCGACTCATTCGCGCTACGTCGTCGATCTAAACCGTCCACCCGATGATGTCTCGCTGTATCCGGGTCAGAACACGACCGGGCTATGTCCGATCGTGCAGTTCTCGGGCGAGCCGGTTTATCTTGACGGGCAACTGCCATCGGCCGATGAGGTTGCCCAGCGCGTCGAGCAATACTGGCGTCCGTATCACGACACCCTGGACGCCGAAATCAAACGCATCCATGCCGAGCATGGACGCTGTGTACTCTGGGAAGGCCACTCGATTCGCAGCGTCGTGCCATTCCTGTTCGAGGGGCGACTGCCTGATGTCAATCTCGGCACCGTTGCGGGAGCGAGTTGTCGCGCGTCGCTGCACAACCAACTGATTGGCGTCCTCGAAGCCCAAGCCGACTATACGTTTGTCATCAATGGCCGCTTCAAGGGCGGTTACATCACGCGTCACTACGGCAGACCGGAGCAGGGCGTTGACGCGATCCAGCTCGAACTCGCACAGCTCAATTACATGGACGAGACGACTTACGTCTATGACAACGAGCGCGCGGCATCCCTGAAGTCCTTGATTCATCGGCTGCTTGAATCGGCTCTGGATGCCGAATAAGCAGCGGGCATTCATGAGCGATTGATTGTTGTCGGACGGTTGGACGATCTGAATGCTGATCGCATTGCGTCGTCAAGGTTTTCAAGGATCTGTCAGGTCTGCCCGCCAGGGCGGGCGCCGCCGCAAGGCCCAAACTCGATCATTATCAGATGGCAGCCGATCACGCTTGCGGGGATCAGCTGGAAACCCTCCTGCTCGGCAGGAACCAGGCCAGCAGTCCGATCGCTGGCAGCCAGGCACAGATCCGATAGACCGCTTCGATGCCGATATGGTCGGCGAGTTGGCCGAGCACGGCCGCGCCGATCCCGCCCATGCCGAAAGCGAAACCGAAGAAAAGGCCGGAGATCATTCCGGTTCGGCCGGGCACGAGTTCCTGTGCGAATACGAGTATTGCCGCGAATGCCGAGGCCAGCACGACGCCAATGACGATCGTCAGCACCGTGGTCCATAGCAGGTTGGCGTGCGGCAGCAGCAGGGTGAACGGCAAGACGCCAAGGATCGACGCCCAAATCACGTAGCGGCGTCCGATCCGATCACCGACCGGTCCGCCGATGATCGTGCCGGCGGCAACGGCAGCGAGGAAAATGAATAAATGCACTTGCGCTGACTGCACGCTGACGCCGAATTTGTGCATCAGATAGAACGTGTAGTAGCTCGAAAGACTGGCCAGATAGAAGTACTTGGAAAAGATCAGCAAGCCGAGTACAACGAGCGCCACAATGACCTGGCGACGAGTGAATTCAATCTCGCCCGGCGCGCGTGAAGCGGGGCGACGCAAATTTGGGATCTGCAGGCGGTACCAGCGACCGATGCGACCCAACAGGATGATTGCGATCATCGCCGCGAGGGCGAACCAGGCGATGCTGGTCTGGCCGCGAGGCATGATGATGAATGCGGCGAGGAGCGGGCCGGTTGCCGATCCGACATTGCCGCCGACCTGAAACAGGGACTGGGCGAGGCCGTGACGTCCGCCCGATGCGAGCCGGGCGATGCGCGAAGATTCCGGATGAAAGACCGCCGATCCGGTACCGATCAATGCCGCCGCGAGCAGCAGGATCGAGAAACTCGGTGCGCGTGACAGCAACAAGAGTCCGATCAGGGTTGAACCCATGCCGATCGCCAGTGAGTAGGGCTTCGGGTGGCGGTCCGTTAGTGCACCGATCATCGGCTGCAACAGGGAGGCCGTGCATTGGAATGTGAGCGTAATCAGGCCGATCTGGCCGAAATCGAGTGCGAACGTCGATTTGAGCAGCGGATAGATCGCCGGAAGCAGCGATTGGATCATGTCGTTGAGCAAATGACAGAAACTCAACGTGGCGAGAATCGGAAACGCTGTTGCGACGGAGGCGGCCGGGAAAGTTTCGCCCTGCGAACCGGTCATGCCTTCTGCGGGTGTCGACATGACAGTGAATGGTCCTGAACGGTCTGAAGAGGGAAGGAGGGACGCTGTAATTGACGGACTCGGTTGAGCATTATCAGCGATGATGGTGCCGTGTGCATGGGCCCTTCTGCATGCTCGGCACTTGCGGAATTAACGAGACCCAGGGCCATGAACGAAACGGAACAACGCGCGATCCTCGGCCTGAGCCTGGTGGCCGCTTTTGCCGATGGTGCGAAAAACGAGAAGGAACGCGATCAGATCGGCGATATCGCCGAAGCCTTGCAGGCGCAGGCGAGTGTGCGGGTCGCTGCCCTGCATCAGGATGTGCTGCTCGGTCGCACCAATCTCGATCAACTCTGCGCGGATTTGCAGACAGCGGAATCGCGTCAACTGGGCTACGAAATGGCGCTCTGCGTGTGTGACGCCGATGGTCTGCAATCCACCGCGGAGCGCGACTTCCTCGAACGCCTACGCGCTGCGCTCGCACTTGACCCGACGACAAGCCTGGCTCACGGCGAGCAAGCCGAAGCGATCGCGGCTATGCCGCTCGACTCCGGTTCAATCGGCCTGATTTCGTCGATGACATCTGCGCAACAGGACAAGCTCATTCTGGATGCGGCGATATTCAACGGCGCACGTGAGCTGCTCCCGGAATCGTTGGCAACAATGGCGATCATTCCGCTACAGATGAAGCTCGTCTACCGGATCGGGAAGGCTTTCGGATTCGATCTCGATAGCGGCCACATCAAGGATTTCATTGCCACGGCTGGCGTTGGCCTGGCTTCCCAGTATCTCGAACAAGCCGGACGCAATTTGCTCGGCGGGTTGCTCGGTGCGATCGGTGGTCGCCTGCTCGGCGGGCTCGGTCGTCAGGCTGTCAGCTCAGGCATGAGTTTCGCGAGTACCTAGGCGCTGGGCCAGTTGGCCAGGCGTTACTACGCGGCCGATCGCCGCCTGAGCCCAGAGACCTTGAAAGCGACATTCAGTGAATTGGTCGCGGATGCCAACGGTCTGCGATCACGCCATCAATCCGAAATCCAGAGCAAGGCCGGAATGCTCGACATTGGAAAACTCGTCGCCGCGGTTCGCGATCAATAGCGGCAGCTGGCGGCTAGAGCACATGCTCAAGCGCCAGCTGGTATTGATATCAACTGGACAGTTTCGTGTCCGTCTAGGAATCAATGGGCCATGCTCCGTTTTTCCCCGATTCGAGCCGCTGATCTTCGCGCTTACACGCGTCTGGCAACCGATGCCACGCTCGCGGTCACCGATTTGCTCGAGAACATGCACCACAATATCTCGCGCTTGCCCGGGGTGTTCGGCAAGGCTACTGACGAGCCCGCGCGTGGCATTACCGGGTTCGTTTACCGCAGCATCAGGGGTATCACGCGCAAGGTAGGTGGCGGCGTCGATAGCCTGCTTAGCGTCGTCACCCCCGAGACGCTGCCGGACGATGTTTCAGAGCAGCGTGAAATCCTCGTTTCGGTGCTCAACGGTGTCGTCGGCGACTATCTGGTGGCAACCAGCAATCCTTTGCGAATTCCGATGCGCTTGCGGCGCGATGGCATTGCGCTCGATCTGCAGTCCGATGCATTGGCCGCTTCGATTCCCGAGGCAAGTGGCAAGATCCTCGTGCTTGCACACGGTTTATGCATGTCCGATTTGCAATGGCGGCGTCGCGGTCATGATCACGGCGAGCGACTCGCCGATGAGTTCGGTTTCACGCCGCTTTACCTGCATTACAACTCGGGATTGCATATTTCGAGCAATGGCCACGAGTTCTCGGAAAAACTCGAAGCCCTGATTGCGGCCTGGCCAGTTCCTGTCGAGCAACTTGTGATCGTCGGCTACAGCATGGGCGGACTGATCTCACGCAGCGCCTGCGAAGATGCGCGGCGAACCGGAAAGACGTGGATTGGGCATTTGCGCGATCTGGTTTTCATCGGCACACCGCACGATGGATCGCCGTTGGAGCGGACCGGAAATCGTCTTGATGCGATCCTCGGATCGAGTCCGTATACGGTCGCGCTGTCGCGACTTGGCAAGGTGCGCAGTGCCGGCATCACCGATTTGCGCCATGCGAGTCTCGACGATATGGATTGGCAGGATCACGACCGCTTTCATAATCTGCAAACGCGAGGGGAAGCCCTGCCGCTGCCCGAGGGCGTGCGTTGCTATGCGATTGCCGGGTCACTCGGCAAGAAGTCTGGCGCGCTCAGCGAACGCCTCGCCGGCGACGGTCTGGTGCCGCCGCACAGCGCGCTTGGAATGAGCCGGAATCCGAAACGCCAGCTTGGGCTTCCCGAATCAAGGCGCACGATTTTCTACAAGACCAATCATCTGGATCTGCTCGCCAGCAAGGATGTCTATTCGCGCCTGGTTTCGTGGTTTGAAGAGGCTTCGAGCGAGGACGAATCGAGATCCGTTGAATTGCATTGAGTGGATCGGGCAGATCACGCTATCGATGGCGGGGTCGTTTCGGCCCCGGTGCAGACTGTTTGCCCTGGTGCGCATCGATTTCATCAATCCAGCCAGCGCGGGATTCCGGAAACGCGTCTGCGTAGGGCACATAGGGCTTGATGTCGAGGATTGGGGTGCCATCGAGCATATCGATGCCGCTGACGCGCAAGATGCGACCCTCGACTCTGATCAGATTGACCGCTGAAAGTCCCAGCGAATTCGGCCGATGCGGTGACCGGGTCGCCAGCACACTGCGCTTGCCACCACCACGAGGTGGCCGCACTTCGGCTTTCCAGCCTTCACTGCGATGAAACGCAAAGATCAGCCAGATGCGCTCGAATCCGGCGAGATCGCGATACGCCTCTTGCGGGAAACCCTCGACAAATTCGATTCGTGCTTCGGCTACCGCGCCGGTCTCGGTTCCCTCGGTCACGGTCGGCTGATGCGGCGCGTCGATGCGCTGCGCGTATGGCGAGCGGACGAAAGCGATCGCGCTCAGCTCGGGCAGGGTTGATTCGGGCATTGTTTGTACAGTCTTCGGCCAGCAGGGTTGCGAGTTGATGATGAATCCTACGCAGTGGTTCGCATTACCGCCAATCCGTCCTAACATGCTGGTTTGACCTGAAGGATGCCGCCGCCATGAGCCAGATTGCCGTCCCTGTTTCCTATGGCGAGTTGATCGACAAGATCACGATCCTCGAGATCAAGTCCGAACGCATCGCCAACCCTGAAAAGCTGGCCAACGTGCGCACCGAGCTCGAGCTGTTGAATTCGACCTGGGTGGCCAATCCACTGGCTGCCACTGACATCGGCGTCGAGCGGGCCAAGCTCAGGGCGGTCAACGAAGCGCTCTGGGATATCGAGGATCATATCCGGGTCAAGGAGAAGTCCAGGGAATTCGATGCGGAATTTGTCGAACTCGCCCGCGCCGTCTACTTCCGCAATGACGACCGCGCCGCCTACAAGCGCGAAATCAACGAGAAACTCGGTTCGACTCTGGTCGAGGAAAAGTCTTACGAGAACTATCGCTGAGATGCCATCGCGGAGGACTGTGGCTTGGATCGCGGTGGGCTTGCTGCTGATCGGTGTTGCACCTATCCCGCCACTGCGGATTCTGCTGGGGCCAATGATGATTGAACACGTCGCCGCGAAATCGACGGATCGAGCAGTCGCAGCCGAATCGCGGGTGAAGCCTGCACTCGAGGGCGACATGAGCAAGCTCGGATTGCGCTACGGTGCGCCGGTTTTCATGCGAATTTTCAAGCGCGAGAAGGAGTTGGAGCTTTGGGTCGAGAGCGATTCCGGTCGATACCAACTGTTTCGCACGTACCCCATCTGCACGTATTCAGGCGAGCTTGGTCCGAAACAGCGCGAAGGCGACAACCAGGCGCCGGAAGGGTTTTATCGCTTCACCGCCGCACAACTCAATCCGCTTAGCACCTTTCACCTGTCGTTCAATCTCGGCTATCCGAATGCCTATGACCTGGCGCATTCGCGCACCGGAAGTTTCCTCATGGTGCACGGATCCTGCGTCTCGATCGGTTGCTACGCGATGGGTGATGAGGGCATCGAGGAAATCTACACACTGGCCGCTGCGGCCCTGCGCAATGGTGAGCAAGCGATCGATGTTCACGCGTTTCCATTCCGTCTTGAACAGTCCGATCTGGACAAGGAAA
The DNA here is from genome assembly GCA_038205505.1 of Lysobacterales bacterium. GTDB lineage: Bacteria > Pseudomonadota > Gammaproteobacteria > Xanthomonadales > Rhodanobacteraceae > Dokdonella. The sequence goes on along the minus strand of JBBRBU010000016.1, from coordinate 61,309 downwards.
CAAAGTCCCCATGGCATGGATTCTGGAGCGAATTGAAACCTGCGTATGATGGTTTCCAGCGCACTCGCCGACCGCCGCGCATCGAAGTGCGTGATCGGCGCTACTCGGTCACGGAGGCCTGATGTCCGAAGCAATGGGAATGAGTGTCGAACTGCTGGATGAGCTGTGCCAGAACTGGCCCGGTGCGGCGCGGGCGATGAAATGGGATGTCGATCTGGTCTGGAGCGTATCGGGCAAGATGTTTGTTGTGATGTGCGCGCTTGGCCCGGATCGCGGTCGCCTGAGCTTCAAGGTCGGCGCCGACCGATTCCTCGAAATGACTGACCAGCCGGGCATTACCACGGCACCGTACATGGCTCGCGCGTATTGGGTCAGCATCAATGAGACCGGCGATTTCAGCGAGGCGGAATTGGCCAACCATGTGCGTCAGTCGTACGAACTCGTACGCGCAGGCTTGCCGAAAAAGATTCAGCGTCAGCTTGGGGTGACATTGGTATAACGCATCCAGCGATGTTGCAGAACCAGTGACATTGGTAGACTTCGCGACCCAGACAACGACAATCCGGTGCATCCATGGCGGGAAAGGGCAATTCGATTCGCGCGATTTTCTTTGCCCTTGGGGCGAACTTCGCGATTTTCATCGCCAAATCGGTCGCCGCGTTCATCACAGGATCCGGAGCGATGCTGGCCGAGGCGGTACATTCGCTGGCCGATTGCGGCAACCAGATACTGTTGCTGTTCGGGATTCGTCAAGCGAAAAATCCGCCGTCCGCAGATTATCCGCTAGGGTACGGCAAGGCCGTGTATTTCTGGTCGTTTCTGGTCGCGCTGATGCTGTTCAGCGTCGGCGGCATGTTTTCCCTTTACGAAGGTTGGCACAAGCTTTCCAGCGACGAACCGTTGAAATCGCCCTGGATTGCGATCGGTGTGCTGGTCTTCGGCATCATCGTCGAGGGAATTTCGATGCGCGCGTGTCTGGTTGAAGTCAACAAGGCGCGCGGAGAGCAGAATCTGTGGGAGTGGTTTCGGCAATCGCGCCAGGTTGAGCTGGTCGTGATCTTCGGCGAGGATCTGGCTGCGCTTCTTGGCCTTGCAGTTGCCCTGATCGCGGTCGTGCTCGCCATGTTGACGGGTAATCCGCTCTGGGATGCGCTCGGAACTCTGGCCATTGGAGTCCTGCTGATCGTCGTTGCGTTTCTGATTTCGATCGAAGTCAAGGCAATGCTGATCGGCCAGAGCGTCGAGCCCCAGACGCGCAAGCGAATGCGCGAGTTCCTCGAACAGCGTCCGGAAATCGAAACGCTCTACAACATGCTGACCCTGCAGCTGGGCAATGACGTCATGGTTTCGATCAAGGCAAAAATGCGTGGTGAGCAATCCGCATCCGGGATGATTGTGCAGATCAACACAATCGAGCGCGAGTTCAGGCGAGATTTTCCTGACGTGCGCTTCAGCTTTTTCGAGCCTGACAACGAAGATCTCGATGAAGTGGAAAAAGGCGCTTAGCGGATTTGTACGCCGACGCCGATGTGCACGCGCGGCTTCTTGTCGAGCATGAAGCCCCACGGCCACACCGTGACTTCGCGGGCGCGAAGCAGTGGGAAGACATAAGCGTGCTGATCGACCTGGCCCTGGCGCGTTCCTGAAACGATGCCGTGTACGCTGAGATGTCTACCGACGGGGTAATCGAGCGGCTCGGCGAAGCCCGGAAGTATCAGGATGAAGCGCCCCACGGTTGAAGCTTCGGACAGCGGTTGCTGGTCGCGATCCAGCGGATAGGCAATTACCTCGACCTCAGTTCTCTGCTCGCGATTCTCGATGGCGAGAATTCGACCTCCCCAGACCACCTCGGCACCGATATCGCGATTCGGTGATTGCTGCACGTCACTTGGCACGATCCCGACAACATTGCCGACATTCCTGAAAGCGGGTGTCGCGCAAGCGCTCAAGATCAGGCTTGCCAGCGCGAGCATGATTGTGCAAATGCCATGCCGAAACTTCTTCACCAACGGCAGCAAGTTTCGGATTTTCGTGTGCGTCATGTGCTTGTTCCCGTGTCAGCTGTTTGCCAGCCATTCAACGCGATGCTGACCAAAACGGCCCTGCGAAAGCAGATTCTGCAGGGCAGGCAACAACTCTTCCAGTTGACGCTCGAATTTCCACGGTGGATTGATGATGGCCATGCCGCAGCCGTTGAGCCGCAGGGCCGAATTGTCGGGATGCAGCAACAACTCGGCAATCAGCACCTTGTCGAATCCGCTTTTATTCAGCCAGCGATGAAATGGCTGGACCTGGCTGCGCAACTTGATCGGGTACCAGACTGCGTACGTGCCGCTGGGCCAACGTTGCTTCGCATCCGATAGCGCATTCTCGATGATGCGAAATTCGTCGTCCTGCGCTTCAAACGGAGGATCGATCAGAACCAGGCCGCGTCGATTTTTCGGCGGCAGCAGCGCATTCATGGCGGCGTAGCCGTCGCGCTGATGGATGGAAAATCGGGCGTCGTCACGCATCGTGGCCTTGAGCGCTGCACATTCGTCAGGTTGCAACTCACAGAGGATGCCGCGATCTTCTTCGCGCATCAGCAGACCGGCAAGCATCGGTGAGCCCGGATACTCGACCAGTTCATCGCGACCTGAATTGAGCGAACGGACCAGATTGACGTAGACGTGGACGAGCGCAGGCAAGCGAGCAGAAGCGAGCAGGCGCTGGATGCCATCAGCGGCTTCCGCAGTGCGAAGAGCCTCATTGCCATCGAGCAGGTAGTGGCCGCGCCCGGCATGCGTATCCATGTAGCTGAAGGGTTTCTGCTTCGCTTTGAGCGCTTCAAGCAGGCCGATCAGGATGGTGTGCTTGAAAACGTCGGCAAAGTTGCCGGCGTGGAATGCATGGCGATAATTCATGGCTTTCCTGGCGCATCGCTCGGAGGAGGCTTCAAACCGGACCGCCAACATAGCGGGCAGGGCCTTGGGCGGCAAGGATGGAAAAAGGTACTCGCTGGGTCAAATGCTTGTTCTTGTGGCGACTGGCGCCGAAACCACGTTCCGGAAGCGGGATCGTTACCAATGGCCGTGCCATCGAATTGGCCGTTCCTGATAAATTGGGCGGATAACCGAATGGGTGGAAGCCTGCATGAGAAAGTTGTTGAAATGGTTGTTGCGTCTGATCCTGGTCGTGGTTGTCCTGGCCGGCATCGCCTTCGTCCACGTCTGGTATTTCAAGCCATACAAGATCGACTGGTTCTACGGCCGGACTTTCATGCAGTTTGCCCTGCAAAGCCCGCAAATGCTCAGCAGCATGCGCATCCTGCCGCCGTGGGCGGATTTCTACAGCGACAAGCTCGATGATGCATCACTCGCGCGCGCCGATGAAATGTCGGCCATGGTCAAGCATGACCTCGAGATCCTGCATAGTTACGATCGCGACGCGCTCGACGGGGAGGGCAAGCTTTCCTACGACGCGCTTGAGTTCTTCCTCAAGGATCAGGTCGAGGGAGATCGTTTCCGCCACAACAGCTTTCCGGTCAACCAGATGTTCGGTGTGCAGTCGAACCTGCCGAATTTCATGGCTCAGACGCACCAGATCAACAACAAGAAAGATGCCGAGAACTACATCAAACGCCTCGATCAGTTTCCGGTGCAGTTTTCGCAGGTCATCGAGGACCTGAAGCAGCGCGAATCCAGGGGCGCGATCCCGCCGAAGTTCACGGTCGACAAGGTGCTCGATCAAATGAGCGGTTTCATTGCCATGCCGGCGGCAGAAAACATGCTTTACATGAATCTCCAGGAAAAGCTGGGGAAACTCGGGCCGGACAAAATCGGGCAGGTCGACCATGACGATTTGCTCAAGCGTGCGCAGGTATCGATCAATGCCGAGGTCTATCCGGCCTTTCGCGACCTGATCGCCTACTTCACCGCGTTGCAGCCCAAGGCAACCGGAAACCTCGGCGCCTGGAGTCTGCCTGATGGCGATGCCTACTATGCCTGGTGCGTGCGCAGCCACACGACGACGGACATGACGCCGGCCGAAGTGCATGACCTCGGTTTGTCCGAGGTTGCGCGCATCGGCGGCGAGATGGATGCGATCCTGCAAGGCCGGGGCTTGGCCGAAGGCAGCATCGGCGAGCGCGTCCAGCAGTTGGCGCGTCAGCCCGAGCAGGTGTATCCAAATACTGCGCAAGGCAAGCAGGAAATGATCGCCCAGTATCAGGCGATTCTTGATGACATCAATGCGAATCTCGGTGATGCGTTCAATCGCCGTCCGAAACTCGGTGTCGAGGTCCAGCCGGTTCCTGCTTTCTCCGAGAAGACCGCGCCGGGGGCCTACTATCAGGGGGGTGCATTCGATGGTTCACGTCCTGGTGTTTTTTTCGCCAACATGCGTGATCCGGCAGAAACGCCGAAATTCGCCATGCGCACGCTGGCCTATCACGAAGGTATTCCCGGTCATCATTTCCAGATCACGATCGCGCAGGAACTACAGGATGTCCCGTTCTTCCGACGCGTGCTGCCGTTCACGGCCTATTCCGAAGGTTGGGCCCTTTACGCCGAACGCCTTGCCTGGGAAATGGGCTTCGAGCAGGATCCGCTCGACAACCTCGGCCGCCTGCGCGACGAGATGATGCGTGCCGTGCGTCTGGTGGTCGACAGCGGCATCCACTACAAGCACTGGACGCGTGAGCAGGCGATTGCCTACATGCTCGAGAACACCGGCATGGGCGAGGGCGATGTCACCGCCGAAATCGAACGCTACTTTGTCAATCCGGGGCAAGCGCTCGCCTACAAGGCCGGCATGCTCAAGATCCTCGCCTTGCGCGAGAAGGCAAAGCGGGAACTCGGCGCGAACTTCAAGCTCAGCGAATTCCACGACGAGGTGCTGACCCACGGCGCTCTGCCTCTGTCGCTGGTCGAGCGAGTCATAGACGACTGGATTGCGAAAACCAGGGCGGGTCAAGCAGCGGGCTGAAATTCCTTCTCCCACGGGAGAAGGAAGATCAACGCATCGATGCTCGCGCACTCGCGAACAAGGTGGAGGTTTCGCCCGGGCGAACCTTGCAGCGTTTTTTGCTAACTGCTTCTGGCTATTCGCCAGTCAGCACGCAACCACGCAGCGAGTTGGCCATCACTTCGTTGATCGAGACATCGACGAACTGGCCGGTCATGCGTGGATGTCCGGCGAAATTGACCTTGCGCATGTTCTCGGTGCGCCCGGTCATCTCGTTCGGGTCCCGCCGACTCGGGCCCTCGACGAGGATGCGCTGTGTAGTGCCGAGCATGGTTTCGTTGATCCTGCGAGCATTCTCGTTGAGCACCGCCTGCAACCGACCCAGACGCTCCTGTTTGACCGCGGCAGGCGTCTCATCGGCAAGGCTGGCGGCTGGAGTGCCTGGGCGCGAGGAAAAAATGAAGCTGTAACTCTGGTCGAATCCGACATCGTCGATGAGCTTCATGGTCTTCTCGAAATCGGCGTCGGTTTCGCCCGGGAAGCCGATGATGAAATCCGAGGACACGCAGATGCCCGGGCGCACCGCGCGCAGTTTGCGGATGCGCTGCTTGTATTCGAGCGCCGTGTAGCCGCGCTTCATCGCTGCGAGGATTCGATCGGAGCCGGACTGAACGGGCAGATGAAGATAGTTCGCCAGCTGCGGAACATTGGCATAGGCATCGATCAACGAATCGCTGAATTCCATCGGGTGCGAGGTCGTGAAACGGATGCGTTCGATGCCATCGATCTCGGCGACCGCATGGATCAGCAATCCAAGGTCGGCGATTCCGCCATCGTGCATCGGGCCGCGATAGGCGTTGACGTTCTGGCCGAGCAGATTGACCTCACGCACATCTTGCTCGGCGAGTTGGGCGATCTCGGCGAGCACGTCGTCAAACGGGCGGCTGATTTCCTCGCCTCGGGTATACGGGACGACGCAGAAGCTGCAGTACTTCGAACAGCCTTCCATGATCGAGACGAACGCGCTCGGGCCCTCGGCTCGCGGCTCGGGCAGGCGATCAAATTTCTCGATCTCGGGGAAACTGATGTCAATCTGGGCCTTGCCGCTGCGACGCCGCTCTTCGATCATTTCGGGAAGGCGGTGCAGGGTCTGAGGGCCAAACACCAGGTCGACGTAAGGTGCCCGCTTGACGATCGCTTCGCCCTCCTGGCTCGCGACACAGCCGCCAACGCCGATGACAACGGACTCCTTGTGCTGTTTGAGCTCCTTCCAGCGACCCAACTGGCTGAATACCTTGTCCTGTGCCTTCTCGCGAATCGAACACGTGTTGATCAGGATGACGTCCGCTTCGCTTTCGATCTGGGTCAATTCGAGCCCGTGTGCGGCGCCTAGCACGTCGGCCATCTTGGCCGAGTCGTACTCGTTCATTTGGCAACCGTGGGTCTTGATGTAGAGCTTTCCGGACATGGCTTCTGGAGAATTGTCAGCAAACCCAGTAGTTTACGCACTAGACCTGAAGCTCGCCAGCAGATTCCCGGTGAACTCAGGATGAGTTGCGGACTCTCAAGTGAGTGGTCCGCAACCCGGCGACGACGGTCTTACGTTGGTGATGATGAGGAAAATATCGAAAAATCAGTCGTTTGGATGGGCTTTCTCGATTGGGTTGCTGATCGTGACGGGCGCGAATGCGGAAACCCTGTACAAATGCGAGGGGCCGGGCGGCAGCATTGCCTACACCAACAAGAAGACTTCATTTACTGCCTGCAAGGTGATTGGCAGCTATGCGGTCAAGCCGCCAGCGGCCAAGAGCAAGCAGGCGGAGCGCAAGGTTGACTATCAGGAGCGCGCGGATCCGAAAGCAGGCAGCTCGGGTGTTTTTTCCACGGCCGCGATGATATCGGCGCCGACCAAGCCGGCAACAGCGACACCGCCGGCAGCGCCGGTCGAGCCGAAGGTGGCATCGGTGATGACCAGCGCGACGACGTCCACGCGCGCCCCGAAGGTCTTGCGCGGCGCCGTCTACCGGGTCGAGCGCAGCAGTGGAATCACCGAGTACACCAACGTGCGACCTCGTGATGGCCGATTCGCCTTGCTCTTCACCTATATTTCGACATGCGTCGCCTGCGATATTCATTCGACCATCAATTTCGCCAGGACGGCGCTGAACATCGATGCCTTCAAGATTGAAGTTGATCTGGCGGCCAATGAATTCGGTGTCGATGCCGCGCTGCTGCGGGCCATCATCCATGCCGAATCGGCGTTCAATCCAATGGCGATTTCAAGCAAGGGCGCACAAGGTCTGATGCAGCTGATGCCCGGGACGGCGACCGATCTGGGTGTCACTGACGCCTTTGACGTCGGCCAGAATATTCGCGGGGGAGCGAAGTATCTCTCTGAAATGCTCAAGAATTTCGGTGGCGATGAGCGGCTTGCTGCGGCTGCCTACAATGCCGGGCCCGGTGCGGTGCGCAAATATTCCGATGTGCCGCCGTATGCAGAAACCCAGGTCTATGTAGAGCGTGTTGCAACCCTTCGGGATCGTTATCGCAAGGCGCTCTGATCAGGTTCCTGTAACCGTATTTTGCGGTCGTTGCATCAGCGTCAAGTCAATCGAGAACGGAACGCCATTGCGCAGGCCGTCGAGCTTGCCGATTGTGCCGGGCGCAAGGGCGGCCTCGTGGCTACGCAAGTCGGGCTGACCCACGATGTCCTCGCCATTCAATTTGAGCAGAATGTCGCCACGGCGCAGCCCGGCATTGTCGGCGGGTCCTCCCGGCAATACCTCGGTAACGATGACGCCGCGTTGAAGTGGCGTGGTTGAGGGCGTTCCTGCACTGATTGCAGACATGTCCGCGTATTCGATACCAAACCAGCCACGAATCACCATGCCGTGACTGATGATCTGGTCTAGCACGGCCTTTGCCGTGCTCACCGGTATCGCAAAGCCAATGCCTTCGGCGTTGTTCTGCTGCGAGCCGCCGCTTCGCGAATCGCTGCCCGAGTTGCGGTAGACCGCCGTATTGATGCCGACCAGTTCACCGAGCGCGTTGACCAACGCGCCGCCTGAATTGCCAAAGTTGATCGCCGCGTCGGTCTGGATGAAATCCTCATAGGCAGACAATCGCAGCTGCCGCCCGGTTGCGCTGACGATGCCCATCGTCACCGTCTTGCCCACGCCGAACGGATTGCCGATGGCAAGGACGACATCACCGACAGTGACATCACCTCGATCGGCCACCTCGATAGTCGGCAGCTCGGTAGCCTCTATCTTGAGCACGGCAAGGTCTGTATCGGCATCGGCACCAATCACCCGCGCTTGTGACACGCGACCGTCGGAAAGCAGGATCTGGATATCGTCGGCACCACTGATGACGTGGTTGTTGGTCAAGACATAACCATCGGCGCTGAATACGACGCCGGAGCCGAGACTGTGTTCCTGCTTTCGATACGCGGGTCCGGCAGCGATAGTGCCGAAAAGTCGTCGCGTGACCGGATCGGGAATGATCCGGTATTGGCGTACGGTCGTCATCTTGTTCGCATAAATGCTGACAACCGCCGGTGCCGCCCGGCTCACGGCATCGGAATATGAAACGGGACCTTCACTGTGATGGGCAGGCGTCAGTGGTCTCGGAGCGGAATTGACCGCGCCAGCCGGACGCTCACCTCGAAGGTGTTCGACCAGCCTGGGCGCAGCCAGACTCAACAGGAACGCGAGCGCCAGACCGAGAACGGTGAAGCGCATTATGAAGGAGAATGTGCGAAGGGTTGTGCGGCGCATGGCGTTGAATCGGCAGGGGCTTCTTGGGCACAAGGGACATCATGCCACGCAGCCTTTGATTGTGCGGTGCCAAGTGCTTCGTTAAACTAGCGTGATCGTGCGGCAACCCCGCGTTCAATTCCTGTTCCATTTCCGTTTTTCAACCCGATTTTTGTGGAGTGCCGGATGGCAAATGACGGCGTCGACATGGGCCGCCGCAGATTCCTGACCGCAACGACAGCCGTCGTTGGTGGGGCTGGAGTTGCAATGGCGGCCATACCTTTCATCAAATCGTGGCAGCCAAGTGCTCGCGCGAAAACCTCAGGTGCACCGGTCGAGGCTGATATCAGCAAGCTCGAAGTGGGCCAGATGGTGATGTTCGAATGGCGCGGCCAGCCGATCTGGATAATCCGACGCACCAAGGCGCAGCTCGATGCCTTGCCGAGTCAGGTTTCGCGACTCAAGGATCCCGAGTCCCTGGTTACCGAACAACAGCCTACCTTCGCCCAGAACGAATACCGTTCCGAGAAGCCCGAGCTTTTCGTCGTCGTCGGAATTTGCACCCATCTCGGCTGCGCTCCCAAGCTTCATGCCGAATTGAAGCCGGAGCCGTTCGATCCCGACTGGAAGGGTGGATTCTTCTGTCCCTGCCACAAGTCGCGCTTCGACATGGCTGGCCGTGTTTATGACGGTGTGCCGGCGCCGACCAATCTGGTCGTGCCGCCTTATTACTTCGTCGATGACACGCACATCATGATCGGCCTCACCGAGAGGGCTGCCTAATGTCCAATCGACTCTCAAGGGCCATCTCGGACGTGCAGGAATGGTTCAACGACCGCGCGCCGTCGTTTGGTCCGTTCTACGCCAAACACATGACGGAGTATTACGCTCCAAAGAACTTCAACATCTGGTACATCTTTGGTGTGCTGTCGATGGTGGTGCTGATCAACCAGATCGTCACCGGCATTTTCCTGACCATGTTCTTCAAGCCAAGCGCTGCCGAAGCCTTCGCCTCGGTTGAATACATAATGCGCGATGTCGAGTGGGGCTGGCTGATCCGCTACATGCACTCGACCGGCGCCTCGGCATTCTTCGTGGTTGTCTACATTCACATGTTCCGCGGCGTCATGTACGGCTCGTACAAGAAGCCACGAGAACTGGTCTGGGTGCTAGGCATGTTGATCTACCTCGTCCTCATGGCCGAAGCCTTCATGGGCTACGTGCTGCCGTGGGGCCAGATGTCGTTCTGGGGCGCCAAGGTGATCATCTCGCTGTTCGGGGCGATACCCTACGTGGGTGGCGCATTGACTGAATGGATCATGGGCGACTATCTGCCTTCGGATGCCACGCTGAATCGTTTCTTCGCGCTGCATGTGATTGCCCTCCCGCTGGTCCTGCTGTTGCTCGTTGTCCTGCATATCTTCGCATTGCACGAAGTCGGCTCGAACAACCCTGATGGAGTCGAGATCAAGAAGGGACCGAAGGGCAACCGCTGGTCGGCCACGGCGCCGGCAGACGGCATTCCCTTCCATCCCTACTTCACGGTCAAGGACACCTTCTACACGGGTTGTTTCCTGATGATCTGCGCGTTCATCATTTTCTTCCAGCCGACCTTTGGTGGCTTGTTCCTCGAGCATGACAACTTCATCGAGGCCAATCGACTGGTCACCCCGGAGCACATCAAGCCGACCTGGTACTACACGCCGTTCTACGCGATGTTGCGTGTCATCCCGAACAAGCTGTTCGGTGTAATCGTAATGTTCAGCGCGATCATCGTGCTGTTTTTCCTGCCCTGGCTTGATCGCGGCAAAGTCAAGTCATGGCGCTATCGCGGAACCGGCTTCCGCGTTGCCCTGTTCGTCCTTGGCATCTGCTTCGTCTGGCTCGGCAAGATCGGTTCAGGAGCCGGCACGGATCCGATCGAGACGATCATCGGTCGCTTCCTGACAGCTGCCTATTTCGGATTCTTCATCTACCTCTGGGTCTATACGGCGTTTGGATTCGAGAAGACCAAACCGACTCCGGAAAGGGTGACAGGCCATGACTGAGACCATCATGCTCAAAACTCGACATCTGATAACCGGTGCGCTTGTTGCCCTTGCATTGGTCGCAGCGCCTTCCGCGATGGCGTCTGAGGCGGGTGCGCTGGCGCCATCGAACGCGAATATTGCAGATATGGGTTCGTTGCAGCACGGTGCCAAGCTGTATTTCAACTACTGTTCGGGCTGCCATTCGCTCAACCTGATGCGTTATTCGCGAATCGCCGATGATCTGAAACTGAGCGAGGCTCAGGTCATGGAAAACCTCAACTTCACCGGTGCCAACTTTGGTGAATCCGTACCTTCTAGTCTGGACGCCGCAGATGGGGAGACCTGGTTCGGCAAGGCTCCACCTGACCTTTCCTTGATGGCCAGGGCCAAGGGTGTCGATTACATCTATAACTACCTGATGTCGTTCTATCTCGACCCGAGCCGTCCGATGGGTTGGAACAACACGATATTTCCAAATGCATCAATGCCAAATCCGTTCTGGGAATTGCAGGGCATCCAGACAGCGACATTCAAGCCAGCCGAAGGCGCTGGAAATGTCGAGTTCGAGAAATTCGAGATGCATCAGGCCGGCAAGCTGAGTCCGGAGGAGTTCAAGGAAGTCGCGCGCGATGTCGCCAATTTCCTTCAGTACGCCGCTGAACCGGCCGCAATGCAGCGCAAGTCTTTGGGCATATGGGTCCTGTTGTTCCTGGGCCTGTTCACCCTGCTGGCCTATTTCCTCAAGCAGGAATACTGGAAGGACGTGCACTGAAGCCAGCCTCGCCGAGGCCTGTCGAATTCGGCTTCGTTCCCATTTTTCTCCCTGATTTCATGCACTTGAGCCATCTCACTGATGGCCCAGGTGCGGTGATCTATGCGCTTTCGTTGCAGCGTAGTAGAGTGCTGACGAACTAAAGCGACCGGGATTCCCCCGGTTTTCGCAGATTCACGGGCATTCAGTCCGTTTGGGGAGGTGTTCCGACATGGCCTTGAGTCAGCGTTCGCGGGCAATACTGACTTTGTTCTCGGCAAGGGATTGTGTGCATTGCCATCGAATCCGATTGCTGCTGTCAGCCAAAGGAGTCAGTTATGACCATGTTGTTGTCGATCTCGATGATCCGCCGGAGGATCTGAGCGACCTCAATCCATACAACTCGGTGCCAACCCTGGTGGACCGCGATCTGGTCCTCTATGACACCAGTGTCATTTCGGAATATCTCGACGAACGCTATCCACATCCGCCATTGATGCCGGTGGATCCACTTTCGCGCGCAAGGCTACGCCTCGCCATGGTTCGCCTCGAAAACGACTGGTTGACTCTGGTCGATCGAATCGAGGAGGGTGGCAAGCCCGCCGAAGCGGCACGCAAGGCGCTCAAGGATGACCTGGTCAGCAATGCGCCGGCCTTCAAGGCCTCGAAGTTTTTTCTGAGTCCAGAATTCAGTCTTGCGGATTGTGCCTTCGCTCCGTTGATCTGGCGATTCGAGTCGCTCGGAATCCAGTTGCCAAAGGATGCCCAGCCAATCATCGACTATGGCGAAAGAATTTTTCACAGCCAGGTGTTCAGCCGCAGCATGACGCCTGAAGAACGTGCCTTGCGCGCTTGAGGAGATCGGGTGTCGGAACAGGAAATGAGTTCGAACCGGCCGTATTTGCTACGTGCCATTCATGATTGGATAAATGACAACGGCTTGACGCCCTACCTTCTGGTCAAGGCGGATGCGCCCGGCGTTCGGGTTCCGCAAAGTGCGATCAAGGATGGCAGGGTTGTGCTCAGCATTGCAGGGCGTGCGGTCGCAAGGCTCGAAATCGGCATGGAAATGGTGAGTTTCATGGCGCGCTTCAATGGCACCAGTCAGGCCATTGAAATCCCGCTGCAAGCCTTGCTGGCCATCTACGCACAGGAAAATGGTCAAGGCATGATGTTTCCAGAGGAAGATCCAGCACCGACGCCTCCACGACTGCCACCGGCGTCCGAGCCAGATCCCAAGCCGGGGCGCCCCAAGCTTCATGTGGTCAAATAGCAAACAGGCACGCAAGTTCATTTTCCATGAGCTGCGCATGCGTTGGCCTGTCAACGATTTCAACCCGGATTTTGCTCAGGATTCCAGCACGCGATCCAGGACGGTGGAAAATGAGCGGCGCATTGGACCATCATCGCTCCCCGCTTCAAGCGTCGCTGTAATGGCTCGTTCGCCGAACGCATCCGCCTGCCCGCGCGGATCGTCGTCACTCCGTTCGAACGTGGCGGCAGACCGGCGTCGCGCGCGCACCAAGGCTTTCGCTGGGACGTGCCCGCGCCGATCAAGCGTTCCGCGCAAGACAGATGGTGAAGATTCACGGACAATCGTCCGCAATTCGTTACAATCTCGTCGAATCGGTGGGGAGCAGACGTGACGGCGATAGACATTCCCGGATATGTGATTCGACGCGAAGTTGGTATTGGCGGGATGGCCAGTGTCTATCTGGCCCTACAGACATCGCTGGATCGTGAAGTCGCGCTCAAGGTCATGGCGCCAGCGTTGGCGTCCGATCCCACTTTCTCCAAACGCTTCCTGCAGGAAGCGAGGATGCTGGCCTCGCTGGCGCATCCGAACATCGTCCAGGTCTATGACGTAGGCGTCACTCAGACGCATCACAATTATTTCTCCATGCAATACCTCGCAGGCGGTGATTTCAATCAACGCGTGCGTCTGGGCTTGAGCGAAAAAGACCTGATCAGGGTTCTCGAAGGCATCGCCAGCGCCTTGGGTTACGCGCATCAGCGCGGCTATGTGCATCGTGATGTGGCACCCGGCAATATCCTGTTCGATATCAACGATACGCCGCTGTTGACGGATTTTGGAATTGCCAGGGCGGTTTCCCAAGTGGCCAGGATTACCAGCGCGGGCATATCCGTCGGCACCAGCCATTACATGAGTCCCGAACAAGCGCGGGGTAGCGATGTTGACGCACGATCCGACCTGTACGGCCTCGGCGTACTGACCTGGTTCGGATTGACCGGAAAACCGCCCTATGAGGGTGCTGATGGTTTTGCCGTCTCTTATGCGCATGTATTCGAGCCGATTCCGCGATTGCCGGCCGCCCAGGCCCATTGGCAGGGATTCATCGACAAGGCTCTTGCCAAGGATCCAGCGGAGCGATATCAGGATGCAGACGATCTCATCGCTGCGCTAGCGGGCATAGAACCATCCAACGCACCGGCCAAGATTCCCGTCAATGAAGCACCAACGCGAATAATCAAGCGGGACAGCGTCGATTCCGCACTGCAATCGAGCGAGGCGCAAACGCGAATTGGAGCCGCCGTCATCTCGGAAAAGCCTTCCCCGCCGCCGCCACCGGTGGAATCATTGAAATCGGGTGAAAAGCGAGGCTGGCTGCCGGTGGTTTTGGCGATTGCAGGTGTCTTGCTGATTGTCTCTGTTGGTTTCGCGCTGTTTTCAGGCAACAAGAAGGACCCTGCCAAAAGCTCCCTGGAGGAATCCCCGCGTCAGTCTGCCAACCAGGATGTGAAAAGCAGGTCCGCACCACGAGCGACCGAAAACGCTGATTTCAACAAGATCGAATCGGATGATTCGCAGTTGCCGTCCGCGGACGACCAGATCATGCTGGAACTGTCTGAAGAGCTTGACCTTTCAATGGTTCCAACTGTCGTCGATCCAGTTGCTGAACTTGTGCGTCAGGCGCGCATCGATCTTGCCGGCATGCGACTAACCAATCCGCCGAGGATGAACGCATTCGAGCGATTCAGTCTTGCCTTGCGCATCAATCCAGATTCGCGGCCGGCCAAGCAGGGGATCGTCGATACGGCAAAGTCTTATCTCGAACTCGCCGAGAAATCCTTTGCAGCAGGGAATCTCGAAGAGTTCGGTGGTTATCTCGAGAAAGCCGAGGAAGTTGCGGGTTCAGTCGACGAAGGTGCTGCCACCGTCGGCGCGGCAAAACAACGACGCAAGCAGGAAATCGATCGTTGGCTGATGGAAGGTCGAGCGGCGACGGTGAGTCTGGACGCTGAAACTGCAAATAGCGCTTTCAAGAAGATTCTTGCCCTAGATCCGGACAACAAAATGGCTAGAGCCGGATTGAAAAAATCCGACTCTATTGGCAAGCCGGGGTTTGTCTTTCAAGATCAGATTGACGGCCGCAATGGGCCGGATCTTGTCGTTACAGGAAACACGATTGCATTCGCGCGCCATGAAGTTACCAGGGGCCAATTTTCGATCTGGTGGAGTGCCGCAGGCCAGCGACAGTTTTCCGGAAAAGAGCCAACGTGTCGGGATCGCGAGTCATTTTTCCGATCGTCGCGCAAACGTGACTGGAAATCGCCCGACATTCGACAGAACGACAACCATCCAGTGGTTTGCGTTAGCTTCGCGCAAGCGCAGGCATATGCGGCCTGGATCTCGGCGAAGACCGCCAAACGTTATCGTCTGCCGACCCCTGCCGAATGGGAGCAGGTAGCGCGCAGGGCGCCTGCGGGTAGTTGCTCGACTGCCAATCTGGCTGATTCGGCGTTCAAGAAGGAATTTGGTTCTCGAACCGGGGCCGATTGCGATGATGGACACGCCGCCACCGCGCCCGTAGGAAGCTACAGCCCGGTTGCCGGTGTTTTCGATATCGACGGAAACGTGCGCGAATGGGTGTCTGCTTGTGGAAAGAGTGCAGCGATATCTGCCGGCTGTCGGGATCACGGATTACGGGGTCGTGGCTGGCTTTCAGCAGCTGACAAGGAAAATACGCTGGAACAAGATAGCTATTCCGAGGATGTTGCATTGAACAGCCTCGGGTTCCGTCTGGTTCGAGAATTGGACAATTGATCCGGCGCGCAGGCGCTCGGGGGGAGACGCAATGAAGTTGATTTTTCCGAATGGGGAACATGCAGCCGTCGGCTTGACGGATGGAATCACTCTGATCGGCTCAGGAAGCGATTGCCATGTGGTGCTGGCGGCGCCCGGCGTTGCCGTCAATCATTGCGAAATCGAGATGCATGACGGCAAGGCGATTGTCCGGATCCAGGATCGCATTGTCGCCACGGTACTCAATGGACGCCAGATAACCGAAGAAAGCCATCTCAAGGCCGGAGATTTGCTGCTGTTTGGACGCATTGGCTGTCGTATCGTGGCCTCCGAGAAGACGATACCGCCTGTCGATCCTAGACCCGTTCCAGCCGACGATTTCGATGGCCAGACTCGCATTCGCAGGGCCCTGCCGAAGTTCATGCTACGAGGCGTTTCCGGTGCAACTTTCGGACGAAACTTCGCCATCGTCGGCACGATGACGATTGGTCGCCAGAGCGACTGCGGTATTCCGATCCAGGCCGAAGAAATTTCGCGCCAGCACGCACGCCTTCAGGTAACTGCTGAGGGCGTCATGGTGGAAGACCTTGGTTCCGCGAATGGCACCTGGATCAATGACAAGCGTGTGCATACCGGAATGTTGTCGCCGGGAGACGAGCTGCGCCTGGATACGGTTCGCTTTCTCCTCGTCGCACCGGGTGTGCAGGTTCCATCGACTCCGGCGGCTCCTGTCGAGCCGGTCCAGGTGCCGGCACGCAAAGCTTCAAATTCTGCCCTCTGGATAATCGCAGGAATCGTCGCTGTTGGCCTGGTTGCGATCGGCGTTCTCAGGTTTCTAGGCAAGATCTGAGCAGTCCGGCGTTGGGATGAGCGATCAGTTCGCCACGGTAGCAGGCTGATCGTTCGCGGTTGCGGGGGCCACACGCATTGAAAGATCGATGGCGCGGACATGCTTGGTCAATGCGCCGATGGAAATGAAGTCGACACCTGTTTCCGCGATCGCACGGACTCGGTCGAGCCCGACTCCGCCTGATACCTCCAGTGCCGTTCGGCCATCTGTCTCTGTGACCGCCTGAGCGAGTTCTTCAAGTTCAAACTCATCGAGCATGATGCGATCCACGCCAGCGGCCAGGGCTTCGCGCAATTCGCTGAAATTCTCCACTTCAACTTCGACATGCAGGGTCGGATGCAGTGTACGAGCCTGGCCCACTGCGGCACTTATCGAACCGGCGGCGGCAATGTGGTTCTCCTTGATAAGGATCGCGTCGTACAGTCCCATCCGGTGATTCAGGCCGCCGCCAACACGAACGGCGTATTTTTGAGCTTGACGCAAACCCGGCAAGGTCTTTCTCGTGTCAAGTATTCGTGCCCGTGTTCCGCGTATCGCATTGACGTATTTGGCGGTCGTCGTCGCGGTTGCCGAAAGAGTCTGCAGAAAATTCAGCGCACTTCGTTCGGCACTGACAATCGCGCGAATGGGGCCGCGTACGTTGCACAAGATCTGACCGGCTGCAGCCTGCTCGCCTTCGGCTATGAACCACTCAAAGCTGACGCGAGAGTCGAGTTCAAGAAAACAGGCTTCCACCCATGCCTGACCACAGATTGTCGCTGGCTCGCGGGTCAGGATCCTTGCCGTGCTGATCTGCCCGGCGGACAGCAGATCCGCAGTGGCGTCGCCGCTGCCCAAGTCTTCGGACAGCGCTCTCAGCACATCGGCGCGGATCAATTCCGGATCGATCGCCATGGCGGCTGCTGGTGTATTCAATTCGCGGGTCGGGCGGGGTTGAAGATCTTGGATATCTGGCATCATTGGGGCTCGGCTTTAGGTGCTCTCAAGTATCGCAAGAAAGGTCGTCGCAAGGTTCGTCCTCGCGCGTCACACAAAATGAGCACTGATGCGCGATCGATGCGACGGCATTGCTGCAACACCACCTGTCGGACCAATGTGGCCGGCTGCGTGAAAGTGAAACCCGGATCGGATGATTCGATATCGACGAGCCGGTCGACCGCACAAGTTGACAAGGCAGTTCTGACAGAAAGCCTAGCTTGCGGTCGGGAGCGCAGGCGTTACTGTGGGTGCTGTGATTGGCTCCGCAGCATCAGGCGCATGATTCTGTCGCAATCGTTCTACGATGGCGTCGAGGGCGCGATCGAAGAGTGGAACTTCCTCGAGCATGACCGCTGTCTCGCGGCGTAACTCGATCGAGAGCGCCGCAACTGTCTTGTCGCAAACCTTCAGGCCACGCCGATTGACGAACAGATACTTCGAACTGATCGGGCTGATCCAGGAAAGTTTCGCGCGTTCGCGATTGCCGTCTTCATCGATGAACTCGATCCAGTTGCCGACCTTCATCTTCCGTGCGGCGATGACGAACTCATCCTCGGCATCGACTTCCTCGGGCATCTCGGGCTCGACGCTGCCCGACGACATCACGATTTCCTCGACTGGGCTTTGATTTGTGGGAGCTGAGTCGAGCTTGGGCACAGTTGCCTGCTCGTCGTTCCCGGCATTCGCAGCCACGTTCTCGCTGATTGCTTCCTTGGCGGTCTTGACCTCGAACGATTCGCCGTTTAGCAACCCCTGGTAGAACGACGTCAACTCCTGCATCAACGTCCGCACGTCGCCTTCATGGTACGCAACCGTGCCGAGGCCGTGTTTCAACGCTTTTTCCAGCTGAGGCAGCAGTGCACGAAGCCGAGTCTTCTCGGACTCGGAATTCTTGGGCAGCGAACTCCAGACGAATTCGTCGGCGAAGCGCAGCGCATTCTTCCAATCGCTGGAATCCTTGCCATGTCGCAGGTCGGTCAAGACCAGATAGTTTGCCCATGGCCTTGAGAGAACATTATGGACGACTGGCGCAAGCTCCCGATTCCCAATTCGATTGAGTATCTCGCGCGCCGCATCTCTGCGGGCGGTATGCAGCTTTTCGCGACCCCTGGTTACCTCGGCGGCACGTTGCTCGGCCAGTTCGGCACGGCGCTTGTGCTGGTGCAAAAATTGTTCAAAGCCGGCCAGTTCGTGCTCGATGACCGCAAGATCATCATCGAAGTCGGTCAGAATCGTTTCGACGATGGCCTTGATTCGGTCAAGCAATTTGTTTTCGACATCCGAATCCGCTGACCAGCTCTTGCCAGCATCTGCCATCGCATCGAGCAGTCGTCGCGCGGGGTGGGTCTTTTGCGCAAACAGATGTTTGTCGAGAATCGCAATCTTGAGGTACGGAATCTGCAGTCGACCGATCAGCGCCTGTATCTGAGGTGGCAGGTTTCGATCCTTGAGGATGAACTCGAACAGCATGCCGACAAGGTCAATGGTGTCTTCGTCTGCCGATGAAACACTGTATCCGCTTGAAGCGGATCCTCCGAGGCGCTGCGCCTGATCAAGCATTTCCTGCTTGATCTGCTGCACGACCTGGGCGGCATCGGCAACACTGTCAGCATTGGCCTGATTTGTTTGGGTTTGAGACTGCAGGATCGTCAATGCACTGAGCAGATCCGTCGGGCTGAGATTCGGAACCATTCCTCCGGACGAACCCCGGTACTGCCTGCCTTCGCCGGACCCGTCGGAATGCTGCGGCCGACGATTGGCCAACAGGTTGCGCAACGTGGAATAGAGCTCTGCCTGCAACTCCGACGAAATGGGGTCGTAGCTTTCGCCTGAATAATCATCACCGCTCGAGCCGCCGCCAGCGCCGCCGGATTGGGAGCCGCTTTCTCCGGAAATGCGTTGCGGCGACGCCGCACCCCCGCGATTGCGCGCCGATGCCGGAACCTGGTGTCGAATCTGCGGAAGCACGCCGGCCTTGATCAGCTCCGCGTTGACCTCGTCATATAGCGGCTCAAGACCGGACATGACGTAGCGATCAAACAGCTTGTAGATGATCAATTTGACCTGAACGTTGAGTTCAAACTCGCGAACGGCCACGCGGAACGCCTGGCAGAGAGGTGCGGGACCGATCGGATTGCTGGCATCTTCCACGGCATTGCCGCCGCTGATTACCGAGAGCCGCTGATTGACCAGATGCAAGGCTCGTGCAAGCCGGTTTTCCGCCTTTCCCACCATGCTCGAGATTGCCAGCGAATCCTCAAGCTCTTGGTCATCAACCAGGCTCAGCGCGGTATTCGCCGGATTGACGACTTCCGGACGTACCGGCTTCAGCTTGCCATCGGCAAAGTCATTGAAGATCTGCGAGAGCTGTTCCTGAAAGATGCGTTCGACGAGTTGGCG
Source organism: Lysobacterales bacterium (assembly GCA_038205505.1). Classification (GTDB taxonomy): domain Bacteria; phylum Pseudomonadota; class Gammaproteobacteria; order Xanthomonadales; family Rhodanobacteraceae; genus Dokdonella. The sequence continues at coordinate 41,553 of JBBRBU010000016.1, read as the reverse complement.
CTTTTTGCGGACCTCGCGCATGCCGTCGAAAAACTGGACTTGAACGGCGTTGCTTTCCGCGCGCTCGGCAAGGTGAAACAGGGCGTCGTCGACATTCTCGAACAGGGTGCTGACGAGGCCGTTGACGCGCTTGAGGGCTACGCCGCGGACGAGCTTCAGCAATTCGCCAAGACGATCCTGCGAACCCGTGACGCCAGCATGGCGCTGCTTGAGTTCAACGATCTTGCCCGGGTTGTCTTCGGCGCTGGACATGTGGCCCCAATCAGATGGCGGATGCCTGTTCTCGATACTCCATAGCATGCACCACACGGCGGGCTCGATGACGGGCAATTGATCTCGGCAGTGTGACGCGGTTCACAATTCCGGTTCCCGTTCCAGACGGGCGCGGTTATTCGCGCCCACGCAATGGATGTCCGGGCTAGTTGGGAAAATCAACAATTTGCTTTGTGCTGATTCCTTCGTCGACCAACATGACCGGGATGCCCTCATCTACTCGATAGATGGTAGCGCCATCCTGAGTGATCAATGCCTCGACCAGGGGATTGGCTACCGCCGCTCCCGAGTTGCTGCTGATGACAGCCTTCCCGATCGAGCGATTCAGGGCCGACAGTTCATCCTGTCTTGCCATGCGCACGGCTACCTTTGTCGACGGGCAGCAGAGAATTTCGAGGAGATGCTTGTCCATGCTTGTTCCGGTTTTTGCATTCGACCCTAGAGATCGGGTCAATATGCGTACAATAACGATTTTGCATTGCCGCAGCCATGAAAGAGTACGCTGACAATCCGCGCATTGGTGTCGTAATGGGTTCCCGGTCTGATTGGGAGACGATGCGTCATGCGGTCGAGACTCTCGACCGATTGCAAATCGTCAACGAAGTGCAGGTCGTGTCAGCGCACCGTACTCCAGATCTGATGTTCTCGTACGCCGAGAGCGCGGCGTCGCGTGGCTTGTGCGCGATCATCGCGGGCGCCGGCGGTGCGGCGCATCTCCCCGGAATGCTGGCAGCGAAGACTCGCGTTCCCGTCCTCGGGGTTCCGATTCAGTCGCATGCATTGAACGGCATGGATTCGCTGCTTTCGATCGCGCAGATGCCGGCTGGAATTCCGGTCGCCACGTTTGCCATCGGGCGCGCCGGTGCGATCAACGCAGGTTTGTTTGCAGCCGCCCTGCTGGCTGTGACCGATCCGCAGCTTGCGGCGCGGCTTGATGCCTTTCGCAGCGAGCAGACCAAAACCGTACTCGCACATTCAGACCCAAGACAGGAGTAATCGTGGCCATCATCGGCATTCTCGGGGGCGGGCAGCTCGCTCGCATGCTGGCAATAGCTGGCGCCCCTCTGGGGCATCGATTTCTTGTCGTTGACAGTGCGGATGAGGCCTGTGCCAATCAGGTCGCGCCAGTTCTGCGTGCGGATTGGCGCGATTTCGAATCCCTGCAGCAATTCGCCGATCAGGTTGATGTCGCCACCTTCGATTTCGAGAATGTCCCGGCGGAAACAGCGCAATGGCTGACTTCGCATACGCGCGTATTCCCGAATCCGGCCGCATTGTCTGTGGCGCAGGATCGCCTGCTTGAAAAAAATCTGTTTGCGGAAATTGGGCTGTCAACGCCCATGTTCGCCGCCGTCGACAGCCTCCACGACTTGCAAAGCGCGGTCGACAAGGTGTTGCTGCCGGCAGTCCTCAAGACGCGTCGACTCGGTTATGACGGCAAAGGACAATTCATTTTGCGCCAGCATTCCGATATCGACCTGGCGTGGGAAACGCTTGGCGGTGTGCCCTTGATCCTTGAAGCCTACGTCACCTTCGAAAGCGAGATTTCAGTAATTGCCGTTCGATCGCGCAGCGGTGAGTTTCGCCACTATCCACTGACCCGAAACTGGCACCAGAAAGGCATTCTATCCACCAGTCTGGCACCGGCAAACATCGACGAAGAAACCGAGCGGCGGGCAGTGGCCAGGGCCAGGGCCCTGGCCGAGCGGCTCGATTACGTCGGTGTCTTCGCACTGGAGCTTTTTGTTTGCAACGGCGAACTGCTCGGCAACGAGATGGCCCCTCGCGTCCACAATTCGGGCCACTGGACCATTGAAGGGGCGGCGTGCAGTCAATTCGAAAACCATGTGCGTGCCGTGCTCGGCCTGCCTCTTGGCGACACTCAGGCGCGTGGCTTCGCGGTCATGCTCAACTGGATCGGGGAACTGCCCGATGCGACACCAATCCTTGCCGAAGCGCGCGCGCATTGGCATGACTATGGCAAGTCTTCGCGACCCGGTCGCAAGGTCGGTCACGCCACGCTGTGCGCCGACAGCGCAGGAGAAATGATCGAGCGTCTGCAGCGCGTTGGCCGGGCACTAGACCGTGAAGCTCAAGTGCAGCCGGCGGTTGATGCCTTGTCCGAGCTATAAGCGAACTTCTGAAATTAGCCGAACGTGCAGGAGCCCGTGAATGGGCTCCTGCACGCTTTGAGCGGCGAGCAGAAGGAGTCCCGCACCCTTTGGAAAATCAGACTGCCTCTGATCCATACAATCATCAAACAGGTCGCCGGAACCGCTTTACCCATTCCGACGCCCGACTTTCAATTCGCGACTTCAAGCCATCTGGCTCTCGACGAACTTCCAGTTGACGAGGTTCCAGAATGCTTCCAGATACTTCGGTCGTGCATTGCGATAATCGATGTAGTAGGCGTGTTCCCAGACATCACAGGTAAGCAGGGTGCGATCATTGCCGGTCAAGGGAGTCGCCGCATTCGACGTGCTGACCAGGGCCAAATCGCCATCCGGACGTTGAACCAGCCAACCCCAGCCCGATCCAAAGGTACCAGTTGCCGTCTTGGTAAATTCTTCCTTGAACTTGGCGAAGCTACCGAACGACTTGTTGATCGCGTCGGCGAGACGGCCTTGCGGCTCACCGCCGGCATCCGGGGCCAGGCAGTTCCAGTAGAACGTGTGGTTCCAGACTTGCGCGGCATTGTTGAACACGCCGCCGGTAGCCTTCTTGATGATCGCCTCGAGTTCCATGTTTTCAAACTCGGTGCCTTCAATCTGCTTGTTCAGATTGGTCACATAAGCCTGGTGATGCTTGCCGTAGTGGTAATCAATGGTTTCGGCGGAAATGTGCGGTGCGAGCGCTTCTTTGGCCCAGGGAAGGGCAGGTAACTCGATAGCCATTGGAATCTCCTTGTCATTGGCGGAAAGATTGAGGGGTGGAGAACAAACACTGCCGGGGCAACAAGCAGGGTAACGGATCAGGATACGAAGCTGTGCCGGTGCAAATCAACCAGCAGAGCTCCGGGCTGTTAAAATGGGGGATTGGCCCAAAGCAGGGCTGGGCGTGGGCTTACTCCAGGATTCGCATGGATATTATCGAACGCATCAGAACCACAGTTGAATCGACACCCATTGTCCTCTTCATGAAGGGCACGCCCGAGTTTCCCATGTGCGGATTTTCGAGTCGTACAGTCAAGGCATTGCGCAGCGTCGAAGCTCCGTTCACGACAATCAACGTGCTTGAGGATCCGGAGGTGCGTGCGAATCTGCCGCGCTATTCCAACTGGCCGACCTTTCCACAACTGTTCATCGCCGGTGAGCTGATCGGCGGTTGTGATATTGCCCTTGAGTTGCACGACAGTGGCGAACTAGATCGCATAGTTCGCGAAGTCCAGAAGGTGTAACGACAATGTTGCCGATCGTCCGGGCGGAAGTATCGCCGATAGATGGCATGACGCTCGATGGGCGGGTGATATTGATTACCGGTGCGACCGGTGGACTCGGACGCGCCTGCGCGCTCGCCTGCGCGAAAGCTGGTGCCGTGGTTGTCCTGGCCGGGCGCAAGGTGCGATCGCTCGAAGCGCTCTACGACGAATTGGACGCGCTCGGGGGCGTCAAGCCTGCGATCTATCCAATCGATCTCGAAGGTGCAACTCCCGATGATTTCGCCAATCTGGCCGAGGCGATTCGCCTCCAGTGCGGGCGCCTAGATGGCATCGTCCATGCAGCCGTCCTGTTCGATGGTCTTCGCCCGCTTGCGCAGTTCAAGCCGAACGACTGGATTCGCATCCAGCATGTGGCGGTCAATGCCCCGTTCATGTTGACCCAGGCCTGCCAGCTCCTGCTGAAGGAGCGCGAGGATGCGTCTATCGTATTCGTGCACGACGATCCAGAGCGCATCAGCAAGGCCTATTGGGGAAGCTACGGTGTCGCCAAGGCGGCGTCGGCGGCATTCGCGTCGATACTTCATGAGGAAACCGAAAACGGATCGGTCCGGGTCCATGGTCTGCTTCCTCCGCCGATGCGCACGGGACTGCGCCGGTTGGCCTATTTCGGCGAGAACACGCTTGAGCGCGAATTGCCAGATCGGGCCGCCGAAGCGCTGGTCTGGCTGCTGAGTCCTGCGGCAACAGCGTTGCGCGGGAAAACCCTCGATATCCGATCGATCGATTGAGAAAGAGAATCCGATGAGTACCTTGTCCGCCGGCATCCTCCTGTTCCTGATCATGGATCCGCTCGGCAACATTCCGTTGTTTCTGAGCCTGCTCAAGAACGTAACCCCCGAGCGCCGACGCCTCGTGCTGATCCGGGAACTAGTCATAGCCCTGATGGTGTTGTTTTTTTTCCTGTTTAGCGGCAAGTACATCCTCAGCGCGCTGCAGTTGAAGGCGGAGTCAGTCGGCATCGCCGGCGGAATCGTCTTGTTCCTGATCGGTATCCGCATGATCTTTCCTTCGCGAGACGGTGTTTTCGGTGGTGATGTTGATGCAGAGCCGTTCATCGTGCCGATGGCCATTCCCGCCGTGGCCGGACCATCGACGATGGCGGCAGTCATGCTCCTGGCCAACGGCAGCCCCGGTCGAACCGTGGATTGGAGCATCGCCTTGTTCCTGGCCTGGCTAGCGACATCCATCTTGCTGGTCTCGTCGACCTACCTGTATCGCTGGCTTGGTGCCAGCGTGCTGGTTGCGCTGGAGCGCCTGATGGGCATGCTGCTCGTGGCCTTGTCCGTGCAGATGTTTCTCGATGGGGTGGTTGCCTACGTGCGACTCGCCTCCTGACTTCAGGATTCCTCTTAAGTTGGCCAGATAAGCCACTGATTTTTCGGGGACATCGTGTATTTGTTTTGACAAAGCTTGCTTCATCCGCAGCGCAGGCTTCGACCGGCGTGTCGGTGTTTTCGAAAAAAAGGGCGGCTTTGTTAGAAATCTGTCATGAAGCTGGGTTAAACTGCGGTTAATTTCGCGCTGGCTTGCCAAATTTGCTTTTCGGCCACGTGAAATCGATTCAATCCGTCGGTGCTTCAGGGGTGTACGAATCAACCAGCCATCGCGCTCATGCGATATGGCAGCTTTTGCCTAATTCCTGTTTCAAATTCTTTCAGAGGAAATGAGTAATGAACAAGCGACTGACGATGCGGCTGCTGCCGTTGATGCTTTCTTCGCTGTTTGCCGTGTCCGGCGCCTACGCGCAGAGCACTTCGGCAAGTCTCGGCGGAACGGTAATTGACGCTCAAGGCCAGCCGGCGACCGGTGCCGAAGTGACGATCACGCACAGCACCTCAGGCACCGTCAGTAATGTGACGACCGATGCGGCGGGTCGCTATGCGGCGCGCGGCTTGCGTGTCGGTGGTCCCTACACGATCACGATCACCAAGGATGGACAGACCGAGAAACGTGAAAACGTCTACTTGCAGATCGGTGATGCGAACACAGTCAGTGCTAGCCTGGTGCCTTCGGAAAGCCTCGATACCATCGTCGTCACCGGCAATGTCAATTCTGTTTTCAGCGCCGAGAAGATGGGTACCGGTACCAACTTGACCAACCAGCAGATCCAGGCGTTGCCGTCGATTGGCCGCAACATCCAGGATTACATCCGCCTCGATCCGCGCATAGCGCAGGTCAGCAAGGCCGATGGCGCAATCTCGGCGGGTGGCCAGAACACGCGCTTCAATGCGATCCGCATTGACGGTGTCGGAACCAACGATCCGTTTGGCCTCGAGTCGAACAATTTCCCGACCGAGCGTCAGCCGGTGTCGATGGACGCCATCGAGGAAATCAATATTGCCCTGGCCAACTACGATGTGACCACCAGCGGCGGTAGTGGCGCGGTCGTCAACGCGGTGACCAAATCCGGCAACAACGAATTCCACGGCAGCGTCTATGGCGTCTATCGCAATGACAGCATGGTCGGCGATGATCGGGACGGCAATGATTTCACAGGCTTCAAGGACGAGAGGACCTACGGCGCCACGTTTGGCGGCCCGTTGATCAAGGACACCCTGTTCTTCTTCGTCAACTACGAGAAGTTCACGCGCGCAGCACCGGGTGCCGACATTATCAACTCGCCGTTCGGCGATGGCGGCATCACCGAAGCCGACATCGCGGCCGTGCAGAGCATTGCCCGGGATACCTGGGGCTTCAACGCCGGTTCGCTCGATGGCGCCAGCCAGCTTGGCACCGATATCGAGGAATACGCAGGCAAGATCGACTGGAACGTCAACGAGAACCACCGCATGAGCTTCCGCTACAGCAAGCTCGCGCAGGACGTTGCCAAGGTTCCAAACTTCAACAGCAGCCGTGTTTCGCTGAGCTCGCACTGGTACAACCAGAACAAGACCTTCGAAAGTTTCGTCGGCGAGTTGTTCAGTGACTGGAGTGAGATGTTCTCCACCGAGATCAAGGCGTCGTTCCGCAAGTACGATGCGGTCGCGCAGCCGACTTCATTCCTTCCGCAGATTCAGATCGACTTTGGAAATGACGCCCTTTTCCTCGGAACCGAGCAGAACCGTCACGTCAACGTGATCAACACCAAGGAAAAGAGTCTGTTCGCCGCCGGCAACTTGTTCCTCGGCGATCACACGGTCAAATTCGGTGTGGATTGGTCGAACAACGACATCTTCAACTACTACGGTCGCAACCAGAACGGCACCTACCGCTTCTCGAGCGTTGCGGATTTCCAGGCTGGCAACCCGCGCAACTACGACTTTCGCGCGCCGACACCGGGTGGAAGCTATGCCGATATCCCGGCTCAGTACGAGATCACCAATACCGGATTGTTCGTGCAGGATAGCTGGGCAATCAACTACAACCTCAACGTGACCTATGGCGTGCGCGTCGATACGCCTGATTTCCCGGACAAGCCGCTGTACAACGCGCGCATCCAGGAGGTCTACGGCTACGACAACACCAATCGTCCGACGTCGTCGGTGGTGCAGCCGCGCTTCGGCTTCAACTACAACATCGAAGCGGATCGTCCGACCCAGGTGCGTGGTGGCTTCGGTCTGTTCATGGGCGCACCGCCAAACGTCTGGATCGCTGGCATCTACCAGAACACGGGTTTGAACTACACCGAATACAGCTCCAGTAATACCGGTGGAATTGGTCCGATCTTCAATCCCGATCCGAACAACCAGCCGACCACGGGTTTCTCGGTCAGCGGCCGCCAAAACGTCGACATTCTTGAGGACGGTTTCAAGATGCCTTCTGTCTGGAAAGCCAATCTGGCGATCGACCATGAGTTGCCGTGGGCCGGCATCGTGGCCTCGGCCGAAGTGCTCTCGTTCTGGAACCAGGATGGCATCTATTTCAACCGCCTCGATCTGGGCACTCCGACACGGGTAGCTCCGGATGGTCGCTCACAGTTCTTCAATGCGGCCGGCTACAACCCGGCCAACTATGGTCAGTTCGGAGCCTTGAATGGCCGCGGCGTCGCTTCGCGAGCGAATCGTCCTGCTGGGGTCGGCGACGTGATGCTGATTCGCAATACCGACAAGGGTGGCGGCAACCAGATCACCTTGAGCTTGAGCAAGCCGATGACCGATGCAGGTTGGTCGTGGCTGGCTGGCTACACGCATACCAAAGCGACGGAAGTCAGTTCAGCGACCAGCTCGCAGAACACCTCGAACTGGAACAACTCGCCGATTTACGAGGCCAATGAAAACGTGGCTTATGACTCGCGCTACGCGTTCAAGCATCGTTTCACGGGCATCGTAACCAAGGAGTTCAACTTCTTCGGTGACAACAAGACCACCGCGTCGGTGGTCTACGAAGGTCGCACCGGTCGTCCGTACAGCTTCGTCTACTTCAACGATGCCAACGGCGACAGCCGCAGCGCCAATGATCTGTTCTACGTGCCGTCGGGCCCGGGCGATGTGATCTTCCCGAATGCCGCCGAAGAAGCGGCCTTCTTCGCGTACCTGGATTCGAATTCGGACCTCAACAAATATCGCGGTCGCGTGGCTCCGGCCAATTCGGCAACAGCGCAGTTCCTCAACAGCTTCGATCTGCGCCTAACCCAGGAAATCCCGGGTTTCACGGATAGCCAGAAGGGCGAGTTCACTCTCGATTTCATGAATATCGGCAATCTGTTCAACAAGGACTGGGGCCAGATCGACGACTACGGCTTCTTCTCGACCCAGCGCGTGGCAACCTTCGCCGGTATCGATCCGGCGACCGGCAAGTATGTCTACCGCTTCAACGGCGCAGACAGCCCGAGCACTCAGGAAGTCAATGGCGACGGCATCAATACGGGTGTTTCGCGTTGGTCCGTGCAGGCAACGTTCCGCTACAAGTTCTAAGTCGCACCTTGCTTCCACGTTTATCCTGACCGGCGCCCGAAAGGGCGCCGGTTTTTGTTTTGCAGGGTGAACATTTCATCATTTCCGCCGCCGACGTATTGACCCGATCGGGTGCGTTCGCGGATGCTAGTCGACTGCTCTGGGTGCCATGACGACCCATTCCGTTGCTTGAAGAAGCGCGATACACCAAAAGAGAAATTGATGAACAATTCCGTTTCGTCCCGGATCAAGCCTGCCACGGTCAGTGCGCGAATTGCGCCGGCGCCTGGCCTTGACGTCCTTTCGCGCCAGGAAGTAGCGCGCTTGCGAGACGCCAGCGCTGGCGGCCTGCATCAACTGCTGCGTAGCTGTGCATTGGCCGTGCTGACCCAAGGCCTGGTCACTGACGATCCGCGTGCGGCCGTCGAACTTTATGCCGATTTCGATATAGAGGTGCTGCAGCAGGATCGTGGCGTGCGGCTCGAATTGACGAATGCGCCGGCACACGCGTTTGTCGACGGCAAGATCATCCGCGGCATCAATGAACTGCTTTTCGCGGTGGTGCGCGATATTGTCTATGTGTCGACCCAGCTTGAGGGTGGCAGCTTCGATCTGGTGACCTCGGAGGGCATCACCCATGCCGTTTTCGACATCTTGCGCAATGCGCGGGTGTTGCGCGCGAACGTCGATCCGAATCTGGTCGTGTGCTGGGGTGGACACTCGATTTCCCGCCGCGAGTACGACTACACGAAAATGGTCGGTTACCAGCTCGGTTTGCGTGATCTCGATATCTGCACAGGCTGCGGCCCGGGCGCGATGAAAGGGCCGATGAAGGGCGCGACAATCGCGCATTCCAAGCAGCGGCGGAAGAAGAACCGCTATATCGGCATTACCGAACCCGGCATCATTGCCGCCGAGTCGCCGAATCCGATCGTCAACAACCTCATCATCATGCCGGATATCGAGAAGCGCCTTGAGGCGTTCGTGCGCACAGCGCACGCGATCATCGTCTTTCCGGGCGGCGTCGGTACGGCCGAGGAGATCCTCTATCTGCTCGGTATTCTGCTGCATCCGGACAACACCGAGATTCCGTATCCTTTGATCTTCACCGGACCACGCGAGTCAGCCGCGTACTTCGAGCAGATCGATCGCTTCCTGCGCCTGGCCCTCGGCGATGATGTCGCCCGCTTCTATGAAATCATCGTGGATGATCCTGCTCAGGTTGCGCGCCAGATCGTCAAGGGTGTCGAGCGAGTTCGCAAATATCGACTCGACAACCGCGATGCGTTCTTCTTCAACTGGGCAATCAGTATCGATTTGGCTTTGCAGCATCCGTTCAAGCCAACCCATGAAGCCATGGCAGGATTGAATCTGCGTCGCGAGCAACCCCAACATCAGTTCGCCGCTGATCTGCGCCGCGCGTTCTCCGGCATAGTCGCTGGCAACGTCAAGATCGAGGGCATGCAGGCGATCGAGAAACACGGGCCGTTCCTGATCCGAGGCGACGACGCGATCATGCGGGCACTTGATGAATTGCTGGCCAGTTTCGTTGTTCAGCAGCGCATGAAGTTGCCTGGTGGTGCGGCGTATGTTCCGTGCTATCAGGTTGTCAGGGACTGATTGCAAGCTGATCCAGACGCATGCAGCCACGGCAGGAACCCGTCACGGGACAGACATGGAAATCTCTGTTTCTGGACATCGCCCAGAAGCCTCTCGCAGTTCCCCGTTTGAACCGCTTTCAGTGATCCGGGCTCCGTCTCGGCGGAGTCCGGAGCGGGCATCAATGACTGATCGGCGACGCGAGGAAAATGCAGGCGATTCCGAGGCGATCGCATTCGCGGCGAAGCAAGGCAAGCCGCGTTTTTCGTGTTTGATTCGCCCCGTCCAGGAAGACGACGCAAAGTCCCTTTTGTGCTGAACCGATCAGCAGATCAGCCAATTCCGATTCCACCTCAGGGGCATCAATTCGATTGGCATCACGGCGTGCTCGCTCGAGGACAGGGCGGCTCACACCGACGTCACAGACCAACAGATCGGCGCTGTTCAAAGCGCGCTGGGCTTTCAATGTCAGCAAGCCGGGATCGGAGTGACTGGCATCGACAACGATGATCCGACCCTCGACATTGATGTCGGCGACGCCTCGCATCAGTGACTCGAGGAAAATCCCGGCTGCCTTTTCAGCTTGACCCTGTTGCAGCAGCGAGAATGTCGGTCCATCAAGAACATGATCGAACCAGCGTCGGCGCTGTGCAAGGTCCGGGAATTGGCGTCGAATCGCTTCGCGATTGGCGGAAAACATCGATGCCAGCGTGCCAAGGGATTCATCGAGATCGGTTTCGAGCCGTTCGCGCAACCGACGTGCCAGCATTGGCGCCGACCCGCCGGAAGAAATCGCGATCTGCAGCGGCTCCCGATCGACGATCGCCGGCACATGGAAGGTGGACAGCTCGGCATCATCGACGACATTGATTAGCAGCCTGCGCTTGCTCGCCTCGCGCGCGATTTCCCGATTGAAAGCACGGTCGTCGGTTGCCGCAACGACCAGCCAGACCTCCTCGAGCCAGGTCATGTCGAATGTTCCTGGCAGGCGCTGCAATCGACCTTGGCCCTGCCATTCGGTCAGCTGCGCGTTGAACTCCCTCGCGTGAACTCGAACGCATGCGCCCGCCTTGAGCAGGGCTTCGATCTTGCGCTGGGCAATATCGCCGCCGCCAATGACGAGCACCTCGCGGTTCTCAAGATTCGCGAAAATCGGAAACAACGGCATCGGCAAACCGCTCAGGTTGAATGACCATGCCGATGGTACATGCCTGCACCCCGATCAAAGAGGCAGTCCAAGCGGGTCCAGAAATCCCGCTATCGGAGAAGCGATTTCCGGCTCGCGGAGTCGAATTCCGGAAGGCGGGCTGGGCCTCGTTGCTATCAAGCGCGGTCTAACCCGCTGGAAAGCGTCAGAACTTGCGTGGTCCACCCTTGTTCGGTCCCGATTTCGGATAGTGCGGTGGCTTGGCCGGACGCGGTGGGCGCTGGCCACGATCGTCTGAACCTTCATCGCTTCCGCCCGGTTCGCCGGCGGTGCCCCGGCTGATGCGCAGGCGCTGGCCGGCGACCCAGGATTTCTTGAGTACCTGGAGGATCTCCGAGGGCATGCCTTCCGGCAGATCGACCAGACTGTGATCCTCGCGAATCGTGATGCGGCCGATGTGTTTGCTGTCGAGTTCGGCTTCATTGGCAATCGCGCCGACGATATTGCCGGGTTTGACCCCATGCATATGGCCGACTTCGACGCGGAAGGTTTCCATGCCGGTCTCAGGCGCGCGATGTTCGGACTGGGCGTGTGCACGTGGCTCGCGCGCTTCCGGACTTCGCTTGCGACCGTCTTCGGCCGGATTGCTGAAGGCTTCCGTGCGTGCCGCGCGCGGGTGCGGCGGTCGGTCGGCTCGCGGACGCTCGGCACGTTCGGCACGCTCCGGTCGTTCACCGCGCTCGGGTCGCTCACTGCGACCGCGTTCACCGCGATTGGCAAAATCCTTGCGTTCGCGGCTCGCGGTGGGATCGAACTCGCGACGCTCCGACTTGGCCTTGGCATCAAGCAACAGCGGTTTGTCACCCTGGGACAGGCGCGCCAATGCGGCGGCAATCTCGATCGCAGGCACATCGTGTTCACTTTCGTACTGCTCGATCAGGCCGCGATACATGCCGAGATCCGCAGCGGCGAGGGCGGTGGTGATGCGGTCCTTGAAGCGCGTGATGCGCAGATCATTGACCGTCTGCACCGAAGGCAGATCCATCATTTCGATCGGTTGCCGCGTGGCACGCTCGATCTGACGCAGCATGTTGCGCTCGCGCGGAGTCACAAACAGAATCGCATCGCCCTCGCGCCCGGCACGGCCGGTGCGACCAATACGGTGCACATAGGATTCGGTGTCGTAGGGAATATCGTAGTTGAGCACATGGCTGATGCGATCGACATCGAGTCCGCGCGCGGCGACATCGGTGGCAACGAGGATATCGAGCTTGCCATCCTTCAATTGCTGGATTGCGCGCTCACGCTGGGCCTGGGCGAGATCACCATTGATCGCGGCGGCAGCGAGCCCACGAGCCTGCAGGCGCGTGGCGAGTTCGTCGGTGGCGACTTTGGTGCGCGCGAAAATGATCATCGCATCAAACGGCTCGGCTTCAAGAATGCGGGTCAGCGCATCGAGCTTGTGCATGCCGCTGACCAGCCAGTAGCGCTGACGCGTCTTCGCAGCCGTGGTCGTCTTCGACTTGATCGTGATCTCGACCGGCTCGCGCAGGTGAGTTTGCGCGATGCGCCGGATCTGGGTCGGCATGGTCGCGGAGAACAGCGCAATCTGGCGGGTTGGTGGCGTTTTCTTGAGTACGGCTTCGACGTCGTCGATAAAGCCCATGCGCAACATTTCGTCGGCCTCATCGAGGACCAGGCAGGTCAGCTCGGAAAGATCGAGCGAGCCGCGTTCGAGATGATCGATGACGCGACCGGGTGTGCCGACAACGACATGCACACCGCGGCGCAGGCCGCTTAGCTGCGGGCCATAGGCCTGACCACCGTAGATCGGCAGCACATGGAATCCAGGAATGTGGGTGGCATAGCGCTGGAAGGCCTCAGCAACCTGAATTGCGAGTTCGCGAGTCGGTGCGAGCACGAGTGCCTGTGGCTTTGTCTTGCGCAGATCGAGTTTTTCGAGGATCGGCAGTGCAAAAGCGGCGGTCTTGCCGGTGCCGGTCTGGGCCTGCCCAAGCACGTCCTTGCCATCGAGCAGATGCGGGATTGTTTCTGCCTGGATCGGCGAAGGGGATTCATAGCCAACATCGGCGAGAACGCGCTGCAAGGGCTCGCCGAGGGCAAGATCCTTGAAGTTTGAAATGGTTGGCGGGACGGGGGTCGCCGGGTCTGACATGGGATTCTCGATGCGTCGACGGCCGGAGGCGGCAGGTCGGCGTGGAAGGAAGGGTGCGTATTGTAACGATTTGTTTGCTGTGCCGCGCGTTGCGCGCGGCTCGATGATACGGGTCGCGTCGTTTCTCCGGATTCCCACTTGGCGGCGAAGTCCGGATACACACCGTTTCCCGACCGATTTGGAGCCGTTGGACGTTGAGCGCTGACGCCAATCAGGTCAGGATTTGTCGGGATAATTCTTGCGCTCCGAGCCGGACTTGTTGCCGCCGCCGCCTTCCTTGTTGACGGTGGCCCATGCGAGGTTATCGTCTTCTACTTTCGATATTCGCTGTTCGCGATAGCCTTCCTCGATGTGCTCGGCCTTGCGCTTCTGCTTGCCAGAGTAGGCTGACTTGTCTCCGCGTGACATGATCATTTCTCGGGAGGGTGGGGATGCACCGGATGGCGTCAACACACTGACACATCACCGAATATTCCCATCCACAACAGGTATTGGAATCAGTCATTTGCGTTGATTCATCTTGTTTCACGCGCGATCAACCCCACACCATGGGCTTGCCCATCTTTTTCAAGAATCCTATTCATGACTGAAATGATTGCGCTGGCCGAGCAGCGTCTGCTGCGTCCGGGCGGTATCGCCACCGCCGATCTGGAGCGCGTGTTTGCCCGCTTGATGACGCCTGCGGTGGATTCCGCCGATCTGTATTTCCAGCATTCGCGCAGCGAGTCATGGATGCTCGAAGACGGTTTGGTGAAAGATGGCAGCCATTCGATCGAGCAAGGTGTTGGCGTTCGCGCACAGTCTGGTGAAAAGACCGGCTTCGCCTATTCCGATGACATCGTCATGCCGGCCTTGCTTGAAGCAGCCGGTTCGGCGCGCGCCATCGCTCGCGAGGGATCCAATGGCGAAGGCCGGCCGCTGGCGGTCACATCGGGCCGTGCGTTGTATCCAGCCATCGACCCGATTGACTCGATGAGCAGTGAGGCCAAGGTGCGATTGCTGCGCGAAATCGATGCGTACGCTCGATCACTGGATGCGCGAGTGCGCGAAGTCATCGTCAGCATCGCGGCAACCGTCGATACCGTACTGATTGCCGCGTCGGATGGCACGCTTGCCGCCGATGTGCGTCCACTGGTTCGCTTCAACGTGCAGGTCATCGCCGAACAGAACGGTCGTCGTGAAAGCGGCGGCAGCGGCGGCGGTGGTCGTTACGATCTGCTCGAGTTGCTTGAAAATGATCGCGCCCGACGCATCGCCCGCGAGGCCGTGCGCACCGCCCTGGTCAACCTCGATGCGGTCGATGCGCCGGCCGGCAACATGACCGTGGTGCTTGGTCCCGGTTGGCCTGGCGTGCTCCTGCATGAGGCGATTGGGCACGGGTTCGAGGGCGATTTCAATCGCAAGGGCACATCGGCCTTTTCCAACAGCATGGGCCAGCGCGTTGCCGCGAAAGGGGTGACCATTGTTGATGATGGCACCCTGGCCGGGCGTCGAGGTTCGCTCAACATCGATGACGAGGGTACGCCAACCAACTGCACGGTTCTGGTCGAGGACGGCATCATGCGCGGCCTGATCCAGGACAAGTTCAATGCTCGCCTGATGGGTGCGAAGCCGACCGGCAATGGTCGACGCGAATCGTTTGCGCATCTGCCGATGCCGCGCATGACAAATACGTACATGCAAGCCGGCGACAGGGATCCCGAGGAAATCCTGCGTTCGGTCAAGCGCGGTCTGTATGCGGTCAACTTTGGCGGCGGCCAGGTCGATATCACCAACGGCAAGTTCGTATTCTCGGCAAGCGAGGCGTATCTGATCGAGGATGGCAAGATCACCCGCCCGGTCAAGGGTGCAACCCTGATCGGTGCCGGACCCGAGGTGCTCAAGCACGTCTCGATGATCGGCAACGATCTCAAGCTCGATGAAGGTGTCGGCGTCTGTGGCAAGGACGGCCAGAGTGTGCCGGTGGGCGTTGGTCAGCCAACCTTGAAGATCGACAACCTGACCGTTGGTGGAACCGCGGCTTGATTACTGTTGCGGCCCTGACGCAGCGGCGTGAAGCTCTCGCAACTGGCGAAACAACTCGCGTGAGGCTTTCGGCGGTTTCTGCTTCTTCGCTTCGGCATTGGCCTGGCGGATCAGATCGCGCAGGTGCTGTCGATCAGCGCCCGGGTGCTCGGCGATCACCTCGTCGAGAACACTGTCTCCTTCCGAAATCAGGCGATCACGAAGGGCTTCGATCTGGTGCAGGGCGGCAGTTTCACGGTGATATTGCTGTCGATCGCTATCAAGCACCTTGCGTACCGCATCGATTTCGTCGAGTTCAAGGCGGCGCAGCAGTTTGGCCACGTACTGGGTCTCACGTTTGCGCGCGATCGGCTGGTGAATGCCGCGCGTGCGCCGGATTTCGTCGAGGAGATCGTCTCCAAGCGGGATGCGGGTCAGCTGGGCTTCGGTCAGTTTGGCCAGCGATTCCGCCAGTTTGAAGATGGCGGTCGCATCGCGGCGCAGCTGGCTGCGGCTCGGGCCGTCAAATTCGTCTTCAGTTTCATCAGGGGACATCGGATTTCTACAGGTAGTGGCCGCTCCGCAATCATTCGGGCGGCAGTCAACGGAAGCAGAGGATAAGGCGTGAATCAGGCAATCACCAATCATGATGACAGCAAGGTCGAACTCGATCGCCTTTCAGCGCTGTCCGAGGATGTGCTCAAACGCTG
Source organism: Lysobacterales bacterium (assembly GCA_038205505.1). Taxonomy (GTDB): domain Bacteria; phylum Pseudomonadota; class Gammaproteobacteria; order Xanthomonadales; family Rhodanobacteraceae; genus Dokdonella. The sequence goes on along the minus strand of JBBRBU010000016.1, from coordinate 25,373 downwards.
CAAGGCCAAGGGCGCCAGCGAGGTTGATGTCGGCATCGGCGTGGATGTCGGATTGAGCGTGAGCGTGCGTCTCGGCGAGATCGAATCGATCGAGCACAACCGCGATCGCGGCCTTTCGCTGACCGTGTATTTCGGCAAGCGCAAGGGCTCGGCAAGCACGGCGGATCTGAATCCGGACTCGATCGAGAAGACCATCGAGCACGCTTGCGCGATCGCGAAACACACCGAGGAAGACCCCTGCAATGGCCTCGCCGATGTGGATCTGCTCGCGCATGATTTTGCAGAACTCGATCTCTGGCACCCCTGGGACATCACCACTGAAGAAGCGACCGACCTCGCCCTGCGCTGCGAAGAAGCCGGTCGCGGATTCGATCCGCGCATCAACAATTCCGAGGGTGCGAGCGTGCAAGTCGGCTCGTCGCTGGCGGTCGGTGCGACATCGCATGGCTTCTATTCGCGCGAACGCGATACCCGCCACATGATCTCCGTGGCGCTGCTGGCCGAAGACGAAGCCGGCATGCAACGCGACTACTGGTATGAATCGGTGCGCAGCGCGGAAGATTTTCCGGACGTGGCTTCAATCGGCCACAAGGCCGCCGAACGCACGGTTGCGCGCCTTGGCGCACGCAAGCTCGGTACCCGCCAGTGCCCGGTCTTGTTCACGCCGCAGGTAGCGCGCAGCCTGATCGGCCATTTCGTCTCCGCGGTCAGTGGCGGCGCGCTGTATCGAAAGGCCAGTTTTCTGGTTGACCACGTCGGAAAGCCGGTATTTCCTGCATTTATGCAGATCACCGAGCGGCCTCGCTTACGGCGTGGCCAGGCTTCGGCCAATTTTGATGCCGAGGGTGTTGCCACGCGTGATTCCGATCTGGTGACCGATGGCCGCGTCGCACGCTATGTGCTTGGAAGCTACTCGGCACGAAAACTCGGCTTGCGCAGTACCGGCAATGCCGGCGGCGTGCACAATCTCTTGGTCAGTACCGGCGAGGATGATTTTGCTGCGCTGCTCAAGCGCATGGGCAGCGGACTGGTCGTCACCGATTTGATGGGGCAGGGCGTCTCGCTGCTTACCGGTGATTATTCGCGCGGAGCGTCGGGTTTCTGGGTCGAAAATGGTGAGATCGCCTATCCGGTTGATGAAATAACCATTGCGTCAAACTTGCGCGACATGTTTGCCAACATCGTGGCCGTTGGCTGCGATGTCGACCACCGCTCGCATGTGCTGACCGGTTCGATCCTGCTCGATCGGCTCACCGTCGCCGGGGCATGACGTTCAGCACTTGAAATATGTGTTTAGGAGTACTACTGTTGTAGTGCAGTCACCACCGCAGGAGAATGGAATGAATGACGAAGTCGAGCCGCAAGTCACGCCGGAAACCGAATTGCCTGAGACGGAAATCGCCCCTGTAGGTGAAGAGCGCACCTGGGCCCTGCTGGGCCATTTGTCAGCCCTCAGTGCATTCATCGTCACCGGGATCGGCTGCGTCCTTGGCCCCTTGATCATCTGGCTGGTCAAGCGGGATACCCTGCCGTTTGCCGCCGATCAGGCCAAGGAAGCGCTCAATTTCAATATAACGATCTTGATAGCCGCCGCCGGCCTGATTCTGTTCACGATCATCACGATCGGAATCGGCGCCCTGATCGCTGTGCCGCTGGGTTTCGCATTGTTCTTCTACTGGCTGATCTTCACCATCATCGCCGCCGTCAACGCGAACAATGGCGTGCGTTATCGCTATCCGTTGACGCTGCGCCTGGTTCAGTAGGCTGGGCCCTTCGGGTGGGAACGGGGAATGGAATTGTGGAGACACGATGTCGGAACGAACAGCGAATCTGTCCGCCTGGGGTGAGCCGCAGTAGCGGCGAATCAATCGGGAACAGGAAGCAACCGAACACGGGTTGCGGACTTCGCTGACTCCTGTCTAGGCAGTGCTTCTTTGCCGGGAGGAAACACCGCAGTTGATTCCGCGATCAGGCGAGCACGATGCCCTTGAAGCGGGTGGAATCCGGGCGTCGGAATCCGCTTCGCGGGTACCGCCCTGCGACAGATCAGCTAACTCTCGCGCTCGGCGATGAATCGGGCGAGGTCGCGCAAGTTGGCGCCTGATTCACCGAGCGGGGCTATCGCATTGAGTGCCTGCTCGGTGAGTTCGTCGAGCATCGCTCTGGAGGATTGCAGACCAAGGATTGCGGGATAGGTGGGTTTGGATTGCGCGGCATCCTTGCCAACCGTCTTGCCGATCTGATCAGTGTGACCTTCGATGTCGAGGATGTCGTCGCGGATCTGGAACGCGAGGCCAATGGCGTGCGCGTAACGATCCAGGGCATCGAGCGTGGCTGGATCCGCGCAACCCGCAGCGAGCGCACCCAGACGCACCGATGCGCGAATCAGCGCGCCAGTCTTGTGCACATGCATGCGTTCCAGTTCGGCCGCCGTCAGACGCTGCCCAACTGCCGTCAGATCGAAGGCCTGGCCGCCGGCCATACCCTGTGATCCACAGGCATGGGCGAGAACGCCGAGCATTTCAAGTCTGGTCCGCGAATCGATGCCCGGCGAATCATGGGTGAGGACTTCGAAGGCAAGCGCTTGCAAGGCGTCTCCCGCAAGTACGGCCATCGCTTCACCGAACTCGATATGGCACGTAGGACGACCGCGGCGCAGGGCGTCGTCGTCCATGGCGGGCAAGTCATCGTGAACCAGCGAGTAGGCATGGATAATCTCGACCGCGGCAGCGGCCGCGTCGAGGCGTGCCAAGGGGGCACCAAAGGTCGACCCGGTTGCATAGACAAGCATCGGCCGCAATCGCTTTCCGCCGCCCATGACTGCGTAGTGCATGGCCCGATGTAGTTCGACGGGCGCTTGTTGCAGGGCGGGGAGTGAGCGAGCAAGCGCTGCCTCGGCGTGCGCAGCAAAGGCGCGCAGGCTCGGCGACAAGTCGATCGCGGAAGGATCTGCGTTGATGGTCGTTTCCTGCGCGAAAGCTGCGTTGAAATTCAGGGCGTTTCGGGGTTGAACGGTTCGGCGGTTTCAGGCCGGCCCGGATCGGTCAATTGTTTGACACGCAGCTCAGCCTGCTCGAGTGCACCCTGACAGCTGCGGTACAAGGCGATGCCGCGCTCGAAGGATTGCAATGAATCATCCAGGCCCATCTCGCTCTCTTCCATGCGCGTGACCAGCTTTTCGAGTTCGTCGAGAGACTCCTCGAATTCGGCGACCTGATTGGTAACCGGTGCGGAATTTTTTGCGGATTTTGATGGCATGCGGGAAGGGTAGTGGGGTGGTTGGCGCTTGTCGACCCTTTCAACGGCCGGCCGATTGATCTTGAGACACAAGGATCGAGGCTACTCGCAACATTTCAATCGTGAATCCACGAAATGCTTCGGCCGGTTCGCTCGAATTCGTGCTCGCCCAAATCGCTGAGCCAGAGATCGCCGATCGACAGGATTTGATTCTGGCAGTTCAGGACAATCGGGATACGCCCACGCTGCCACGGCGGGATTCCGGTTTCCTGAAACAGATCTCGGAGGTCGCGGTGATAGCCACCGGCGTTGAGTCGCAGGCGTTCGCCGCCGCGACGGAATTGAACCTTCATCGGCTCCGGACACGTAGTTTCCGGATCTGGTTGTGATACTGAATTCAAACTCAGGCTGCCGAGCCCCGCGGGCAGCGAGAGTGGTCGACCATCCCAGGCGGACTCCCATGTCAACTCGGGCATGCGCAGAGTCGCCATTGCATACAGCAGTTCTCGATAGCGACGCACTTCGGCGCCAGGCCAGCGCACGCACGGTAATTTTTCTTCCCCGGCTGCAATCAACTGCCGTTCCAGTTCGGCAACCTGATGCTGGTTCGGTTCGGGCAACTGCAGGTGACGCAGCCAGCGGCGCAGGACCGGGTCGCGCAGGGCACGCGGAAGCGCCAGCCAGGATTGATAATCGAGCGTTGCCGGATCGAGACCTTGCAGGCTGGCAAGTGCCTGGCTTGCCTGGTCATCGATGAAATCGGCTGCGGCACGGATCCATTCGGCACTTTGGCTGATGCTGACATCAGCCCTGGGCCAGCGTTTGCGCAGCGCAGGCATTACTTCGTGGCGCAGGAAATTACGCTCGATGCGGATGTCGGCGTTGCTCGGATCTTCGATCCAGTCGAGATCGGCGATCTCGGCGTAGCGACGAAGGGTGTCGCGTGAAATATCGAGCAACGGGCGCCAGGCCGAAGCATTGCCGAGTCGACGCAGGACACGCATGCCGCCGAGGCCCTCGGGCCCGGCACCGCGAAGCAGCTTGAGCAGGACCGTCTCGGCCTGATCATCACGATGCTGTGCGAGAGCAAGGAACTCGCCTTGAACGAGCGCACACTCGAAAGCGTCGTATCGCGCCTTCCTCGCGGCAGCCTCGAGACCGGCCCCGCCGAACCGATCAACGCTTGCCTTGAGGGTAGTCAGAGGGACGTCGCAGGCCCGGCAGATGCGTTCGCAGTGCGCGGCCCATTCGCCGCTTTGTGCATGCAGGCCGTGGTCGACATGGATTGCACGGAGTCCGCGCAGGCGTGCGTCCGTCAGTTGCGAAAGCCCGTGCAGCAGGGAAGCGGAATCAACGCCACCGCTGAGCGCAACAGCGAGCGGTCCGGCAGGCAATTCGGACAAGGCAGAGTTCAGTGCTTCCAGAATGGCCTGATCCGGTTTCATCCTTGGAAGTGTCAACGCACCGAACTCAGTTCCAGGAGCAGACGACCTTGCCGCACTGTCCGCTCTCCATCAGGTCGAATCCCTTCTGGAACTCATCAATATGGATCTGGTGGGTCAGCACTTTCTGCAGCGGAAATCCGCTGAGTACCATTTGCGTCATCTTGTACCAGGTTTCGTACATGCGTCGGCCGTAGATGCCTTGCACGGTGAGTCCCTTGAAGATGATCTTGTCCCAGTCGACACCGGCACCGCGCGGCAGAATGCCGAGCAGGGCGATCTTGCCGCCGTGGTACATGCATTCGAGCATGTCGTTGAAGGCGCGCGGATTGCCGCTCATTTCCATGCCGACATCGAAGCCTTCGATATGCAGGTCCTTGACCACGTCGAGCAGCGATTGCTTGGAAACGTTGACGACACGAGTGGCACCCATGTCCGCGGCGAGCTTGAGCCGATAATCGTTAACGTCGGTGACCACCACATTGCGTGCGCCGACATGCTTGGCGATGCCGGCGGCAATGATGCCGATCGGCCCGGCGCCGGTAATCAGCACGTCTTCGCCTATCAGGTCGAATTCGAGGGCGACATGAGCGGCATTGCCGTAAGGATCGAAGAACGCCGCCAGTTCGGACGGTACCTGATCCGGGATCGGCCACAAGTTGGAAGCGGGAACCGAGATGAACTCGGCAAACGCGCCATTGCGGTTGACGCCAATGCCCACCGTATGCGGACACAGGTGCTGCCGTCCGGCACGACAATTGCGGCAAACGCCACAGACGATGTGGCCTTCGGCGGAAACGCGCTGACCGATTTCGTAGCCACGCACCGCGGCCCCCACTTCGACGATGCGTCCGACGAATTCATGGCCGATAACCAGGCCGGGCGTGATCGTTCGTTGCGACCATTCATCCCATAGATAGATGTGCAGGTCGGTTCCGCAAATGGCCGTCTTTTCGAGCTTGACGAGGACATCGTTGGGTCCGATCTCGGGTAACGGAACCTGTTCCATCCAGATTCCCTTCTCGGCTTCGCGCTTGACCAGCGCCTTCATCGTGTTCGACATGAGCTGCACCTGGAAGACCAGCGCGCATTATACGGACACTTGCGAGGCGGCCGATGCTCCGCATGCCCCATGCGGTCAGGAAACCGGCAACGACGGCTGCGCCTGGGATTTATCCTCGATACCGAGCAATTTGAATACGGCCTCCTGCGGCATTGAACGATGAAAATGGAAGCCCTGCAAGCGGTCACAGCCGGCAGATTGGAACCAGGCAAGTTGGGCAGGGGTTTCGATGCCTTCGGCAACCACCTCGAGCCCCAGGCTATGGGCCAGTGCAAGCATCGCGCGCACGATCGCCGCGTCACGCGGATCGATCAAGACATCAACCACAAAGCTGTGGTCGATCTTGAGTCCATCGAAAGGCAGTTGGCGCAGATGCTTGAGCGAGGAGAACCCGGTCCCGAAATCATCCAGCATCACGCGCACCCCAAGCTCGCGCAGGCGTTCGATGCTGCTGGCCGCATGCTCCGGATGTTGCAAGGCGATCGATTCGATGATCTCGATTTCAAGGCAAGCGGGTGGCAGTCCGGAGCGCTCGAGCAGGCGGTTAATGTGGTCGGGGAATCTGCGGCGCTGGAACGAGTAGGCGGACACGTTGACCGCAATCGTCAGAGGCTCATGGCCCTTTCTTTGCCAGGCAACGGCAGCAGTACAAGCCTGTTCCAGAACCCAGGCGTCCAGCGTTTCCACGAGTCCCAGTGGTTCCAGCTCCCTGATAAACGCGTCAGGCAGGAGGCGACCTCGTTGCGGGTGCTGCCAACGCACGAGTGCCTCAAAACCGCAGACCTTCAGGCTCCACGCATCGAGAATCGGCTGAAATTCCAGTACCAATTCCTCATTGACGAACGCCGTGCGCAATTCAGACTGCAACTGCAGCCTGGCATGGGCCTCGGCATCGATGTCAGGCGCATATTGCCGATAGCGCATGGCTCCCTCGCTCTGGGCCCGTGCGCGCGCCATTTCCGCACATGACTGCAGGGCTTCAGCATTGGTTGCATCACGCGGAGCGAATGCAATGCCGACACTGGCTTCAAGGGCAAGCTCGTGACCGTTCGCGAATAGTGGCAGGGCCAGGGAGGTCAAGATCTGCTGGGCAACATGCTGGGTTCTGGTTCCCGTCCCGGAGCCGAAGCCGCTGCCATGAACGGCAATATGGTCAGCGCCAGGGCGCGCGGCAACCATTCCATGAGCGCGAGCGACCACCTCGATCCTTTCCGCGCTTGTCGACAATGCGGCATCGACGCCGTCGATACCCGCCGCGACCGCGATATTGCCGAGATTGTCGAGTCGGATCAGCAACAAGGCGACTCCCTGATCGTGCTGGATCTGGCGTTCCAGGTGACTCAACATCTGCGAGCGATTCGGCAGCCCGGTCAATTGGTCAAAGAGTTGCAGGCGTTCGGCTACGTCGGTAGCGCTCTCGGCACGATCTCGTTCATTCTCCAGAAGCCAGATGACCAGTCCGTAGCCGATGAACAACTGCGTGACGAGGCTCAGAACGGCAATTTGTTGCGCCCATGGCCAAGGCGAATGGCCCGAGGTCAGCAGTAAATAAGAAGCGAAAACCTGCAGCAGATCGATGCCGTAGACGCACAATGCGATGGCCGTGAGTTGCTGGCCGAGACGACCTCTGGGCCAGCGGAAAGCGATCGCCGCGCCCATCGCCAATGCCGCCAGGCCCGTGATCAGATAGCGCAGGCCGACTCTCATGAAAAGCCGTTCTTGTCCCATCGAGGGCTCGAACGCAAAGGCCAATGCACTGACCAGACCAATTGCGCTCGCCAAACCAATCGCTTGCAGGATATGGTTTCGGGTCCATTGGTTCGTGCGCCAGATCGCCAGCGTCCCCATGATCAAGGCGGCGACGTGCGAATACGCGGCAATCAGGGACAAGCAGGTCAGGCCGAGTCGAAGCGGATGCGCGGCAGCAAATTTCGACAACAAGAGCAATGTCGTCCCTGCCGCCGCCAGATAGATCGCGAGAGCAAGAAAGCTGAATGACCAAAGGAGTAAGTGATTGCGTCGAAATAGGCGGAAATAATGTGCAAAAACAATGCCTTGGGTGAGCGCAATCAACGACCCTGCAAAGTACAAGACGAGGTCAAGGATTGCCCATTCATTCATCGGTATGCTTCTCGCGGGGTCAGCGTCGGAACCTTATGGAAGTCCACCTCGGCGCACAAGTCAAAGAATTTTCCACTTCCTCGCGTTGATCGGTTGATCATGCCAAATGCATGTCGCGCGGTTTGCCCGGCATGCGGGCGGCCATCTGATGAATCTGGCGCAGCTTGAACCTCTGGAACCCCGGCCATGAATCGATCAGACAATCGACCCCGACTCATGTTCTTGATGGGACCGACGGCTTCCGGGAAGACAGCGCTTGCCTGCGAGCTGGCCTCGCGTTATCCGATCGATCTGATCAGTGTCGATTCCGCCCTCGTCTATCGGGGCATGGACATCGGCACGGCCAAACCCGACGCGGTGATGATGGAGCGGTATCCGCATCGATTGATCGACATCCGTGATCCGTGCGAAAGCTATTCAGCTGCCGATTTCCGCAAAGACGCCCTGGACGAAGTTGTTCGAATTACCGCCGAGGGTCGGATTCCGCTCTTGGTCGGCGGCACCGGACTGTACTTTCGAGCCATCGAACGCGGCCTTTCACAGCTGCCGCAGGCTGATGCAGAGGTGCGAGCGGAACTTTCCCGCGAGGCCGAGCAGGCCGGCAAGAAGCAGTTGCATGCGCGACTCGCCAAACTGGACCCGGTCACGGCGGCTCGGCTCAATGCGAATGACAGCCAGCGCGTGCAGCGTGCCCTCGAAGTCATTGCCCTGAGTGGCCGGCCAATGTCGAGTTTGCACGGCGCACGGCGGCCGCGACTTCCTTACTGCGTGCTCAAGCTGGCGTTGATGCCTCTGGATCGGGCCCCATTGCGCGAGCGCATCGCCATTCGATTCGATTCGATGCTCGATGCCGGACTGATCGAGGAGCTGTCGAAATTGCGAGACCTTCCGGGTTGGTCGGATCAGTTGCCGGCGATGCGAGCGGTCGGTTATCGACAAGGCTGGCCATTTCTCGATGGCAGTTGCAGCCTCGACGAATTCCGCATGGCCTCTATCCATGCCACCCGGCAACTGGCCAAGCGTCAGATCACCTGGTTGCGATCCGAGCTGGACGCGCGAATGTTCGATCCCGATGCGGATTCGACGAGTGCGCGGATCATTTCGGCGGTTGGCAGCTTCCTTCAGGGATGAATCTGCCGCCTGATCGACGTTCTATTCGGGCACACATTGGTTTAAGATCCTCACTTGACTGCTGGAACACCGATGGATCAGGGTTTCGAATGCCTGATCGAGCCGCTATGGCTGGGTGTTTTTTTTCCGGCTTGGGGCGTGTCACAGGAGAATAATAATGTCCAAAGGACAATCGCTGCAGGATCCTTTCCTCAACGCGCTGCGGCGCGAGCGCGTACCGGTGTCGATTTATCTGGTCAACGGGATCAAGCTACAGGGCACGGTCGAATCTTTCGACCAGTTTGTAGTGCTGCTGCGTAACACCGTCAGCCAGATGGTCTACAAGCACGCCATCTCGACCGTCGTACCGAGTCGCAATGTGCGCATCACCGGTCCGGATGATGCCGTCGTCGGCGAAATCCACGAATCCGAGTAAATCGAACTGTTTGATCGATCAAAAAAAGGCGAGCGCGCGCTGCTACTGCAGGCGCAGGCTCCCGGGCAGCATGATCCGGCCTTGCTGGAAGAGTTCGCAGAGCTTGCGCGTTCAGCGGGCGCGAGCGTCGTCGGTACGCTGAATGCACGCCTCGAACGCCCCAACCCGCGCTATTTCGTCGGCACCGGCAAGGCCGAGGAGCTCAGGCTGCAAAAGATTGCTCTCGATGCTGACCTGATCCTGGTCAATCACACCTTGAGTCCGGTTCAAGAGCGCAATCTTGAAAAACTGACCGAATGTCGCGTGGTCGATCGCACCGGTCTGATTCTCGACATTTTTGCCCAGCGCGCTCGCTCGCACGACGGCAAGCTGCAGGTCGAACTGGCCCAGCTCAAGCACATGTCGACCCGACTCGTGCGCGGCTGGACCCATCTGGAGCGTCAGCGCGGCGGAGCGATCGGCCTGCGTGGTCCTGGCGAAACCCAGCTCGAGATCGACCGCCGATTGCTCAGCGAACGCGTCAAGCAGTTGCAGAAGCGTCTCGACAAGGTCGAGGTTCAGCGCAGCCAGGCGCGACGATCGCGTGAACGCAGTGCCCTGCCGGTTGTTGCGCTGGTTGGTTACACGAATGCCGGCAAGTCGACCCTATTCAATGCGATGACTGGAGCCGGGGTGTACGTGGCCGATCAGCTCTTCGCCACACTCGATCCGACCCTGCGCCGCATTGACGGGCTCGATTGTGGCCCTATTGTGCTGGCCGATACGGTTGGCTTCATTCGCGACCTGCCACATGATCTGGTCGCCGCATTTCGCTCGACCCTGGCTGAGGCGCGCGAGGCCGATCTGTTGCTGCATGTCATCGATGCCTCCGATCCGGATCGCGATTCGCGCGTCGCCGATGTCGGAACGGTGCTCGAGGAAATCGGTGCCGCCGACTTGCCGCAGGTATTGGTCTACAACAAGATCGATCTGCTCGAGTCCGATGTGCCGCGCGTCGAGGACCTCGATCGCGAAGGTCCGCTGCGCGCCTGGGTATCGGCGCGCGACGGGATCGGCATCGAATCCTTGCTGGCAGCTGTTGGTCAGGCACTGTCCAGCGAGCGGATCCACCAGATCGTCGAGATGCCGGCGAGCTCGGGGCGACTGCGTGCTCGATTGCATGAACTCGGCGTGGTTTCTTCCGAGGAAGTCGGTGACCAAGGCTGGCGCGTCGAAATCGACGGCCCGCGCTCGCGGATCGAACCACTATTCGGTTTGCCCGGTGGGCAGGGTGACTGGTTGAAAGCGGCCTTGCTTGCCCCGACTGATGGGGCTACCTACAATCAATTCGACAAATCACAACCTTGAAGTGCCAGCGTGGCAGTCCCGCCACGGCTTTTATTTGAAGCAGGTGCTCGGCAAACCCTCCCCGTATCGGGTGCCTTCCTAACCGAAAGCACATTCGCTAGGCGCGAGGATGTTCAGACAGGAATAGTTCAATGGCTTGGAATGAACCCGGTGGCGGCAAACAGCGTGATCCGTGGCGCGACAACAAGGATAGCGGCGGCAAGAATGATATTGACGACGCCGTCAATCGCGTCAAGGAAATGTTCGGTCGCCTGTTCGGCGGCGGTGGCGGCGGCGGTGGCAGCAATGGAACGGGCAGCAACCGTGGTAGCGGCAGTGCCGCGACGATGGCCATTGTCGGCCTGTTGATCGCCTGGGTCCTGTTCGACTCCTGGGTGCAGGTCAATGCCGGCAAGGAATATGTGGTGCTGCGCTTCGGCCAGCATTCACGCACTCTCGGACCTGGTTTCAATCTCAAATGGCCGCGACCGATCGAATCCGCAATCCAGGTCAACGTCAAGGATGTGCGCAGTATCTCGGATACCGTGCGCATGCTGACCCGTGACGAGAACATCGTCCAGGTCGAATTCAACGTTCAGTATGAAGTCTCTGATTCGACCCGGTTCCTGTTCGCCACGCGCGAGCCGGATCAGACCCTCAAGCAGGCTGCGGAAAGCGCAGTACGCGAAGTGATCGGCACGAGCAAGCTCGATGCAATCATGCCGGACCAGCGCGTCGAGCCGCTGGAAGGCGAGGTAGCCGTGGCCAATCCGAGTGCAGAACTGGCCGCACAAGCCAAGAAGGTACTTCAGCAGACTCTGGAGCGATACAACGCTGGTTTGCAGGTCAATGATCTGAATTTCCAGAACGTCAGGCCGCCGCAGGAGGTCAAGGATTCGTTCGACGACGCGATCAGTGCCCGCGAAGATCGCCAGCGCGCCAGCAATATCGCCGACGCCTATGCCAAGCGTGTGGTTCCCGAAGCGCGCGGTGAAGCAGCGCGAATCCTGGCTGAAGCCAAGGGCTACCAGGCTGAGCGCATTGCCAAGTCACAGGGTGATGCGCAACGCTTCGACCTGATCGCCAACGAATACCGTGCTGCCCCCGAGGTAACGCGCACACGCCTCTACATCGAGACCGCGCAGCAAGTCATCACGAATACTCCCAAGGTGATCGATTTCACGGACGGCAAGAACCTGCTGCAGATTCCGGTTCCCGGCCAGGCTCCAGCAGCTCCGCTGCCGGCTGAAACAGCCGCCGCCGCGACCTCAACCGATCCAAGCAAGGGAGGAAACTGAGATGCGTCCGATCGTCAGTATCGTCATCGCAGCAGTCATCCTGCTTGCCATCAATTGCGTTTTCGTCGTGAATGAAGGCCAGACCGGGATTCTGCTGCAGTTCGGCCGGATCGTCGAATCCGGCTACAAGCCCGGTCTGCACTTCAAGATCCCGCTCATGCAACAGGCCCAGCGTTTCGACAGCCGTCTGCAAACTCTTGACGCCGCCGCCGAGCGCTATCTGACGTCCGAAAAGAAGGACGTCAACGTTGATTTTGTGGTCAAGTGGAAGATTTCTGATCCGACCACGTTCTATACAGCGGTGGCCGGTGATCAGGATCGTGCTCAGCAGCGTCTCGGTCCGACAGTCAAGGACGGCATGCGCACCGCGATAAACTCCAGGACATTGAAGGAGGTGGTCTCGAGTGCTCGCTCCGATCTGACCGATACGCTGGTCAAGAATGCCAACCAGAAAGCGAAGAATCTCGGTATCGAGATCGTCGACGTGCGTATCATGCGGGTCGACCTGCCCGAAGCAAGTTCAGTTTTGCGATCGGTATACGAGCGCATGCGATCCGAGCGCAAGCAGGTTGCCGACGCCTTGCGTGCGGAAGGCAACGAAGCCGCAGAGCGCATCCGCTCCGATGCCGATCGACAGGTCCAGGTAATCAAGGCCGAGGCCTATCGCGAAGCGCAGACCGGTCGTGGTGAAGGCGATGCGCAAGCGGCGAAAATCTACGCGGCGGCATACGGAAAGGATCCCGAGTTCTATGGCTTTTATCGGAGCCTTGAAGCCTATCGGGAAGCGTTCACGCCATCCAATGGCGTCCTCGTGCTGGATCCGAAGTCGGAGTTCCTGAAATACCTCCAGCAAAGCAAGTAGGTTGGGATGCCGATCGAGCTGGTTGCCGCTTTATGTCTGGTGCTGGTCATCGAGGGGCTGATCCTGTTTGCCGCACCGGGTTCCTGGAAACGCATGGCGGAAAAACTGCAGCAAATTGACGAACGCACATTGCGTATCGTCGGAGCAGCCATGGTGGTGATTGGATTGGTCGCCTTGAAATTGGTGCATTGAAAGCCGGGATTCGGGATGACCAGCCGTTTGGCTGCTGAAGATCGGGATTTGCGAAGCGGGGTTTGGCGATGTCCGCTTTTTCGAATCCCCGTTGCTGACGTCACCCCACTACGGGGTCAATAAACGAAACGAGAATGAGATGGGAAAATCGGTAGTAATCCTTGGCGCCCAATGGGGTGATGAAGGCAAGGGCAAGATCGTCGATCTGCTCACCGAGCGCGTCGGCATGGTCGTGCGCTTTCAGGGCGGCCACAACGCAGGTCATACGCTTGTCATCAATGGCAAGAAGACAGTTTTGCACCTGATTCCATCGGGCATCCTGCGCGAAGGCGTGCAATGTCTGATTGGCAATGGCGTCGTTCTTTCGCCGGCTGCGTTGCGTCATGAGATCAGCGAGCTTGAGGCCGAAGGCGTTGAGGTGCGTTCGCGCCTCAAGATCAGTCCGGCCACGCCGCTGATCATGCCGTACCACATCGCTGTTGATCAGGCTCGCGAAAAGGCCTCAGGCGCGAAAGCGATCGGAACCACCGGTCGCGGAATCGGTCCGGCCTACGAGGACAAGGTGGCCCGGCGCAGCATTCGTGTTGCCGACCTCATGTATCCGTCTGAGCTTCCGGACAAGGTACGTACGGCAGTCGACTACCACAACTTCATCCTGACCCAGTGGCTGAAGACCGACGGTGTCGATTATCAGACGGTGCTTGACGAGGCACTCGAATACAGCGAATACCTGCGTCCGATGATCGACGATGTGTCGACCCTGTTGTATGACGCGCGCAGGCGTGGCGATCACATCCTCTATGAAGGTGCACAGGGAGCCCTGCTCGATATCGATCACGGCACCTATCCGTACGTGACCTCGTCGAATACGACGATCGGCGGTGCGCTCGCGGGTACCGGAGTCGGCGCATCGGATATCGACTACGTGCTGGGTATCTGCAAGGCCTATGCGACGCGGGTCGGCGGCGGACCATTCCCGACCGAACTGCACGACGAAATGGGTGAAGCGTTGCGCAAGCGCGGCAATGAGTTCGGAGCAAGCACCGGGCGTCCGCGTCGTTGCGGCTGGATCGACCTGGTCGCGCTAAAGCGGGCAACCCAGATCAACGCGATCAATGGACTCGCCATCACCAAGCTCGATGTCCTCGATGGCCTGCCGACGATCAAGGTCTGCATTGCCTATGAGTATCGTGGCAAGCGTCGCGATCTGGCCCCACTGGACGCGGATGGCTGGGACGAATGCAAACCGGTTTACCTGGAATTCCCAGGCTGGGAAGAACCGACCTCAGGTGTGCGTGACTGGAACAAGTTGCCCGCCGCTGCACGCGCGTACCTGCGTGCGGTCGAGGAGCTCTCGGGTTGCCATCTGGCCCTGGTCGCAACGGGTGCGGATCGAGACGACACGATTGTGCTACGCGATCCGTTTGCTTGAGGGGCCGGGATGACCAGCCATTCGGCTGTTGAAAACCGGGATCGGGGACCAGGGAATCGTACGAGCGCGCTCTGGTGCCCCCGGATGGACTCGGTGTTGGTGGCGATGGACTTTACCGGGGATCCGACAACCCCATGGCAGGCGATCCCGCTACCCACATTATTGAAAGGCTTGATTCGGGACGAAAAAAAACCGCCTTGCGGCGGTTCTTTTTCGATATTGGTGCCCAGAAGAGGACTCGAACCTCCACGGGTCGCCCCGCTAGCACCTGAAGCTAGTGCGTCTACCAATTCCGCCACCTGGGCTTGTGCCCGGCGCGCTGCAAGGCACCGGGGGCGCGAAAGATACGTGGGCCGCTGCAGACTGTCAATGATTGCGCGCGCACAATGATGCTTTACGTCATCGTGCCCGCTGAAAAACAATAAAACCCTGTCGCTGCCATCAGGCGCGAGGATCACCAAACAAGGAGAACGCATCGATGCGAAAGAAAGCCAAGGGAATGAACCCGCCCGGCCCAGCAAAGGCTGGAGCAAAGAAGAAAACCAAGTCCAAGTTGCCTCCGTGGATGCCCGAGTCGGCATCCACTGCGGCGAAACCTGCCAAGCGCGGCAAGCCCCCGGCGACGGCAGCGAGAAGCAAGACTGCTCCCGCAGCGGTTCGAGGAAAAGCCGGTTCCGGCAAGTTGCAGGATCCGTTCGCAGGGCGTGAAGCCCGGCGATATGAAAATCCGATCCCGAGTCGCGAGGCGATCCTCGGCCTGCTCGCCGATCAAGCGTCGTTAATGAAGACCGAGGCGGTCGCGGCTGCCCTTGGGTTGCGCAGCGAGCAGGACGTCGATGCGCTGACCAAACGGCTCGCCGCGATGGTCCGTGATGGACAGTTGTTGCAGAACCGACGGGGCGGCTATGGCGTCGCCGAGAAGCTCGACCTGATTGCCGGAGTCGTGCTCGCCAACGCGGAGGGCTATGGCTTCCTCAAACCTGACGAGGGTGGCGAGGATCTTTATCTGTCGCCCGCGCAGATGCGCACCGTTCTGCATGGCGATCGTGTGCTTGGCAGCGTGGTCGGCGTCGATCGTCGCGGACGCCGCCAGGGTGCGATTGTCGAGGTATTGGAGCGCCGCGCCTCCCGCCTGGTTGGACGGGTCGTTGTCGAAGACGGGATCACTCTGGTCTCGCCCGATGATCGGCGCGTGCACCAGGACATTCTGATCCGCCCCGGTGACGAACAAGGCGCTCGAGCGGGTCAGATCGTGATCGTCGAAATCACTGATCCACCGACCCAGCATCGCGGTCCGAAAGGACGCATCCTTGCCGTCCTCGGCGAACGCCTGACCCCTTCGATCATCGTCGAGATGGCGATTGCCAGCCACAACCTGCCGCATGAGTGGCCGGCCATGGTTACCCAGCAAGCGAGCAATGTTGATCCGCAGGTGCTCGCATCCGAGATCAAGGGGCGTGTCGATCTGCGCTCGCTGCCACTGGTCACGATTGATGGCGAGGACGCCCGCGATTTCGATGACGCGGTTTACGCCGAGCCGAACGCGCAGGGATTCCGTCTGATCGTCGCGATCGCCGATGTCTCGCATTACGTCAAGGTCGACACAGCTCTCGATGAGGAGGCGTACCTGCGCTCTACCTCGGTGTATTTCCCCGGTTTTGTCGTGCCGATGCTGCCGGAGACCTTGTCCAACGGTATTTGTTCGCTGAATCCGAAAGTTGATCGCCTGTGCATGGTCTGCGACATGCAGGTAGACCGCAGCGGCGAAGTGGTTTCTTCGAAGTTCTACGAAGCCGTCATGCGCTCGCACGCGCGCCTGACCTACACGAAGGTTTGGGAAGCGGTCGGCGAAAAGCTCGCCGACACTCGCGACGAGATCGGCGAATTGATGCCGCAGATCGAGAGCCTGCACCAGCTTTACAAGTTGCTGGCCAAGGCGCGCAGCAAGCGTGGTTCGATCGATTTCGAGAGCACCGAGGTCAAGTTCCGCCTGGCCGCCTCGGGTGAGGTCATTCAGCTCGGTTCAGAGCCGCGCAACGACGCGCACAAGCTGATCGAGGAGTGCATGATCGCGGCCAATGTCGAAGCAGCCAAGTTCTTGCTCAAAAAGCGGATCCCGGCGCCGTACCGCGTGCATGCGCCGCCTCCCGCATCGAAGTTCGAGGATCTGCTCGAGTTTCTCAAGGAGTTCAAGCTGAAGCTGCCACCGGCTGGCGAAGTAAAGCCCGCCGACTTTGCCGCCCTGCTGAAGAAGATCCGCGATCGCCCCGATGTCAGCCTGATCGAGTCGGTGCTGCTGCGTTCGCAGAGCATGGCGGTCTATCAACCCGAAAATAATGGTCACTTCGGTCTGGCCCTCGATGCCTACACACACTTCACCTCACCGATCCGACGCTATCCGGATCTGCTTGTGCATCGTGCGATCCGTTACGCAATCAGTGGTGGCAAGCCCGGCGACTACGAGTATTCGCCAACGCAAATGGGTTCCATGTCGGTGCATTGCTCGCACAACGAGCGCCGCGCCCAGGATGCCGAGCGTGATGTCGACGAACGCTACAAGTGCGCGTGGATGGAAAAGCACGTTGGCAGCGAATTTGATGGCGTGGTCTCCGGAGTTACCTCGTTCGGATTGTTCGTTGAATTGACCGAATCCAAAATCAACGGACTCGTCCATATCACCCAGTTGCCGAATGACTATTACCATTATGATCCGAAGCGGCACATGCTCAGTGGCGAGCGACGTGGCTTGCAGTTCCGTCTCGGTGAACCGGTGCGCATCCAGGTGCTGCGGGCGAGCCTGGAGGATCGAAAGATTGACTTTCGCCTGGTCATCCAGGACGACAAGCGAAAGACATGACGCAAAGGCCAGACGCCGGAATCCGCGCCTGCCTGTCGAGTTTTGCGACAATGGCGCCTTGACGGATCGCTCAGGCGGTCCGATTGGTACAACACCCAGGACATCCTCCCATCCATGAGCACTGAATTGCTGATCGGAATCCATTCGGTCGAGGCGGCGTTGAACTACGACGCCGAAAACATCACCGAGCTATACATCGAAGCCGGCCAGCAGAATCCGCGCGTACGCGATCTGGCCGAACGAGCGCGCGAAATGGGCATCAAGCCGCACGCACGCGACAAGGCTGACCTTGAACGGATGACCGGTGGCGGTCGCCACCAGGGCATCGCGGCGATGTACAAGACGCCGCCTGCGCGCAGCGAAAACGAATTGCCTGCGTTGATCGAGGCGGCTGGACAGGATGCGTTGTTCCTCATCCTCGATGGAGTGACCGATCCGCACAACCTCGGCGCCTGTCTGCGCAGTGCCGAAGCGGCAGGCGTCACCGCAGTGATCGTGCCGAAGGACAAGGCTGTCGGAATCACTCCGACAGTACGTCGCGCTTCTGCCGGCGCGGCGGATCGCGTCCCGTTCTTCACCGCAACCAATCTGGCTCGCAGCCTCAAGGTGCTCAAGGAGGCCGGAGTCTGGTTGACCGGGTTTGCCGGTGACGGCAAACAGTCATTGTATGAAAGTGACTTCAAGGGTCCGGTCGGTATTGTCATCGGCAGTGAAGGTGAGGGCATGCGTCGGTTGACCCGCGAAGCCTGTGATTTCGTCGCTGCCATTCCGATGCGCGGAAATGTCGAGAGTCTCAATGTTTCCGTCGCTACCGGTGTCGTGCTTTTCGAGGTATTGCGCCAGCGCACCTAGCCTGGACTTCGATGAATTACCCACGTCTTCACTTGTTCCCTGGATGCACACAGCTCTTGCTGGTTCGGCCCCCGATTGCCAAATGTTTCCTGTGACCTCTTGCATGAGCGACGCGAGGCCGATAGCGTCGCGGTATGCGCTGTCCAGGGATACTGCGCATGTCGGCTAGCGGCAATTGACCGTTGTGACTGTACTTGCTTGCATTGGCAGCACTCATCGCATGTCTTTGGGTGGGCTGGGCTGATTTCGATTTGCGGATTCCGCAGGAGGCGGTCCGCGGAACCGCCAGGGCCGCACCCCGCACGATCATCCAGATGGTCATTCAGTACTTGGCCCCTCTCGTGCTTTCTGGATTCCTCGTGGTCGAGTCGGCTGCCTGTGTCGGAGCGCGACAGAAACGC
This sequence comes from Lysobacterales bacterium, assembly GCA_038205505.1. GTDB lineage: Bacteria > Pseudomonadota > Gammaproteobacteria > Xanthomonadales > Rhodanobacteraceae > Dokdonella. Next base: position 6,744 of record JBBRBU010000016.1, on the reverse strand, counting down.
TGACCGAGCGCACAAGGCGATGGCGTAACGGCGCAGCTCGATTCTGCTGATAGAGTTCGCTATTGCATCGAATGGGACTTGTCGGGTAACCCCGTGTCATGCACGATCATCGTGTGTATTCATTGATAATCCGGGTTGGAGTCAGGGGAACACAGCATGCGTCTGTCAGGACTCGATCTTCTTCGCCTCGTCGCCGCGCTGGCTTTGATGGTCGCGTATGGCGCGTTCTGGCTCGGTCCGTTCGGAATTCGGGATTCTGTCTGGCTCTTTGCCAGTCACGTCTGCGTCGACCTGTTCCTCGTGACGATGGGCTTTCTGGTCGCTCAGAACTTGCTCGCGACTGATCAGAAGGTGCCGGTTCTGCGCAGTTGGGTGCGCTCGGTGGTTCGCCTGTGGCCTCTCTATGTGATCGCGCTTGCACTGAACGTGCTGCTGCCCGCGGCGGATCCGCAACCGCATTCGATCAGCTACCTCCTGCTTGTCCAGAATCTCGCCTGGCCCCACCCGGCATTCTTCGGTGAGGCCTGGATTGTCGCTGCGGCCCTGCTGGTCCTGCTGGTCGTTCCCGCGCTGGTGCGTTTGCTGCAGCCGCTGGGTTTTGGTGCAGGCAGCGTCGTTCTGGCCGGCTTGTTGCTGATGACGTCGGTTCTGCGCGGCTGGTTTGTACTGAGCCATGATGCGGCCTTCGATGATGGCGTGCGCAAGATCCTGATCACTCGTTTGGATTTGCCGATCTACGCCGTTCTGGCGGCCTGGTTGTGGGTTCATCGCTACGAGGTGATCATTCGTTGGCGCGGCATTCTCGCCGTGGCGGGTGTTGCAATGCTTTCAGCGACAGCCTGGTTTCACCTCTCGCTCGATCTGGATCGATCTGTCGCCGCCCGAGTTTTCCTGTTTCCGTTGTGCGATGCGGGTTGGTTGATGTTGTTGCCCTGGGTCTGCGCGTTGCAGGTACCGGCACGGTTGGCCAAGACATTGCAGGTGCTGGCGTCAAGTGCGTTTGCCGGCTTGCTCACCTACATCACGATCCTTCGCGCGGCTTCTGCGCTTGGCTTGCCCTTACTGGCGAGCAGCAAGCTCCATGGCGTTCTGATGCTGTCATCGTTCGTGCTGCTCGCAACGGGCGTTGCGATTCTTGTCAGCCTGCTTCTCGATCGTCCATTGCTGGCTTTGCGCGAGCGTTGGATGCCGCTGCGGACCGTTGATTCGGTTCCAGTCACGGAGCGATGACGGGATCGCTCAAGAAAGTGATGCCGAAGTGCGGAAGGGAGCCGCGAGGTCGTGGTCGGCAAGTTCGGGCTTGATCGAGCAATTGAATCAGTACCAATGTAGGCTGAAGATTGGAAACTATTTGCTGCATTGACATTATTGCCGCAGGAAGGAATGGATGCGAACATTCCCGGCCGACACCGTGCGTACAATATTGCCAAGCTTGACAATAATAGTACTGCTCGCCAAGTGCGATCCGCAAGTGCCTTCTATTCGCGCTACCGTAGCCAATTGATGCGCTTTTTACGGACTTGCCTGCAGCCGGCCGACAGGCCAGACTTCAGGTTCGTCGCGTTATCGCGCGTGCCACAGGGGAAGGGAATGATCCGCATCGTCCTCATCGACGACCATGAGCTTGTTCGTACCGGATTCCGACTGATTCTAGAACAACAGGCGGATATCGAGGTGGTCGGTGAAGCTTCCGATGGCGAACAGGGTCTGCTTCTGTTGAAGAGATTGAATCCGGATCTTGCTCTTGTTGACGTGCATATGCCGGGCGTCAGCGGGATCGAGGTTACCGAACGAGTTCGAAAACTCAAGCTCAAGACTCGCATCATCATCGTCACGATGGTCAGTGAATCACCCTTCCCGCGGCGTTTGATCGAAGCGGGAGCCAGCGGCTACATCACCAAATCCTGCGCCGCACCAGATCTGCTGCGGGCTGTGCGCCAGGTTTCCGATGGCCGTCGATATCTAGCGCCGGGAATTGCCGAAGCCATGGCCCTCGGTGCGATCGATAGTTCCGGGCAATCGCCTTTCGAGGAGTTGTCTTCACGTGAACTGGAGGTCGCGTTGATGCTGGCACGTGGCCAACCGATGCCGGTGATCGCGGAACTACTTAGTCTCAGCACCAAAACAGTGGCGACCTACAAGTATCGCTTGTTCGAGAAACTCGATATCGACAATGCTGTCACCTTGGCGCATCTGGCTGGTTTGCATGGTCTTCTCGACGCGAAGTGACGCCGGGTGAGCGGTGACTACCCAATTGTCCAGGATTCCATCAATCCCTCTGGCAACTGCATCGTCACGCAATGCAGACTGCCGTTTTGCCAGATCAACGCGCGACAGGGAATCTGTACAATCTCGCGGCCCGGATGGGCGAGGCCGATGATCCGCGCGGCGTCATCATCGGCGTCGTCGCCATAGGCGGGTACGAGCACAGCACCGTTGACGATCAGGTAATTCGCATACGAGGCAGCCAGTCGGCGATCCTCATCGATGATGGGCCTGGGCCAGGGCAGGGCATGCAGCGCATAAGGCTTGCCTGCCAGGGAGCGCAGAGTTGCCAATTCATCCGCCATCGCTTTCAGTTCGGCGTAGTGGCTGTCTGTCGGATCATCACAAGCCTGAAACACGATCGCGTCGTCGGGCGCCAGGCGCGCCAGCGTGTCGATATGAGCATCGGTGTCGTCGCCTTCGAGAAAGCCGTGATCGAGCCAGAGCACGCGTTGGGCCGCCAGCGTGTCGAGCAAGGTCGACTCTATCTGTTCGCGGCTCAACTCCGGATGGCGCAAATGCAGACACTTCCAGGTGGTCAGGATGGTGCCCTGACCATCGGATTCGATGGCGCCGCCTTCGAGGGCCCAGCTGATAGGCCGATGGCGTGCACCTGCAAACAGCTTGCGCGCGACCAATTCGCTGACGATGCGGTCGTCAAGACTGGCCTCGAACTTGCCGCCCCAACCGGTGAAGCGGAAGTCGTTGAGCGTGAATCCGGAATCGTCGACAAGTGTGATCGGTCCGGAATCGCGCAGCCAGGTATCGTCGTAGGCCAGCGAAATGAAACGCAGACGCGCGTTGTCGATTCGATGTGGCGCGAGGACTTCTTCAGCGCGACGGCGGACGCTTTCGTCGGCGACGAGCACGATCGCTGGTTGGAAGCGCGTGATCGCCGCGATCAGCGCTGAATAGGTCGCTTCGACCGACTCAAGCCGATCGGCCCAATCGGTTCCGGCATGCGGCCAGGCAACAAGTATCGCCGCTTGCGGCTCCCATTCGGCCGGCAGGCGCAACGCAGACTCTGTCATGGTTCGAAGTTCTGGTTTTCGTTCAAGCGCCGTCGCGAACGCTATGGATCACGATGTTCTTCTCGAAATAGACCGTGAATCCGTCGTAGCGCCAGCGGTTGATGACCGGGTGCAGGGCTGTGTCGCCGCCAGCCGCGGGCAGCTTGGCTTGCGGAGCGCCGAAGCGACTCTCGACCTGCGACATGCTTAAGCCGCGTTCGGGCGCGCGCACCGCGCGCACGTCGGTCTTGCCCAGCATCAAGGTATCGGCGTGAACTGCCGGTACGGCCGCGAACAGGCCGGAAATGAGCAGCGTACTACCGAGAACAAACTTCAAGTTCATCTCCGAACCTCCTGATCTCAATGGATGAATCCCAACAGGACGCAGTTTTAACAGAAGCGCCGCCCGAGTTCCATTGGATTGCGCACAAACTGACCTGTGGTGCGATTCCGTCTCCCTGAAACGCAAAAGGCCGCTTGCGCGGCCTTTCGACGTCAATCTGCAGCGAAAAGCTCAGCGCTGGCGCGCCTTGAATCGCGGATTGCTCTTGCAGATCACGAAAACCTTGCCGCGGCGACGCACGATCTTGCAATCGCGGTGGCGGGACTTGGCGGACTTGAGCGAAGAAAGGACTTTCATGGGAAACCTCGGAGCGAACGGGCTTGAGCAAAGCGCGCAAGTATATCGGGCCGGCGCAGATCTTGTAAAGGCGTGGTGCGGAGATGGATTCAGGCCTTGCCATGCAGCCAGCGTGCACCGATGTTGGAGACGACAATCAATCTCGACAGGATCCGCATGTTCCCCGAACTGCATTTCGACAACCGCTTCGTCCGCGAGCTGCCAGCTGATTCCGAAGCCGGCGCGCAGGTTCGAGAGGTTCGGCAGGCATTGTACTCGCGGATTTCACCAACTGCAGTCAGCGCGCCGCGTTTGATCGCGCATTCTACCGAAATGGCTGATGAGCTCGATTTCTCGGAAGATCAGGTCAAATCAGCGGTTTTTGCCGAGGTTTTTGCCGGAAATGCAGTGATCGACGGAATGCAGCCCTATGCCGCCAACTACGGCGGACATCAGTTCGGAAACTGGGCCGGTCAGTTGGGCGACGGTCGGGCAATTTCCCTCGGCGAGGTTGTCAATTCGGCGGGACGACGCTGGGAGTTGCAGCTGAAGGGCGCCGGCCCGACGCCGTACTCGCGCAATGCCGACGGTCGGGCCGTGTTGCGCTCTTCGGTTCGGGAATTCCTCTGCAGTGAAGCGATGCACCATCTCGGCGTGCCGACGACGCGCGCGCTCAGCCTTGTTGCAAGCGGCGATGAGGTTGTTCGCGACATGTTCTATGACGGCCATCCGGCTGCCGAAACCGGCGCCATCGTCTGCCGGGTCGCGCCATCGTTCATTCGATTCGGAAATTTCGAATTGCCATCAGCGCGTGGCGAGACCGATCTGCTAAATCGCCTGATCGATTTCACGGTCCGGCGTGATTTTCCTGAGTTGAAGGGCGAGGGCGAAAGCTTGCGCGGCGACTGGTTTGGCGAAGTTTGCGCGCGCACCGCGACGATGATTGCGCACTGGATGCGGGTCGGCTTCGTGCACGGCGTCATGAATACCGACAACATGTCGATCCTCGGCCTCACCATCGATTACGGCCCGTACGGCTGGATCGACAATTTCGATCCGGACTGGACGCCGAATACGACGGATCGACAGAATCGTCGCTACCGCTTCGGCCAGCAGGCGCAAATTGCGCATTGGAATCTCGCGAGTCTGGCTCAGGCGCTGGCACCAGTGTTGGGTTCGATCGAACCATTGCAAGCCGGCTTGCAGCGCTATATCGATGTCTACACGTCCTGCGATCGCGCAAATATCGCGGCCAAGCTCGGTCTGGTCGAATGCCGGGATGAGGATGTCGCCCTGATGCAGTCCTTGTACGAACTGATGGCGTCGGCTGAAATCGACATGACGATCTTTTTTCGGCGGTTGTCCGATCTCGGTGCCAGCCAACCGACGCCAGCCTGGTTTATCGAGGCGTTCTACGATCAGGAGAAACGTCGGAAGTCTGAATCGGATTTGCAGGGTTGGCTTGATCGATATGCGGAACGACTCGGAACCGATCCGCAATCGGCCGATCAGCGTCGTCAGCGCATGCGTGCTGCCAATCCTCGCTATGTATTGCGCAATTGGCTCGCACAGCAGGCCATTGACAAGGCCAATGCCGGTGATGAGTCCGAAATCGCTTTGCTGCTCGATGTCATGCGCAAACCGTATGACGATCAGCCCGGTCGCGAACGCTTCGCCGAGCGTCGCCCGGATTGGGCGAGGAATCGTGCCGGTTGTTCGATGCTTTCGTGCAGTTCCTGAAGCCGGACGGTTGGTTGCGGGGCTGGCTTCTCATGACTTGAGGATTCGTTCGTCGCTCCTTGTTCGATTGGCTGAAATTGCTCCTGCAGCGAGATCGATCGCCAGCTTGGATCTCGTGGGGCTCGTTGGAAGGACTTCGAAATCGATCGATCATGCATGATCGGGGCAAGGCGGTGAGGGCTTCAAAAGCGGTTATTAGCGAGCGTGCTCAAGGATGTAGGTCGCCGTATCGCCAAGCGTCGGTGCAAACCTGGGGAAGCGAAAAGCGGCAAGAATACGTAGGTGTCCAACCTCCGGATAGTTGATCAGTTCGGCCGCAACATCCGCTTTTTGCAATTTCGATTGCAGCGAACGACTGTTCCTCGGTTTGACGACCTTGTCGTCGAGCCCATGGATGAGGAGAAACGGCGGTTCATCGCCACCGACAAAATTGACTGGCTGCGATGCCGGCCAGTCTTTCTCTACGCCGAACACCTCGATCAGATCCGGATCGGTCAGCGGAAGGAAGTCATAGGGACCTGCGATTCCGATGACACCGGCGAGATCCTTCGGTGCGAGATCGACGCTTTCGAGATAGCGTTTGTCCGTGCCGAGCAGGGCAGCGATGTGTGCGCCAGCGGAATGCCCGATGACGAAAATCCGCTGCGGGTCGCCACCGAGTTCGGCGGCGTGATCGAATACCCAGCGCATCGCATGCGCTGCGTCATATTCAAAATCGGGGAATCTTCCCTGCGGAAACCCCCGGTAATCGGGAACGACCGTGAGGATTCCCTTCGATGCAAGTGCTTCACCAACAAACGCATACTCGCCGCGACTGCCACTGCGCCAGCTGCCACCGTAGAAAAATACCGCGATGGGCGGCTTGCGTGAGGCCGTTTGCGGACGATGGATGTCAAGTTTCAGCGCGAGCTTTTCGTCATAGGACATTGTTTCAACAGACGGCAAAGCGTTGCTTCCGGCATTGAGCACGCTGAATCCGATCGACTGGCAACCGCTGACGACGAAGGCGATCAGGCAAGCCATCAGCGTTCGTGCCGTGACCAGCGGGCGGTATATATTCAGAGACATTGGTGCTCCATTTCGTTGGCTTGTTGAACGTCGGAAATGCGG
>JBBRBU010000015.1:0-72198 GCA_038205505.1 Lysobacterales bacterium | reverse complement strand
CGCTGTTGGTGCCGATGTAGTTGTTGCTGATCTCGTTGTCATTGCTGCCAACGATGAGAATGCCCGCAATGCTGCTGTCAGCAATCGTGTTGCGATAGGCGTTGGAGGCATTGCCTCCGATGGTGCTGGCGCTGCTCCCCGCAAACAGGGTCACCGCGCTGTTGTTGCCAATCAAAGTGTCGCCAAAGCGATTGCCCTGTATCAGATGCCCACTGCCGCCTGCAAGCGAGACTGCGTCGCCGACGCCGCCAAAGGCGAGGCCGTACAGTCTCAACAATGTCGTACTCGAAGCAGGAACTCGAATGGCGTAGGGCAGGGAAGGAACGGATCCACTCTTGCGAATCTGGATGCAGAGGGTCGCGTTGTTACCGTCGTCAAGCGTATTGCTGTTGCTTCCGGACTGCGAGTAGCCATCGATTGTCAGCAATGCGTTTGTCGAAATCAGGGGCAGGGGCGACTGCAGGAAGATGCTCTGCGGGCAGGCTCCCGGAATGTTGAATTGAATGCCCTTCGGTCCCGGTGATGCGTTGGCGGTGAGAATGGCCTGACGCAGCGTTCCCGGACCGCTGTCGTTGGGGTCGGTAACCGAAATGAGAATGCTGTCGCTGACCGGTGTCTCGAATGCGCCACGATCCGGCTTGCTGCCTATCAGGCGCGCATTGCCCTCAATGTCGAGGTTGGGCAGCCCGCCCGGTATGGATAAGTATCCGCTGTTGATGGAAGGCGAACCCGGTTCCACGGGGCGACCGTTGGCGGCGAGTTGCGGGTTACTGGTGAGGTTCCCGAAGCTACCCTGGCTGATGGCGCCGCCGTCTTCAATCAGAAATTCTCCCCAGGTATTGGCGATCGCATTGACATTGCCTCCCCGCACATACACGTCAGTCGACATGTGTCCGTAGACAACGTTGTTGTACAGTTCTATTTCGGAGAAGTTGCCGGTGGTTTGACGATCGAGCCTGAGGCCATTTTCGACGGCCCCAATGATCGTGTTGTTTACGAATCGCATTGGTTTTCCCCTGCCCAAATAGTTCACCCCAAGGGCACCACCCATGATCAGAGAATTCTCGACCTCAATGCGATGACAATCGTTCAGATAATAAAGGCCGTTCGATTCGCTGCTTGTGCTGTTGTCAATCACAACACGGGACACGCGAAACAACTTCTGTGAACCGCCACAGGGTTGGTCGTCCCAAAGGAGAATTCCGGTTGGTCCGAGAAAATGGAGAAGCTCGATCGTGATATCGATCTGATTGGTTTGCGCACGAAAAATCCAGCCATTTGCACCGGCATTGATCACCGTTTCATACGGATCGTCGCCGCGGGAACTACAGGTGCTGTTCCAACCGCCACTGACACTGAGGTCACCACCGATATTGTTCGTATAGGTGATCGCGCTCGTCATGCCGTAGACGCCTTTGCGCAGCCGTACCGAGTGGCTATCAGCAATATTGGCCGCAAGTACCAAAGCATCCTGAAGCTCGCCAATCGTTCCGACGCAGTAGGTATTGGCGTGGACAGTCGAAACTGCGCTCATCAGACCGATCAGGAATAAGCCGGCCAGCAAGCATCGGTATTTGCAGCGCGGCTGCATTCTTTGGCAAGCGGCCATGACAGTCTCCGATTCCGGGGGATCTGTCATGTAGAACGACAGCGCGTGGGGAAATCGCACATTCATGAATGCGGGAATCGATGGTCCGTGTGACCAGCGTTCCCTAGTGCTGCACTCGCCATGCAGCTGCCAGATCGGCCAGCATCTTGACCGAGACGAGCATGACCAGGGCCCAGATCGGTTGGCCATACCAGCCTGCAACGATTCCTCCGCCGACAAGTACGAACTGCATGACCACGACGCGTGCGAATGGCCCCAAGCCGAGGCTGTCAATGGTTTCGCGTTGGCGGCCGCCGCCGAAAATGAAACTGCGAACGAAGGGAACAGCATGACTGGCAATGATCGCCGTCAGAGCCCACCAAAATACGGATAACTGCGCATGTTGGGAAAATCCTTCGCTTTGAGACAGCGTGAGACCATCGAAATCGATCAAGAAATAGGCCGCCACGAGTGACACACCCTGGGCCAGCGTGAATCCACCGTAGAAAATCGGAAAGAATTCGATGGCCATCTTGTCGTCCTTGCTGCGCGGACGCTTTTCGGGATTGCAAAGCAGCAGCTTGCTGAAATGAATGCCGCCGATGACGAGATTTTCCAGCCAGAACAGCGCGATCACCTCGCTGAGTGTCCATGCACCTTGTTGTACTTGATAAAGCGGTATCAGGTTGAGCAGTACTGCGAAGATCAGTTTCGATAGCCGTTGAAAGCGACTCTGCACTGGCAGGCTTGCCTGGATCTTGCGCTGGGTGTTCATGTGGCGGACTTCAGGGCGACCAGAATCATGGCGAAGAATCCCTTGCGGCAAGTCTCATCGAGACTGCAGGCGCCCTATTCGGCGGGAAGTTTGAGCAATACGACCTCAACGTCTTCGCGGCTTTGGTAGGGCAGTACAACACGGTCGAGATCTTGCGTCGGACCATCACGCTTGCGCGCGAGACCACCGACGCCGCGCAGGAGCTGATCCGATCCCGGCAAGCGCTGCCCGGCCCTGGGCCAGTCGGCCAGTGCATCCTCCAGTTGGCCGAGTCGCGTGGCGGATGCGATGACGGCGAAACGCTCCTCGTCGCTGCTCGAATCCACTTGCCAGTCGACACGCTGCCCATTCACCAGGCCCGGCAACTCGACAGGATCAAGCGAGCGGATCGGGTTTTGATCCGGAGTCAGCGGATAGAGCAGATGTCGATTGCCGCGGTCATCCTGGTTGATCACATAGACAAAAACCTCGCGACTCGGCGCGAAGTGCAGCGACAGCGGTGCTCCAACCTGCAACGGGACATGTACCGGTTGCGCAACGCCAGCCGCATCCCGGGTCATCAGTGTGACTTCGCTGAGCAAAGCCGGAGAGCTGGAAACGACGCGCCAACCTATCCATGTCACTGCAGCCAGTATCACGCAAGCGGCGATGGCCCATCGAACGGCAATGTGCGTGGTCACTGCTTTCGGAACCAATGCCCGCGTTGCTCCCACAGCTCCCAGACAGGCGGAAAATTTTCCGGCCGATTGCGGCCGCCTGGCCGGGTCGGCCGAGCACGCTGATTCGATGCAGTCCACCAGCGCTTGCAGCAAGTCTGGGCGCAAATCCAGCAGTCGTTTACTCGCGACATTTGCATCCGGCGTATGTGCAGTCAACAGGAATCTCAATGTCATTCCCAACGCGTAGACATCGGAGGCCGTGTTCGGTGCGCCGCCTTCCAGCAACTCGGGAGCGAGATACGCTGGCGAACCCGTGAGCAACTCGCCGGCACCCGAGTCTCGCGCGGAGCCAAAATCGAGCAACACGATCCGGCCGCCTTTTTCGCGCAGGATATTGGTCGGTTTGATGTCTCCGTGTATCAACCCCGCCGCATGCACGGCGGCCACTGCTGCGCACAGTGACTGCCCCACGGCAACGAGTTCGCCGGAACCGAGCGGACCTTGCTGCGCGATCCATTGCTGCATGTCCTGGCCGTCGATCAGTTCGAACCAGATGCCGGCACGACCATCGTTGATCTCGGCGCCGTGTATGGCCACGACGTTCGGATGGCTCACCCGGGATAGCCTGCGTGCCTCTCCAAGCCATTGACGAGCCGGATTGCCGTGCGCATGACTGAGTTTCAATGCGACCTCACGCTTGAGCAGTGGGTCGAAGGCGCGGTGAACACTGCCAAATGCCCCCTCGCCAAGTCGATCGCGCAACTGCAAGGTGCCCCAGCGGGTCGCGTTGGCGTGTTCCGTGGCGGGGCTCATCGGATCGCGACAGGTTCGTGCAATCGTCTCAAGCAGTTGCAGTGCCGACTGTGAGCGCGACGCAGAGGCACCTGCCGATTGCGGCCAGTTGATCTTTTCGCCGTCGCAAATCTGCTCGGCAAGGGATTTGTGTTCAGGACCGGAGTTGATCGACATCGATGATCTCCGCCAGTTGTTCAATCGCGCGCGAAATACGCATGCGCGCTGCGTTGGCTGATGGTAGCCCGAGATCGAGTGCAATCTCGGCGTATTCGTAGCCAAATTCGAGGCGCATCAGGACGGCCTCGCGGTCGAGCAAGGGCAGTTCCGCGAGGGCTGCTTCGTAGGCTTCCAGAGCTTGCTGGCCGACCGCGGCTTCCAGCGGCGAGCCGCTGCCCGCCAGCGTAGCGACATCATCGAGCCCGGCTTTGTCGGGCGCGCGCGCCGTACGGCGCATCTCGTCGCGCAGCTGGTTGACGAAAATGGTTCGCAGGAATGCAAGAAACGCCCCTTCACGTTCGGGAACAAAATCGTCCAGATGAGATAACGCTCGAACGAGGGTCAACTGCACAAGATCGTCGGTCGCCGAATTTTCGCGTGCGTACTGCGGCAGGCGCCCGCGCGCCCACTGGCGCAGGATCGGCAGGAACCGGCGCATCAATCGCTCGCGCGCCACGTCGCTGCCGTTGCGGCAGAGACCGAGCAGATCGGCAGTGGATTCTGGCGCCGTATTCATTCGGCTAGCTTAGCGCGCATGAGGCTGGTCCGTTCTGGCCCCAGCGGCCGATCAATTTCCGGTTGCGACAAATCCCGCCCAATGCACTGGATTGAGATCGAGACCCTTGGCTTTACGTTCGGTCAACACGTCGGCACTGGCTTTCCAGGCAGCCAGTCCGACCGAGCTACCCGTTTCCGCGCTGCGCACATAAAAAGCGCGCATCCAGACCAGCGCATCGTCGTCGCCCATTTTCCACAGACTGGTCACCAGGTTGCGCACGCCGGCCAGTCGAAATGCGCGGCGCAAGCCAATGACGCCTTCGGTCGAAGTCAGCGTACCGAGCCCGGTATCGCAGGCGGAAAGGACGGCAAGTTCGACCCCGCGCAGATCCATCATCGCGATTTCCTCGGCCGCCAGAATGCCGTCGTCGCTGCTCGGAAGTTGTTGACGTTGATTTGCATTGGACAAGGCCAGACCGGACAGCGCGACCCGATCGCCGGGTTCGCGCGAGACAACGGCACCGACACCGCGCAGGGACAGTCGTGTATCCACCCGACAACTCTGCGGATCGCTGAAAAAGGCGTGGGTAGCAAGATGCAATACACGCTTGCCCGGTGCGTCGGCGCGAAAACGGGCTTCGCTGGCGTCGTTGCCGGTCAGCGCGACGATAGGCTCCTGTGGATGCCAGGATGGCCAGCGCTCATGCAACTCGCCGATTTCAGCCGCAGTGCCTGGCAGGGGCACGAAGGCATGCCGGGCAAATGAAGCGCAGGCCGAGACAGCGACATCCTTGGGCGCCTGACCAAAGTGCGCACCACCGAGTGCAAGCAGGCCCGATCCCGGCGCGACCGACGGCAGTGATGCCGTCGTCGGCGCAGTCTTCACGAGTTCCGCTTCGCGATTGAGCAGACGCACGACGGGTCCAGTCTCGACCAGGGCTTTCCCGTCACGGCTGGGCAGGGCCGCCCACGGCAGTAGATGCAATGCGCCAGTCGCCAAAACCAGAAATTCGGTGGCCTCGCCGCTGACCTTCAATATCGGTTGAAGCAGTCGCTCAGACATCTCCGCACCGACAATCGAGGCATCCATACCCTCTGGCTGACGAACACCTTGCTGCATGGATCCTCGCCACTGCATCAGCAAAGCGTCGATGCCTGCCGCTGATCCGATCTCGATCAATGTCGGCTTGAGCGTCTTTCCGGCCAGCATCGCGACGTAGAAGTCCTTCTTGTCGCGCCGCATCGTGGCCATGCTGACCAGAACCTGGTTTGCCGTCAGTTCTTCTCTCAACGCGATGATCGGAATGCTGGACTCTGTCCGTGCTGGCGGAATCAGGCGTGCCAATTCGCGTTCGGCATGGTCACGTTCATTGCGCGCCAGCTCCAACTGCTTGCCCCAGGTGCTGTCGAGTCCATCCGGATTCTTGAGCAACAGCAATTGCACGTAGCGATCACTGCTTGCTTGAAGGGCCTGTGCAGCGTCAGCCGTGGAGGGATCTGCCGAGGCCTTGCTCATCGCCACCCTTCCCGCGACCCGACGAAGCACCAGATCACGCATGCTGGCCAGGCGATCCCAGACCGGCTCGACCGCTACTTCCTCCGGATGCTCGAGGGCAAGAATAATCGCGAGATTCAGGGCGGGAATATCGTGCTCGGCAAATCGAAGCGCTTCCGATTCGCTCAAACCCACCGCAGTTTCAGCCAGAACGTTCAAGCGCACATCGAGTGCCTTCAACGCCATCAACATGGCTTCATTGATCTGGCCTTGAGCCGCCAGCACCGTCGCAAGTCGGGTCTGCAATTCTTCCAGTTCGGGATGCAGTGAACCGAGGGCCGACTCGAAATCAGCGAGTGCCGCGCGCGCCTTTGCGAGCCGGTTTTCATCGCCCAATTCGACCTCGAGCAAGGCGACGGCCATCCCGCAACGCGCGACCTGGGCATCACCGACGGGTCGTGACGCGCTTCGCTCAGCCAGAACCTTTTTGTACAAGGCAAGGGCCGCGCGGGTTTCGCCGAGTTCACGGAAGATCTCGGCAAGCATGTAGCGCCCGGCCTCCCAGGAATGCGAGGTGTAATTCTGCTTGACCATCAGGGCCAGTGACTGCTGCAATTGCGTCCGCGCTATTGCGAACTCACCGCGATCAAACGCGATGCCGGCCAATCCCTGCCAGGCAATGAATTGCCTTGTGTAGTCGTCCTTGGCTTCGGCAATCCGGAGTACCCTGCGATAGGTCCGCTCGGCGCCGGATTTGTCGCCCATGCGTTCCTGCAGATGGGCCAACTGGATGTAGCCGGTGGACAGGTTGGCGTGCCCAGGTGGCAGCAACTTCTCCCTGATCGCGGATGCCTTTTCGATGTGCTTGAGCGCCAGCACGTACTCGCCACGCAAGATCGAAATCGAACCGACGGCGAGCATCGATTGGGCCGTGTCGACGTGGTCTTCGCCAAGTGTCTTCAGGCGAATGTCGAGGCTTTGCCGATACAACGGAAGGGCCTCGTCGTAGCGCCCACGGTCCGCCAATGAGAAGCCGAGCTGCAGCGCTGTGGTGGCAATGGCCGGATCATCCGCAGCGAGCAGGCGTTGCTGCATGACATAGGCACTTTGAAGCAGCGTCAGTTCTTCGTCATATTTGCCTTGGCGATAGGCAACCTGGGAAAGATTCTGCATTGCTTCGGCGAGCAGCGCATGCTCGTCTCCATGTTGCTCGCGAATGATCGCCATTGCTTCTTCGATACGTTTGCGCGCGCCAGCAAACTGTTTGGTGCCTAGATCGAAGGTAGCCAGACCGAGCAGGCGCTCGGCCTGACAATCGAGATCCTCATCGCAGAATTTAAGGGCGGTTTCCAGCAGGGCGAGGATTTCGGGATCCTCGCCCTGGGTCAGGCGCAATCCTGCATGCACACTGAGTGCATCCGAGTGTTCGTGGCGAGAACCGAGACGTCCGATGACTTTCAGCGCCTGCTCGGATCGTTGCAAGGCGACGGCAGCACGGGATTGGATCTGCCGCGCTGCAAGCACGAGTTGGCATTGAGCGCGCTCGAGCTCAGGCATGCGCTCATTGTGTGTGGCCAACTGGAGTTCGGCTCCGTCCAGGGTCGCTTGCCGAAGTTCGGCAGCGATCGGACAGACGGCCGATACGGTGTTCGCGACAAGACTGCCGCCTATGGCAACAACGGCATGCAGCAGCAAGCGACTTGATCGAGTCGACGAGTCCATGCCAGTGAGTATGCAACCAGTCGTGCCTTTCGCCCAACTTCGGCGCATCCGGATTGGAGTGACGCACCGGTTCGGAAAGTGATTCTCATCTCGAGAACTTGTTGTGTTGTTCTCGTGGGTGGTGATTTTTCCGTGTTGGAGGCTTTTCGCGCAGCGGGCTGGCGGTAGTCCCGCCAGCGTCTCCGGTCTCAATGAGCTTGCGCAAGAAGGGGAGTGTTCTTCTGCCTAGGCAGTTGACGAGGCTGCGAAGAGCGCGGACATACGCGTGACGCTGTCCGCGCTACCGGCACCAGAGAGCCATCCGCCAGATAACACGCCTATTTAAAAAACTCCACAAAGCCGGTAATGGTCACCGCATTGAAGAAGTCGATGAACAGCGATCCGACCAGCGGGATCACGAAGAACGCCTTGAACGATGGGCCGTTGGCGCTGGTGAATGCCTGCATGTTGGCCATGGCGTTCGGTGTGGCGCCCATGCCGAAGCCGCAGTGGCCCGCAGCAATCACGGCGGCGTCGTAGTCCTTGCCCATGACACGGAAAGTTACGAAATAAGCGAATGAAAACATGATGACGGTCTGAACGATGAGGATCACGATCAGCGGTCCCGCGACTGCCGCCAGCTCCCATAGTTTCATCGACATCAGTGCCATGGTCAGGAAGAAGGCCAGCGAGATATTGCCGACGACCTCGAACTGGCGCATCGGCAAAACCCAGTTGCGCCAGTCGATGATATTGCGAAAGACCGCCGCGACCAGCATCGGCCCGAGGTAGGCGGGCAAGGTCACGCCGATCGACTTGAGCCAGTTCACCAGCAGCGTACCAACGCCAATGGCGACCATGAGCACGATCGTTGCGCGCAGGATCGTGGCATCGGTGGTTTCGGTCGTTTCCCGGGCAGTCTCGATCGGGATCGGTTGTGCCTCGAAAGTATTGCCGTTGCGGATTGGGCCAACCAGGTTGTGGCGGCGCATCAGCAGGCTGCCGACCGGACCGCCGATAACGCAGCCCGCAACCAGGCCATAGGTGGCAGCCGCAATCGCAGCAGGCAGCGCGCCGACTGCGCCTGCTTTTTCCAGCAACGGCCCGAACGCGGCCGAGGTGCCGTGACCTCCCGTGAGCGAGATCGATCCGGCCGCGAGGCCGATGAGTGGATGGGTACCCATTGCCTCGGCCAGGCCGACGCCGACACCGTTCTGGATCAGCACCAGCACCACCGCGCACATCAGAAACAAGGCCACGCCGACACCGCCTTTCTTCAGCAGTTCGAAGCTCGCTGAAAAGCCGATCGTGGTGAAGAACACCAGCAACAGGAAGTCGCGAATGTTCTGCGCGAATTCAAAACTGAAAGCGCCGCTCTGGTGCCCGACCAGCGCGATCAGCGAAAAGATCAACCCGCCGATAATTGGCGACGGAATGAAATAGCGCGAGAGAACCGGGACGCGGTTCTTGATCCATTCTCCGAGCGCAAGCAGCACGGCGGCCACGGCCGCTGTTTGCGCGATATCCAGAGTGAAGTTGACCATAGGGTTTGTCTCGTGTGGATTGGAATGTCCAGATGCCTTGGCCCGACGCGCAGTCCACGATGGCGTTCGTGCGGAGCCTTTCCTCATCGCGAAACCATCTCCCGACATTAGCGCATCGGCGACGTCGCGTCGTCAGGGAGTGCGGAAGTGCGCAAGTCAACGCAAGCCCGGGCGTCATCGTGCTCAGGGTTTCCGGCGTGCCTTGAGGCATCACCATCGTCCGCGCCGAGAGTCGCGTTGGCGAATAGCCCAGTCGATTGTCGGGCTGGCTGATGCCGAAAGGGCGATCCCAGTGACCTGGAAAAGACAACTCCCTATCGTCGCGATGCTGTTCATCGCGATTGGCGCGAAACTGGTCGCTGACGGGTCACTCATGCGGGTATCCGATATGTTCGGCGGGAAAAACCATCGCGCGGCCCGCCCGCCGGATCGCGCAATGTCATTGACGCGTTGAGTTTCGTCGTCGCCAAGCCCCGACTGTGGAATGTGAATATCGGGATTCAAATGCAGTCGGTGGGTGGTGGCGTGCTTCGAGCACTGCATTCGGCGCGGATCAACCGACGCAGATGCGATCGCGTCCGCTCTGCTTGGCCTCGTAGAGCGCATCGTCGGCGCGTTGCATCAGGGCTTCGCCGGATTCTGAATCACCACGCCACTCGACGAGACCGGCACTGAAATTGATCTGCAGGCCAGTCACACCGGCCCAGTTGCGTTGATCGTGGAAGCGCTGGCGCAGGCGTTCGCAGGTGATCTGGGCCTGTTCCAGGGTGGTGTCGTGGAAGAGCAGTGCAAATTCCTCGCCACCGACGCGAGCCGGCACGTCGGAAACGCGGCTGGCGCCGCTGAGCAAGCGCCCGACTTCGCGCAACACGGCGTCACCGATGCTGTGAGAGTGCTGGTCGTTGACCTCCTTGAAGTGATCGATATCGAACATTGCAAGGCTGAGGGATCGATGGTCGGGTCGTGCCCGTTCCAGCGCACGGCCGAGCGCCTCGTCGAAGGCGCGGCGATTCGGCAGGCCGGTCAGTGCGTCTTCGCGCGCCTGTCGTTCAAAGGCTTCGGACTGCACGCGCAGTTGCTTGAGAAGCGTGGATTTTTCTTCATCGGCAAGCAGAAGTCGTGCGGCCTGGTGGCGCAGGTCTTCGGTGCGATCGTCGACCAGACGGGTCAGGCGCAGGTTGCTGCTGCGGTAGCGCTGGACAAGAAGCAGATAGGTGCCGAGCAGGCATGCCAGAACGACCAGCGCAGCGATCAGACGCACGCTCAGGCGCTGCCACCAGAAAGGCTCGATATGGAATCGCCACACCGCCTCGCTGTCACCCCATGGCCCGCCCGGATGTCGGGCGGAGACATGCAGGGCATAGTCGCCCGGCGCCAAGCCGATGAACTCGACATTGCGTTGCCGCCCACGTTCGATCCAGTCCTCGTCCAGACCATCCAATCGGGTTCGATAAACGATCCGTTCCGGAAGCACAAAGCTCAACCCGACGTAGCCGACGCTCAAGCGCTTTCCACCGGGCAGTGACAGGTCCTGACTGGTCGCTCCAAGCGGCAGGGGCTGCCCTTCCATGCGCAAGCTTTCGATTACGGTCGGCGGCGGCGGTCGTTGGCTCAAGCTTGCCAATCGCGTCGGGTCGACCATACTCACACCGCTCGCTGTCGCGATCCACAAAGTGCCGTCACCGCGCAGCGAGGCGGCAGGGCCGGAAGCGCCGTTGGCCTGCGAGCTGATCATTCCATCCATCTCGCTGAAGTGTTCGACCTCGATTCGCGCGCTGAGACCGTCAGCAACCGCATCGAGCGCGGCATGTGTTGTTCGCATTACGCCGCGATTGCTGGTGATCCAGATGTGGCCTGTGTTGTCCGGCACCATTTCGAATGTCGCGTCAACCGGAACGCCCTGTTCCAGGCCGACTCGCGCCAGCTTGCCGTTGCGATGGCGATATAGGCCGCGATCGGAAATGATCCACATGTCGTCACCGAGCTTGCGGAATCCGAAAACCGTGCGGCCGCCACCGATGGCATCGAGATCGATGCGTTGGATTCGATTGCCGCGCAGCACGCGCGCACCTTCGATCGTGCCGATCCAGAGTTCGCCCGGCTGGCTGTCGAGCGCTGTCGTCAATCCTGTCGGCGCGTTCTCGCCCTCAACCATTTCCGCATGGTCACCCTGCAGGCGTGCAACGCCACCCTGGGTGGCGAGCCAGACGACGTCATCGACATCGACCGCAATGGCGCGGATATTGCCGGCCGGCAATCCGTTGTCGACGCCGTAGCGGCGGATGCCTCCATCGGCGCCCAATCGATACAAGCCATCGACATAGGTGCCGACCCAGAGTCCACCTTCGTGATCTTCGGCGAGGCTCAATGCCGATGGCGGATTGCCACTCGTGGTCGGCAGATGGATCGGGTGCAGCGAGGTATCGGCATCCATTCTATCCAGTCCACCTGCCGAGGCGATCCAGAGGCGCTCACGACTGTCTTCCATGACCGCCCGGATGTAGTTGTCGCTCAATCCATCGCGCACGGTGAAATTGCTGAACAGGGTTTCGCGCAAGCGGAACAGGCCACCGTTGGCGCCAACCCAGATGCTGCCTTCAGCATCCTCGAAAATCCCGGTGATCCGGCCTCCCGGCAAGTCCAGGTTCTCGGCCATGCGTTCGAGGCCGTAGTGATCGGTCAGGCGGAACAGTCCCTGATTCTCGGTGCCGAGCCAGAGTTGTCCGTTGTGATCTTGCAGCATCGAGGTCAAGCGCCCCTTGTCCGGCACCCGGTACTTGAATTCGGGACGTCCATCCTGCATCCGGTAGAGGCTGTCGCCGGCCGCAATCCAGAGTTGCCCATCGGCTGCCAGATACGGCCAGGCCAGACCCGACGGCAGTCCAAACTGTGCGTCTACCGGTCGAGTCACGCCGTCGCCATCAATGTCCCGATAGAGCAATCCGCCGAAGCTGCCGATCCAGAGCCGATTGGTGTCGTCGACGGCCATGCGCTGGTTGGCCATGCGCAGGGGTGAATTCTGCGCCGGTTGTTCAAAATGGAATGTGCCGTCGGCATCCAGACGTCCGAGTCCGTTGCTTTCATAAAGCAGCCAAAGCGTTCCGTTGCGATCCATCGTCATTGCCTGGATCAGCACGTTGGGCAATTCAGCGGGGCGCGGCCAGAAGCGCAGCTTGCCATCGGCATCGCGACGACCGACGTTGCCACGCGAGTCGCTGATCCACAGTTCGCCCTTGCTGTCCCGATACAGGGCACCGATGCCGTTGTCGAGCAGGCCCGGTTCACTGGCGCGATCGAGAACGACGAACTCCAGGCCGTTGTAGCTGACCAGTCCTTCCCAGGTGCCGAACCAGAGATGGCCCTCCGGCGTCTGTGCGATGCCGCGAATCGAGTTGTGCGGCAATCCCTCGACCGTGGTCCAGCGGTCGACCGCGTAGTCGCGCAGTGCAGGTGGCGCGGACGTTTCCGCGGCGTTCGCACTCAGCGCCGCAACTAGCGTCGCGCTGGCGAATAGGCGGATGGCCCACAACCAGGCGCTCTGGTTGGGTTTTTGTTGTCGCAAATCGACGGTTGATTCAAGCACCTGCGCGCGTTGCCTGGTCCATTCAGGAGCTCCTTACAGTCGGCCGAAGACTGGAACGGCCTGCTTGGACAGACTGCCAGACAAAGGCGGGTTTGGTCGACACTTCATTTCCGCTGCTTTCACGGAATTGAAACGGGCCCATACGACGACGAGCCGCGCATGGATCAGTCGAGGATGCTGCCGCTCATGATCGAATCGCTGAGAGCTTGCTGGGCTGGAGTGAGCGAATGCGCGCCCGAATCGGCCTTGGTGCCGATCGGATCAATCCATTCGAGGATTGAATCCGGATCCGGTCGTGTGAGTCCCTCGATGCCGGCGCGTTCGAGAGTGTCGAAAAAAGCACTTGCCGTGGCAACCGGATCGGTCAGCAGTGCGTTGTAGTCGACGAGGATTCGATTCCAGCCTGCGCTGCCCGCGAAGGCTTGTCTCGTGTAAGTCTCCCAAAGCGCAAGCGCCTGATCGGCTGACATGTCATCGCGGCGTTGCAGCGATGCCGCGACATCGCGCGGGTCGCGTACCACGTGGACGAATAGCGGTCGGGTCAGCAGCGGCAACAGTTCGCGCACGAGCAGACACAGGCGTGGTTCCTTGATGAACCAAGGGCGCTGTGGTTCCAGCGTTTCCAGCACGGCGGCTATTTCGCGACGAAATGCATCGACGGCCTCGGCAGGCGAATGCTCCCTCGGTGTTTTCCAATCACCGCCTGCGGCCTGCAATCGGCGCAGGCAGGCCATGTGGATTTCGCCATGTTCGTAGTGACCGCGTGGATTGTCGGCGCCGCGCAACAGCAGTTCATTGGCACCGGGCCAGATACCGAACAATTTGAGCAGTCCGCCTACGCTCGATGTGCCGGAGCGATGCATGCCGAGAACAATGATCTGACCACTCGGAGGGCGGGCCAGATGTCTCGGTTGATGTGGCGCTGCGAGCTTTCGCGGCGGTCGCAGCGTCTGGCCGCGGTTGAGTATCTCGACAAGGCGATCGGCGCTCAAGTCGAGATCGTTTTCTTCAAGATCGGGCCGCGCAGCTGCGGCAGCGGCCAGCTCTTCCTTTCGGTTGAACGCATCGCGTAGACGCCAGGCAAGCGCATCCGGATCAGGATTCCCCCAGAACGATCCGAGTTCGTTGCTGTCTTCGACCTCGCCGAGCAGATCGACCGCCAGACCGTGTTCGCGTATCAGTGTTTGCTGGCTGCCGAAGGCCGGCGCGATGACGATGCAGCCGGAGGCAAGGGCATTACGCACAAGCGGATCCCAGCCGGCGCCGCGACGCGCGCTGACGTAGGCGTCCGCGGAGCTGAAGAGCAGGGGTCTTTCGCTGGATGGGAAACCCCATCCCGAAATAATTTTCACGCTTGCGCCTTGATCGTTGGCAAGCAGGCACTCGAGCCGCTTGCGGATGGCGCTTTCATCATTGCCTGGCTGGATGTAGACGATCAGGACGACAGCTTCATCCGCGCGGAAGCTGCGTTGGAATGCCTGCACAATCACATCGGGTGAATCACGATTCAGCGATTCAACTACGGCCATGAACAGGAATCGGAATTCTGGCGCCGACGCTGAAGGTACCTCGCGATGGTAGTACTCGCGGTCGACGCCGAGCGGGAAAATTTCGATCGGAGCCTGGATTCCAATGGCTCGGTAAGCTTCGGCCTGGAAACTGTCCGGAGCCAGCAGCAAGTCGAAGCCGTTGTAATAGGCGAGCCAATTCGTCGGTGGATTCAGCCATTCCGAAAAAACGATAGCGACGCGGTATCTTCCTCGCGCGTGGGTTCGAAGTTGCCCCGGAGAGCAAACCAGCGACACTTCCGGCAGGGCCGGTGTCGAGCGTCGCGAGGCCAGTGCGAGGCGGAAGTCGCTCCCATCGAGGAGTTCCGGTGCGGCGGCGGCAAATGTCATGCGCAGGTCACGCGCATCGAGACGCCAGATAAGATCATGGCTCAATTGTGCATAGGCAAGAGGCGATCGGCTCAGCCCTTGCCAGAGCACAGTGCCGCGGTAGCGATCAATCAGTCTTTGTTGCCAGCGCCGGGCAAACTGTTCGCGGCTTTCTTTCCGGAGGCGCTCACGGAATCCGCCATCGTCGCTGGTCGATCCGTGCTGGTCATGACGCAGGCTGACCGCGCCAGTGACTACGCTGGCGATACCAGAATCGGCCGCGCGCAGGCAGTAATCCGTGTCTTCGAAATAGCTGTGGAAAATTTCGTCGAGCACGCCGATGCGATCTAGGCAATCACGGCGAATATAGGCCAGCGCGAAAGCAATCCCCTGCACACGGCGCGTCCCCGGAAACTGGCCAACATCGATCTCCTGTCGGCCGGATTCGGTCTGCTGACCCCATAGTGATTCGGGTTCGATGAAACCACCAAGATGAAACCAGTGGAGGCCAGGCGCGGGCCCGAACATCCGACATCCGACAACGCCGTGATCGGGCGCTACGTAGGCGGCATCGCGTAGGCGATTGAGCCAGTCAGATTGGGTGAAAACGAGATCGTTGTTGAGCAGAACAACGTCGTCGTCGGGCCGCGCGGCGCTGATTCCGGCGTTCATGCCGCGCACGAAACCGAGATTCTCCGGCAGACGCAAGATGCGAACCCGGTCGCTGTAGGCCTCAAGTCCAGTAACGGTCTCGTCCTGGGAACCGTTGTCGACAACGATGATCTCGGCCTCATCCAGCGGATGTGCAAGAACGCTGTCGAGGCAGCGCCGGGTCAGGTCCCAGTGGTTCCAGGCGAGGATGACAAGCGCCGCACCGCGCATCAGGGCTGCGCCTGGAAACGATCCTGCCGGATACTTGCGAAAGCGTCGGCCAGTGCGGTTGTGGCAAAGCTCGCAACAGGGGTCAGCAGGAGGTTGCAGCAACTATCGACGGCTTGCGAATGATGTACACCGATCCTTCGCAGTTCAATCAGATTTGCGTGCGCATCGTTCTGATTCGTTTCAGTCATGCGCGCGGCATGCACGAGTATTCGTCGGGATGTCGTTCCGAGACGCCGGGCAAGAGTAGCCATGCCGAGGACTTCCTCAGTCGTCATGAGACTTCTTCGCCGAGATCAAGTTTCTGGTGATAGGCCGCGAAAACCTCGTCGCGATCGCCTTCGCATATGCTCTTCCCATGTTCGATCCAGAGCAGGCGATCGCACAGGGAAGCGATCTGAGTTTCGTCATGGCTGACCAGGACCACGGTATGCCCCTGACGCATGCGTTGGCGCAGCGCGGCGCCCGATTTTTCCTGGAATTCAGCGTCGCCGACGGCTAGAACCTCGTCGATCAGCAGCACATCGGGTTCGGCCTGCATCGCGACTGAAAATCCAAGACGCATGAGCATGCCGGACGAGTAGGTGACGATAGGCTGGTCAAAGAAATCGCCGAGTTCGGAGAACTCCTTGATCGCCGGCAGTCGTGCAACGATTTCCCGCTGGCGCAAACCGATCATCAAGCCCGACAGGATCGCGTTGTCGCGCCCGGAAAGATGGGGAGTGAAGCCGACCGCCAACGAGAGCAACTGGCAGGAAACGGTGCGCCGACGCATCTGCCCGCGATCCGGTCGCAGGATGCCGGCGAGTACGCGAAGCAATGTACTTTTCCCGGCACCATTGCGGCCGATGATGCCGAGGCGCTCGCCTTCGCGCAGACGCAGGCTGACATCTTCGAGAGCCCAGAATTTGCCGCTGCCAACGCGCCGCTGCGCGCTGAAGGCAACGCCGACGTTGTCGAGTTCGATCAGTGGCTGGTCCATCACGCAGCCAGCTTCGGGTAACGCGGTGCCAGTCGCAAGACCACGCCGACGCCAATTGCACAGATGGCCACGGAGACGAGGCTGACCTTGAGCAAGGCCAGCCAGTCCGGCCATTGCGCGTGCATGAGGATGCCGCGTGTCGCATCGAGCAGGGTCACCACCGGATTCAAGGCGAACCACTCCCTCAATGGTGGTGGTACCGCATCGAGCGCGAAGACCACGCCCGAGAGGAACATCACCACGGTCAGGATCTGCTCGATGACAAAGCGCAGGTCGGGGATCAGTGGAATCACCGCGGCCATCAGGAAACCGGCGCCGGCCGAGAACAGCAGGGTCACGATGAAAACGACCGGCAAGGCCAGATAGGTGATGTTTGGCTCGAAACCGAGTATCCAGAGCACCACCAGCAACAAGGCAAAGATGTAGAAAAACTTGATCGTGTCGGCAAACATCTGCACGAGCGGAAACACCAGCACCGGGATTCGTACCTGACGGATCAGGCCGAGATTTCCCCAGATCGCATAGCCGCCGTGGGTGATGCAGGATTTCATCCATTGCCAGAGAGTCAGACCGACCAGCAGGAATGGCAGGTAGTCAGGCCCGCCGGTTTTCAGAATCACGTCGAAGACGAGCCAGAACGCGACCATCATCATGGCCGGTTCGGCGATCCACCAGATCAGTCCGAGGTAGCTGCGCGAGCGCTCGGCTCGCAGTTCGGCATAGGTGCTGAATCGGATCAGTTCGATCAGGTGCTGGTGCATGATGAAAAGACGGGCGAGGGAAGGCGAGGATACCGGATCAATGGCTGGATCGGTTCAGCCATTGGCCTGGATTTACTGGCAGGAGCGGTCGAGCCACGGGCCAAGCCAAGCCAACCCGAGCAGGATTGCAGCGAGCAGGCTGCCGGCGAGCAATCGCCAACGTGAAAATGAAAGCGCGGACGTCGAATCGTCGCGCTGGGTCACTGCGGCGAGGAAACTGCCGGCGAATCCACTCAGCAGCGGCTGCATCTGGAAGAAATACCGTTCCATGATGTGCAAGCCGAGGAACAGCGCGAGCTGGTAGCCGAAATAGATCGCGCAGAAAGCCGCGAATGGCCGCTGCCAACGTCGCCACATGGCGAGACCAAACGCGCAGAGCACGAGCAGCGCGGTGTGGGAAGCGGCGGCCAGCCAGGCCAGCGGTTTGGTCAGCGCACTTGGCCCGTAGGCGCCGAGATAGCCCGCGCAGCGTGGTCCCGGCAACTGCGAGGCGAGCAGGGTCTTGGCGCTGAACAGGCGGAAATACTGGGTGCCGAGTTGTTCGCCCAGGACGCTGAAGAAACCGCGCTCGGCGACCAGCACCTTGATCTTGTCGAGTGCGATTGCATTGCGTTGCTTTGGAGTTGCCGCGCTCTCGATGAAGGTGGTCAACGCGGGCAGGCCCGCCTCGTCGACATAGTCACTGCGGTGGCGGTCGAGGATGCCGATATGCAGGTTGTAGACAGAACTGTCGGCGATCAGCGGTGCGCCGGTCTCGACATAGCCTTTCCAGAGAGCCGGGAATGTCGCCAGCAGCAGGCCGCCGACAAATGCCGCAGCAGACAGCCATGCAAACGAGAAGCGACCTTGCTTGCGCGAGAGGAAAAACAGGAGGAACAGCGGCCACAGCCCGCCAAGCAGGCTCTTGAGCAACAGCGAAAGGCCGATCAGCAGGCCCGCCAGGAAGGCACGCAACCGCGGTCTTGCGCTGAACGTCAGCAACAAGGTCAGCGCGCCAAGCAAGCAGGTCAGGTAGGGAACTTCAGGCCATAGCCAGTGCGCGTACGCCAGGGTAGCCGGATTGAGCAGGAAGATCGCGCCACCCAACAGCGCCGCGCGCGGATTGTCGATGGTTTTCCAGAGCCGAATCAGCAAAGCCGTGCAGGCCGCCAGCATGACGGTCTGCACGAATTGCACGGCGAGTATGTGGCTGCCAAACAGTCCGAAAATCCCCGCGACGAACCAGGTCTGGCCGGGCGGCCAGATAAACAGTTCGACCACCGGCTGACCGGCGAGCAGTGCAAGCGCCTTCCGGTGGTAATCGAATTCGTCGCCGACCAAGGGTTTCAGGCCCGGGTGATAGTAGATCCAGATCAGTGCGAAATTGAGCAGCAGCCACACCGCCAGCCCGAGCCAAAGCCACGGGCGTCGCCGCGAGAAAACGCCGGAAGCAGGTTGAGTCATGCCTGTTGCTCATCGTTTGCTCAGCCACGCAGGTTGCCTGCGCGGCTGAGCAGAAACAGGGTCAGCCGTTCAGATCGAGGTCGGTTCGGTTCTTGGCGTGCGCTTCGCAGGCGCCTTGAATGTAGGCGTCATCTTCTCGCGTACGCCCGAAGTGCTGATCGAATCGACGTAATACCAGTAGTCCTTGCACGGATCGATGGTGTCGTCACGCCACGAGTACTTCTGCGTTTCGTCAGTGGTCCCGGCACCGAGGACGGGCTCCTGGTTCAACTTGGTGAACTCGCCGGTTTCAGAATCACTGCGGAAAATATCGAAGCCGAAATTGTCTTGCTCGCTGGCCAGCGACCATTTCGGCGTGTTGGCAAGGCGCTCCTCGGAGGCTAGGGCGGATTGATCGCCGCAATCGCCTTCCGGCGCTTTTGCGGCTGCTTCTGGCTCGGCAGGAACAGCGACGGGCGCGGTCTGCGCGGTGGAAGGTGTTGCATCATGGGCCGGGGTGGCCGCAGTTTGGTCGGGGGAGGGCTGGTTGCAGGCAGCAAGGACGAGGGGCAGCAAAAGGGTCAGGGTGAGCGTGCGCATGGCTATTCCAATGAAGGCGGGGATTCCCGATCAGTGCAGCGGTGTGACTGGACAGAAGCGGATCAGGCAACGATAGTCGCGCCATGCATGACATGGCAACCCGAAAACCTTCAAATCGTGGCGCTGGCGACTGTTTGACCCATTTCCCCGGATCGCGGTGGTACGCGGCGCTCGTGTGCTGCTTGTTGAGCTCGCCTGCCCTGGCGGTGACTCTGGAGCTCAAAATGACCCCGGCGGGTGACTTGTTTCCGGCGCTGGAATTGTCCCAGCACCCGGCGAACAGGCTGGAGCCGGATCAAGGCAATGGTCTCTTGCGCCTGCATATCGCGGAAGTTCGAGAACCGACAGATTTCGAACTCACCCTGTCGACCCCCGGCTTGCGCAGGCCGGTAACGATCACTCGCCGGATCAGCGCAGATACCGTGATTCAGCCCCGACTGGAGTGGGACGTTTCCGCCCTGCTCGCTTTGAAAGAGCCCCGAAGTCAGGTATTTCGAGTTCGGCTCGCTGCGCGAAGCATGGCACCCATCGAGCGCAACTATCAAGTCCGCGTACATCCGCTTGATGAGGCGCTGTACTACGTTCGTGAAGGCGACGCCCGTATCGATCTTGGCTGGGCGTTTGCGGCCTGGGTGGATCCCGGCGATCCGATCGTCGATCAACTGCTTGATCTGGCCGGCATTGATCCCGCGACGGTTGCTGCTTCGTCGATGGATCGCATCGAGCGCATTCGCTTGGCGAGATTGCTCTGGATTGCTCTTGAGCAACGGGGACTGCGCTATGCCGACGAAGGTGCTGGCTTGAGCCAGGGGCCACTGATCTACAGTCAGCGCGTGCGGTTGCTATCGAGTACCTGGATAGAACGCGTCGCCAACTGCATGGACGGCAGCGTGCTGATTGCCTCGGCGTTGGAACGACTGGGTATCGGCAGCCTTCTGGTGCTCGTGCCTGGCCACGCATTCGTCGGCTTCTATGTTGATGACGATCGTCGCGAAGCAGAATTCCTTGAGACAACCTTGCTTGGATTCAATCGACCAGGTGCCGGTGTCGACGAGAGCGTCGGGCAGATTCGGCGACGCGCCAACACGGGGTTCGAGGCTGCGCGAACAGCAGGTCGCGAGCGCTACCAGCGCGCGCGCGCGAAGCTCGATGGCAAACACCGACCGGATTTCGCACTCATCGATGTTTCGACCGCGCGAGCCTATGGCATCATGCCGCTCGCCATTGGCCGTGGGGAACGCGCTGCCAACGCACCTGTAGCTTCTTTCGCCCCCCTCCTCCAGGCCAAGCCAAGCGGTCGATTACCGTGAAGAAAGCAGCAAACGACCAACGTGCTCGGCAGATCAAGGGGGAGATTCGCGAAGATGCCGAACGCGCGCGCCGGCGCGCGCCGACCAGTCCGCAGCCTGACCCGATAGCGCCAATCAGCACCGTGCAGCCGAAGCAAGTCGTCGATCGGTTCACAATTGCCGAACTCTCGTCTGCTCACTACACCGAGTTCGTCAATCACGCATTCAACGCATTGCTGCGACATCCGCCGGATAGCGAAGGTCTCGAGCGGCACGCCCGCCTGCTCGCGCGAGGCCACAGCAAAGTGGAAGTTCTCGGCAATTTGCGTTACGCAGCCGAAGGGCGTGAAATTGGCGTGCGTGTGCCGTGGCTGTTGCCGCGATATCTCATGACCAAGATCTCGGCAATTCCCGTGCTCGGATATATATTCGAGTGGCTGATGTGTCTGGTCGGACTACCGCGAATTCTGCGCCATCAGCGTGCTGCGGATGCCTATCATGCCGCACGTCATTTCGAGCTCAAGCGCGAGTTGGCGGACGAGCGCGCTGCCACCTCGGCATTGGCGAGGGAGGTGGCTCATCTGAAAAACCTGCAAGCGCAATCGGCGCTCGAATTGAGTCAGACCAGTGAGCGTTTTCCGCCACTGCAGCAAGAACTGGGTAAAGCAAGCCGCGACATCGGCGAGTTGCGCCATCTGGTCCTCAGCGTCAATCACTGGCTAGCTTCACTGCGCCAGAACCTTGCAGCGCTGGAGGGCACCGAAGCAGAGCAGGCGCACCGCAACGACGGCCTGGATGCCGAAGTTTCCCGGCGCATTCTGGGCGATGGCAACAAGGATCTCGCGCGCATGAATCATTGCGCGCAACTGTTCTTCGAGGGCTTGCCCGAGCAAGCTGAAGTGCTTGATATCGGAAGTGGACTTGATTGGCTACAGGCTCTGAATGCCCGCAACGTGAAGCTTGGCGCAATCGAAGCAAACAGCGACATCGCCGAACACGCGCGCAACGCGGGAATCCAGATCGCCAATGCCGACCCGATCAACGTTCTGGCACGATCGGCCGACCACTCGCTCGACGCGCTGAGTATTCTTGATCTTGCACCGCTTCTTCGACGCGTGCCGACGATGACGCTGCTTGAAACCATCGTCCGCGTTTTGCGCCCCGGGGGAAAAGTGATCCTCGGCTTTTGCGAGCAGCACGGCTCAATCATCGATCATCTCGAAGGCCGCGCCAGCAGAACCGTCGACATCAGTCTGATCGAACAAGCTTTGCAGGTTTCGGGGTTTGTTGATTTGCAGCGACCTTCGGCGGAAAGCGACGTGCCATGCATTATCGCCAGCCTCCCGCGACTGCATTAGTGGCGGGAGTTTGAAGATCGATATGGACATGACTCGCGCTGGAAAGTCAGTCAAGAAAACAGGAATGTATAACGTATGAATGTCGGAATCCTCATTCCTGTACTGACGAGCAAGGATGCAGTGGGAGCCGATGCCCTCGCCATGGCGTCGATACTTGAGGATCTTGGCTACGAAACGCGGATTTTCTGCTTGTCCTCAAGCGGCGTGGAGAGAAAAACCTGGCCTGCCGAGGAGCTGACGTCATTTGCTGGTGGGCCGGATGATCTTGTCATTTATCATTTTTCAACCGGCTGGCCGGCTGCGGTCGCGATCATGAAACGTTGCCGCGGCTTTCGCATCGTCAAGTATCACAACATTACGCCGGCTGGATTTTTCAAGCCATATTCCGCGGACTATTACGGCGGTTGTGAAAAAGGTCGTCTCGAATTGGCGTCGATCGCAAACCTCGGCTGCGAATTGTATCTGGGTGATTCCGCCTACAATCTGGGTGAATTGGTTGATGGGGCCAGGAGCCAGATCAATGGCGACGTGCTGGCGCCTTTCCATCGCGTCGAAGAGCTCATTGATGCGCCAGCGGATGCAGCGTTGATCGATGCCCTCACCGATGGTGCAATGAACTTCCTCATGGTGGGTCGGGTTGCGCCGAACAAGGGACATCTGAATCTGGTCGAGGCATTTTCTGCCTATGTGCGTGGCTATGCGGAACCCGCGCGCCTGATTCTCGTCGGCAAGATCGATCCGCGCCTGGACAAATATACCGAGGCGATTCGTCGACGTCTGAATGAGCTCGGACTGGAAGGCAACGTTCTTTGGATCAATGGAGCGAGTGAAGCTCAACTGAAAGCCGCCTATCTGAGCAGCCACGTGTTCATGCTGATGAGCGAACACGAAGGATTCTGCGTTCCACTGATCGAGTCGATGGCGCTTGGCGTTCCGATTGTGGCGCACGCCTCGAGCGCGATTCCGGAGACCCTTGGCGATGCTGGAATCGCCTGGGAAGAGCAGGATCCCTGGCTCTATGCGGCCAGCGCTGCGCGGCTGTTCAACGATCACGAGTTGCGTGGCGATCTGCTCGACTGCGGACGTCGTCGCTATCGCGAGCAGTACTCCAACGAGGTCCTGCGCAAGCGCTTTCTCGGCTTGCTGGAGCCCGTCCTTTGAGCGCCCGAATCGGCATCGTCGTTCCACGCTGTCATGAGCGACTGGTCGGCGGTGCTGAAGCCCTGGCCTGGCAATATGCGCAACTGCTTTCAGGCAGCTACCAGGTTGAAATCCTGACCTCGACTGCGTTCGATTACATGCGCTGGGACAACGATCTCAAAGGGGGTATCGAGGTGCGTGAGGGCATCACGATTCGACGCTTCCATGTGGCGCGAGGCCGCACGCCGTATTTCCACGCCCTGCATCGGAACATGCTTGAGGCGTTCAGGCATTCCGGGGCAAATCCGCCCGGCCAGCGGTATTGCTGGCCCGAGGCACTCGAAGAGGAATTCATTCGCGCGCAGGGACCGAACTGCCCGGAACTGGCCACCTGGCTGGCCGAACACGAGGATGACTACGCCGCGATCTTCTTTCTTCCCTACCTGTATCCGACGACCCTGGACGGAATCCGTGCGCTTTCAGGTCGCCGCTGGGCCTTGATTCCGGCGCTACATGACGAACCGCCGGCTTATCTCAAGACGTTCGCCCGGATGGCGCGCTCGGCGCCGCGCGTGTTGTGGAATGCCGAAGCCGAGCGACGCCTTGGCGCGCGCATCTGGAAGCTTGATTCGGGACGCGTCGTCGCCATGACGGTTGCGACGGAAATCGTTGCGCCGGCAAAGGAGGTCAGACCCTACCTGCTTTATTGCGGTCGCATCGACGTCAGCAAGGGTTGTGCGCAATTGCTGGAAGGTTTCGAGGCGTACAAGGCGGACCACCCGCAATCGAATCTGGAGCTGATCCTGACAGGCAACGATGTGCTCGGAGTTGGCAAGCGCAAGGATGTGCGTTATCTCGGCTTTGTCGAGGAGCAGCGCAAGTTCGAGTTAATGGCTGGCGCGCTGGCTTTTGTCCAGCCATCACCGTACGAGAGCCTCAGCATCGTATTGCTCGAAGCCATGGCGCAACGGACACCGGTCATCGTCAATGGGCAGTGCGAAGTGCTGGCTGACCACGTCAACGCGAGTGGCAGCGGCCTGGTCTATCGAGGTGAAGGTGAATTCATCAAGGCTATCGGCAGCATCGTTGCGCTTGGCGCCACGGAGCGAGAGCAGCAAGGGCACAAGGCGCGCAACTATGTCCTCGAAAACTACAGCCGTGAACAGATTGCAGCGCGATTGATGGCGGAAGTCGAGGCGTTGGCGTCAATCAGCGAGCAAGCGTAATTCGAATCGGGCGCCGCCCAGCGTCGGAGATCGTGAAACCTTGAGGCTTCCCTTGTATGCCTTGACAATATCCTGGACGATCGACAAGCCGATGCCGTGGCCCTGTACGCGCTCGTCTCCCCGTACGCCACGCTGCAGCATGTGCTCGACGCGATCGTCGGGAATGCCGGGGCCATCGTCCTCGATGATCAGTTCGATTCCGCCGAAACGGTTTTCCACGCCGGGTAACGGATGGGCGCTGAAGAGCACATTGTGCCTGGCCCACTTGAAGGCGTTCTCAAGGACGTTGCCGAGCAACTCCATGAGATCGCCCTGATCGCCACGAAATCGGGTTTCCGGATTGATCTCGAACTCGCACAACACATGCTTGGCAGCGTAGACCTTTTCCAGGCTGCGCACGATTTCTTCGGCGTATGGCTCAAGCGGCAACGGTGCGGCAAACGTCTGTCGCCCTGATGTGGCCGCACGCGACAACTGGTAGGCGACGATTTCGTCCATTCGTCCAACTTGTTCGAGGACGGTCCAGCGAAGCTGTTTGTCGTCAGTTTCCGCTTCGAGTTGGGTACGCATGACCGCCAGTGGTGTCTTCAGACTGTGGGCAAGGTCGGCCAGCGTGTTTCGGTAGCGTTTGAGCCGCTCGCGCTCGGAATCGATGAACGTGTTGAGATTGGCAGCCAGACCTGACAGTTCAGTAGGGTAGCGATTGCCGAGGTGCTGCGAGGCCCCGCGCTCGACCCGGCTCAAGTCGACCGCAAGCTTGCGCAGCGGCGCCATGCTCCAGCGCAATACCGCGAGCAACAGCAGCAACAACAACACACCGAGTCCGCCTAGCCAGGTCAGCAATGTGCGTCGAAATGCCTTGACCTGATTTTGCAGGGCGGCACCTTCCTCCGCAATGGTGACCGTGATGTGGAGCTCCGCGCGGTTGGCGACGCTCCAGGCGATACCCTGCGACAGCACGAATAAGTTGCCGTGGCTCGAGGGCACAGGGCCGCTGAAGTCGCTGACACCTTGTTCAAGCTCGCTGTCCAGGGGCAGATCGAGGCCCAGCGCCGAGGGCGAGTGCCACTGGCGATCCGTGGCGCTGCGTACGTGCTCACCAACGATGCTCGCGTAAAGGCCGGATGCTGGACGATCAAAGCGTGGATCGGGGCCAACCTCCGGAGGAATCAGATTGCCGGCGCGATTGGTATCCGCCCCAGCAAGATAGGCATGCAGGAAACCCTGCAGTCGGTCACGCTGCGAACTCAGCGCGGCATCGAAGAAAGCCTGGTCGAGCGCAAAGAAGGCGAGACCAAGAAAGGCCGCGAGGGCGATGCCCGCCGCGGCCAGTGATCGCGTCTGCAGTGATAACGGACGGGTCATCCGACCGGCCGCAATCAGGCCGCTGGCACAGCTTCTGTTTCGTCCACACCGCTGTCAGTCCGCTCAAGTGCAAAGCGATAGCCGCGTCCGCGCACCGTCTCGATCGGTTTGATCGCGTTGTCGGGATCGAGTTTGCGCCGCAGGCGACCGATGAAGACTTCGAGCACATTCGAATCGCGATCGAAATCCTGCTGGTAGATATGCTCGGTAAGGTCGGCTTTCGAAACAAGTTCGCCGGCGTGCATCATCAGATACTCGAGCACCTTGTATTCGTAACTTGTCAGGTCGACGGGGCTGCCGTTGGCACTGACCGTTTGGGCCGTTGTGTCCAGGGCGATCGGGCCACACTCGAGTAGTGGACGCGACCAGCCACTGGCACGACGCACCAGCGCATTGATGCGGGCCAGCAGTTCCTCGACATGGAAAGGCTTGACCAGGTAATCGTCAGCGCCGTACTTGAGGCCCTGCACCTTGTCCTGCCATGACGAGCGCGCGGTCAGGATCAGGATCGGATAACTCTGCCCCGCTTCACGCAAGTGTTTGACCAGATCCATGCCAGACATCTTGGGAAGGCCGAGATCAATGATGGCGATATCGAACGGCACTTCGCGACCAAGGAACAGACCCTCTTCGCCATCGCCGGCTGCGTCCACGGCAAAGCCATCACGCTTCAACCGAGCCGCAAGGGTTTCGCGCAGCGGCGCTTCGTCTTCCACCAGTAGTACACGCATTGCAATCTCCTGTTATTGATCTGCCTTGATTTCCAGAACGCGCACCTGACCCGTCGAGGTCAGAATCTTGATGCGGAAAATCTTCCGCTTGCCGGTACGCAAGGTCTGCACACTGAGCACCTTGGCGCTGGTTTCGCGCTGCACCTGCTCTACCGCCTGCTGAACCGTGATCTCCTTGGCGACCGCAACGGAGCTCAATGCCATGACTGCAATTGCCATCGCCAGAGCGTAAAACCGTAATCGTCCTGGAATTGCAATCATTGCTGCCATTGGGAGCTCAGGGGTGGCCGCTCAAGGTAACGCGACGAGTGCAGTCTCGACGGCGGGGATTGAATTCCCGCTGAACTCGATGAACGAATCGTTGTGGAATGCGGGGTGGCTGGACTGATCCTGCTCAAAAAATCTCCCCGACACAGCAGCGCAGGCTGCCACCGGCCTTCTCGATTTCGCCGAGTTCGACGCTGCCGAGTACAAATCCGCTCTCTTGCAGCGTTTGCGCCTGCGGCGAGGACAGACTCGCTGCAGCGTTCGCACTCATCCATACGCGGTCCGTCGAAAGGCTGATCGCATTGGCGACAAATGCCTGCTTTTGTGCATCACTGATGCTGATGGTGTGCGCACCGTAGATCGACGCGATGGCAGTGGCGGTGCTGCGGTTGCGGAATCCAGATTCGGCGATGATCGCGGCGCGTCCGGCGAGAATGGCAAGGACTACATTGGTGTGGTATTCGCCCTTGGCGAGCTCGAAGCAGTAGCTCAGGCGCAAACCGAAGGCTTCATGCATGGCCTCTGCACCGGCCATGTCGCAGCGTTCGGAAAGTCCGCAATAGCCGATGCCGCGTGCACGATCGATGACCAGCGCCCCAGTCAATTCGGCGACCAGGTTTCGCTCCGACAGATCGATGATCTCGCGTCCCTGCATGATGCCAAGCCAACTGCGGATGTCCGCTCGAGCCGTCTCGCGCTGGCGAACCTGATGGCGCATGCGCCCGATGATCAGACGCCCCGAGCTGGTTGCGAACGCATTGTTCGGAAATACGCCGTCGCTTGCTTCGGGATCGCCCGGAAACGTGACGACCGGTACGTCCTCGCTCAGGCGCCGGGCCAGTTCGGCGTGTTCGGCCAAAGCGCGCAGGGCGTCAGGTTTGCGATCGAGGTCCATATAGAAATTGTCGCCGGCCGATTCCTCGGCGAGGGCAAATTCGATCGGACTGACCATGAATACCGCACTGGCGGTCGCCGGGAGATCCGACTTCGGCGCGAGTGAGGAAACCGCGTCCAGAAACGCCTGCGCATCGGTGACTATCATGAGTTGAACTTGCTCTTGGGCTGGCGGGGATGACAAAAACAGGTGGTCAGATGGTCATTGACCATGCCGGTTGCCTGCATGAAGGCATAAATGATGGTTGATCCGACAAAGCGCAGGCCGCGCTTGTGCAAGGCCTTGCTCAACGCGTCGGAGATGCCGCTGGTCACAGGAACCTCGGCATGCGAGGCCCAATCGTTGAGCAAGGGCTTGCCGTCAACGAACGACCACAACCATGCATCGAGGCTGCCGAACTCCTCGATGATCGGCAGTACAGCCAGAGCGTTGTTGCGCGCAGAAAAAATTTTCAGGCGATTGCGAATCAGGCCCGGATTCAGCAACAGCTTTTCGAGCTGCGAATCAGACATCGATGCCACCTTTTCGATGTCGAAGTCATGGAAAGCGCGCCGGTAAGCGTCGCGCTTGCCAAGCACCGTGCGCCAACTCAGACCGGCTTGGGCACCTTCGAGCACAATGAATTCGAACAAGCGTTGATCGGCATGGACAGGAACGCCCCATTCCTCGTCGTGATAGAGGCGATAGCCCAGATCGGCTGACTTGCCGACGGCCCAGTCGCAACGCGACTTGCCATCGTCAATCAGCTCGAGCCTAGGTCTGGTTTCGGCCACTTTGCGAGTCCTTGAAGGGCTTGCGTTCATGCCGGTTTCGCCGAGCTTGAGTGCGGGGTCTGCCATGGCAATGCGTCGAGATCGACATTGCCTCCGCTCAGGATCAGGCCGACGCGCTTCCCGGCGAAGCGTTCGCGATATTTCAAGGCGACCGCAAGGACGATGGCTGCTGAAGGTTCGACGATGATCTTCATGCGTTGCCAGATCAGCCGCATCGCGGCGATCGTCGCTTCGTCGTCGACGGTCAGCACCTCGACCCCATGCCCCCGCAGAATCGAGAAATTGATCTCGCCGACCAGGGCGCGCAACCCGTCGCATATCGTCTCGGGCGTGAACGGCCCAACGCGATACCCGAGCTGCAGCGACTTGAAGGTATCCGCAGCGCCGGCAGGTTCGGCTGCAATCACCTGACAATTCGGTGCAAGCGCGGCGGCGCAGATCGCCGTGCCACTGATCAGTCCGCCGCCGCCGATCGGAACGATCAATGCATCGAACGGGCCGGATTCCTCGATCAGTTCCTTGGCCGCGGTGCCTTGTCCTGCGATCACGGCAAGGTCCGTATAGGGATGCACAAGGTTCGCCCCGGTACCCACGCGAATGCGCTCGGCGGCTTCCTCGCGAGCGGTAATCGACGCCGCGCAGCGATGCACGGCCGCTCCATAGTCGGCGATGGCTTCGACTTTCGAGCGGATCGCGCCTTCCGGAACAATCACATGTGCGGGTATTCCACGCGTTCGCGCGGCCAGCGCCAGCGCTGCGCCGTGGTTGCCGGAAGAATGTGTCACCACTCCATTGCCCGCGAGTGCATCAGGCAGTGACCAGACCGCGTTGCAGGCGCCGCGGAACTTGAAGGCGCCGACGCGCTGGAAATTCTCGCACTTGAACCACAACTCGGCACCAACGCGGGCGCTGATCGAGCGCGATTGCAGCACCGGCGTTATCGCGGCGTGCGTGGAGATTCGCGCGGCAGCCGATTCAATGTCGGTGAAATCGATGGCGTCTGCACAGGCAGTCATGGGCGTTGTCAGGATTTCGGGCAAGGTCTGAACGATACCGCGAGGCAGTGGTACTCGTGTAGTCCTTCACAGCGTCCGGTGCGCATGATCTGATGCAGAATCAAATCTCGCCCGAGCAGTCTTCAATCCATGGACAAGCCCGTCATCCGCCTCGAAGACTACCGATCTCCTGCCTGGCGCATGCAGGCCGTCGAGCTCACCTTTGATCTCGATCCCGCGTTGACGACGGTCCATGCGCGCCTGACATTGCGCCAGGATCCGGCACAGGCGGATGTCGAGTTGTGCCTTGACGGTCAGGCAATCGAACTCGTCGAGCTGCGCGTCGACGGTCGGCTGCTCGGCGCTGACGAATACCATATCGACGAGCAGTCGCTGACGATTCCCGGCGTGGGTGGAGAGACAGTCGTTGAAACGTTGTCGCGCATCCGCCCGATCGACAATAGCGCGATGCAGGGACTCTACCTGAGCGGTGGTCTCGAGCGCGGCTTCCTGCTCAGTCAGTGCGAAGCCGAAGGATTTCGGGGGATCACCTGGTCGATCGACCGGCCTGATGTCCTGGCTCGATACGAGGTGACCCTGCGCGCTGATCGCGAACGCTTTCCGGTCCTGCTTGCCGGCGGAAACCCGGCCGGCTCCGGTGAGCTTGACGACGGTCGCCACTGGGCGCGCTTCGTCGATCCGCAACCGAAGCCGTCATATCTGTTCGCGATCGTCGCCGGACATCTCGAAGCGATTGAGGATTCACATCTCACCGGCGAGGGCCGCCGAGTTCGCCTGTTGATCTGGGCGCCAGCGACCATGGTCGAGCGTTGCCACCATGCGATGGCTTGCCTCAAGGCTGCGATGCTCTGGGATGAGCAGAATTTCGGGCGCAACTACCAGCTCGATGTATTCCATGTCGTCGCCACCGATGACTTCACCATGGGCGCGATGGAAAACACCGGCCTCAATATCTTCAACTCCAAATACCTGCTGGCCGATCCGTTGCATGCGACCGACGACGACTATCGCGATGTGCTGGCTGTCGTCGCGCATGAATATTTTCACAACTGGACAGGCAATCGGGTGACCTGTCGCGACTGGTTCCAGTTGTGTCTCAAGGAAGGGTTGACGGTTTACCGTGAGCAGGAATTCGTTTCCGACCAGACATCGCGCACGCTGCGTCGCATCGAGGATGTGCGCACGCTCTGGCGGGCCCAGTTCAGCGAGGATGCCGGGCCGCTCGCGCATCCGGTTCGGCCTGCGCGATACAGCGAGATCAACAATTTCTACACCGCGACGGTTTACGAGAAAGGCGCCGAGATCGTACGCATGCTGGCGACCTTGCTTGGCAAGGATGGCTTCCGCCGCGGCATGGATCTGTACTTCGAGCGCCATGACGGTCAAGCCGTAACGGTCGAGGATTTCCTCGCTGCACTTGGTGACGCGAACGAGCGTAACCTGACGCCCTGGCTGTCCTGGTACACCCAGGCTGGAACGCCAACTCTGGAAGTCCATGCAAGTCACGATCCGCGTGAGCGCAGTTTCGTCTTGAACGTGACCCAGCATCTCAACGTGGCATCGGGGAAGGCACAGGTCCTGCCCGTTCCGTTGGCAATCGCCTTGTTCGATACAGAAGGGAGCCCTCTCGCCATTGAGCGTGAAGGATATCCGCCATCGGGCTCCGAAACCGTGCTGTTACTGGAAGCGCGCACCGCGACGTTTCGTTTCTGCAACCTCGCTCACGAGCCGGTTCTCTCGTTGTTACGTGGATTCTCGGCGCCGCTGCGCATGGCTCAAACCCAGAACTGGCGATCTCTGGCCACACTCCTCGCGCATGACAACGATGGCTTCAACCGCTGGCTTGCCGGTGATGGATTGTCGCGTCATGTTTTCCTGACCGCGTTGGGCGGTGATCCTGCAGCAGGCGGTGCCCGGGATGGCTGGTTGACGAGCCTGCGCTGCGCCTTTGATGAAACAGACCTCGACCCCGCAACCCTGGCCGAGATGTTGACCCTGGCCGATGGCAACACCTTGAGCGAGTCGCTGAGTTGCATTGATCCGGATGCCGTGCATGGCGCTCGTTCAGAGCTCGAAGTGACCATGGCGAAAAAGCTCGAACCGGTTCTGCTGGAGCGTTATCGCTCGCTCGCGTCGGCCTCCGTTGAAGGCATGCAGGCGGCTGCACAATCACGTCGACGACTGCGCAATCGCTGCCTCGCCTTGTTGTGTCGCGCCGATCGAAAACATCATGAATTGGCACGGTCGCAATTTGGCGATGCGGTCTGCCTGAGTGACAAACTCGGTGCATTGACCTGCCTGGTTCACGGTGCGGATGAGCATTCCGAGCAGTTGCTTGCTGAATTTGCCGCGCGGTATTCCGCTGCGTCGACGGTGATGGACAAATGGTTCTCGGTGCAAGCGACGATTCCCCAACGCGATGCGCTGGATCAAATCGTTGCGTTGACTCGACACGAATCGTTCCACTGGAACAATCCGAACAAGATCTACGCCCTGTTGCTTGGTTTCGCGTTGCGCAATCCACTGGCATTTCACCGCAAGGATGGCAGCGGCTACCGCTTCATTGCCGACGCGACCTGTCGTATCGACAAGATCATGCCGCAGGTGGCCGCGCGCCTGGCGACGGCATTTGGCAGCTGGTGCAGGATCGAAGTGCGGCGTCGAGAGCTGATGCGAAACGAGATGAAGAGAATCCAGCGCAGCGGGCCGCTTTCCCCCGATCTTGCCGATATCCTCGCCCGCAGCCTGGGAGACGATGCAGGAACAACGTGAAAGCTTGAAACTGCGCGCTTGCGGGAGCATGTTGGGAGCATGCGCTCGCACCAACATGTCCGGAGAACCTCATGAAACGCTCCCTGCCGACACTTGTTTCGCTGCTGCTGTTGACCGGTTGCGCCAGCACGGGCAGCAACTACTACAACTATGAAGGCAGTGGTGACTATTACTATGGCGCGAACACAGCCGATGTCGTGGTCAACTCTTCACTGTATGGATATGGCTGGGCAGGCTCGAACTACGGCTACGGCTACGGCTACGGCTTCGGTGCCGGCTATGGCTACGGCGGTGGATACGGCCACGGCTGGCCCTACTCCTACTGGGGCCATGGCTATCAGCCGATCTGGTGGGTGCCATCACATCCCCACCAGGGTTCGGAAGTGACGCGCGTTGATCGTGTTGAACGTGAACGCGCGGTTCGTGCCGGCCTGGTGCGTCGGGATACGGTTCAGGCACCTCAATCGAAGATCGGATTTCGTGCCGATCGCTCGTCCCGCGGAGGCTTTCTCAATCCCGCGACCCGCCCCGGTGCAGCGGGTGGAGATCGATCCTCGACGCGAGTGGCGCCGGCAAGGCGGTCGGTTGCTCCAAGTCGCAACCAGACATTCAACCCGAGTTCGCCACCGGTGAACCGTTCGGCTCCGCCTCCAGCACCCGTGCGCTCGGCGCCTCCGCCTAGGCCGATTCGGCAACGAGACTAGGGCGACGCTGACCGGTTGTGCCATTTGATCGGCATTTCCGTGGATCGCGCGCAAAAAAAACCGCGCAATGCGCGGTCTTTCCGATCCCCCCAGGCATCTTGCCCGGTGTGTAGCTTCAGGCTGGCAGACGGCTCAGCGCTTCATTGATGCGCGCGCGTCGGCTTTCCAACTGTTGCAATTGTGAGGTGGCTTGATCGACGGCGGAAGATCCGCGCATGTCCTGCATGGCCATTTCAAGGCGACCGAGTTCGATCATCAGGTCGTGGCGCAGGAAGAGTGGATTGAGACTGATCGTGGAAGTCGAAAGCATGGCGGTGAATTCCTTGCGCTGGGGGGTGGATGTATTGGTAAAAGCAAAGCCCATGCCAAGTCGTTCGTTTTCAGAAAATTTCAAGAATTCCGGTTTTTTTTGCGACGCGTCTGACGTTTCCTGTCGTAAAATGACCGGCATTGATCGGCAGCAACAGGGTCTGCCGCTTTTCCGCGATTCAGGTCACAGTCTGCCAATGGCTGTTACTTATATCGTCGCGCATCGGCTCAAAAACAAATGCCACCCCTTTGCAGGCGTGGCATTGTTTGAACGGGCCATGGCCAGTCAACCTGGCACCCGGCATTGGTCCTCTTGGATCCCCCCTGTTCCTATGACCGCCGGGTGCCAGCCTTTCATCAACCCGGATCCGACGATCAACGGAACGTTACCTGCTTGGGCAGGTGCTGCTCCCACCGGCACATGGCCAGCCCCTGAATTCTGACCTTCGACGTGCTCGCATACGTCTAGCGCCGGTGGGAGTGCGATTAGATACCAGCAGATTCCGTGCCAAACCCCACGCAAACCGTGTTCGGCTAGAATTACGCAACTGAATCGAGCCCTGCATGTCCATGTCCACCACATCTTTCCAGCAATTCGACGTCATTGTTGTCGGGGGCGGCCACGCCGGCACTGAAGCGGCCCTCGCTGCGGCGCGCAGTGGTGCAAGAACACTGCTGCTCAGCCACAATATTGAAACGATCGGCCAGATGAGCTGCAATCCGGCGATTGGTGGCATCGGCAAGGGACATCTCGTGCGCGAGATCGATGCACTCGGCGGTTCCATGGCGCATGCGGCGGACCGCGCAGGGATCCAGTGGCGTAAATTGAATGCTTCGAAGGGGCCGGCAGTGCGTGCGACGCGTTGCCAGGCCGATCGGGTCCTGTACAAGGCAGCAATCCGGTCGATGGTCGAATCCCAACCTGGGCTGCAACTGTTCCAGCAGGCGGTCGACGACCTGCTTGTCGAAGGTGGCCGGGTGACCGGCGTGCTGACCCAGATGGGCCTCAGCTTCCACGCGCCGACCGTGGTGCTTACGGTCGGTACATTCCTTGCGGGGAAGATTCATATCGGCATGAGCAATCATGCTGGCGGGCGCGCGGGCGATGCGCCTGCTCAACGCCTGGCCGAGCGCATGCGCGAATTGCCAATTGCGGTGGATCGCTTGAAGACCGGTACGCCGCCGCGTATTGACGGCCGCACGATCGATTTTTCGGGGCTCGAAGAACAACCAGGGGATAGTCCGACGCCGGTGTTCTCCTTCATGGGTTCAGGCGACGAGCATCCACGCCAGGTCAGTTGCTGGATCACCCATACCAGTGAACGCACTCACGAAATCATCCGCGGCGGACTTGATCGTTCACCGCTCTATAGCGGCAAGATCGAGGGGATCGGGCCACGCTATTGTCCGTCGATCGAGGACAAGGTGGTGCGCTTCGCCGACAAGACCTCTCATCAGATTTTCATCGAACCTGAAGGTCTCGACACCTACGAGATCTATCCCAACGGTATTTCCACCTCGCTGCCGTTCGACGTGCAACTTGAGCTGGTGCGCTCGATCCGCGGTTTCGAGAACGCCCACATCACCCGACCCGGCTATGCAATCGAA
Organism: Lysobacterales bacterium; assembly: GCA_038205505.1. GTDB lineage: Bacteria > Pseudomonadota > Gammaproteobacteria > Xanthomonadales > Rhodanobacteraceae > Dokdonella. The sequence goes on along the minus strand of JBBRBU010000015.1, from coordinate 37,370 downwards.
TACGATTATTTCGACCCGCGTGGACTCAAGCCCTCGCTTGAAACCAAGGCCATCCAGGGCCTCTACTTCGCCGGCCAGATCAACGGCACTACCGGCTACGAGGAAGCAGCAGCGCAAGGACTGATCGCCGGACTCAACGCCTCGCGCGGCGCAAGAGGATTGCCGGCGTGGACGCCGCGTCGCGACGAGGCCTACATTGGCGTCCTCATCGATGACCTGACCACGAATGGCACGATCGAGCCCTATCGCATGTTCACCTCACGTGCCGAGTATCGCCTGCACCTGCGCGAGGATAATGCTGATCTGCGCCTGAGCGCGATCGGCCATGAACTAGGCTGTGTCTCCAATGAGCGGCATGAGCGCGTGCAGCGCAAATGCGAGGCGATCGACAACGAGCAGGCACGCCTGCGCGCCCTCTGGGTAACGCCGGCCAACACGCTTGGCAGGTCGGTCAGTGGCGTGCTCGGAGTGCCAATCACGCGCGATGCAAGCGTGCTCGATCTGTTGCGTCGCCCTGAACTCGATTACGCCAGGCTTACCTCGCTGGATGCGATCGGGCCAGCGGTGGTCGATTCGCTTGTCGCCGAGCAGGTCGAAATAGCAACCAAGTACGCCGGCTATCTCGATCGCCAGCGCGAAGAGATCGAGCGCAGCCGCCGCCACGAAGACACCGGCATTCCGATCGATTTCGAGTACGACAGCGTGCGGGGCCTTTCTGCCGAAGTCCTGATCAAGCTCAAGGCGGCGACGCCGACAACGATCGGTCAGGCACAGCGCATCAGCGGCGTTACCCCGGCGGCGATCTCGTTGCTACTGGTTCACCTCAAGCGGCACAAGCGCGTCGCCTGAGATTCCCCTTAATTCCGATTATCGCGGCGGGCCGCTTCAGAGGCCCGACGTATTTCCGTCCAATCCTTCAGGAAAGCAAGCAACGAATGTCGAGCATTGAAAAGAGAATCGCCGAGGAAATCGCCGCCCGTCCCGAACAAGTTCGCGCCGCGGTCGAATTGATTGATGGAGGTGCCACCGTGCCCTTCATCGCGCGCTACCGCAAGGAGGTCACAGGCGGACTCGATGACACCCAATTGCGCCTGCTCGAAGAGCGCCTCGGCTATCTGCGCGAACTTGAGGATCGTCGTGCCACGGTGATCGCAAGCATCGACGAACAGGGCAAGCTCACCGACGGCTTGCGAGCAGACATCCTCGCTGCCGACAACAAGGCGCGTCTGGAAGACCTCTACCTGCCTTACAAGCCAAAGCGACGGACCAAGGCTCAGATTGCGCGCGAAGCCGGGCTCGAACCATTGGCGCTCGCTCTGCGGAGAGATCCTTCGCAGGAGCCCGAAGATCAGGCGAATGCGTTTGTGGATGCCGATAAAGGCGTCGCCGACATCAAGGCCGCACTGGATGGCGCACGCGCGATCCTGCTCGAATCATTCTCGGAGGAACCCGCCCTGGTCGGCGCGTTGCGCGACTGGCTGACGGCCAAGGCCGTGATCCGTGCCAAGATCGTGGCTGGCAAGGAAAGCGAAGGTGCCAAGTTCCGCGACTATTTCGAGCATGTCGAAGCGATCGGAACGATTCCTTCGCATCGACTACTTGCCTTGTTCCGCGCACGCAACGAAGGCGTGCTCGATCTCGAGCTCGCGCCACGGCCGACCACTCCAATCAAGACTTCATCGGCCAGCGAGGATCCTGCTGCTGCGCTCGATGAGGCTGCTGCCGCCGGCCACGCCGAGGCCGAAGGGCGCGTCGCCCGTCATTTCGATATTGCCGATCACGGCCGTCCAGGAGATCGCTGGTTGCTCGACACGGCGCGTCAGACCTGGCGCATCAAGTTGCATCTGCACCTAGGACTCGATCTTTTCGGACGTGCGCGCGAAGCGGCGGAAGCCGAGGCGATCCGTGTTTTCGGCGACAACCTCAAGGATCTCATGATGGCCGCGCCGGCCGGGCCGAAGACGGTGATGGGGCTCGATCCCGGCATTCGCACCGGGGTCAAGCTTGCCATCGTTGATGGAACCGGCAAGTTGATTGCGACCTCGGTGATCTATCCGCACGAGCCGAAGAAGCTCTGGGATCAGTCGATTTCCGAACTGGCTGTCTTGAGCCGCAAGCACGGCGTGAATCTGATCGCGATCGGAAACGGCACCGCTTCGCGAGAAACTGATCGCCTCGCCGCCGAGCTGATGCGCAAGCACGCGGACCTCAAACTTTCCAGGATCATCGTCAGTGAAGCCGGAGCCTCGGTGTATTCGGCGTCGGAGATCGCGGCAAAAGAGTTTCCGAATCTGGATGTCTCGCTGCGCGGCGCGGTATCGATCGCTCGCCGCCTGCAGGATCCGCTGGCCGAATTGGTAAAGATCGATCCGAAATCGATCGGCGTCGGCCAGTATCAGCACGACGTCAATCAGGTGAAGCTCGCACATGCATTGGTTGCGCGGGTCGAGGATTGCGTCAATGCGGTTGGCGTCGACGTGAATACCGCTTCGGCGCCGCTGCTGTCCCGCGTCGCCGGATTGAGTGCGGGGGTCGCCGAGAATATCGTGCGACATCGTGACGAGAATGGCGCTTTTCGCACGCGCAAGGCCTTGCTCAAGGTGCCGCGACTTGGCGACAAGGCCTTCGAGCAATGCGCGGGCTTCCTTCGTATTGCCGCTGGCGACGATCCGCTCGACGCGTCATCCGTGCACCCGGAAGCCTATCCGGTCGTGCAACGGATCATTGAACAATGCGGGCGCGAAGTGAAATCGATGATCGGCGACGCGAGCTTCCTGCGCTCGATCGATGCGCAGCAATTCACCGATTCGAATTTCGGCTTGCCTACGGTTCGCGACATCCTCAAGGAGCTCGAAAAGCCCGGCCGCGATCCGCGCCCCGAATTCAAGACCGCGACTTTCGCGGAGGGTGTCGAGGATATTCGCGACCTCAAGCCAGGCATGATCCTTGAAGGTGTGGTCAGCAATGTCGCCGCGTTCGGTGCGTTCATTGATCTCGGCGTGCACCAGGACGGTCTCGTGCATGTTTCGGCACTCTCGGACAAGTTCGTCAAGGATCCACGTGAAGTCGTCAAGGCGGGCGACATCGTCAAGGTCAAGGTCATCGAGATCGATTTGGCGCGCAAGCGCATTGGCCTGAGCATGCGACTTGAAGACGAGCCGGGTGAGTCGCGCCCCACCGTCCCGAAGTCGACGCCCTCCAATCGACGTCCGCGTGAGGCGCAACAAGTGGCACCGAGCTCCACCGCAGCAAACAGCGTCCTTGCCGAAGCGTTTGCCAAGGCACGACGCTGAGATTTCGACTCGATACGCAATCCAGAACGAGAAAGGCCGGCGATTGCCGGCCTTTCAGGAACCCATTATTCGTCGTGGCTTGCTACTTTTTCTTCGGCAACTTCTTTTCGCCCATGGCAAATGCCTTGACGGCATCGTCGTAGTACTTCTGGGCATCCTCGTCGCTGACGCCTTCGCCACCGCTCCTTTCATTGAGGATGAGCTTGCCGTTCTCGTCCCAGCCGACGCGAGTCGTGATTCGACCCTTCTTGAGGATTGCCATCGGCTTTTCTTCGAGGAAGGCATATTCGATATTGTCGCGCACTGCCTTGTCGCCATCACCAAGTTCGGTATTGACGCGCATGAAGCGGAGCTTGTTGCCGGCTTCGACGAAGCCGTCCCAAGCGACCGAAAGATCCCCATCAAGGTAGGAGTCCTGGATGCGCTTCATGCCACCGATGTGTGACTTCAGCTTGTTGAATTCGTCCTTGAGCTCCTCGCCGGGAGTCGCTTCGGAATTGAGCACGACCTCGAGGTTGGAGCCGGCGCCGCCGGTCAGTACCGGTGACTGCAAGGCCTGGACATAGCGACGCTCGCCATCGACCAGCAACACATTGACCACGTAGACGCGGGTACGGTCGATACCGGAAGGATCCACGACAAGCGTGAACTGATACGGCGGTGGGCCAGTGACATCCTGCGACGCTTCGGCCAGGACCAGCTCTGGCTGAGCAACATCCACCAGCTTGACGCTGAGTTTCGCACCCGGGTTGATCTCCGCTGGTACGCGCAGATTGACGGTGCCATTGATTTGACCGGGAATCGGTGCGTTCGCCAATTCCTCGGCGGTGGGCGGTGTGCCGTTGCCATTCGCTGAGGGCGCATTGGCGGTTTGGTTGGAGGAGTTGCAACCTCCGAGAACAGCCAGCGCGGTCAATGCGGCGGCAACGTAATTCTTCATGACAGAATCCTCTAGAACGTTAAACGAGAAGCGTCGTAGATCGGCCTTGGAGCATAGCGCTCGCTACATGAACGAAGCATAGGCACCTACGGGGTTTACTGGGACGAGATCCTCGGTGGAACCTCGTGGGGCGAGCACAATAAAGCGGTGGCTCCGGGTAAGCAATCGCTTCGCTTACGAGACGGTTGCGTTTGGCCGCCCGAAACGACCTCTCCAATGGCACTTGAATCGCGAGTCGAGATAGGCATTCGGTGACTGCCGATGACGATTGGGCTGCGATCGGAATCCGCCGGTGCTGTCATCGAGAAAACCGCTTCATTCCTTGCTGCTCAGGCCAGAGCGAACGAGGTTGCGGCCGTTTTGCTTGGCCCGATAGAGCTGTTCATCGGCCGCCTGCATCAAGTCGCCGGTTGAGGTCATGCCGGGCTTCCAATCGGCCACTCCGATACTGACCGTGATTTTTCGGGTGGTCCCATTGAGTATGAACTCAAGTTCCGACAAGGCGATGCGCAGACTTTCTGCGAAACTGACCGCCTGATCGAGATCATTCTCGGGCAGCACGATGGCGAACTCCTCGCCACCGATGCGCGCGACGATGGATTCCTCTCGTGAATGGCCGCGCAGGCTCAGGGCAACCTTGACAAGGACCAGATCGCCGTTTGGATGACCGTATTCATCGTTGACCTGCTTGAAATGATCGAGATCGATGATGAGCAGGCTTAGCGGGCGCTTGTAGTTCGTCGCGCGTGCAATCTCGCGATCGATCAGCTCGAGGAACTGGCGGCGATTGTAAAGATCGGTCAGAGGGTCGGCGGTCGCCAGCTGATACAACTCCTCGTGATAGCGGGCCTCGACGGAGGAGCGATCCATGAATTTGAGCACGCAGCTACCGACGGCGATGTGGTCGCCGTCCTTGAGCTCGGCCTCGATGATCGGCTGGTCGTTGAGAAAGGTCTTGTTGGTCGAATCGAGATCCTTGATTCGGTAGCCTGCCGGTTCGCGCACAATCCGGCAGTGCGCGCGCGAGACGCTGCGTTCGATGATCTGGAATTCCGCTTCCGGTGCTCGACCGATGATCAGTGGTTCGTCACCGAGATTGATGCGCTGTCCGAGGCGCTGACCCTGCAACACCACAAGACATGCCGGGACTTCCCCGCCACCCGCGCGCCGGTGCGGATGCATGGTTCGGCGCTGGGTGGTACTGGCATCGTTCGTGCGTTGAGTCATGTGGCGAGACGCTCTCCGGAAGCGGGATGCCCGAACCGACAAAGTGGCTGTCGAATCCGAGTCTACGCGATCATTCCGCGTGAATGTCCGCGAAACCCGTCATGAGGAAGCAGTAGCTGAGGGCAGCAGGGAAATGTCGGCAACGCGCAACAGCATCGTCCGCAGCCGTCCCAGCAGGATCAGACGGTTGCGCCGCACGGTTTTGTCGTCGGCCATGACCATGACGCTATCGAAGTAGCGATCGACCGGATCGCGCAGTTTCGCGATGCGCTGCAACAGGCCGATATAGTCCGAGCTGGCGATCAACGGAGCGCTGTCGGATTCGGCCAGGGCAACGGCCGCGACCAGCTCGCGTTCGGCATCCGATTCGAGCAGCGACGAATCGATCTCGCCCGTCACGGCTTCGCCAGCCTGGCGCAGGATATTGCCGATGCGCTTATTCGCCGCTGCCAACGCCTGCGCCTCGGGCAGCTTGGCGAATTCGACCACGGCGCGAAGGCGGTGATCGAAATCGACGAGCGAGGACGGCGACAATGCGCGCACTGCGTCGAACACTTCGCTGCCGATGCCTTGATCGGCGTAAAAGCTGCGCAGGCGCTCGACGATGAAGTCGTAAATCTCGTCAGCTAGTTCGTCGCGACGCATGCCGATGTTCAGCTCACGCGGCTTGCCATCCTTGCCCTTGCCGAGTCCGGCGATCAGAGCCGCTTCAGGCAGACTGGCCAGGGCTTCAGCGAGATGTGCCTTCAGGTCGAGATCCAGACCACCTTCGATCAGGGTTCGGGCGAGGCCGAGCGCCGCACGACGCAGCGCGAAAGGATCCTTGTTGCCACTCGGCTTCATGCCGACCGCGAAGATGCCGGTTAGCGTATCGAGTCGTTCGGCAACGGCCAGGACCCGGCCGAGCTTGCCATTGGCAATGCCATCGGCGGCATTGCGCGGACGGTAGAACTCGTCGAGTGCATTGGCGACTTCGACTGGCTCGGGCTTCTCGCCCTGGCTCGCATAGCAGCGCCCCATGATGCCTTGCAGTTCGGGGAATTCACCGACCATGCGCGACATCAAATCGCACTTGCTCAGTGCGGCCGCGCGCGTCGCCAGCGCGGCATCGACGCCGACTCGGTTGGCGATAATTCGCGCCAGTTCGGCAACGCGGATGGTCTTTTCCCAGACGCTGCCGAGCGATTGCTGGTAGGTCACCGATTTCAGCGATTCCTGAAACGATTCGAGGCCCTGCTTGCGGTCCTCATCGTAGAAAAACTTGGCATCGGCGAAGCGCGGACGGATTACGCGCTCGTAACCTTTGCGGATCTCGGCTGGATTCTTTGATTCGATATTGGCGATGCCGATGAAATGCTCGCCGAGTTCTCCGGCAGCATCGAAGACTGAAACGAACTTCTGGTTCGTCTCCATCGTCATGACCAGAGCTTGCTGGGGAACTTCGAGAAACCCGCGGTCGAACGCGCAGGCGATCGCGACCGGCCACTCGGTCAGGTTGGCGATCTCGTCCAGCAGTTCCCGGGACAACTGCGGATTTCCACCAGTTTCCTTGCCGGCGCGCGCGACTTCTTCGGCAATGCGCTGACGCCGTTCCTGCGGATCGGCAAGCACCTTGGCATTGCGCAATGCATCGAGCCAGGAGTCGGCATCGGCGACATGGACGGGACCTGCGTGATGGAAACGATGTCCGCGTGACTGTCGGCCCGAGTGGAGTCCGAACAACTCGACCGGGACGATCTCGCTACCGTGCAGCACGACCAGCCAGTGGGTCGGGCGCACGAAGGCGAAATCATGATCACCCCAGCGCATTGGCTTCGGGATTGGCAGTGCCTTGATCGCATCAGCGAGAATCATCGGCAAAAGGGCGGCGGTCGATTGACCAGGCTGGGCCGCGCGATAAACGAACCAGGCGCCCTTGTCGGTTTCGAGCTTTTCCAGCGCCGATACATCGACGCCGCAGCTTGCCGCGAATCCGCTCAAGGCGCGCGTCGGTTGACCTTCCGCGTCTAGCCCGGCAGCGAGCGCGGGGCCGCGGCGCTCGATGGCCTGATCGGGCTGATCGTGGGCGACTAGAGCAACCAGCACCGCAAGCCGACGCGGCGAGCAATAGGTCTTCGCGCTATTGGCATCGAATGCAACGCCTTGTTTTTCGAGACCGTCGAGTATGCCCTTGGCAAACGCATCGGCGAGGCTGTCGAGCGCCTTCGGCGGAAGCTCTTCTGTGCCGATCTCGATCAGCAGGCTGGCGGGATTGTTGTTCGTGCTCATGCGGCTTCCTTGCGGCTGCGCAATCCCGGAAAGCCGAGTTTCTCGCGTTGGGCGAAATAGGCCTCGGCCACGGCTCGGGCCAGCGTGCGCACGCGCAGGATGTAGCGCTGCCGCTCGGTCACGCTGATCGCTCGGCGCGCATCGAGCAAGTTGAAGGTATGACTGGCCTTGGTCACCTGTTCGTAGGCAGGCAGGGGCAGGCCGGCTTCGACCAGCTTTTTCGCTTCGGCTTCGCAGGTGTCAAACCATTCGAACAACTTTGGCACATTGGCGTGCTCGAAGTTGTAGGTACTCTGTTCGACTTCGTTCTGGTGGAACACATCGCCGTAAGTGACCACGCCGCGCGGACCTGTCGTCCAGACCAGGTCGTAGACGTTGTCGACGTCCTGCAGGTACATGGCCAGACGTTCGAGACCGTAGGTGATCTCGCCAGTGACCGGACGGCATTCGAGACCGCCGGCCTGCTGGAAGTAGGTGAATTGGGTGACTTCCATGCCATTCAGCCAGACCTCCCAGCCGAGACCCCAGGCGCCGAGGGTCGGCGACTCCCAGTTGTCTTCGACAAACCGCAGATCGTGCACGAGCGGATCGATGCCGAGCGCCTTCAACGAATCGATGTAGAGGTCGAGGATGTCGTCGGGATTCGGTTTCAGCACCACTTGGTACTGGTAATAGTGCTGCAGGCGATTGGGGTTTTCACCGTAACGGCCATCAGTCGGGCGACGCGAAGGTTGCACGTACGCCGCCGACCACGGCTCCGGGCCGAGCGAGCGCAGGAACGTCGCCGGGTGGAAGGTGCCTGCGCCGACTTCGGTGTCGAGCGGCTGGATCAATACGCAGCCCTGTTCCGCCCAATAGCGGTTCAAGGTCTGAATGACGTCCTGGAAGCTGAGTCCTGACATGTTCTCGATCACGGTAACGTTGGCAAAGCGCGCTAGTATAACGGGCGCTCACGATCTCCGAGGATAGACGCGGCATGGCAACACGACAGGTGCGACCCGGCGCCACCGACAGACCCGCTGCCGCGGCCGCTGCGGAGGGTCCGCAACTCGGACTTCACCATCGTATCGATCTTGACGAGACCCTGGCGGCGCTGCATGCCGATGGCGTTATTTCCGAAGCTGACATGCGCCGCGTGCGCGCCGACGTGCGCACGACTCATGGCAAGCTGGAACTGCACCCGCTGGTTCTGGTCGCCAACCTGAAGCTCGCGGATTCGCGCAATCCGGGCAAGCCGCTGAGCCTCGAAGTCTTGACCCATTGGTTGGCGGGCAAGGCACACCTGCCGTATCTGAAGATCGATCCGATGAAGATCGATGTGCCGGCGGTGACCCAGGTGGTCAGTCATGCCTATGCACTGCGCTATCGGATCCTGCCCGTGGCGGTCAGCGAGATGCAGATCGTGTTTGCCACGTCGGAGCCATTCGATACCCGCTGGATAGCGGATCTCGGCCATATCCTGCGCCGAGACATCCAGCGTGTGGTCGCCAGCCCGATTGATGTCAGCCGTTTCCTGACCGAGTGGTGGGGCGTCCAGCGTTCGATCCAGCGGGCCAAGGACGCCAAGGCCGTCGCTGGCGAAAACTCGGCCCTGCTCAACTTCGAGCAATTGGTCGAGCTTGGCAAGACTGGCGATCTCGGCGTCGACGACCGCCACGTCGTACACATCGTTGACTGGCTCCTGCAATACGCGTTCGAACAGCGCGCCTCGGATATCCATCTCGAACCGCGGCGTGACACCAGTCTGATGCGCTTCCGCATCGATGGCGTCATGCACAAAGTGTTTGAGCTGCCGACGCCCGTGATGACCGCGGTAACCTCCCGCATCAAGATCCTCGGTCGCATGGACGTGGCTGAGAAACGCCGCCCGCAGGATGGCCGTATCAAGACGCGATCCCCCGGCGGACGCGAGGTCGAATTGCGTCTTTCGAGCATGCCGACCGCGTTTGGCGAAAAAATCGTCATGCGCATCTTTGATCCCGATATCGTGGTCAAGGAGTTCCGCCAGCTCGGTTTCACGAGCGAGGAAGAATCCATCTGGCGCGGCATGGTCGAACGTCCGCACGGCATCGTGCTGGTGACCGGCCCGAACGGATCGGTCAAGACGACCACCCTGTATTCGACGCTCAAGGTGCTGGCGACGCCGGATATCAACGTCTGCACGGTCGAGGATCCGATCGAGATGGTCAGTCCAGAGTTCAACCAGATGCAGGTGCACAACGCAATTGATCTGGATTTCGCCGCCGGTGTGCGCACCCTGATGCGTCAGGATCCAGACATCATCATGGTTGGCGAGATTCGTGACCTGGAAACCGCGAAGATGGCCGTGCAGGCCTCGCTGACTGGCCATCTGGTGCTTTCAACCTTGCACACGAATGATGCGCCTAGTGCACTGACCCGCCTGCTCGATCTCGGTGTTCCGCACTATCTGATCCAGTCGACTCTGACCGGTGTCGTCGCGCAGCGACTCGTGCGGACCCTGTGTCCGCACTGCAAGGTCGAAGTGCCGTTCGACGAACAAGGTTGGCTGGCAATGACGCCTCGCTGGAACTTGCCGCCGCCGGAGCGCAATTTTGGTCCCAAGGGCTGCCTGGAATGCCGCAAGACGGGATTCCAGGGGCGTACCGGCATTTACGAGATGATGCGGATCTCCGCGCCGCTGCGAGCCTTGATCCAGCCGGACATGGAGCTTTCCAGGGTGAGCGAAACCGCCCTCGCGGAGGGCATGCGGCCTTTGCGCGTGTCGGCAGCTGCTCAGGTCGCACGAGGCGTAACAACTTTGCGCGAAGTCATGAACGTGTTGCCGCCGATCGATTAGGTTCGGCGATTGTGCTTGCCCAGCCAGAAATGAAAACGCCATCTGCAGGGCAGATGGCGTATTGAATACCTTGCCGCCCGAGGGATCCGGGCGGCGCGGTCAATGTGCGGCCTGTTACTTGCGGCCGCGAGCGGCGTTGTTACGGATCGCCTTCAGCGGGTCGCCGAGCTTCACAGTCGACAAATAGCTGTTGATTGCCTCGTTGGTGACGTCATAGAGCGGACGGCCCATGACGGCAGCGGTCGCCTTGAGGCTGTCGCGCATGCGCTTGGATACGCGCAGGCTGGCATCTCGTGCATCGTCTTCAACGGGTGCTGCTTTCTTCTTGGTTGCCATGTTTCCCCCTTCGGGATAGTGATAATGAAGTTTCTGTGACGAAATCCTTTTTCGCCACGGTTACAAGTGTAATGCCATTCCGCTACAGAAGAAACATGTCAAAGGTTGGGGCGGGCAATGATTTGTGAACAAAAGCGATGCCATTGTTCATGATGAGCGATTCAATGCCTGGTGCGATCAGCGCGATTACTTCGATTCTGTGCGGCTAATGGCCGCCTCAGGCTGATGGTGCGCCGTCCTCACCCGGGAGCCGACGCGCCAGTAATTTGGACGCGATAATGCCGACTTCGTAGAGCAGGCACATGGGAATTGCCAGCATCAACTGCGAGATGACATCAGGCGGGGTCAGGATGGCGGCGATGACGAAAGCACCAACGATCGTGTACGGCCGACTCTTGACCAGTTGTTCCGGCGTTGCCACGCCGAGAGCGACCAGGACCACAAGCGCGACAGGTACTTCGAAGCAGAATCCGAAAGATAAAAAAAGTACAAGTGCAAAATCCAGAAAGCGACTGATGTCTGGCATGACCGCCACTCCTTCCGGAGCAACGCTGGTCATGAACGTGAAGATCGCCGGGAGGACCAGGTAATAGGCGAATGCGCAGCCGATATAGAAAAGAAGTACCGAGGAGGCAAGCAGCGGCACGGCGAGACGTCGTTCGTGCTTGTACAGGCCAGGCGAAACGAAGGACCAGGCCTGATAGAGAATGAACGGCATGGCCAGAAACAGGGCGACGAAAAATGCCAGCTTGAGCGGGGCGAAAAATGGCGATGCCACGTCAGTCGCAATCATTGCGCCGCCCGCTGGCAGATGATCGAGCAAGGGCTTGGCCAACCACGCGTAAAGATTGTTGGCCAGTGGTATCAGCGCAATCAGGATCAGCAATACAACAGCCACGGCGCGGAGCAGGCGCGAGCGCAACTCGATCAGGTGCGACAGGAACGATTGTTCCTGCTTCTCGTCGACTGAATCAGCGTTTCTCATCGGAACCGGGCTTGTCCGGTTCACCGCTCACGGCGGTGCGGAACTGTTCGGCGGTGGAGCGGATTTCCTCGCGGACATCAAGACTGCGTGCGGTCTCCTTGATATTGCGCTTGATATCCTCGGCGGCAAGTTCGCGCTCGATTTCACTGCGCACACCTTGCCAACTGTTGCGCAAGCGGCGCAGCAGCGCTCCTGCCGTGCGTGCGGCTGCGGGTAATCGCTCGGGGCCGAGAACCAGCAAGGCAACGACGGCGACCAGAGCCAACTCGCCGAAACTGAGATCGAACATCGATTGAGCCTACGGTTCGGCGTTTTCTTTCTTGCCGTCCGGAGTCGATTGCGCGGCCGGGGCCGGGTCAGCTTTCAGTTCGGAAGGCTTGCCGGGCTCATCACCTTCCTGCATGCCTTTGCGAAAACTCTTGATGGCCGAGCCCATGTCTTCGCCGATGTTGCGCAACTTCTTGGTGCCAAATACCAGCGCGACGATGACAAGGACAATTAGCCAGTGCCAAATGCTGAAACTACCCATTTCAATACTCCGTGGAAACTGTTGGTGAGGACTGCCCGATGAATCGAGTGCGCAATTCTTCAAGCGGCACTTTCGGGCGCATCCCTTCCATTGTATTTGGATATCGACGCAAGTGTCGGCAACGCCGGGTTACTGCGCAGTGTACTCCTCAAGGCGGTCGCGGAAGTCGACCAGGGCGTTGGGAACTGCGCTGACGCCGCCGTCGAAGATTCGACGTGGCGTGACACCTTCACCGTAGATCAACTGGTTGCTGGCGTTATCGATAGAAAGCACGCCGCCATCGAGGGCAACTCCAGCGAACAGCCCGCGCGTCCGTGAGTAGGAGAAAATTTCGGCCTTGAGCTGTGCATCGGTCGAAATTTGTGCGGTCCGTCCCACTGGTCCAGCAGCGGCCGACGCGTCGGCTCCCAAAGTGAATTTGCCATGCACGATCGAGTCGACACCACGTTCGGTACGGAAGATCAGGACGACATCAGTCGAGGAAACACCGGCCTGGAAGCCGACGCTGCCACCGGTCATGTTGACGAAGGCCGCATTCGACCAGGTGCCTTCCCGGGTTTTGATCGCGATCAGACCCTCACCGCGACGACCACCGATGACGAACCCCGCTTTGAGGACATCAGGCACGACGACGATTGCATGCGCGCTCTGCAGCAATTCTCGCGGAATCGCCTTATCCGGCGCTTGCATGATCTCATTGAGAACGCGGACAGCATTCTCGGCGCGTTTCAGTTCGGAATCGGCAGCGTGGGCGGAGAGGCTGCCCAGGCCGAGTAAGACGATGACGAGGCGCAACAAGACGAACATGGTCAACTCCGCGAGAGGAAATCGTGCCACGCTAGCAGGTCAAGCTGAGTGTTCGATGAAGCGAGCCTGTCGACGTCAGTCGAGGCGACGCCGAAAACGCCAGCCGCTGGCAGCCAGCATCATGAGGCCTAGCAGGAGCAGCGCCCAGTTCGACTGAATCGGCAATGCCGCAGGTGCCGCGGGACCGCCACCTGGCACTTCGGGAACGCAGGAATTTGGCGCAACGGCGAATCCCTTCATGCTGATATATCTGAGGCTCGCTGGACCCGTTATCGGACCAAGGTTGGTCATTGCGCCGGTTGCAAGATCGAACTGGCCAAGGTCGCTCCACTCGCGATCGAACGGCGGGTTGTAGCTCAACGTCGCCATGAGTTTTCCATCCGACGCGAAGCCCGGATCGATCCATGGGACGGTGTCGGCCAGAGTGCTGATCCGCGTTGCTGCCGCATTCTGCATGTCGATTGTGTACAGGCCCTGGTCAACACCAATGCCGGTGCCATAAAGCACGCCATTGCGCATGGCAAGACCACTGATCTTTCGTCCGGTGGTTCCAATTCGGGTGATCGCCGCCGTTTGCGCGCTGACTCGCCAAAGCTCGCGAGTGATCGCTGAGGCCATCCAGAAGGAACCGTCGCAACCGTAAGTCATGGAGAGATCGAGCGAGCCAAACTGTCCCTGGCCCTGCCCGGCGAGGCCGAAATTACCGACAAAGGTGGTCGACGCGCTGTTGCGGTCAATTCGAACGAGGGACTTCTGCGTGCCGGCAATGGCATAAAGCTCATTGCCGGGACCGTAGCTAAGGCCGGTCAGTGCCGCCAGCGGTGTTCCAGCGTAAGTGCCGGTTCGGCCGATATAGGTCGCCACACGCGTGCCGAGGTCGATGCGGTAAAGTTCGTCGTAGGCCACGCCGTAGGCCACCGAATCCGCCTTGGCCAGCGAAAACGGGGCAATGAAAAGCACAGCTGCGATGAGGCAGGCACGCATGCGCATGGTGGCGTTCTTTTGTTATGTTATTGGCAATCGTCAGCCTCGACGTTTCCGCGAGGCGGGCACGAGTCTAGCAGTTTTCTCTGTGCCGACAAGGCCTTGGAGCATATCTCGCATCTCCATCCACGCTCTCTGGGCACTAATTCTGTATGTCGCGATTTCTCGCGTTTCCTGAATCTCCGCAGCCGCGCAGACTGGCCATCCTGCTGGTCAATCTAGGCACTCCCGATGCCCCGGATACGGCGCCGGTCCGCCGCTATCTGGCTGAATTCCTTGCCGATTCTCGCATTGTCGAACAGCCGCGCTGGCTTTGGTGGCTGGTCCTCAACGGGATCATCCTGCGCACTCGGCCGGCCAGGTCCGCGCGCGCTTATGCAAAGGTCTGGACGCCGAAAGGTTCACCATTGCAGGTCGAGACAACCGCGCTCGCCTCACGCCTGCAATTGTCGCTTGCTTCGGAATTCGGCGATGGAGTTGTGGTACGCCACGCCATGCGCTATGGCTCGCCATCGATCGCCGATACCCTGGCCGAACTCGCCCGCGGCGGCATGCAGAGATTGCTCGTGTTGCCGCTGTTTCCGCAGTACTCGGCAACAACGACGGCATCCGTTTTCGACGCAGTATCGAAAACATTGCAACGCTGGCGAACTCTTCCGGAGCTTCGTTTTGTCAATGAGTATTGCCGTGAAACTGGCCACATCGACGCCCTGGGTCGAAGTGTCGAACGCCATTGGCAAGTTCACGGACGCGCTGAGCGTTTGCTGCTTTCGTTCCACGGTATCCCGGAGCGCTATGTGCGCAATGGTGATCCCTACCGCGAGCAATGCGAAGCGACTGCGCACTTGTTGCGTCAGCGTCTCGGCATGAGTGAATCCGAGCTGCTGCTCAGTTTCCAGTCGCGCCTCGGCCGGGAGCCGTGGTTGCAACCTTATACAGACGCCGTCCTGACCAGCCTGCCCGGACAAGGGGTTGGCAGCGTGGACGTGGTGTGTCCGGGTTTCGCGGTGGATTGCCTGGAGACGCTCGAGGAAATTGCGATCGAGGGGCGCGAGACGTTTATTCACTCCGGCGGATCCAAGTTCAACTACATCCCGTGTCTCAACGACAGTGAGGATCAGGTTGAGGCGATGGTCGCACTGGTAAAGCGTCACTGTGCGGGATGGCCCGAACTGGGAGTTGTCGTGGATTCCAACGCTTGAGCGCGGCTGCATTCACCGAACTGCGCATTCCGCTGCGCCATCTGACGCTTGCGGCGAAGGCCTGGGGCAATCCAGGGAATCCACCCATGCTTGCGGTGCATGGTTGGCTCGACAACGCGGCCACGTTCGATCGCCTCGCGCCGTTCCTGGATGGACACTATCTGATCGCGATCGATCTCGCCGGCCACGGCCGATCCGATCATCGGTCGCCGGCGAACTGGTATGCATACGCAGACTACCTCGATGAAATCGGCGAAGTCATCGAGTGGTTCGGCTGGTCAATGGTTGATCTGCTTGGGCACTCGCTCGGGGCGACTCTACTCAGCACGTTTGCCGCGATCTGTCCGCAGCAAGTGCGCAGACTGCTGCTGATCGAGGGGCTGGGACCTTTGACCCAGGTCGCGGGCAAGACGCTGGAACAACTTCGACGGGCGCATTTGGCGCGGTCTTCATTCCGCAGCGATCGCTTGCGAGTGTTCGCGAACCTGGACGAAGCAGTTGCGGCCCGGCGTCGTTTGGGTAATTTGTCTGAGCGTGCGGCGCGGTGCATCGTCGAGCGGGGGGTGAAGCCTGTGTCAGCTCAAGCATCGCAACTGGCGTTGAACCGCGCTGTTGATAGCAGCAACAGAAGCGGGGACAGCCGTCGAATGTTCGACGTCGAAAACTCACGCGCGATTCCTGACCTTGAAAGCAAACCAGGCGATCGAGATTCGGGCCTCGAAGACTCTCGGGGGATTCCCTTCACCAAGGGCGGTAGCGACGATCCAGAATCTCGCCTCGATAACTCTCAGGCATTTCCTGGCCTCAGTTGGTCCTCCGACCCGCAGTTGACGATCCCCAGTTCGACTCGACTGACCGAAGAACAACTTGCTGTTGTCCTGCCTGCAATTGAAGCGCCGACCTGTCTGATTCTCGCTGAGCCGAATGCGCCCTATCTTGCGCCTGAAATGATCGTCGCGCGGATCGCGCTGCTGCGTGATATCGAGGTTGTACGCATGACCGGAACGCATCACCTCCATCTGGAGGACCCGCAGCCAGTTGCAGCAGTGCTGCGGGATTTTCTGCATCGCCATTCGCTGCCCGCGCAAGCCCCTGCGCGTATCCCTTGACGTTGAGCGTTGTGCTAGATCAAGCGCGCGAGTTCGGCCTTGATCGCCTGGCCGTTGAGGCCCAACCAATCGCGCTGATCCTTCCAGCGCGGCAGGATTGATTCGACCAGCGCCCAATAGCGGGGCGAATGATCGCGAATGCGCAGATGGCAGAGTTCGTGGACGAGCACGTACTTGAGTGCTGCCGGTGGCGCGAGGGCGAGGGCGAGATCGAGATTGACCCGATCCCGCGTATCGAGACTGCCCCAGAGACTCTTGAGCGGGCGCACGCGGAGCAGGGTAGGGGCAACGCCGATGCGCGGGCAATAAAGCGCCAGCCAGCGAGAAACATCCTTTCGTAGTTGTGCTTCCAGGTGGGATCGGAGCAAGCCGCGAGCGGTCTCGAGGGCGCGCTTGTGCGGTCGAGGCAAGGTCAGTCGAAGGCGATCACCGAGCAATTCGATGTGTGGAAACGGACCCTCTCTCCAGCACAGGCGAACGCTTTCGCCACGCAGAACGATGACCGTGGTCGCGCCGGGTTCGAGTGCCGGCGGCTGCTTGACCAAGCGCAGTTCGTCGAGCTTCTGCTCAAGCCATTCGCCATGCTTGCGCAGGAAGGCCAGGACCTGGGTTGAATGGGTTCCTTTCGGACAGGTCACCCGTGCACCGCCCGAGCTGATTGTCAGACGCAGGCGACGAGCCTGCGGATGACTCTTGCGCAGGACGCGGATGACCTCGCCGCTCGCCGTCGGCACCTCAAGGTACTGGTTTTCGACTTCAGGATTCATGGCTCAACCTGTTGTGCCAATGGTCTATTCGCGTTCGTCCGGTCTCGGCAGGCCAAACCATTCATCGAGTTTTCCGAGCAATCGTTTCGTCTCGAGGGTCATCAGTGCAAAACGGGCATCGAGTTCTGCCCGAGCGGATTCTGATGCGTCTTCACCAATCTCGTCGAGTACGACATCGAGGAAGCGGAACTTTCGGATGGTCAGATCCTCGCCGAGCACAAATGCCATGCGCTCATCGAGTTCGAGGCCCAGCTGGAAAACCTGCTTGCCGGATTTCAGATGCTCGCGAACCTCGTCTGATTCAAGATCCTGGCGACGACAGCGCACGACAGCGCCGGCCTCGGCGGGGTCGCGCAATTCACACTCGTCGCCCCAGCTCAGGCCTGCAGGGAGCTTGCCCTTGACCAGCCAGTCGGTCATCAGGGTTCGCGGCGAATCGGAAGGTGCCATCGGCGTTGCTGGAAAGCGACCTAGCGCTTCACGGACCTGGGTCACCGCCTCCTCGGCCAGTTTGCGACTGGCCGTATCGATCACCATCCAGCCTTCGACTTCATCCAGATAGGCAAACACGCGGGAAGGCCGGACAAAGGCGCGCGGGAGCAGATCGGTCATGACCTCTTCCTTCAGTCGCTTGCGTTCGCGAGCGCCAATGCGGCGCGCCTCTTTGTCGGTTATTTCGGAGATTTTAACCGACAAAGCTTCGTTTATCACCGAAGATGGCAACAATTTGTCCTCGCTACCAACAGCTAGCAGGGTGAATTTTCCGGCCCGGTGGGTCAGCTCATCAGACTCGCGGCCGTAGGGCGAAACAAAACCCCGCGTCGCCAATTCAATGGGGCCACAGGGACGCAGGCGATGAGCATCAAGCAGACCATCAAGATCGGAGAGACTCTTCGAGGAGCTCTTCGGGAAGCGGAACAAGGTCAGATTGCGAAAGAACATGGGGCTGGGAGATTCCTTGGGGCAAAAGTGGAGTGGAGCGTGGGATCTTCACGAGTCTCAGGATCACGTCATGAGACCGGCGAAATGAATCGGCGATGTGCATGTCTGGGCGAAGTGGAGGATACCTGCCCCGGGCACCCGCGCCGAGTATCGGGACTCGCAACCCGCTGCCATCGAACTGCGGACTCGAGCGCGCCATGACGATTGCACTACTTGACCAGCGTTGCCTTAAACTGCGTCGGGATCCTTGGAGTCTCATGAATACCGAAGACCCTGCAATTACCATGCGCCAATTGACGGCGCTTAAATTCGAGCATCGGGAGCTCGATGCGACGATCGCGCGGATTGCAGTCGAGCCTGGCAACGATGAACTTGAGCTCAAGCGCCTGAAGCGACGCAAGCTGCTTCTGAAGGACACGATCTCGATACTGGAGAGTCGTCTGATCCCTGATCTGGATGCTTGACGACATTGGTCCTAGCTTGATCCTTCGACAATCCGGACATCGCCGTCACCGTTTGAATCCGGCAATTCCGCCGTCAGTTTCAGGATGCCGTGGCGAATGTCGCGGCTCAGGATGACCTTGGCTTCCTTGACCAGCTCTTCAAGACCGGTGTCGAAATCAAGTTTGTTGTCGGCATCCGCCCGGATCACCCGGCGTTCGCGCAACTTCTGGATAAATCCACGGAACAGCGATTTGTCGAAAAACTCCGGAGCATTGAGTTCGTGCAGCAGGGACAGGCGCTGCGCGGTCAATGTGCAAAGCTTTTCGAGTTCTGCGGCGGTCAGCGTTTTGCGACCGTTGCTGACCAGCAGGGCCAGTGTGATGTAGTAGCGCTCAACCGCTTGCAACAGGCTATGCGCCATAGCACGTAGCCGGAACGCGCTGTCGCTCTGGCCCGGCGGTCGTTCGATGACGCGACCTTCGGTATCACTTTCGAGCAAGCCGCGTTCGACCAGCAGGTCAATCGACGCGCGCAGGCGCTCGCTGAACTCATCTTCGCTCCACGGCAGGAACCATTCGGCCTGGATAAAGGGATAGATCAATCGCCCGAGTCGCAGCACGCTGGCGCGACTCATGCGACGGTTGTTGAGGAAACAACAGGCAACCCAGGCACCAGCGACAAGTACATGCTGGACATTGTTGCGGAAGTAAGAAAGCAGCACCGCGTTGTCGCCCTCGGCAATGAGGACGTCACCGAGAGGATGACTGACGCGGCGAATCCATTGCATCGATTCCCCATAGGCGATGATCTCGGCCGGCGATTTGTCGGTGATCGTGACCCGATCGCCATAGGGCAGGGCGATCATCAAATCCTTGTAAAGCTCAAGCTGGGCGAGCAGGTCGGCCTCAGCCATGGCGTGCTTGGGCATGGCCAGCAGGGCCAGAGCAAGAAGGTTGATTGGATTGACGTCGACCGCCCGGTTGATATTCGCCTGGATGCGATCGGCGAGAGTGTCGACCGCCCCGGACAGCCATTCGGGCTTGGTCTCGGGTTTGTCGATCGAGTCGCGCCAGTTGGGCGCCACTTCATCGAGCAGTACGCCAAGGTTGATCGGCTCGCCAAAGTTGATCGTCACCTTCCCATAGCGCTGGCGCAGAACGCCAAACGCGCCGAACAGACCAAGCAGGGATTCCTTTTCCTTTGGCTTGCCGGATAGTTCGCCGATATACGAATTGCCCTCCATGAGCTTTTCGTAGCCGAAATAAACCGGCTGGAAGAGGACCGGTCGGCGTGATTCGCGCAAGAAACTGCGCAAGGTCATGGCGAGCATGCCACTGCGTGGTGTGAGCAGACGCCCGGTTCGCGAACGACCGCCTTCGATGAAGTATTCAAGGGCCACGCCGCGCGCAAACAACTGGCCGACATACTCGGTGAACACCGCCGAATAAAGTGCATTCGAGCGAAAGCTGCGGCGCAGGAAGAACGCTCCGCCACGGCGCAGAAGCGGCCCCAGGATCGGCAGGTTCAGATTGACGCCGGCGGCAATATGCGGCGGTACCAGGCCGTTCTGATAGAGCGTGTAACTGAGCAGCAGATAGTCGACATGGCTGCGATGGCAGGGGACATAGATCACCTCATGACCGGGCGCAACGGCGCGCAACTTGTCGAAGTGATGCATGACGACACCGTCGTAGAGCTTGTTCCACAACGCGATCAGCATGAACGACAACGATCGCACTACGGTGTGCGAGTAGTCGGCGGCAATTTCGAGTGCGTAGCTGCGCGCCCGACGGCGCACTTGTTCGACCTTGGCACCTTCCTTGGAGACGACCGCGTCGATCGTTTGACGAACTGCATCGGAATCGACGACCGAATCGACCACGGTGCGTTTGTGCGACAAGTCGGCGCCGATGATCGTGGTGCGGGTCAGGCGAAAATGCACACGCAGGACGCGCGACAATTTGCGCACACTGCGTTCCAGCGGCACGTCATTCTGATCTCGCAGTGTTTCCTTGAGCGACACCGGCGGCGAGAACTGGACAATCGTGTCACGACCGTTGAGCAGGATCGCGAGCAGGCGACGGAATCGGCCCACGACCACCCAGTTCTCCGCGAACAGCACACGGAACCAGCCGGATTGCCGATCTGGCGCGCGACCGACGAAGATTGAAACGGGCACGAGTCGGATGTCGCCGTGTTCTTCCTGACTGACCAGTTCAGCCAACTGGCTCAAGGTTTCCGATCGCGAAGAATGGACACGGTTGCGAAACAGGCTCGGCCGAGGTGTCAGCGCAATGATGGCTCGCGTGCGCTTGATTGGTAGCCGTGTCGCAGCCTCATAAGGTGACGGCAGCTCGGCCTCGCGGCAGGCCTGTTCGAGGATCAGCGTATCCGACAATCCATAGCGTTCGACCACGTAGACAGTCGGGATGCCGTCGTTCGTCAGCAGTTCGCGCGGATCACGCGGTTCGCGCCGAATGCGGATCCACGGGCGCAGCAGCGCGCTGGCGATGTTCAGCCAGAAAGGCGCGCGCGTATTCGCCTCATGCGGAGGCGGGGGTAAGGGGAGATTTTGTTGCATGTGGTTTCCGATCGGCCGTCATCAAGGATGGCAGCGCGGATCAGCCTTCGCTCGGCTCCGTCGCAGGTGCAACGGCTGCGGGCGCATTTTCGGCCCTGCGCGCCTTGAGTTTCTCGATCGTATCCTTGCTATACCAGCGACTCTCGATGCGGACCATTTCGGTAGTCGATTGCAGCGGCGTTCCGAGCAAGTTGAAGTCCAGTTGCACGACGGCGTTGTCGCCCTCGCTCGAAACCAGGGTCGTCTTGATCGAGTCCAGCGTGTCGTTGATCGAGAAACCATAAACATCAAAAACCTTCTTGAGGCCATTGAAGGCGACCTTCAATTTCGGTGCAGATTCATCAAAGCTCATGGCGCGGGCCTGGTCCAGCGTCTTCAAATCGAGTTCGCGGGCAGTTGCGGAGACCACTTCGAGCGCCTGCTTTACCCGCTCTGGATCGGTGAAGCGGGTTTGCTCGACCCATTTGGCCAGAGCCTCGATGATGCTGTTGGCTTGTTCCTTCTCGGTGGCGGAAAGATCCTGGCTTTGCTGCACGAGTCCTTTCAAGTAGCCGCGACCCATCGCCACGATGGTCGGAATCTGCTGTTGGTACTGGGAATCGAACTGACGGATATCAGGTTCAAGCTCCTTGTAGAGCTTCTCGACCGCGTCGACGGCAGTCAGCTTGGCCATGGTTTCAGCGAAGCGTGCGCGCGCCGCATCGTCGGCGGGTGTCTTGTCCTTCTCTACGGTCCATTCTGCCTTGACCCGTGCGAACTCATCGGGCGGCAAGCTGTTTTCGAACAACCCGGCCACGTCACCTTCGCGCGCCAGTGCGATCGAGCGCTGCACCGTCTGCTCTGGGCCATTGGGCTTCGCATCGACGGAATTCGAGGTGTCGTTGCTGCAGGCCGCCGCGACAAGGGCAAGCGTAGCGATCAGGGCGGGGCGAAACAGGGAGTTGAACATGGGTGTTCCAGCTGAAAGGCAGGCGCGCACTTTATCAGTCTGAACAGTCCCGGTCAGCCGGATTGAGAATCGAGCAGTCAGCGCTTGATCGGAATCCTGCCCGTAGCCGGTTGTCGTACCTTCGCTTTCCGCGCTTTTCCCGTAGCGCTTTGTTAACGATGATTTGGCTTGCCTGCAGTGTTGCCCGTCACTAAACTGTCGCGTTCTTTGCAGATCCCCACTGCAGCACCACTTTTCGGATTCGGTTTACCCATGTTCAAAGGCTTGCGCGGTCTCTTTTCCAACGACCTGTCGATCGATCTCGGCACGGCCAATACGCTGATCTATGTCCGCGGTCAGGGCATCGTCCTCAATGAACCCTCGGTTGTGGCAATTCGCCAGGATCGGGGCCCCGGTGGGCCGCGAAGCATCGCGGCGGTCGGTTCCGAGGCGAAAAAGATGCTCGGACGCACGCCTGGCAACATCGTCACGGTGCGGCCGCTCAAGGATGGCGTCATCGCCGATTTCTCGATGACCGAGGAAATGCTCAAGCAATTCATCCGCAAGGTGCACCGTTCGCGCATGTTCCGGCCGAGCCCCCGCGTCCTCGTCTGCGTGCCATGTGGTTCGACCCAGGTTGAGCGTCGCGCGATCAAGGAGTCTGCGGAAAGCGCCGGTGCGCGCGACGTTTTCCTTGTGGAAGAGCCGATGGCCGCAGCGATCGGTGCCGGCATTCCGGTCGGCGAAGCTCGCGGCTCGATGGTCCTCGATATAGGCGGGGGCACCTCCGAAGTTGCGGTGATCTCGCTCAACGGCATCGTCTACTCACAGTCGGTGCGCATCGGCGGTGATCGTTTCGATGACGCGATCATCAACTACGTGCGCCGGAACCACGGCACGCTGATCGGCGAAGCCACGGCGGAACGGATCAAGATGGAAGTCGGGTGCGCGTTCCCGCAGTCGGAAGTCAAGGAGATCGAAGTCTCGGGACGCAATCTGGCCGAGGGCGTGCCGCGCATGTTCACGGTCAACTCGAACGAGATCCTCGAGGCCTTGCACGAGCCGCTCTCGGGAATTGTCAGTGCCGTGCGCAGTGCGCTCGAGCAAACCCCGCCCGAGTTGTGCTCGGATGTCGCCGAACGCGGCATCGTGCTTACCGGCGGCGGTGCACTGTTGCGCGATATCGATCGCCTGCTTTCCGAAGAAACCGGTTTGCATGTGCATGTGGCGGACGAGCCGCTGACCTGTGTTGCCCGTGGCGGTGGACGCGCTCTCGAGCTGGTGGATCAGCACGGCGGTGACTTCTTCGCCTCCGAGTGATTGCATGTGATGGGGTTTCCGGGCGCACATGCCTCTTTCCAATCCTGACAAGATTTTTCTGTTCGCCGAAGGTGCGGTCAGCACGACGCGCCTGATTGCCTATCTGACCCTGACCATGATCATCATGGTGATCGATCATCGTGCGGGCTACCTCGAAAGCATGCGCGCGTTTTCCGGCGTGCTTGTAGAGCCCGCCTACCGGATTGCCGCCTTGCCTTCGGATGTTGCGCGAGCCGGACGCCTCGCCGTGGCAACGCAAAGCCAACTCGTCGACGAGAACCGGAAGCTGCGCGAGGCGCTGCTTCTGGCCCAGGTTCGAGTGAACCGGATGTCGGCGCTGACTGCGCAGAACGAGCGTCTGAAAAAATTGCTCGATGTGCAGAAGGAGCTTGGCCTTGGCGTGCATCTCGCTCGCCTGATCGATATTGACCTTGATCCGTTCCGTCACCGTATCGTTATTGATGCCGGCAGCGCGCAGATGATCAAGGTCGGCCAGCCCGTGCTCGATGCGTTCGGCATCATGGGCCAGATCGTCGAAGTGCTGCCGAACACCTCGGTTGCCTTGCTGATCACTGATCCGACTCATGCCATTCCGGTCAAGGTGCGACGTACGGGTCTTCGCACGATCGTCTACGGCACCGGCGGCATCAATCGCCTGCGGCTACCGAATATTCCGATCAGTTCGGATATCAAGGTCGGCGACGAATTGGTGACTTCGGGCCTTGGCGGGCGTTTCCCGGCCGGATTCCCGGTCGGAGAGATTGTCGAAATCAGCAACGACGAGAGCGGCATGTTCGCTGCCGCAATCGCCAAGCCGGCGGCGGCGCTGGATCGCAGTGGCGAAGTGCTGCTGCTGCAGGATCTTCCGCAGCCGATGGGCCCGCCGGCCCCGCAGCACAACGACCCTGATGTCGGGGAATCCCCTGCCTCGGAAGAACAAGACGGAGCCATGCCTTGAATCGGCGGCGCGCCCAGGCCTGGATCTTCATCGGCAGCCTTTTGCTGGCTTTTCTCTTGCAGTTGATGCCATTGCCGCAACCCTTGCTCTTGCTCAAACCCTGGTGGATTGCCCTGGTCCTGATCTACTGGTCAATCGAGACCCCGGATCGAGTAGGCCTGGGTTTCGCACTCCTGATTGGCATGTGTGGGGATTTGTTGAGTGGCCAACTGCTCGGAGAGCAGGCGCTGCGCCTGGTGGTGATGTCCTTCATCGTGCTGCGTTTCCGTTCGCGCCTGCGCTTCTTCCCGATCAGTCAGCAGGCGCTCGCGGTGCTTGGCCTGCTGCTCAACGACCGCATTGTGGTGGTCATGATTCGAGGCTTTTCCGGAGATCCGATTCCGACCATGGGATTCTGGATCTCGCCGTTCATCGGCATGCTGGCCTGGCCCTTCGTCTTCCTCCTGCTTGATGACGTTCGCGCTCGCCTGCGCGCTCAGGAGTCATGAAGCGTCGCCCGATCAAGGATGGCCGACAGGAGTCGGCGTTGTTCGTGCGCCGGGCGCTGCTAGGCTTTCTTGTCATTTTTGTTGCGCTCGGTGTGCTCGGTTTTCGCTTCTGGTACTTGCAGGTTTCCAAGCATGCTGAATTTCAGGCTAGATCCGATGCCAACCGCATCCTGACCCGACCACTTGCGCCCGCCCGCGGCCTGATTTACGACCGCAATGGTGTCCTTCTTGCGGAGAACGTCGCCGCGTTCCGACTTGAGGTGATTCCCGAGCAGATCGACGACATGGATGCGCTGTTGCAGGATCTGCGCGACACCATGGGGATCAGCGACGATGACGTGTCGCGTTTCAAGGCGCTGGTCAAGTCGAAGCGCTCGTACCAGAGCGTGTCGCTCAGACTCAAGCTCAGCGAAGAGGACATCGCGCTGTTCTCGGTCAACCGCTGGCGGTTCCAGGGAGTTGATGTGGTGCCGTACCTGACCCGCTACTATCCGAAGGGTGCCGAGTTTGGGCACCTGGTCGGCTATGTCGGGCGGATCGACGCGGCCGATGTCGAGCGTCTTGACGCGTCGCGCTACGTAGGTACGACCCACGCCGGGAAAACCGGAATCGAGCGGTCCTACGAAAAAATCCTGCACGGCGAGCCAGGCTACGAGCTGGTCGAGGTAAATGCAGATCGACGACCGCTCAGGGTCATCGAGCGGGTCGCGCCGACGCCAGGTCAGAACGTCTACCTCACCGTGGATGCGAAAATCCAGGAAGCCGGTGAAGAAGCCTTTGCCGATCGCGCCGGAGCGGCAGTCGCGATCGACCCGCGCAACGGTGAAGTGCTCGCCATGATCAGTGTGCCGAGCTTTGACCCGAACCTGTTCGTCAACGGCATCAGCCAGGCCGATTACAACGCGCTGCTGCATGATCCCTACAAGCCCCTGCTCGATCGCGCCCTGCGCGGCAGCTACGTGCCGGGTTCGACGGTCAAGCCTTTCCTCGCGGCTGCCGGACTCAAGCTCGGGCTTCGCAAGCCATCGGACACGACCCTGTCGACCGGTGAATTCTTCATTCCTGGACAAAAGCGCGGTTATCGTGATGTTCGCGCCGGCGGCCATGGCCGCGTCGATCTGGTCCAGTCCCTGGCCCAGTCAGTCAACACCTACTATTACGCTCTGGCCCTGGACATGGGCATCGACAAGCTCAGCGAGTCGATGGCGCAGTTCGGTTTCGGCAAGCCGACCGGGATCGATCTCGTCGGTGAAGCTGACGGCGTACTGCCATCGCGGGAGTGGAAGCGCGCACGCAAGAACGAGGCCTGGTATCCCGGAGAAACCGTGATTGCCGGAATTGGTCAGGGTTTCTGGGTGGTCACGCCGCTGCAACTGGCGCACGGCGTCGCCATGCTTGCTGCCGATGGCGTTTCACATCGCCCGCATCTGTTGTTCGCGACCCAGCCGGGCCTCGGCGACACGCCAATCCCTGCACCCATCGAGCCGGGCGGCCCCAGCTTTTTCGAGAATCCTTCCAATTGGGAGGCTGTTCGTGAAGGCATGATCGCAGTGGTCAATGGGCCGACCGGCACTGCGCGCACGATGGGGATCGGTTTTCCCTACGTGATTGCCGGCAAAAGCGGCACGGCTGAGCGCTATTCGCGCACTAGCGAGGTCTGGACCCATATAGGACAAGTCGCGATCGAGCGACATCAGGTCTTGTTCGAGGCCTTCACCCCCGCGGAAAAGCCGAGATTCGCGGCGATAGTTGCACTCGAAGCCGGTCGTGGCGGCGGTCGCGATGCAGCGCCGATCGTGCGCACCATGATGGATGCCTGGCTGCTCGATGATGCCGAGGCGCCGGCCGATGTGACCGACAAAGCGGAGCCGGGATACTGATGGATCAGATATTCGCCCAGCTTCGCTTCCGCCTGGTCGCGATGGTGCGCCGACCGCGCTTCGACGTACCGTTGGCCGCGGCATTGCTGCTGCTTGCCATCGTAGGCCTGGTGACCCAGTACAGCGCCAGCGACCTTGACAGTGACAAAGCCATCGCCCAAGGCGTTCGACTCCTGCTCGGCGGCACCCTCATGGCCTTGATTTCCCGGGTTCCACCATCGAGCTTGCGCAACTGGTCGCCATGGTTGTACATCGCCAGCATCGTCCTGTTGATCCTCGTTACCTTGCTCGGCGAGGGAAGAGGTTCCGATCGCTGGCTCGATCTTCGCGTGGTGCGCTTCCAGCCCTCGGAACTGCTCAAGCTGACCATGCCGATGATGGTCGCTTGGTATCTGAACCAACGCAACCTCCCACCTACCTGGGCGACCCTGTTTACGGTTGCCGTTCTAATCGCGATTCCGGCAGGTCTGATTGCGGAACAACCCGATCTGGGTACGGCGTTACTGGTTGCCGCGAGCGGCTTGTTCGCGGTCTTCCTGGCCGGGCTGGCCTGGTGGCGAATCGGTTTGATCGTCGGTAGCGTGGTCGCTGCCGCGCCGGTGGCCTGGCATTTCCTGCACGAATACCAGCGCAATCGGGTGCGCACACTGATCGATCCGGAATCCGATCCGCTTGGCCTCGGATGGCACATCATCCAGTCGAAGATCGCCGTGGGCTCAGGCGGCCTGTGGGGCAAAGGCTGGCATCACGGCACCCAATCTCGACTCGAATTCCTGCCCGAACACACCACGGATTTTATCTTTTCGGTGTTCGCCGAAGAGTGGGGCCTGATCGGCGTGCTGCTACTTCTGACGCTCTATCTGTTCATCATCGGCCGCAGCCTGTGGATCGCTGTGAACGCCAAGGACACCTATTCGCGCCTGCTTGCTGGAGCCATCAGCATGGCGTTCTTTGTCTATGTCATCGTCAATGGCGGCATGATTACCGGCATTCTTCCGGTTGTCGGCGTTCCACTGCCCCTGATCAGCTACGGCGGCACTTCGGCGGTTTCGCTATTGGCCGGGTTTGGCGTACTGATGTCAATCCATGCGCACCGTCGACGAGTGGCAGGGTGATGACGCGACGCGATACCCTTGACTCACCCCCAAAAAGGCTTTCCCTCCCTTGAACAAATCCTGCTGGATCCTCGTTGCAATGCTGATGGCCATGGCCATGTCAGCTGCCACTTCCGCCGACGCCGCGAATGCGCGGCCCGTGAAAGCGGTTCCGGCGGCCGCGTCGACGCTCGATCCGGAATATGCTGCTTTCGCGCGCAAGCTGCATCAGGAAGATGGTCTGGTCGAATCCGAGGTCTTGGCGACCCTGGCCAAGGCCAAGGTCCAGCAGAGCATCCTCGCAGCCATATCGCGCCCTGCTGAAGCCAAGCCGTGGAAGGACTATCGTCCGATCTTCCTCACCGACAAACGGCGCGACGATGGCATCGCATTCTATCGGGCCAATCGCGAACTGATTGGTCGTGCCGCGGACGAATTCGGTGTTGATGGCGAGATCATCGTCGCGATCATCGGTGTCGAAACCAGTTACGGTCGCAATTTCGGCAGCTACAAGGTGCTCGATGCGCTGGTCACCCTGGGTTTCCACTATCCGCCTCGAGCCACGTTCTTTCGCGGCGAGCTGCGCCAGTTGTTCCTGCTCGGCGACACCCGCATGGCCTACCCGATCGATGAGCTGGTCGGTTCGTATGCCGGAGCCATGGGCTGGGGCCAATTCATTCCAACCAGCGTGGCAAATTTCGCCCGCGACTACGATGGAGATGGACGCATCGATCTTTGGAACTCGCTGCCTGACATCATTGGCAGCGTAGCCAATTATTTCGCCGTGCATGGCTGGAAAAAAGGCCAGCCTGTGGCGACACGCTCAGCGACCCTCAGCAATGCGCGGGAGCTCAAGCCCGGCAGTCTCGATCCAGTCTTTCCGATTGAGCAGCTCGAAACCTGGGGCTATGTGCCGGCCGAAACCATGGAGCCGACCGAGCTGGCAACCCTCGTGCGCCTCGAGGGCAGCAATGGACAGGAAGATTGGCTGACGTTCCGAAATTTCTACGTCATCTCGCGCTACAACCGCAGTCCGCTTTATTCGATGGCGGTCTGGCAATTGTCCCGGGAAATCGCCGCAGGCGTCGCCGGCGACAAGCCGTGAAAAAGCTGCTGGTCGTGATCGCGGTCGCGCTGCTTCTCGGTGCTTGCGCCAGCCACAAGCCTCGACCGAAGCCGCCGGAGTCACGACCTTCAGCGGCGGCGCCGAGGAGCAAGCCGCCGGTTGCGGAGACCAGCCTGCCGCAGTCAAAGCGCTATCGCGACGATCAGGATGGCGAGCCGAAGGAATCCTCGGTCGACATCAGCAAGCTGGTCGAGCCGGTACCCAAGGTCGAGCCGAAGTCGCGCTACGGCAACAAATCGCCCTACAGCGTGCTCGGCAAGACCTACCGTGTAATGCCGGATTCGCATGAATACCTCGAGCGCGGGGTTGCCTCATGGTACGGCAACAAGTTTCACGGCTATATGACCTCGAGCCTTGAGCCCTACGACATGTACCAGTTCAGCGCCGCGCACAAGACCTTGCCGCTACCGAGTTACGTTCGCGTGACCAATCTCGCCAATGGCAAGAGTGTTGTCGTGCGCGTCAATGATCGAGGTCCGTTCCACGACAACCGTTTGATCGATCTTTCCTACGCGGCAGCCGTGCGCATCGGCGTCTGGCCGAAGGGCACCGGCCTTGTTGAAGTGCGCGTTCTCGTTGGCGATCGTGCGGAACCGACACCGCCGTCTGCTGTCTCAGCCAACGACATCCCGACACGGATCTTTGTTCAACTCGGTGCATTTTCCGACCGTGACAACGCGCAACTCCTTCTCGGACGTATCGAGCGGGCCGGCCTGGGCCGTGCCGGCATCGTCACGACCCGAATCGACGAACGCGAAATCCATCGTGTCAGGCTCGGGCCGCTGCGAAGTGTCGCCGAGGCCGATGCGCTGGTTTCACGCATTGAAAAGCTTGGTTTCGGCGCGCCGCGCGTAGCGGTTGAGGATTGAACAGGCGACAATAGTGTCGATGCTGGCGCCCAGCGCCCCACCCCATGAGTTTCAGGAGTCTGCTTTGCCGAACAAGTTGCTTTTTGCCACCCTGATCGCTGCCTGCGCAGCCCAATTCACCGTGACGCATGCGCAGACTCCGGCACTGCCGCGGCCCATGCCGCAGCCGACATCGCCGACGATCGCCACGCCGACGCCACCGCCGCCTACCCTCAACGCCAAGAGCTGGGTGCTGATGGACTACGCCACCGGCCAGATCCTGCTTGAAGGCAATGCCGACCTGCGTGTCGACCCTGCCTCGATCACCAAGATCATGACTTCCTATGTGGTTTCGGCCGAGCTCGCGCACGGCAAGATCCATATGGAGGATCCAGTCACGATCAGCGAAAACGCCTGGCGTTCGGGCGGTGCCGGTACGGATGGTTCGACCAGCTTCCTTGAGCTCAACAGTCAGGTGCCGCTCAAGCAACTGCTGTACGGCATGATCATCCAGTCCGGCAACGACGCCGCAATTGCGCTGGCCGAACATACCGCCGGTTCGGAAGAGCTGTTCGCCGCGCTGATGAACGAGTATGCCGCCCAGCTCGGCATGACTGGCACCCACTACGTTGATGCCAGCGGCCTGCCCAACGACAACCACTACACCACGGCGCGCGACGTTGCCCTGTTGTCGCGTGCGTTGGTCCATGACTACCCGGCCGAATATGACATCTACAAGGTCAAGGAATTCGAGTGGAATGGTATCAAGCAGCACAATCGCAACACATTGCTCTGGCGTGATTCCTCGGTCGATGGCATCAAGACCGGCCATACCAGTGCGGCTGGGTACTGTCTGGCGACTTCGGCCAAGCGTGGCGAACAGCGCCTGATCGCCGTCGTCATGGGCGCCGCAAGCGAAAAGGCGCGTGCAGACGACAACCAGGAGTTGCTCAGCTACGGCTTCCGCTTCTTCGAGACGCACAAGCTTTACGAAGTCAGCAAGCCGCTGGCGAACCCTGAATTGTGGAAAGGCGAAACCCCCACCGTCGCGCTGGGTGTGACCGAGGATGTTGCCATTACCCTGCCGCGAGGACGCTACGACGATCTGAAAGCGAGCATGGATCTTCCCTCGCGTCTGGTCGCACCACTTGCGAAAGGCCAGAAAGTCGGCAACCTGAAGGTCCAGCTCGACGGCAAGACCTTGCTTGAGCGCCCAATCGTCGTGCTCAATGATGCAGCTGAGGGCGGGTTCTTCAAACGCATGGTCGATGGCGTGATGCTTTGGTTCGAAAGTGATGAAAAGTCCGAATCAACAGAAACGCCGAAACCGACAGAAGCGCCAAAAAGCAGCGGTTGAGCATGCGTAATATCGACGATATCGAGCCTCAAAACCCCGAACAGGGTTTCCAGTTCCCGGGAGCCTTCGAGGTCACCGCGCTCGGTCTCGCTGATGCGAACCTGCTCGATCGGGTTCCGCGAATCATCGAGGGACTGGGCTTGAACGTCATCGACGGCAGCGTGCGCTCTCGCCCATCACGTGAAGGCAACTACGAATCGGTTGCCATTACGTTTACCTGCCCGGATCGCGAAACCTACGAAAGGGTACACGCGACCTTGCGTGCCGATGAGGCGATTCGCTGGACAGTTTAAGCGCTCGCCTGCGCAGGGCTTGATCGAAGGATCCCAAGCCCGCATGTCCGATCCATGTCTCTTGCTCTGATCGTCCGCCGCCTTGGTCGCCAGCCCTATCAGCCGGTGCTCGATGCGATGCGCGCGTTTACCGACGGTCGAGACGAGCAGACCACAGACGAATTCTGGCTGCTTGAGCACGAGCCCGTATTTACGCTTGGCCAGGCAGGAAAGCCGGAGCACGTGCTGGCGGCCGGAGAAATCCCGGTGCTGCGCGTTGAACGCGGCGGCCAGGTGACGTACCACGGCCCGGGCCAGATTGTCGGCTATCCGTTGATCAACTTGCGTCGCCTGGGACTGGGTGTGCGCGAACTCGTCGATCGCATCGAACAAGCCATCATCGACACCCTCGAACACTGGAACATCGTTGCGGAGCGCCGACCCGGCGCGCCGGGCGTATACGTTGCCGGCGCCAAGATCGGTGCACTTGGCCTGCGCATCCGCCGTGGCTGTTCGTTCCATGGTCTGGCTCTCAACGTGGCCATGGATCTGGAGCCATTCAGACGCATCAATCCGTGTGGTTATCAGGGTTTGCAGGTGACCCAGGTGCTAGACTTGGGTGGTCCCGGATCGCTGTCTTCAGTCGGGGATGTGCTCGTAGGTGAACTGTCCCGGCAGTTTGATTTCACGCCGCAGCCTGGCGCTGCGGAACTTGCCCTCCCTGCTGCCGATGCGGCCGCCATGTTTGCCCAATGAACGAATCGATCAAGACCATCCCGCTGACCGTCGTCGGCGAAAAACAGCTCGGCAGCGACAAGATCGCGCGCAATCGCGCCGGTTTCACTGATTCGCCAACCTTGCGCAAGCCAGCCTGGATACGCGTCCGCATTCCGCCCGGCAATGCGGTGGCCCTTCTGAAATCGAAGTTGCGCGAGAACAGCCTCGTCACCGTTTGTGAAGAAGCTTCGTGCCCGAATATCCATGAGTGCTTCAGCAAGGGCACGGCGACCTTCATGATTCTCGGTGAGGTCTGCACTCGGCGCTGTTCGTTCTGCGACGTCGCGCACGGTCGGCCGAACGCACCCGATCCGCTGGAGCCGGCCAAGCTCGCCGGCACGATCCGCGACATGGGTTTGCGCTATGTCGTCATCACCTCGGTCGATCGCGACGACCTGCGCGATGGCGGTGCCGGTCATTTCGCCGCCTGCATCCGTGCCGTGCGTTTCGAGAATCCGGACATCCAGATCGAGATACTGACCCCGGATTTCCGTGGCAAGGGACGCATGGATCGCGCTCTGGAATTGCTCGCGGAATACCCGCCGGACGTGTTCAACCACAATATAGAGACGGTGCCGGATCTCTATCGCGAAGTCCGCCCCGGTGCCGATTACGCATGGTCTTTGCAACTGCTCAAGCGCTTCAAGGCGCAGCATCCGCAAATTCCGACCAAGTCCGGAATCATGCTAGGTCTTGGTGAAACTCTCGAACAAGTTCAGCGCACGTTGAACGATTTGCGCGAGCATGAGGTCGATATGGTCACGATCGGCCAGTATCTGCAGCCCACCGCGCATCATCATCCTGTAATGCGCTACTGGACACCGGACGAGTTCAAGGCGTTGGCCGATTACGGCACGACGCTCGGATTCAGTCATGTGGCTTCGGGTCCGATGGTGCGTTCCTCGTACCACGCGGACGAAATGGCCCATGCTGCCGGACTTGCCGAGTCGGCCTGAACTTTACAACTTAGCGTCACCCGGATCCTATGGAGAGTTTCATGCGTCGCATTTCCCTGACCTTCGCGCTGCTGGCTGTGTGCGGCATTGCTTTTGCCAAGCCCGTCGCTGAAACCGCCACGCCGCTGGTTCTCAAGCCGACTGCCGATCAGGCCGAAGCCGCGATCTGGGCAATGCGTTTCCTGTCCCGGTTCCATTACAAGCCGACGCCGCTTGATGATGCGATGTCGGAAAAGATCTTCAAGAGCTATCTAGACAGCCTCGATGGCGACCATTTGTTTTTTACCCAGGCCGACGTCGACAAGTTCGCGGTGGCTCGTGACAAACTTGACGACGCCGTCTTCGAGCGCGATCTGTCCGCGCCCTTCGCGATCTTCAATCTCTATCAGCAGCGGGTCGCCGAGCGCCTGGATTATTCGCGCACGGTCCTCGCCAAACCCTTCGATTTCACGAAAGATGAGTCTTATGAATACGATCGCGAAAAAGCTCCGTGGGCGCAAGACAGCGCCGAGCTCGACGATCTCTGGCGCAAGCGCGTCAAGAACGACTGGCTGCGTTTGAAGCTCGCTGGCAAGCCCGGCAAAGAGATTCGCGAGACGCTCGACAAGCGCTATACGAACTATCTGAGTCGCATCCGCCAGCTCAACAGCGAAGATGTCTTCCAGACCTTCATGAACGCCTATGCGACGTCGATCGAACCGCATACCAACTATCTGAGCCCGCGCGCTTCGGAGAACTTCGATCTCGCCATGCGCCTGTCGCTCGAAGGCATCGGCGCTGTCCTGCAGCGCCTCGACGAGTACACCGCGATCCGCGAAATCGTCCCGGGCGGCCCTGCGGCGCTGTCTGGCAAGCTCAATCCTGGTGACCGAATCGTGGGTGTCGGCCAGGGCGCAACTGGCCCGATCCTCGATGTGATTGGCTGGCGCCTCGATGACGTTGTCGACAAGATCCGTGGTGCCAAGGGCACCATCGTGCGTCTCGAGATTTTGCCCGATGCAGCGGGACCCGACGGCAAGCACGAAGTGCTCACGCTGACCCGCAACAAGGTCAAGCTCGAAGAGCAGGCTGCAAAGAAATCGGTCATCGACGTCAAGAATGGCGAGACGACGCGCCGCATCGGCGTGATAACCCTGCCGAGCTTCTATCAGGATTTCGAGGCGCGCCGTCGTGCCGACCCCGAGTACAAGAGTGCCACCCGCGATGTCGAGAAGCTGCTCGGCGAATTGAGTGCTGAAAAGGTCGATGGTGTCGTGGTCGATCTGCGCAACAACGGCGGTGGCTCACTCGATGAGGCGACCAATCTGACCGGCCTGTTCATCGACAAGGGGCCAGTCGTGCAGATTCGTGACGCCAGCGGTCGGGTCGAGGAAAAGTCCGATACCCGTGCCGGAACTGCCTGGAACGGGCCGCTCGGCGTACTCGTCAATCGTGGCTCGGCGTCAGCATCCGAGATTTTTGCCGCCGCGATCCAGGACTACGGTCGCGGTTTGATTATTGGTGAGCCGACCTTCGGCAAGGGCACGGTGCAGAACCTGCTCAACATGGATGAAATGGCGCGAAACGAGAAACCAACCTACGGTGATCTCAAGATGACCGTGCAGCAGTTTTTCCGTATTAACGGCGGATCAACCCAGTTGCGCGGCGTAACCCCCGAGATCAGCTTCCCGCTGACCGTCGCCAGCGACGAATTCGGCGAGTCGAGCTACGACAACGCGCTGCCATGGACCTCGATCAGCAAGGCCGAGTACAAGCCAGTGGCAGATTTGAAGCCGCTGATTCCGATGCTGCTCGCGCGCCACCACGAGCGTTCCAAGCAGCAAGTGGAATGGAAGAACTTCGAGGACGAGATCACCGATGCCAAGCGCATCCGTGCCGAGAAGACGCTCTCGCTCAATGAGCAGGTGCGGACCAAGGAACGTGACGATCAGGAAGCCAAGCGCAAAGCCCGCGAGGCGCTCGCAGGTGGGGCATTCCCGGACAAGGATCCTGCCGCCGAGGCGGTCGAAGACGCGAACAAAGGTACCGGCAAAGCGAATCTCGACACGGAAGATATCGAAATCGAGTCGACGATGGTCAGTGCCGAGAGCGAAGAGGAAACAAATCCGAATTCGACAACTCTCGATGATGGCCTGCAAGCGGACGAGCGCAGCATCGCCAACGATCTTGAGCGCGAAGAGCAACGCAAGGCCAAGCGCGACATCGTCCTCAACGAAGCCGCACACATCATCTCCGACGAAGTCGACCTGATCCGCGGCGACACCAAACTCGCCGC
This sequence comes from Lysobacterales bacterium, assembly GCA_038205505.1. Classification (GTDB taxonomy): domain Bacteria; phylum Pseudomonadota; class Gammaproteobacteria; order Xanthomonadales; family Rhodanobacteraceae; genus Dokdonella. The sequence continues at coordinate 1,859 of JBBRBU010000015.1, read as the reverse complement.
TCGCGTCCTTCCGCATGAGGCGGCCGCGAATATCGACTGACATCGGGAAGCAAGGATTTCCGGCGATTCCAGCGTCGCCGGTTCCCGGAATACAACGTCCGATCGCTATTCGTGAATGTCTTCCCGCAACAACGGCGAAGCATGAAGGTTCCGCAAGATCCTCCAGCGGCGGCCCCATTCGATGTATAGGCCAGGCAATTCCCTCTGAATTGGGCATTCCGGCGCCTGTGGTCTAGAATGCGCGCCCCACGCGTCTCGCTGCGCTTGCGATCAATTCGCGCGCCGGCCGTTGAATCGATGGGCCATTCCGGCTACGCGTCGATCCGCGTAAGCAGTTTCCCCTTCCCGAAATCTCGCTGACGGCGAGCTGGATGTTCCGTGTTCAATTCCATTCGCCAGGAATGGCTGTCCAATCCGCGCGCCGATGTGCTGGCTGGGCTGGTTGTGGCCCTGGCCCTGATTCCCGAGGCGATCGCGTTCTCGATCATCGCCGGTGTCGATCCGAAGGTCGGCCTGTATGCGTCATTCTGCATCGCCGTGGTGATCTCGTTCACCGGTGGCCGACCCGGCATGATCTCGGCCGCGACCGGCGCAATGGCCCTGGTCATGGTCACCCTGGTCAAGGATCACGGTCTGCAATACCTGCTCGCGGCGACATTGCTCACCGGCGTGTTGCAGATCCTCGCTGGTGCCTTTCGCCTCGGCGTCCTGATGCGTTTCGTCTCGCGCTCGGTGATCACAGGCTTCGTCAACGCGTTGGCGATCCTGATCTTCATGGCCCAGTTGCCCGAGCTGATCGGCGTGCGCTGGCCGGTTTATGTGATGGTCGCGGCAGGTCTTGGCATCATTTACCTGTTTCCGCGCATCACCCGAGCCATACCGTCGCCGTTGATCTGCATCGTTGTGCTGACCGCCATCGCGATCTACTTCAAGATCGATGTGAACACAGTCGGCGACATGGGTGAATTGCCCGACAGCTTGCCGGTCTTCCTCTGGCCCGATGTGCCGCTCACGTTCGAAACGCTGAAGATCATTCTGCCGTTCTCGGCCACGCTGGCTGTGGTCGGCCTCCTCGAATCGATGCTGACGGCGGCGATCATCGATGATCTGACTGACACACCAAGCAACAAGAATCGCGAAGCAACCGGGCAGGGCATCGCCAATATCGCATCCGGTCTGCTTGGCGGCATGGCCGGATGCGCGATGATTGGCCAGTCCGTTATCAACGTGAAATCGGGCGGACGCACGCGTCTGTCGACGCTGACCGCCGGTGTCGTGCTGCTGATCATGGTCGTGTTCGCCGGGCCGCTGGTCGCTCGCATTCCGATGGCGGCGCTGGTCGCAGTGATGATCATGGTTTCGATCGGCACCTTTAGCTGGAGCTCAATCATCAACCTGCGCACCTATCCGAAATCATCGAGTCTGGTCATGATCTCGACTGTCGTGGTCGTTGTCGCCACGCATGATCTGGCCAAGGGCGTGCTCGTCGGCGTATTGCTGTCGGCGCTGTTCTTTGCACGCAAGGTTGGCCAGGTACTGCACGTGGGATCGACCTCTGCCGATGAAGGCCGCACACGCCGCTACACGGTCACCGGTCAGGTGTTCTTTGCCTCCGCCGATGCGTTTGTGCAGCGCTTCGATTTCCGCGAAGTACTCGAACGCGTCATCATTGATGTCTCGCATGCGCATTTCTGGGATCTTTCCGCCGTCGGTGCGCTGGACAAGGTCGTGATCAAGTTCCGCCGCGAGGGTGCGGTCGTCGAGATGATCGGCCTCAACGAGGCGAGCAGCACCCTGGTGGACCGGCTTGGTGTGCATGACAAGCCCGATGCCGAAAATCTGATGGGCCACTGAGGACA